>JBGSTF010000100.1:0-119457 GCA_041736645.1 Oligoflexus sp. | reverse complement strand
AATAATGCAATCAATATCGATGGTACCACGGGGAGCACCATGCAAGGCCAAAGCATATCCGCCGACGATGGTATATGAAACCTTATTCTTTTCAAATACTTGCAGAACCCTTTCGAAAAAACTCATCCGCCACCTCTTAGGTATATATCAGTATATACCAAGACACAGAAGCATTCAAGCTCTCAGGCTTTTTTGCATTGAACGAAACTTATATCGAGGATTGTTTTGACCACGAGCGTATGAATGCACACGGCTGCGGTATCGATCATCTTAAACATCGCAGAGGGAGCTGGTGAGTTTTCAAAAGTAAGCTAGACTCGATTCTATAGGAAACCCGCCGCTTTGCGGCTAGGCACGGAGAAGGTCGACGCGAAAGCGCCCTGGCGTCCTAGGCTGCTTCATTGAGTTCGCGAAAGGTCTGACCGAGTGTGATCGCGATAGTACGAACGGCATCAGGGTGGGTCAATGGCTCAATCAGGTCCAAGAGCTGAGTGAGTGAAGCAGCCTTATAAATATCAACCATCGCTGGCTCCAAGCCATTTTCATTCATGTAATTCAGCTTGGTGTTAAATTGGATCCACTTCGCTTTCACTTGGGTGTAACAAATCGCTAGTAGATACTGCAGCTCGTCGATATCGTTGACTGAGTCTATACTGTCTTTGAAATCATCCACTTCGCGGGCGATATAATTTAGGACAGCATCCTGTAAATCCGCATTTTCTTCAATCGTTGACACCAACCTGCCCATTTTTTGAAGGAATGGCTGACCTTCCAGGACATTGAGTATCTCCACTTTGGTTGCTTTGCGGCCTTGCAAGGGTACAAATGGTTTCATAACTGACTCCGATGGATGGGGAAGTGTATGGGTAGAGCTGCGATCCTCGTCAATCGCCGTGCTCGCAGTGTCTTGAACGTCGGTGCTGGGAATATAGCTGTTCAGATTTCTTTCTATTTCAACACAATCAATACAAAAAATGGCTCCCCACAGTGGATCGCTCGCCGCCCCTCGCAGATAAGGAGGAAGAGCTTGCGATCCTGATATGGGAATCACAAATATTGATTGTGTAGTGCAGTAGGCATCGATCATGAGGGCGCAAGGGGCGCCCGCAAGCTCCAAGAGTATCAGTGGGCGAAAGGCTTCCTGGTTGGCCTGCGCATCGATAGCAGTCAACGCCAGCAAGGTATAAGTCTCTTCCTGATTCAACAGTTGGGCTGTTCCAAATTGAAGGGTTACGAGCTCAGGATCCAGGATAAAACCCCTGACAAAACGAGCTGGAACAGCATAAGATCGCGATTGGTAGCGGAAGATCGTCATAGGCTCCAGCTGATAAGGAGCCGGAAATTCCATATGAAAAACGGTGCCCTGACCCTTTTGAGAGGAAAAGGTCAACTTGCCCCCAACTCTATTGATCTCATGGATAACAGCATCCATGCCGACGCCGCGCCCTGAAATTTCTGTCGCCTCTGCTTTGGTTGAAAAGCCAGGTCGAAAGATAAGCTCCTGTTTTTCGTAGCTCGTCATCTGATCTGCCTGTTGGCGCGTGATAAGACCTTTTTGGATAGCAATGGCGGTGATTTTTTCTGGATCCAGACCCCGACCATCATCGCTAAGAGTCACGATCGTTCGATCACCCAACTTTTGGTGCTCAAGCGTCATCTGCGCAGCTGGCGCCTTGCCTGCTGCTTGCCTTTCATCGGGAAGCTCCACTCCGTGATCGACACTGTTTTTTAGCATGTGCCCCATACATTCGCTTAGAGCCATCAAGAGATTATTATCTATCCTGGTATCAAATCCATTCACCTGAAAACTGATATTCTTGCCCAGTTTATCCTGAGTGTCTTTGACGAGGCGCTTGAATTTTGTACTGAGCGTTTTTCCGGAGGAAGTCCGCGCACTGATCAGGTTGAAGACGGCCTCTTGCAATATTTTAAGAGCGTCCATGGTGTCGGCATCCTCACCCTTTTGAAAAAGTTTGACAAGTACGGCTTCCATCGCTGCCAGAATCTTGTCAAAAGTCTTGTTTTCAAGACTATAGCTCAGGGCACGCGTCGCTTCTTTAGTTTCACTTGGAGCGGGATTTCGATTTTCGACAGTGGTTTGAGCTTCTTCACTTTCTTGAAGACTTCGGATGAGAGCTTTGGAGCTGATCTCGATTTCATTTGAAATAATCTTAATGGCTTCAATGTAATTCGGATCTTCAAGTCGCAAAATGAATGATCGGAGTATATCAATAAACTGCACGAATGAAGCACGACCACTGCTCAAATTCGTTAGCTTCTGATCTTTCAATTGCACCAGCTGATCTTCAATTGAATGAATGATTTTGGAAAGATAGACGAATCCCGTTTGCGCAGTTATGCCTTTAAGAGTATGCATATTGCGCATTAAATGATTGAATTCTACCGTTTGAGGAGGCTGGCTCATTTCGAGCAGGAGCTCTTCCGTATCATCGGCGAGGGAAAGCGCCTCTTCTCGAAACGTCTTGAGCATCTCGGCAGCATCCGATCCGAAATTTTTTTGCAAAATCTTCAGATCATCAAGCAGCTGCACGGGACACCTCTTTGTTGAGGCAAAGTGTGCTGATCCGCATCGGAACAATACAGCTCATTTGGCTATCAGTCTTCACGCGCACGAGCAGCAGTGAGCGAAATTCTGATAAGGGCACCCCTGGGTTCAATCCTACGCAGTAGTTGCCATTGATGAGATAGTAAACCTCTTGACTCTTTTCCACGAGAAAGTCCAAAACGCCAATGCAAGGATGCACTGTTTCAATGTCAGCCAGTGCCACTTTCTGATGACCATCGGTCAGCGAAAAAATCTCATCGTCTTCAAAAAAGCCAAAACCACTCGCTACAGTTGAAGGATCAAAGGAAATGGATATTGGCCTTAGCAATTCGTCACAAGGCATACCTGTCAGTACGTTGAGACTTTCCAGCCACGATGGATAAAGGGCCTTACTTGCATCGACCCTTCCTTTGAGATGTAAGTGCACCCAGGTTCTCAGAAAAATACAACTGGACCGCAACTCGGGGTTCCGTATTTGAACCAACTCAAGATTAGCAAGGAGACTCTTGGCAAAAAGTGTCGACATTTTTTAGCCTACTTGATCCCTAGTTGTCTTTTGATGAACGAGATCCAGAGTATCCGCCACAATCCGCAGAAGTTCACCCTTGGCCTGACCACTCTCAATAGCCTGGGCAATGGTGAGCAGCTGAAT
The DNA here is from genome assembly GCA_041736645.1 of Oligoflexus sp. Taxonomy (GTDB): domain Bacteria; phylum Bdellovibrionota_B; class Oligoflexia; order Oligoflexales; family Oligoflexaceae; genus Oligoflexus. Next base: position 116,239 of record JBGSTF010000100.1, on the reverse strand, counting down.
TTGGATGTCTTCCAAGTCTTTTTGATTCATAGCCGCCCCCCTTGATAAGTAATTTCTTAACGTCTTTTGACAAACACATAGTTACGCTGCGAAGCTGCATGTCGATACATATGAATCGCAACACCAGTGGGTCGAATTTTATAGGTAAAGGTATAGTTGAACGCAACATCCATGCTGCCTGTCTGCACTCCCTGACGGAAGCGGCCCAGGAACAAGCGATTATTGGTGCAAGGAGCCACATCGACAAAGAAATTTCTACCGACCGCTTGCTGCAACGATACACCGGCCAGCTCTTGCTCCCAACGATTATAGAGTCGAATCATCCCTGAATCGTCGACTTCAACAATTCCAAAATCGCACTTATCAGCGGTAGCCTGATCCAAACTTCCAAGTTTTCGAACAACGTCTGCTGGCACAAAACCCAAATCTCCCTGGGTTCCCTGGCCACTTTCCATTCTCTGTTGAATCGATTTAGTTAAATCAACAAGTCCACGAATCGTTTGATTAGGGAAGTTTTGGTGCAGATATTCCATTTCTTGATAGAAATTCGTCAGCTGTTCTTCAAGACTGGCAAGTTCCGAATCATCGACAGGGGATTGATTAGCGACTGCCCGCGTTGGAACCGATGAAACAGCAGCACCTTCAACAGGTTGATTCATCATCGTGCGGAGTTTTTGTAAAGTCTGGCTCATATCTCGGACCTCTCGAATAGGTTGCAATAACCTAAACTACTTCGACAGATTCGATCCCAGCTTGAGGGTAATATTTGTCCTCAGGATTTGACTCAACGCTCCGAAATAGGCTTTGGATAGGGGGAGGACTTATATGTCTTGCTTAAGAATTTTAAAACTATCAGCTCAATATCGAGTGATTCTGCCACTATTGGCATGTTTGGCGTTGGGAATGGTTGAATTTTCCAGCTCAGCTTTCGCTGAACAAGAGCCTGATAAGGCTTCTGTAACCCGTGACCTCGTCAGGGTGCGTAATCTTACGGAACAGATCGAACGCGTTCATAGCGGACAGATCACCCCACTCCCCTGGCATGAATTGCAAAGCTTTCAGCTTCTCGTTTGGCGAAGCATGGCCTTCGATCCCGATCGCGGCGGGATCCAGGAGTTGGATAAGCGCTTTCGGGCAACCGGATTGACTGCGGAACTCAAGGTGGAATTACAGCGGCTCATGGAAAGCCCCTGGATCGAAGATCTCAAGGTGCAGAGCAGTGCCGAAGCCTATGCTCAGATCATCAATCAATTTATCGAATTTCGCCAGTCGCTTCGCTACAATACCGCAAGAGCTCTCGCCCGACAGGGACAAATCGAAGATGCCTACAAGACTTTAGAGGCGGCTGTCTATCAGGGTTCCCAGCAGAATCAATCCTATCGCAAACTGATCGATACCGAATTCCAACGACGCTATCTTGAATTGCAAGATGCCGTCAGCCGAGTCCGAAGCAATTACAGTCCCCTAGCAAGCAGCCAATCGGAGCCTGAAGGTCGCACCCTGGAGGAAAGCCTCGCCATGACGCGACCGATTCAGACTGAAGTTCAAATGCCGACGGAAGTTATTGCAACGACCCCGATCAAGGAAGTGCCAGTCATAGAAACCAAGAGGAAAAATCTATCGGACTCGAGCTCAATCCCGGCACCATTGCCAAGCTATCTGGATTGGTTGATCGTGTCGCTCATGGTCATTGTGTTGATTTTCATTTTGAAATCGCTCCTGGGCTCAACTCGAAATGCACAAGAGCCTGAAAAAAAATCGATCGTTCATCCTCTAAAAGCCAATCCTATCGAAGTTGCTGTCAGCAATCACTCGCCATTTACCTTTCAAGGCTTTCAAAATGAATTACTGGGCTGTCTAAACGATGAGACGCTTCTGACTCGAATCATGCATCCGGTTTTGACTTCAAATCTCAAATCTGATCAGCAGCAAGCAGCGCTCGATCTTCTGAGCGAAATGATTGATGAATGGCAGCAGGATATCAAAACCAGTCAGACTCTCGACGAACTTTCCTCGCGACTCGATCAAAGGCTAGAACATTTGAGTCAGGCCGTCTCCACTCAATTGGTTCAAGGGGACGAACGAATGATCATGAGTCTTTTGGAAAAGTCGATGGTGCTCCTTTTAACAGAATTTGCCAGCCATTTCCCCGAGCAAGCTCAAGCTGCCTGAAGACGCAAAGGGGAGATAAAAGTCTCCTCGCTGCCAGCTCATCGCACTTTGGTGCTGCTGCCAAGCGTTCAATTGAAGACTTTCTGGAATTGGCAGATCATGCCTGAGGCGCCAAGCCCTTTCCCCTATAAAAGAGCCAATTCTTGACAGATGCAGAGCGAGTTCCAGGAGGTCCTTCAGCTGCAGAAGCGCATTCATACTTGCAGGAACCACATCTTGATTGTTACTTTCGCAGGAAAAGCTCAGAGTTCTTGCTGGTGCCTGGTGGGCCTTCATTCGCTGCAACAAGGCTGACGCGAGTTGATGCAAGCCTTTCACATGATCACCGGCATGGAGCGAAAGATTCGAAGGCAGACCATGATTGCTGTCCACTGTCACGAGCAGAAGAATCTGCCGATCAATCATGTCCGCAAGCCGATTGACAGCATCGTTCATTAAGTCAGCTGCTGTTGCCAGCCCTGCTGTATAGAAGTGTCCACCGTGCCACATAGAATTTTCTAAAACGACCGGGTTATCCGCCAATCCCAAAGCCTCTTCTCGAATCTTGGCCGCCGCAAACAGCAGATTTTCGCCTAAATCCTGCAAAATTTGTGGAGCGCAGCGTATGGAGTAGCGTTCTTGAGCTGGCAAATCAGTCGGAACCAAAGGATGAGGTCCTCTGTGTGGCGACAAGGATTTCTGCGTCAGCGCTATTTCTTTCATCCAAATGCTTCGAAACTTACGAAGGCTTGACCTTGCCTGCCATCCTTCCTGCTGCTGGCCATAATTTTGCCAACCCAAAGCACTCGCATGAAGCAACCAAAGCATGTGGGATTCTCGATAGAACAACCAAGTTTTGGACCAGCAGTCGATGGCGAGCGAAGCCATCATAGCGTTGGTGTTTACAAGGCCGATGACATCCCTTGGACCTCTTGGTGAGTCTTTGGCAAATAAAGGTGCTGTAGCATGGGCCATAGGAATGAGATCACCACTCGCTCCCAGACTGCCGAAGCAAGGGACTTCTGGCAAAGTTTCCCCTTCAGAAAGCCTCAAAAGAGCAAGGTAGGTCGAAGGATGAATTCCAGAATAGCCCAAACTAATCTTGTAGGCCTGAAGGCATAAAGCACGGCGGACGATACTTTCTTCCAGCGGTTCACCCACACCAACCTTGAGGTATTGAAGCAAAGCCTCTTGATGACTTGGCCAAGCATCTGCCACTACTGTTTCGGCAACGTTATAGCCATAGTGGGTGTGAATGCCATAGATACGGGCCTCCGGCTGCTCAAGTTGCTGAAGCAATCTGTGGTAGGAAATTTCTACCCGGTCGAGTGCTTCAGGATCAGCAGACCACTCCTGGCGACTCAGACCAATCTGATAGAGATCTTCAACTGAAATTTCTGGATGGATCTTGATAGCCAACCTGAGCTCCTTCGGCAAAAAATAGGCACCACAGGCTATCATAGGGAAGCACGGTCCAAGGCTCAATTGGATTTGTTGGCAAGGTTACCCGCTCGACTGGAAACTGTTGCCGACCCCTAGGTGACTCGGCACAAATTCTCGTAAGCTATGAATAGACCGCGCTTTCCGATCAGGCTATGAGGACGCCCCATGAGTTTGGATCCCTTACTGCTGGCATTTAAAGACCGACTCAAGGATGCGGCTTTTCCGTGCTTGATTCGTATAGCAGGATCTAACGAAGAGGTTCTTTCGGCAAGTTCGCTCTGGATATCTGCTCTGAACAAAAGACATCAAATGCGGGCTCAAGGCATGCGCCCTGGCGATCTCTGGTTGCAGACAGAAGGCGGATTGGATGGCTGGATCAATTTTTTTGCCTGTCTGCTGGGTGGGTTTCTATTCTGCCCTAAAATCATGCCAAGCTTCGAAACTGCTGACTCAGTTCGGCATAGAGCCTTTTTCTCGGAACAGACTGCGGGTCTCATCCTTCATCGAGACATTCATTTATCAAAGACTCTCTTAGGCGAACCGGGCTTTGCAGTTCTTCTCCATACGAGCGGCACTAGCACGGGTCAACCACGAACCATTCGGCTTGAAAGCAGTATGATTCTCCATCAATTGGACACGCATAGCCAAATCCTAGGCATTGAGGCTGAAAGCAATCGATTGTTGATACTTCCTTGGTTCCACAGCTTTGGCCTCATATTGGATGGATTGCTTGGTCTGTACTCTCGTCAGTATCTCTATTGTCTGCCTGAAATGCCGATGCATCCGCGAAGACTCATGGATGCATTGCAATTGCTACATATCGATTGGCTGGCAGCAGTCCCACGCACTTTGCAACTCTTGCAGACTTATATCGAAAGCCATCCTCAATATGCGAGTCAACTCCGCAGTCTTAAGATCCATAGCGGCGGCGCGTTTATGGCCCAAGAACAACGGCTTCATTTCGGTAAAATTTTTGCGAGTTTCTGGTGGGGATATGGCCTGACCGAATGTGGGCCTGGTGTTCTGCTCAATGGTCGACCGGTAGGATGCGAGGTCAAGGCCATGCCAAGTCTCGTGGATGGCAGCACGGAACTTTGGGTTCGAAGTCCTTCGCTTGGACATTGGCAAGGCAGAGAGCAAGAGCTGAAGGATTCATGGTATCCAAGCGGTGATCTCGTGAGGGTAGCAGCCGACAATGAGTATGAAGTACTGGGTCGAAAGCACGATAGTTTTAAGACCAGCTCAGGACTCTGGATCCACTTGCGGGAGCTAGAGCGGAATATGGAACAAAGTTTTAAACTCGCTGGAGTTCACATAAGTCTTCAAGAAAATGGCTCATTTTTCTTGCTAAGGATCCTGCTGTTAGCCCAGAATCGCCAAGCAGAGCCGGATCTCAAAACGAGAATTCTCCACAAATTAAGCCATATTCTGCCATTGCCCATAAAAATATTCGCCAGCCGAGCCGATCCTGAGGTGTGGGATGCCCTAGCTATCATTCCTCAAAAATCACTGAACGAAGCCCTTGGATGGCTTCCGCACAATCATTTTGTGAGACTCGAGTAACTAGCCAACGCGCTTGCGTCCGATGCTGCTTTCGCGCTCATAGCTATGCAGAGCCCTAAATGCCCGATGCAGCTGATGTTCCAAAGATAGTGTCGTATCAACCCGACAGTGCGGATAGCCGGTAAAATTCCAATCCCCTCGTGACTTCTGCTGGAGATAGAGTTCCGGGCGGGCTTCCGACTCAGAATGCCCCGCTCGTCGTCTCGCCTGAATCCTTTGCATAGCTAAATGATCTGGGCATTCACAGCTAAGAAGAAAAAACGGAATCTTAGCCTTTTGCAGGGGTTCCAAAAGTATATTCAATTGTTCCGGCTCGCCAAATGTCCCATCGATCACCACGTTGGATCCCTCGTCTATGCTCTCAAGCATCTGCCTTTTCAATTCCTGATAAACTTGACCCCGAGCCTCTTTCGAATAACGCCCCTCGCCGAAAGCGTCCTGAGCTGGATTGTGGCCAAACAACTGAGAACGGATCACATCTGTTTGCAAATGCTGAGCACCCAAACGATTTTGTAAGGCTCTGGCGAGACTGGTCTTGCCTGAGCCCATGGGCCCAGCTATGACGAACACATGCTTCGCCATAATGGGATTCATTAATTCTTCGGCAAATTTTCGATAGGCATGGGCCAACTGCAATTCTTTTTCACGGGCTTCGCCCTTCAACTGTACGGCTCGAATGAGACCTACTTTGGCCCGCACTATAGCCCGATAGCTCTGATAGAAAGCCAAGAGTTCAGGATCCGCTTTATCGCCCAATGCTTGTAAGCTTTTATGTAAAAAATTCTGGGCGAAGCCTAGCCGCCCCATCATTGCCGCCTCCATGGCCAAAAAGCAAAGCTCATCTGCAACATCCAGAGTGCGTAAATCCTGACTAAATTCGACGCCATCGATCCATGCAATCGGCTCACCAAGAAAGACGTGCTCGGGTCTAAGATCACCATGCCCGTCTATAATGCGTTCCATACGAACGCGTTCCTCAAAAACTTGGCCGTGAGTTTCCAGATAAAGACTCTGCCTCGAACAGATCGATCGCCATGGCTTTTCATCAAGCTGCAGGACCGGAGCTAAATCCACAAGACTCTGTCGGTTTTCATCCAAGTGCCGCCTGACTCGTTGAACATATTCAAAGGGAAGGAGAGGAACTTTCGGTGCTTTTCGGTAGCAAAGCCCCAAGTGCTCAACCAAGCGCTCAATCTGCTGTTCACTGGCCTCTCCTCGGGCGAGGATCTGATGCAGCATGAGATCGTCGCTGAGCCTTTGCATTTGAACCGCGTACTCAATGACTTTGCCGCGATCGCCAAAGCTCAAAGAGCCATCCGGCAATTCCCGAACGGCCACAATCTGTTGATACACATCGCCTGCAAAGCGCCGGCCCAAATTCAGTTCGGCGAGACAGGCTTCATGACGTTTTTCTAATGTCGAGTAGTCGAGGAAGGCCAAGGCGATGGCTTTTTTGAACTTATAGGCGTGCCGATCCGTAAGAAAAATCAATGAAATGTGCGTTTCCTTGATTTCTAAAGTTTTCGTGGCGTCCCGGTAAGACTCGGGCTGCGAAAGAAACGACACCAAGCGTGGGTGGTTTTTCATGAGCGACTCCTCCGTGAATGCGAATGAAGATTTCCCCTAATCATCTCATACGAAGAACTGCGAGACCAAACTTCTGCAGCAAGGGACATGCCATGCCATTTCATGGGCTTTCGAGGTCCTTCGACTGGCAAATGACACGGCCCTTTGTTCATTTAGCCCCGATTCAAGGCGAAATTGCCACCATGACCTGCCTTTGCATAGTTTAGCCACTAAAAGTCGACATAAACGCAGATTGGCCTATTCCATGCATAGTAGGTCTTAGATTCGAGTGAAAAGACTTTTAGAAAAACTAAATATTTCCTTTAAAGGCTTGAGCAGCAAGGGTTTAGGGCAGAGACAGCAGGCATTTACAGCAAAAAGATTCAATGAGATCAACTAAGATACACAAAGATCTCGTCTGAACTCTAGAGCTGTCCTGCGTTCTCTGATCTTGAATTTTTTTGCTCGAGCCTCGTTCATTTTGCTTGTTTTTAAGGTGTTCCGTGAACATCAGGCCCACAGAGCAGTTCATTAAATTTTCATTTCACATTTCAAGTGCAGCGGTTAGTCTTGGAGTAAGGAAAGCTCCTCAACCAACAGTTTCATGAGAGGTAAGTGTTATGAAAGTTTTTGGAAGCATCATCAAGTTTGTTGCCCCGATCGTACTTGTCGGCGCCGTTGCCAACGCTCAACAACGCTCAAATTTGGCCCCTTCTGAGCCTATTACAATCAAAAGCATCGCTTACAACGGAACGGGTTGCCCACTTGGAACAGTGGCGCAAAACGTGTCTGAAGACAAACAATCCTTCACTCTGACTTTCTCTGAGTTTGTTGCTGAAGCAGGCCCAGGAATTTCTTTGGCTGATGGCCGTAAGAACTGTATCGCCACAATGGTTCTCAATGTTCCAGGCGGATGGCAGTATTCGGTTGCCAGCTTCTACTACCGTGGATTCCTGGCTCTTGACAATGGTGTTAAAGCTGAGCAATCGGCTGACTACTACTTCCAAGGTCAAGGCCTGACAGGTCGCTTCGGTACCACCAAAACTGGTCCCTTTGAAAGCGATTATGTTTACAATGACAATATCGGTCTTGCATCGGCTGTTTGGTCACCATGCGGCGTTGAACGTGCTCTGAACATCAACGCGAAAATCCGCGTTTGGAACACCAGCTCTTCGAGCTACCCTGGAGCTCGCGGCTTTATCACCACCGACTCGATCGATGGTCAAATCAAGCAAGTCTGGGGTATCACCTGGAGACGCTGCAGCTAAGCAGTCTGCTTGAACGTCCTGTCAAGGACGCGCTTGTATACGCTTTATCACTGCGAAATCCCCTGCTTGCAGGGGATTTTTTTTGCTTAGCTATTGGACCAAATACCAAGCAAAACCAAACAATGTCTTTGTTCTAGCTCCGAATGATTGAATCGGTGAGACATTGGGTAGGATACTCCATTCGCCGAAAAGAGGACTCTCCGCGCCCCACTCCCCCACCTATCTTATCGTCCCATCTCGCGAATGATTGAGGGTTTTTTCCCAGCAGGGATTCTGAGCCCATATTCAAGTTTCCGGCCCTAGCCGCCGAAGACCTGAACAGTTCAGGATATTTAATGGTCCCAACCTATTCTTTGCTGACGAGACGACGCGATGAAGCAAGAGACATTTGAAGATAAAATTCTACTGGTCGATGACGAAGTAGACATCTTGGGTATCATGAAGGAGCATATCGAAGGCATGGGTCTTTCTGTACTGACGGCCCGTCATGGCGATGAAGCCCTGGTCAAACTGCGAGACAACAAGATCTTCCTGATACTCTCTGACTATAGTATGCCGGAAATGGATGGTCTGGAACTATGCAAGCAGGTCAGACGAACCAATAGCACGCTGCCCTTTGTGATTATATCCGGCTATGCGGATCGATCAGCTGTTCTTGCCGGTGTGCGAGTTGGCGTCTCCGACTTCGCTGACAAGCCTATTGATTTCAACAAACTGGACGAACTGATCCGCGGCTTCATACAGAAGCGCCAAACCCAAATCAATCAAGAAAAGTTTGAGCTTGAAACGATCAAAAACCTCTTTATTGAAGAAGCACGCGGCATACTCTCCAACATGGACGAAAGTGTGCTCATCCTTGAGTCCGAGCCAGGCAATCGAGATGAAATCAATAAGGTCTTTCGTAAGATTCACACACTTAAAGGCAGTGCAGCGGCTGTTTCAGGCGGCCAAGCGGCCTCGGAATTGGCACACTCCTTCGAAAATGTCCTGACCTACATCAAAGAAGGACAGATTGCCTTTGAAAAAAACCTCGTGGACCTCATGCTCTCCAGCGTGGATGTCCTGAAGCAGTGCATAGACGCTCTAGAAGCTCAAAGCGCCAGCCCAGACGTCAAACCCCTGATCGCGCAATTTAAGGCTTCCCTGACGGGCGGTAACAAGACCGAAGCAGCCGCCCTTAAAAAAGCCGCAACACCCGGCTTGAAGAAGAAAGACGAAGTTGACGAAGGCGTCAATGTATCCAATGAAAAATTAGATCATTTCATGGAGCTTGCAGGTGAGCTCGTCGCCTTTAAGAATATTTTCTATGGTTTCGTCAAACAGAGAATCAATAGCGAAACCTTTGATGATGGCCTACAGGACATGAATAAAGCCCTCTCCAAGCTGACCGACGATCTCCAAACGCAGATCATGGATATCAGAAAAGTCTCACTGGTTAAAGCCTTCGCCAAGTTTCCCCGCATGGTCCGCGGGATCGCTCAGGACATTGGCAAAAATGTGATGTATGAGACGGAAGGTCTGGAACTCCAGGTTGATAAAACCATAGCCAAATCTTTAGCTGGATCACTGGTTCATGTGGTTCGAAACGCCTGTGATCACGGCATTGAAACGGTCGAGAAGAGGCGGGCGAGCGGCAAACATGAAACAGGTTTCATTCGGATGAAAGCCTTCCAAACTGCTGATATTATCACTGTCAAGGTCGAGGACGATGGAGCAGGTCTGGACCGCGAGCGAATTTACGCCAAAGCCTTTAGCAAAGGCCTCGTGACCCAAGACTTGGAACGTATGAGCGATCAAGAAGTCTTTGAGCTGCTCTTTATAGCTGGCTTTTCCACTGCAGAAGTGGTTTCCGATTTGTCCGGTCGTGGCGTTGGCATGGACGTGGTGAAAACCGCCGTGACTGCTCTGGGCGGCAACGTACGTTTCGATTCAGTCAAAGGCACAGGTACGACTCTGACTCTGAACATTCCGGTGCCCAAGTCCATCATGGTGGAGCAATCCATTGTTGCCATATCCAGCAATATCTTGATCGCCATTCCCTTGAGCTGCATTAGTGAAATAAAGCCCGTTCAATCCATGGACTTTACCTATATCAATCCGTTCTGGATGATCGAACACAATGGCAAGACCATTCCAATCGCGACCTATGAACAGCTTATCAATCCAAGTCAAACCAATCGTCAGCGCATCGATATCAAGCCCGATGAATTGGTGGTCGTTATTATTCATAAAGATATGTCAGTTGCCTTACGAATCGAGGAAATCAAGGACCAGCTCGAAGCTGTTGTCCGTCCCTTCGATCGAATCACTCAAGTCATTCCGGGATTCAAAGGCACCTCTCATCTTCCTGGTGATGAATTGGCTTATATGGTGTCGTCAGAAGACTTTCTGAAATTGGTCACCCAGCACAGTCAGCAAAATGCAATTGGTCAAGCGGCATAGGAGTCGACGTCATGAGCAGCCCAAATGAATCCACCAAAAAGCTGATTGAGGCTTTCCTCACAGAACATGACCCTCTCATCAATCAATGGCGAGAGACGGCTTTACAAGCCTTTGAGCAAGGCGCCGAAAATTTGCCGAAGACTTTGGATTTACTTGGTCAATTGCAAGCTGTGGCTCAGCAGAATAATTTTAGCACTCTTGCCGAATGCCTAGGCGACATCGCCGTCGTTCTGCGAAGTTATGCTAGCGATGAAAGTCTGCTGCCTCATCTCACCCATATTAGCAATCCATGGGCTGACGTGATCTATGAACTTTCCAATTACTTCATCTTTATGACCGATGAAGATGAGCAAGAATTAAAGCAACGAGTGGGCTATCGTCTCCTGCAACTCGCCAAAGCTTTGAACCAAGTGGTCAGCGAGCATGCAATGCTCAATCCAGTCGTATCCGACGGATCCTGGGGAATATTTGAACCACAGCTTGAATCGCCCCCAAAGCCGACCGATAAATCATGGGATATGGACCCTGCAGAAGCTCTTGCCGAAGCCAAGCCAGCTGCCGTCAAGGCTGTGAAGCGAGAGGCCATAGCAACGCCGCCCATCGAAAAACCCAAAGATGAAGCCATTGCGGAATCCGTTCTCGCCACTCACTATCTCATTTGTATGCTGGGTACCCAACAGTATGCCCTACCCATCCATCAAGTGAGAGAAATTCTGGAACGCCGTCCCGAAAAAGTCCTGCCCATGCCACGCTCTGGAATCGTAGGTCTCGTCACGGTCCGCGGTCTCGTTTGCCCAGTGGTGGATGTCTCAAAGATTCTCTATGCAAAGGACGACGGGCAAGGCAATCAAGATCTCAAAAAGCGCTGTATGGTCGTCTGTGAGGTCGATCGCAGAACCTTTTGCTTTAATGTCGATGACGTACGCCAGGTGGCATCTGTCGAGGAATTCCAGGATCAAATCACGCCACTCGGCAGTGAGGGCAACGCTCAAAAGGCTATATCTCACGTGTCTCACTTTCAAGATCGATCCGTCCTATTCGTCAAGATGCGCGAGGTGATTCCAGCATGAACGAAAAATTTGTCTACCCAGGCCAGCTTGCATTCTCTGATAAACCAGCCAGAATTAAAACTATTTTAGGTTCTTGCGTCAGTGTCGTGTTTTGGGATTCTAAGTCCATGATCGGCGGCCTTTGCCACTATCTTTTGCCAGAGCCAACACCGGGCTCTCAACCTTCTCCTCGCTATGGAACCTTTGCCATTCCCGATCTTTTGGACAAGCTGATCAAGGCCGGAGCCCAGCGCGATCATATCAAAGCCAAGGTCTATGGCGGTGGCAATGTGGTCAATCAATTGAGTCGATTGGACGGCAATATCGGCGACCGAAATATCGCCGAGGCGCGCAGCCAACTCAAAAAACTCAATATTCCAATTATTGAAGAAAATATTGGTGGAACAAAAGGCCGATGGATTGCGCTCGATACCTCAAACTTTGCAGTGGAACATCGCTTTTCTGATGATCGAGCGGAAGGCGCAAACTTATCTGGCATTCAACTCGTTAAAGTTCGCGATCGCATTCGGGTCCTGATCGTGGATGATTCTGCCACCGTTCGAACTCTGTTTGTAAAGGCTCTCTCGCAAAGCGCCAATATCGAAGTCGTTGGAACGGCAGTGGACCCCTATGATGCCAGAGAAAAAATTATCAGTTTGAAACCTGACGTCATGACTTTGGATATTGAAATGCCCAAGATGAATGGTGTGACGTTTTTAGAAAAACTGATGACTCACCATCCCATTCCCGTCATCATGGTGTCATCACTCGGCGCTGATGGCGAAGCCGCTCAAAGATGTTTGGAATTAGGCGCGGTAGAATTTGTGCAGAAGCCTTCCCAGTATGATCCTTCCTTGCTGTCTGATTTGGGTGATATCCTGATCAATAAAATCATTGCGGCCTCAACAGCCACCTTGAGAGCACCTAAGCCAGCCGCAGCCAAGCCAGTTGCACCGGCTGAGCTGATGCAAGGTGCTGGTCCCCTCCATGGCCTCAACCTGATCGCTATCGGCGGCAATGTCGGTTGCGCGGACCCACTTTCCGCATTGATTCGAGGTTTGGCTGCTGATACGCCACCGGTTGTCATATCGGCCTCTACGATCTCCAGCTTCATCGGCACCATGACCCAAAAATTGCAGCAGAAAAGCCGTATTGAACTGCAGATTCTCCGTCAGGAAGAGACCCCTCTGCACATGGGAAAAGCCTACTTTGCGACCGCTGACAGCCATGTGCAGCTACGAAAATCCAGCAATGGATCCTTAGTCGCTGTTCTGGATAAAGGCGGCCCATTCTTTGGCCAAAGACCTTCGTCCGAAAAACTGTTTGTTTCGGCGGCGGAATGCCTTCCCGGATCGGTGTGCGGCATTCTCTTGAGCAGCTTCAGCTCGGACGGAATCAATGGTCTTTTGAAAATTAGGGAAACAGGCGGAGTGACGATCGTCCAGAATCCTGAAGAAACTTCTTTCAATGCTACGCCAGTGGCAGCAATTGAACGCGGGGCGGCGGACTACATTCTCAATGCTGCCGATATCCCGGCCTGCATCATGCAACTCAGAAACCGCAAGGTTTTAAGGGCCAGTTAAGCCGTTCAGCTGGCAGCAACATCTCGCTTTTGAAACTCGCGGATCAAAGCTCCGGCGATCTGATCCAGTGGCAAGACTTTATCAATGCCTCCTGCTTCGATGGCCATTTTGGGCATTCCGAAGACGACGCAGCTCGCTTCATCCTGGGCAATATTATAAGCGCCTGCCTGATGCATCTCGAGCATCCCCTGGGCTCCGTCTCGGCCCATTCCTGTGAGTATGACTCCGACTGCATTCTTTCCGGCTACCTTGGCCACGGATCGCAAGAGATAGTCCGCAGCGGGCCTGACACCATGCATGGCCGGTTCCTGATGCAGCTTCACGTAGTAGTAGGCCCCACTTCGAGTGAGTTCCATATGGAAGTTGCCGGGTGCTATCAAGACCAGACCTGGTTTCACTCGGTCACCTTCTTCTGCTTCTTTGACCTCAAAGCTACAGATTCGATCCAAATTTTCTGCGAAGCTCTTGGTGAAGACCGGCGGCATATGTTGAACAACCACTGTTCCTGGAATATCAGGCGGCAGATGTCTCAATAGAACTTTCAGGGCCTCCGTTCCTCCCGTAGAGGCTGAAAGCGCAAGGATCTGGTGAGTGGTTTGTCCCAGTGATTTTTTGGCAAAATGCGGTGTTTCAGCTACCTGAGACTTGGTCTGTGCGACCAGACTTATATTGGCCCGAGCCACAGCTTTCACTCTTTGGCAAAGGTCATTTTTAATTTGTTCCAAGGAGTCCATAACATTGATGGCTGGTTTGGTGAACACGTCGACCGCTCCCATTTCCAGGGCGCGCAAAGCCATTTCAGACTGACTCTTAGCCAAACTGGAAATGATAATCGTACGAATCGGCATGGCTGCCATCACCTTTTCCAAAAAGGTGATACCATCCATCCGTGGCATTTCAATGTCGAGAGTCATAACATCAGGTTTCAATTCGATCAGCTTTTCTCTGGCTACATAAGGATCCTGAGCCGTTCCTACAACCTCCAGCTCGGGATCGCTACCGAGAATTCGTGTCAAAAGGCTACGCACAACGGCGGAATCATCGACGATCAGAATGCGGATTTTCTTCCCAGTCATGAGGCTTCTTTCTGCTTCTTGAAGAGCGCTGCTTCCACTGTTTTAAGAGCGGCGATGCGTCCAGATCCCGTTTCCGAATGCCCTATGAAAAGATAGCCATTGGGAGCCAGGGCCTCGGCCAGATTTTCTTTGACCTGCTGGGTCATCTCTCGATCAAAGTAGATCAAAACATTCCGACAGAAAATAATATCGAACTTGTGCTGAAACGGGTAGGGAAACTGGATCAGGTTGACTTGAGCAAAGGTAATCATCTCTCGATATTCATCTTTGACCAGATAGCGGCAGGGCTGCCCACCCATATTTTTAAAATACTTCTCTTTCATGGCAAGGGGAACTTCCAGGATTTCGTCCTCTTTATAGACACCTTTGGATCCAGCCCCCAAAACAGTTTGATCGATATCGCTGGCGAGAAATTTGAGTCGCCATTGAACGGGATTCAATCCAGACTCCAAGAGAGTAAAAAGGATTGAATAGGGTTCATGCCCGCGACTGGCGGCTGCGCACCAAACCCTAAGCTCATGAGGAGCTCCCGCCTCCTGCTTGGTCCGCATGATATCCTGCAAAACCTTAGGTAGAACATCAAAATGCTGAGATTCCCTAAAGAATTCCGTTTTGTTGGTGGTCATGGCTTCAATAAAATCTTTCTTCAGCGCCTCATCACCCTTAAGCAAAAGCTTGTGAACGTCCTGATAGTCCTTAAGCCCAAACCGCACAATGACCTTGGACAGTCGTGCAGCCATCAATGTGAGATTCTTTTGAGAAAGCGGAAGAAATATTCCAGCCGAGCTTTTGAGCCAAACGGAAAGAGCCGTAAAGCCCTTCTCATCTTCGCTCAACTTTTTGAAGAGATCCGCATCAACAACAGGACTTTTCGGGTTTGAACCCTTAGGATCTCGCATGGAATCGCTCCGGATATCAGTGGAAGAGAGATCTATAACATTATATCTGGAACCGAAGTCAAGGATGTGAAACTCTCTTCAACAGTTCTTATTTTTTAGAAATTCTCATACAAAATCAATTTATTCCAAACTCGCCCGATGAAAAACTCTTAGGTTTCACCGAGGCGAGCCGATCACTGGCTTGTGATTCTCATCACTTGGCCTGAGGAATAGCAACATGCGCGCGAAAAGTCTTAGCGTTCAACTCATTGGAATCTGCACTGGCTCACTGGTTGTGATGTTTGGGGCTTGTTTGTATATGTTTCTAAGGACAAGCGACAGGCAAGCTGAGGAAGTCGAGAATAAGTGGCACACCATGACCGAGCAATTAAGCGGAGCGATCGGCGCCCAATTCTACGCACGCTATGCCGACGTCCTGGTCTTCAGCCGCAATGCGGCGCTGCAGACGAAAAATCCGACTGAAATCTCCAGAGCTATGAATGCCTCGGTAAACCTCTATAGCTACCTGGATTTGGTCATATTTGTCGATATCAACGGACAATTTGTGGCATCCAGCAACGTAGACAAATCCAATACAGCGATTGATGTCTCTTCGTTGCAAAGTCAAAATTTCGCCAACGCAGCTTGGTTCGTTAACACAGTCAACGAACGCTTTTCAGAAGATTCCACGAAAGGTCTGGTAGGCGCTTTCGTGGAAGACATCCAGGTCGATCCTATCACCAGCCTTGTGTACAAGACTAAACAGCCAGGTCTTTCCTTCAGTACTCCCGTTCGTGACGACAAAGGCAAAATGATCGGTGTTGTGTCCAATCGAAGCAGTCTACGTTGGATTGAAAATGAAGTGCTCGACGAATACACTCATTTTCTTAAAGCAGCAGGACTCGAAAAGGGAGAGATTACTCTCCTGAATAAGAAGGGCGAAGTCATTATAGATTATGACCCTTTTCATCAAAATGCCAACGGCACATTTGTTCATGACATGGAGAAAGTCATTCTCAAACTTAACCTCTTGGAAGGAGGAAGTCCTCTTGCGCAAGCTCTCGCGCGCAATGAAAGCGGTACCATGATCGCCAAGCACACGCGGAAGGGAACCTTACAGGTAGCAAGTTTTGCCCCCTTGCACGATGAAAGATTCCTTGATTCTTTAGGCTGGGGACTGCTGATGCGCATCGATGAGAGTATCCTGTTGGGAAGTATACTGAATGGCAAAGAACTGTTTTTTGCTGTCAGCGGAATAGTCTTGGCCCTTTGTGTGCTGCTGACAGGATTCTTTGCTTTTCGACTCAGCCGCAAGCTCCGTCTGATCTCGGAGAATATCGCTGGCGCAGGCTCGACAGTTGATTCGGTGTCCAATCAGCTATCGAATGCCAGCCAGGATCTTTCATCCGGCGCTACTCAAGTGGCTTCATCTTTGGAAGAAACTGTTTCATCCCTGGAAGAGCTGACCAGCATGGTCAAGACCAATGCCGACAATGCTGGGGAGGCAGCCTCTCTCGCGCAAAGCAGCAGCAAAATTGCCAAAGTGGGTGAATCTGAGGTACAAAATCTCATCGGCGCCATCAATGAAATCAATCAAAGCAGCAAGAAAATAGAAGAGATCATCAATGTCATCGACGATATAGCTTTCCAAACCAATCTTCTCGCACTAAACGCTGCTGTTGAAGCCGCTCGGGCCGGAGATCAGGGACGTGGGTTTGCTGTCGTCGCCGAAGCTGTGCGAAATCTAGCCCAGAGAAGTGGGACAGCGGCTAAAGAAATCACTACACTGATTGGTGACAATGTGGAAAAAATCGATCGCGGTACCAAGATCGCCGATCGCAGTGGCCAGGTGTTACAAAACATCCTTGCATCCGTGCAAAAAGTTGCCGATCTGAATAATGAAATCGCCGCCGCCAGCAAGGAGCAGGCTTCCGGTCTGACTCAAATCTCTAAAGCCATGAACGAAATCGACCAAGCCACTCAGCGCAACGCAGCAGCATCGGAACAGGTCGCCGCGTCCTCGGAACAGATGAATGGCCAAGCGTCTTCACTCCAAGAGATGGTCGCTGTCCTTTCCCATCTGGTGACGGGCGATCACGAAGCTGAATCCTCGGCTAAAACCTATGAAACTCAAACAGTCAAGCCAAGGGCTAAGAGCACCAGGACCCCCGGACTGAAGCGTCCCAAGGTAAGTGCATCACCAGCCCCAAGGCGGAGCCAGCCGAATCAAGGCGAGCCGCCGGTATCAGCGGAAGTAAAGCCCATTCGAAATCTATCGGCTTCCCAGGCTCATGCCGAATCCGTCATCCCCTTTGGTGATGAAGGTGACGAACCGCCAGCAAAAATCAGTTCGACGGCAGGATTTTAATTTATGCAGAAATCTCAGTCAGCTCTCCAAGGCCTCTATCTCACCTTTACGCTGAATCAACAGACCTTTGGTATGTCGATCGAGGCCGTTCGAGAGATCAATCAGTTGCCTGAAATTACCCCTGTTCCCAATACTCCGGTTTGTGTTGCAGGAGTTATCAACTTGCGTGGCAAAGTTGTGCCCGTTGTTGATTTACGCCGCAAATTTAACTTGCATCAGAAGGGTTTTAGTCGAGATACCTGTGTGATTATTGTAGAGGGGCATCAGGGCCAGGTGGCGGCGATCGTCGATTCAGTTGCTTCGGTGGTTAACTTCACCAGGGAAAATATCGAAATACCGCCGACTTTGATTCAGGATGCGAGTTCTGATGCGATACTGGGGCTAGGTAAAGCTGGTCAGGAAGTCGTTATCCTGCTCGATATCGCGCGAGCCGTCGATACCGATCAAATCCACAGCATTACAGCTCTTCCTGGCACGGAAAACCCCCGCGTCGCTTGAAAAAGATCCCGAGTGGGTTCCTCTGCCAAACTGGGGCTCGGGCCTGCTTTACTTCTTTTTGTAGTATTTGCGCATACGGTTGTACTGGTCGTCTTCTTCCTCATGCTCATGCTCCTCCTCAACCACCGGTTCCTCAACTTCAGGTTCAGCTTCTTTCACGACTGCTGGAGCGGGCTTTGTTAAAGGCTTTGTAGGCTTAGTAGGCGCTGCGCTCGTGGCACCTATCGCTTTGGTAGGAGGCACTGCGGGCATGGTACTTGCGGCCTTGATGGGATCTTTCCCAGTCTGCTTACTCGCTTCTTTCACAGCGGGCTTTTTCTTCACAACGGTTTTGGGCGCCGTCGCACAGTTGCTTAACAAAAAGCCGAAAATCAATAACTGAAATCCCAGATTCATTCTTGGCTCCCTCATATAAAATCCTATTCGTTTCTTTCGAGGCTGGTTAAGGTCGAGTGATCGCTCGGGTCAGGACATCCTGGGCAATGCTTAAGAAAGCTTCAGGATTCTGCAAGTGAACATCAAACGGACCTTGCAATAGCGTATCCAATGTCCCGTCCAGTAACCCGAAGCCCAGGATAAAGAGATGCTCCGGATCCGCTGCAGGCAGTATCGACTGGGATATCCCGGGTTCTATGACAGCCAAGATCAATTTCTTCAATACTAAGTGCTGATCCACCAGTCGCTGACGAATGCCCTCATCCAGCTTGTCAGGAATAATGCGATGCCGCAAGTCACGATAGAGTCGATAGGCTTCGAGATCCCCAAGACTAAATTCCAAATAGGTTCGCCCTAAAAAGCGAATTTGGCTGGAAATCGGTTTGGAGCTGTTGTTCTTCCGCAGGAGTTCGCAAAGTTCGATCAGGTAATTGATACAGATAACGGCAAAGATATCGTCTTTGCTTTGGAAATGACGATAGACCGTCCCTTTCGCAATGCCGACCTGCTGCACGATAAGGTCGACGCTGACCCGCTCCGGGCCATGGACGAGAAATAGATTCTTGGCAGCAGTAATGATCTCCTGCTCTCGCCTTTGGAATTCTCGATCTTTTCTGAGCGCGACGTTCATGGTCTCTCCGTGACTACCAGTCATGGGTTGACTATCGGTTCAAATTTTGACCGGCTCAAGACCTAGGAAATCTTTCCAGCTTTCTTCCAGCCTTAACGTCTCGCATTTTTTTTTGGATTTTTTATAGGAAATTCAATGCATTAGGGGGTCCGATTCACAGGAGGTGGACCCATTAATCAGACTAATGCAAGGAGCGGCAATGCCGCCCTTAGGCCCGAAGATTCAACGGAAACGATAGAAACGTTCCGACAGAAACATACCGCAGACCTCGCCCGTGAGTTTCTGCCCCACAAAACAATTGTTCTTGGAGAGACTGTACAGATCGGATTCCACCACTGCTTCTTGGCAGTAAGGATTGACCAGCACAGCTTTGCACTCACGACCAGCTTGAATGCTACCGTATTCGTTGTCTATACCCAGGAATGCCGCAGGCCGACTCGAAAAAGCTTTGACGACCTGTTCGGGTTTCAAAAGCCCTTCTTTCCAAAGGGTGAGCAGCACTCTCAGACTGGTCTCCAAACCGGTTGTCCCAAACGCTGCGGTCTTGAAATTTTCCGTCTTAACATCAGCTTCATGAGGCGCGTGATCGGTCGCCAGAAAATCGATCACGCCGCTCTTCAGTCCGAAACGTAAAGCGTCTCGATCTTTAAGACCGCGCAAAGGCGGATTCATTTTGAAGGCGCTGTTTTGCTCATCGATATCTTCTGAGCTAAACCAGAGATGATGGGGGGAAACCTCGCAGGTCACTGGCAATCCTCGAGCTTTAGCGGCTTCAACTAAATCCAAGGTCTCTTTCGCCGAAACATGCAACACGTGGTAGCGAGCTTTCGGATACTTGGTGAGCAAGCGAAGATCGCGCTCGACCATATCCGCCTCAGCCGCCGCAGGATAAGCTTTAATGCCGAGCTTTTCCTGCACAGGACCCGCTGCAAGCACGCCGCCATGCCCCGGAAACTCCGCATGCTGAAGCACTGGCAATCCCGTTTCGGCACTGGCCTGGAACACAGCCTCCATGAGTTCGTCTTTAACCACGCCAACACCATCGTCGGTAAAGGCTTTGACACCCCATGCGGCCAGCGACTTATAGTCGACCGCTTCCTGCCCTTTCAGGTCTTTGGTGATAGCTGCAGTAAGAAAGGCTTTTACACCTGTCTGCTTTTCCGCTTCTTCTAATTCAAAGGCTGCCAGCTCACACACTTCTACGGAATCTATGACAGGCTTGGTATTCGGCATACTTAGAACGGCTGCAACCCCACCATGCAAGGCAGCCAAAAGCCCTGTGCCGGGTGTTTCTTTCTGCTCCTGTCCGGGCACCCTCAAATGAACCTGTGGATCAACTCCAGCTGGCATGAGAACCAGTCCTGTCCCATCAATGACCGTCACAGGGCTTGCGTACTCCGATGTCTTATGAATACTGACCACCCGGCCCTTGTTCACTTCGACATCTCGCCCTTTTTCAACGCCTTCAGCTGTCCAAAGTTCGACATTTTTGATCACATAGTGAGGGTAGGCATGATACATGGCAAATCCTTATGCGTTTGCAAGCTAGCTTGCCTGGACCATAATTTTTGCACTATGTAATTTCAATCGAAAAGCATTCCTTTTCAGGGCGAGACGGGGGACGACGCGCATGGCCGAAAGCATTCGAATTATCACCACAGGCGGCACAATTGACAAGGTTTATTTTGACGCCCTCAGCGAGTACCAGGTCGGCGAGCCCGCCATTGTTCAAATTTTGGAGGAGGCGAACGTCAATTTAGGCTACGAGCTGCAGCAAATCTGTCGCAAAGATAGCCTCGATCTCACCGACGTCGATCGCGATGCGATCTTTAAGGCTGTCGAAACCAGTCCGCAACGACGAATCTTGATCACCCATGGCACAGATACCATGATTCAAACGGCTCAGCGATTAACGACCCTCAAAGACTGCGTGATCGTCTTCACAGGTTCTATGGCACCAGCCAAGCTTCGCAATTCCGACGCCTTTTTCAACGTCGGCTGCGCCATCATCGCCGTGCAAACGCTATCGCCTGGCATCTATATAGTCATGAATGCTTGTATTCTTGATCCCGATAAAGCCGTGAAGAATCGCCATAAACATAGGTTTGAAGCCACGTGAATCAAGCGATTCCAGTCAGCAGCTCAAGGGTTTGCTCGGTGGGGATGCTGATATCGATGACAGTTCCCTCATGGGACTTGCTGTAGACACGAATCTGTCCGCCAAGCGATCGCACAGCATAGTCGAGAGCAGCGATCCCAACCCCACGCCCGGAAAATTCCGACACATCGCTTTTGGTCGAGAATCCCTGCCGGAAAATCAAAGCTTGGATCTCAGGCTCGGCCATTTTCTCGATTTCCTGGGCCGTGACCAGCCCTTTATTGAGCGCATGCTGCCTTATGAGATCCAAATCCAGCCCTCGTCCGTCATCCTGAACGATGACTTTCAGATAGGCGAGTTCATCATAACAGAAGCTGATCTTCACCTGGCCGCTCGGATCTTTATCGCCGCGTTCCTCTGGGTATTCAATTCCGTGATCGATACTGTTGATAACAGCGTGGATGAGATTTTTCAGGGGTAAACGCATGCGATGGGGATCGACTCGGAGCTCCGCTCCCTCGATAGCAAAATCTACATGCTTGCCAAGGGCATCGGCCACCCTCTCCACATTGGCTTCAATGGGACCCAGCAATTCGCGCACCGGAACCATCCGAACCTCTCGAACCCAGGAATTGAGAGCCAGCAGCACTCCGCGACTGGGTCCAGCCTTTTGCAGATCGCTTTCGAGCTTTTGCAAACTATCGCCAGCGACTTCGTAGGTGTCCTTTTCTAAACCGTGCGTTTCCAATCCAAGGATACCGCCATTCAAAGTAATAAATTCCTCGACGGTTTGAACTATGGCCTTGATATCCACTTTACTCAGAACCCTCTTTTCTTCTATCTCATGAATGAAGGCGGCAATAGGCTCCAAGCCATAGAGGGCGAAGTTACCCTTCAAGGTATGGAGAACCATGGAAATTTCTTTTTGATTTTGTTGTTCGAGTAAAGGCATGCAGCCGTTCAATGAATCCAGAGAGTCTTTGATAAAAGACCTGAAGCTAGTTTTTTCACTGATTATTTTCAGGAGGGATTTATTCTTGGTCGATTCTTGTTCGGCTTTAACCAATTGAGAGGCATCAGAAATAGATAAAAGGAGGGCCTCCGGCTTACCGAGGCTATTACGAACCACCGATCCTTGCACCCCAACGACCTTTCTCCCCAAATGAAAACGACTCGGAATCTGGGCCAAGGTCACATCTTCTGGCATCATATCGTCAAAAGCTTGGCGTAAGGCCAACTCCAGCAGCATTTTTTCTCGACTTGAAAGATCGAGCAGATCAACTAGCTGGACTTTAGACGCCACCTGAGGTCCAAGGATCTCCCAGCAGGACTTCGTGAACCCATCCATGATTCTATATTCCGAGTCGATCATCAAAAAGCCACTGCGGACATTGTCCAAAATCGTTCGAATTGTATGAGTCCGTTCGATAACCTTGAGCTCCAAATCATCATTGAGAGTCCGAATTTCTTTTTCCGCAATGGATACCTGCTCAAAGGCCCGCGCGAAGCGCTTGGCTAGAATAATAGATTGGGCCAGTAGAAAAGCAAACAGTCCAATCGTCGCCATATCGAAGGTACTAACTATTCCATTGTGCAGGAGGATATCATTGACCACCGCTCCAAACAGTAAGACGAAGCCAAGAACGAAGATCCTTGCACCCTCGCGTCGTCTCTTGATAGCCAGCAGCAGAGAATAGACCATAACGGGACCGGCGATAAGAATCAACAACTGGTAGGGCTGGAGGAACCGTATATAGAAATGACCGTCCGTGGTTAGAATGACGGCCGTATAGAGATAGCTGAGGGAAACAACCGCAATTCGTAAAAATTTGGGAACTTCTTTGGGATAGAGGGCCGTGACAAATTGATAAAAACAGATAACTGCCAGAGTAAATCCAAGCATCTCGATCAAAGTACTGGCCCCGTAAGGAAAGGGCTCAAAATTTGCTTCATAGGTTGTGACAAAGCCCTCAGACATCACCATAGCTCGCAATGCGTTCACAAAGCAGAACAGGCCAAAGTAAAAGGCTGCAGGTTCGCTGCGACGAATCCAATAAAGAGCGAAGTGATAGAAGCTCATCACAAAGGCAGCACCGACGAGGAAGAAATCCAGCAGCATCTTTTGCTGCCTTTTAGTAAAAAATGCCTGTTTTTCAAAAATCACCAATGGACGTAAAGGACCCAGTCCGTAATTTTTAAAATTTGACAACTGCATGACAATTTCATTGCCATCCGGGCGAGCTTGCAGTTCAAACAGAAAGGGTTGAAAGACTGCTTTTGCATTGTCACTGTTCGTCCCTACAGTGCCAATTTCACCGACTAATTTTCCATCAATCCAGATCCGAAAGGAGCTCGACAGCTTGCCCAGACTCAAAACAATCGGCTGCGGCATCTCTGGGAGTTTGATGCGGGACCGGATCGTAAGATAGCCTCGTTTTTGATTCACGCCCTGGTGAAGGACACCTTCATACTTTTGAAAAACTTCCTGATTCAACACTCCACTCAGAAGTCCCTTGCCCGCCTGTAATTCTTCGGGACTCAAGAGTTGCTGCCAATAGAATTCCCAATCAGGATTCAAGGCAAAGCCCCGCTTGAGGTCAAGAGGGGACTGCCGCAGATCCAGCGTCGGAACTCCCGTCTGGGCAAAGGACGGCCACAGCGCCGAGACAAGTAGTCCCAACCCTAGGCAAAATCCTAATGCGTGTCGACGCCCCATCAATCAGATTCCCCATCACAACAATGACTCTATGAATATCTCTCAGGGTCATCGGACTCTGGTCAGAAAAGTTAAACTGGGGACTTGGGCCTCAGGTGACTAGGAAAATTTCACCGCACCCCCTTCTCTCTTCCAATTTCCTGTTACAATAATGAAGTAGGCAAAATTGCAAGATCAGCATGATTTGGGGAACGTAGATAACGAGGGACACTCATGAGCAAAAAGGTGATGATTGTCGATGATTCCAAGACAGCTCGACGCGAGATTGTCCGGTTAGTCCACAATTTGGGCTTGATGGCATTCGAAGCTGAAAACGGGCGCTATGGATTGGAACTGGTTAGAAACAGGACAGATATTGGTCTTATTTTCTGCGATATCAATATGCCTGAGATGAACGGTTTGGAATTCCTTGAAGCCTTGCGAAAAGAAGCCAACCACGCAGAAACTCCCGTCATCATGCTAACCAGTGAAGCAGCAGAAGACGTCCTGAACAAAGCGAAAGAGTTTGGCATCAAAGGTTGGATTCTCAAACCTGCCCAACCGAATTCTGTTAAATCACTCCTGGAAAAATTTTGCGCCTAGGATAGAGGAGACGCCTCGGATGAGCGATCTGGACGGTAAACTTGCTGAAATTTTGAACAGCAGATTTGTGGAACTTTTTGATATTGTGCTTAAAAAACCCTTGCATCCTGCACTTTGCAGTCCAGATCAGGTTCCCTTTGTCGCCCCCCTCTTTCATGCCAGCATTGGACTCACGGGCGAGGGCATCGAGGGGCAACTCGTGGTGACTGCGGACAAAAAGTTTTTGCATGAAACCCATCCCGAGCGCAGATATGGTGGAACATTGGACAACGGCGACTATTTAGACTGGGTAGCCGAAGTCAGCAATCGTACCCTTGCCGGGAGCAAAGCGCATATCCATACTTTGGGCTATCAACTCCGACTGGAACAACCTTTGGCGAAGCAAGGAGCTCCCTCAAGTCCTCCTGCAGATTTTCGTGAGCTTATTCAAGTTTTAGAAAGCGAAGGTTTTTATGCTATTGTTTCTCTTCGCATCAAAAAGCTTGAGGCCAGCACCCAAAAGGCCAGTTGAATTATGAATCAGGAAGGGATCCAATATGCGTGACGCCCAAACTATTGCACTCGTTAAGGACGGGGTGCGCCTCTGCGCCCTGCATCGGCTGTTTGGGCCTGGATTCACCTTGCCAGAAGCTCTCCCACCACCCGGGACCGTCGAAGAATTGGACGACACCTGGCTGGTTAAGATTATCGTCAGTTCGGAACCGGTGCGGATTCAGTTCAAAGTTTATTATACAGTCCCCTTGGCCAAAGCTCTGTATCATTTCAAGCATCCCAGCAGCAAAGAGCTACCCACGCGAATATACCACGACTTTATTCGAGAATTTTGCAACTTGACGGCTGGGGCCATGAAAGTGTGGTTGGCAGACCTTGTGACCGTTATGAAAACGGATGACCTTGTCGTCAATCTTCCGGATCAGAAGCCAGCGATGGTTGAAATGCCCCCGCTTGGCAAGAGCGATGAAGAAGACGTTCTTTTCGATACTTGGACGTTCAAAGCTGATGCCAGTCAACTGCTCTGCGCCACCGAAATTCAAGTCTTTGACTGGGCCCAGGTTGCCAATATTCAGCCTAATGTGCCTATGGATGCAGCAGCTGATGATGGTGATGAGATAGAATTTCTATAAAGCCTTTTTTTGCAACGATAGTGCGATCCAACCTCGTTCAACCACTCGCCGTAGTTCCAGCAGTCCCAAGTTTTTTCCGGCGAGAATGATACTCTCGCCGTTCGCTTCATGAAATCCTGCTAACAGTAAACATCCACCCGGTTCCAACAAATTTTTCAGCGCCGGCAGAAGATGGGTGAGGGTCGGCGGCAGGATATTACAGACAATCATATGGTAGCGCCTATCGGGTGGAGGCAAACTGCCTTCCAGGAGCGGAAAGCTCACCTGATTAAGGTATTGATTGTGCTGTGCCATCGCCAGCGCCTGGGGCTCAATATCAGTGGCAAGGATGTGGCGAAATCCCAAATAGTGCGCCACCAATGCCAGAACTCCTGTCCCCGTCCCGACATCGAGGAAGTGCGCCTCGGGCTCGATGCGACTCATGGACGAGATCTGCTCCATCAGGCGCACCATAGCTTGAGTGGTCGCATGCTGACCGGAGCCAAAAACGGCGCCACTTTCCAGCACAATTCTCTGCTTGCCCGAAGATCCCGCTTTG
Source organism: Oligoflexus sp. (assembly GCA_041736645.1). GTDB lineage: Bacteria > Bdellovibrionota_B > Oligoflexia > Oligoflexales > Oligoflexaceae > Oligoflexus. Next base: position 90,230 of record JBGSTF010000100.1, on the reverse strand, counting down.
ACCTGGGGACTGCAGATGACAAACAGCTGCGTCTCCAAGAGCTCGAAGCCCGGCTCCCAAGCTGTCTGCCAGATCGAATCGGCAATGCGCCTTTGGGTCAGCTGCAGTCGTTCGCCAAAACGCTGCTGGAGCTGGTTCATGAGGGTCGCAATGGCTTCCTCGTCGTAGCTGTAGAGGACCAGAGCAAGCTCCATTCGACCAGCCTCAAAGGCTTCCACCCAGGCTGTCTCTTCGCCAGCATCAGCATCCAAATCGTCACAGCTACCTTCGATAAAATCGTGAAAACCCTGCTCCTCCAAATGCTGAACGAGTTCCTCGCGACAGCCACGTGGTGTCAAAGTGAGTTCGACAATATCCCTCGAAAGTTTTTGCATAGAATCGGCACCTCCCGTCGGCGGAAAAGATTAGGCGGATGGCGCCGCTTTGTCCAGATCTTAGATATCTTTCATCAAGCGAAGCTTAGCTTTCTCATCGCCGAGACCAGCCTTTTGAGCTAATATAGGGGCCTGCTCAGGGGTTGACAGCTGAACCGCTGCCAGGTCCATGGCTATCGTGCAACAGGCGGGCCCCGTTTCATTTATTTTGGAGTCGTCCTATGAGTTCTGGATTGTTGGTATCTGTTCTGATCGGTGGCCTCGGCATCGGCGGCGCTGTGGGTTATATGGCAGGCGCTACGACCAAAAAAGCGGCAACTGCCAGCACGAGCGCCAGTGCTCCTGCACAAAATACCGCATGGTTTAGCTACGACGGCCAAACCTACGACACAGCCTCACTCCCTTCGCAGGTGCAAACTGCGATCTACCAAGCGGATCTTGAAGCCCATAATCAGAAAAGCGGTCTGGTTCGCGAGTTCGCACTCCGCGTGGGTCTTGCTAAAGAACAAGGCAAATTCACCAATCTGGACAAACTTCCCGCTCTTGACCAGCTGCTGACTTTTACCGCACCGACCGATGCTCAAGCGAAAGAATTCTACGAGCAAAACAAAGACAAAGTTCAAGGCATGACCTTCGAGCAAATCGCTCCCCGTATCAAAGAATTCATGGGACAGCAGGGCAAAGTCCAAGCCTTTCAAAAGGAATGGGATCGCCTGACCAAATCCGGCAAGCTCCAGCTACTGGCTAAAGAGCCCGGCTCGCCAACGGTTGATATCCCTGTCGATCAATTCCCATCACGCGGCACTGGCAAAGACGTTCTCGTGGAAGTGTCCGACTACCTCTGTCCGCATTGCCAGGAAATGCAACCAGAAGTGAAAAAACTGGAAGAAAAGTTGGCTGGCAAAGTGAAATTTGTTCAGATCAACTTCTCGCTGCGTCCTGCGCAGCTCAGCGGTGCACTCACCGAAGGCTCTTACTGCGCAGCGAAACAGGGTAACGAGACTTTTTGGAAGTATCATGAAGTCGCTTTCAGCAAATCTTGGGGCACCTTTGCTGACGCCTATGATGTTGCAAAAGCCAAACCTGTTGCTGAAGCAGCTGGTGTCAAGATCGCTGAGTGGGAAGCCTGTATGAAAACTCAGGAGCCCAAGGACTTTGTGAAAAAGACTCAAGAGATCGTCAATGGTTTGGGTGTCACAGGCACTCCAGCTTTCTTCCTGAACAATCAGCGTATCAATCTTCATAATCCTGGAGAGCTTGCTCAGCTGGTCGAAGCCAAACTCGCTGGCTGATTATTTTTCCGTATCGCCGTCCGCCCAACCCTGGGCGGTATGGACCCTCCTCCCCTTTTCAGGCTAAAATAAGCAAGCAGAGACGCGATTCACGAAGGATAGGCTCTGAGAGTTATTTCTGTGTTTAGGGTTCGTTGCCTGAAGGGTGCCTTGTGCTTAAGCCCCAAGCTATTTGGAACAAACTCTCGCATTATGGGTGTCACCATGGGCAGCCTGAACCTGAGCAAAAGCGCATCCGCTTGGCCAATCAGTCTTCCCTCATTCTGGCCGGACTGATCTGCCTCTATGCTAGTGTATTCGCCATGACCAAGCACCCTATCCTTGCCTGGATAACACTGATCGTTGCCTTGCTCTTTGCACTTGTCCCTTCCTTGCAGAGCTTGAGCTCGGGGCATATCTGGAGTCGCTATTGGATTCTGGGCCTAAATTACCTGAGTATTCTCATCTACAGCCTAGCGATTGGCCCTGACTCTGGAATACACCTGTTTTTCATTTCAGCCATTGCTACGCCATTTGCCTTAATAGAAATTAAATCCCGGTTGCGGATTGCGGTCTTTGCCCTCATTCCCATTCTCGCTTTGATCTTTCTGGAAACTTTTGGCTTCTCTTATGTGACCCCTGTTGAATTGCCTAAGGCAGTCCTTCGCTCTATTTATCTGTTGGTTCTACCAACAGCCTGCATAATGACTTTTCTATTTTCCGGTTATTTCTATGTCTTGAATAGAGAAAGCGAAGAAAAGCTTCATCACACGATTCAGGACCTGAATCATAGTCAGCAAATGATAGAGGATCAAAAAATCCAACTTGCCTCTGCTTCCCGCTTGGCTGCAATTGGTGAACTATCGGGCAGCATTGCCCATGAAATCAACAATCCCTTGGCCATCATTCAGGGATATACCGAACAATTGATGCGCCTTTTGCAAGCGGAAGCTTTGGATCGAGACAGAATCAAGCAAACTTGTGGGAAAATTCTTTCCACAGTCGATCGCATTACTAAAATCATCTATGGCTTGCGCAAACTTTCCCGAGAAGGAGTCGATGACCCAACAGAACTTGCCAATCTAGCTACGGTCGTCGAAGATGCCACTTCCGTGTGCATGGAAAGTCTGCATCATCTTGGAATTGATCTACGAATTACTTTTCCTGATCAAGCCTGCCAGTCTTACTGTCGAGCTCTGCAAATATCCCAGGTGCTGTTGAATTTGATTCAAAACTCCAAGGATGCGATCAGCGAACTAACCGTCAAGTGGATAGAAATTGAAGTCAGAGCAGGTGAACAATTCAATGAAATCATTGTCAAAGATAGTGGAAAAATTACCAGCAAGGATACCATAGCAAAAATGGGACAACCCTTTTTTACGACCAAAGCATCCGGCAAAGGCACGGGCCTTGGTTTGAGTATTTCGAAGAAAATTCTGGCTGCTCACGAAGGCCATCTGCTATTGGACAAAACCCAAGCGACGACAACCTTCGTTTTGCAGCTACCTCGGAAAAGTCCAGCAGGAATCCATACTCCTGCTGCAATTAAGGCTTAAAGCTCGGCGCCAAACATCGCCGTAGTGCTCTCTGGATTGGTATAAATGAAGAGATTGGGCGAACCCGTTCCGGGGCTCTTCACGATACTGGGTGTCGCATTCTTTTTCACCAGTGCATCGATCTGCGAAGGAGTGGCCTTAGGGTTTAGCTCCAAGTACAGAGCGACAACACCAGCGACATGTGGCGAGGCCATGGAAGTGCCGCTGATCGTGTTGGTGGCTGTGTCACTGCTGAGCCAAGCACTGGTGATCCCTTGCCCGGGAGCAAAGATATCCACACAGTTTCCATAGTTGGAAAACGAAGCCCTGGCATCACTGCTCGTCGTAGCGCCAATGGTTAAAGCCTCTCCAACATTTGCGGGAGAAGATTTGCAGGCACTGGTATTTTCATTTCCAGCAGCTACAACAAAAATAACTCCTGCCTTGATTGCATTCCGAACCGAGTCATCCAATGCCGCAGAAATATCGCCCCCAAGACTCATATTCGCCACAGCTGGTTTAATGGCATTTTTCGCAACCCAATCGATTCCAGCAATCACTCCCGCATCATCACCGCTGCCATCACAGCCTAAAACCCGGACGGGGTGAATGGTCACACTCTTGGCAACTCCGTAAGTCGTACCACCAATCGTGGCCGAGACATGGGTGCCGTGACCATTGCAATCGACGGGGCCTCTGTTATCATCTACCGACGAAAAACCTGCTCCCACTCGCGATTTGAACTCATTGTGAGTGGTGCGAGTCCCAGTATCTATGATATAGGCATGAACTCCTTTTCCAGTGCTTGTGTAAGTATAAATTCCGTCTTTGCCACTCCGTGCATCAATACGATCAAGTCCCCAGGTAGCAGAACTCTGGGTGGCGTTGATGCGAACGCGTTTGTTCGCTTCGATTCTCTCCACACTGCTATCCAGCGCAAGAGCTTCAATTTGATCATCCTGCGCCCTGATTGCAAAGCCCTTCATGACTTCAGTATAGGGGTGAACAACAATGATTCCATAAGACTCAGTGAATCTCATTGCCTGCTGACCGACAAAATCTTCGGCCGTGAGTCCCATTCCAACCGAATCCGATTTAAGAGTTACGATGTACTCATTCACTATGCGATTCGGATTATCTTTATCGATAATAGGCGTCGCCATCAAAGCACCGGCACCGCTCCAAACAAGGATTCCTGCACACACCAAGCCGCGAGTTCTCATTCGTGAACCTCCATTCATGGAAATATTCAATAGCTCTTCTCAAGCGAATATAATTGAGAATATAGCTCACCTTGCACACCCTGGGTCAAGTCAGAGTTATTCATGAATATTTAAAATCACCTTTACTTACGCGAAGAAAGAATAGAAACGGGTGAAAATCTAGCAAGCAGGCAGCAGCAACTTGGACTCAACGCCGAGGATCGAATTATGCAATAGTCTTACTTCTCGTAACGTTCGTATTGATTTTCAGTGAGTCTGAATCTTTTAATGATCTGTCCAAGCTCAAGCATTTGCTGCTTGTTTTCCTGAGATTAAACTCAGGGAGAGGCTAGTGACGAAAGGCAAAGAGTTGATGGGCTCTGACGGCACATCAGGTTTTACTTTGATTTCGTGAGGCATTGAGATTGGCAAGTAGAGGAAGAAAGGGTATCACCGTGAGAAGCTTATTGAACATGATCCTAGGTCTCCACTTAGCCTTATGCTCGACCTCTTCCTTTGCGCTGACGGCTCAGCACTCGGGCCGCGTTCTGGACCTCCCAGCCCGTCCTAAGAACGCTCTCACAGGCTCTGTATTCATAAATAAAATCAAAAGCCTATCTGCTTCACAAAGGGAGCAGGCCATAGTGAAAGAAATTTTACGGGGTAACGTACCGAATTTTGAACGTTTTTTGACACCAGTCGAACGACGTCTAACCTCCGGTCCGTACCGAGGTCAAATCTTAAGATTCTGGGCACTTCCTGATTATCTGGCGATTGGCTCGGATCGTGATTACGTTCGCGTTCCTCTGAATCTGCATAGTGTGAAATTGCTCGCCCAAAAACTCGATCTGAGTTTACCAACAGCAAAAATGGTTGATGACATCTATGCTCAAGCCAAGGTGAAGTTAAAACCAACACCTCTGCCGTTGAACAAGGCGATCACCAGCACAGGCAATATCATCAAGCATGATGGATTGGTTCAAAACCAACTTTCTCGCAGCGGCTGGAGACCCGGTTTGCTGGTAGCTGGACATAAAAAAGATGTCGTTCAGAGTCGTCGTCTGACCAAAAAGCCTGGATCAATTGCCATCTATGGCTGGCATCAAAACAACGCAAAACCCATTCAACCCCTCTCGACCGTTCATAGTGCAGACTATGCTGACTACAGTCATGGGATTCGCTTGGTATCGAATGCAGTTGAAATAGGTACCAAGACTTTGGATCTGCGCGATGTGTTAAGCCAAAACCCAACTGCCAATCTTCTGAGTGATGAAGGCGTCATTCCTCAGCCCTACCATATCTCAGGTAAATCGACATTCCCGATGGCAGCACATTGATTGCAGGGTGAGTGATGGGAAAAGAGGCGCTTGGTGGAGTGCTAAGGAAGAAAGCAGAAGACCGATTTAAATCCGATCGGTTTCCGCTCCTTTGTGGTTCAGAACAGCGTCCGAACGCACTGAATCAGTGATGATGCCCACCGGTGCCATGCACATGGCCATGAGCCAGCTCCTCTTGCGTTGCCGTTCGAACATCGACAACTGCTACGTCAAAATTCAAGGTCTTTCCCGCCAGCGGATGATTGGCGTCAACCGTTACTTCTTTTTCTGTCAGCTTCACGACCGTCACGACCATCACTTCGTCGTCAGTCTGTGCTTGTAACTGCATTCCGGCGCGCAGATCTTTAATCCCGCCAAATTGCCCGCGCGGCACGACTTCAACAAGTGCTTCATCACGCTCGCCATAACCTTCATCGGGTTTCACGCGAACTTGAAAGGAATCACCTTTTTTCTTGCCGAGAAAGGCGCGTTCCAGACCAGGAATGATATTGCCCATACCTACAATAAAGGCCAGGGGATCTTGGCCAGCGGAGGTATCGATCAAATTGCCTTCGTCGTCTTTGACTGTATAATCCATGAGAACGACTGAATTTTGTCCTGCGATCATAAAATTCCTCTGCGCTAAAGAGTACAAGGCACTACCCTAACACAGAAACTTTAGAACGCGAAAGCAAGAAACTGCGGCCCGCGCGCTACGAGCCAGAGCACTCCTGTGGCCACTGCGATGACATAACTGGTGCGATCTCGCAGGGCGAACACCAACGGATCAGTGGTCATGAGACCTCGATAAGCCATCAGCCACAAACGGCTCAACCAGTAGAGCAGTATGGGGCACAGAGTCCACAAAGCCTCAGGATATCGAAGTTGAATGGAGACCCGCGCATCATTCAAATACAAGGCAAGAACGAGCACCGAGAGATAGCCACTTGCTACGCCGAAACTAAGCAGCAGAGGCAAATCTGAGACCATATAGCCGCGTCTTTTATTTTTCTTTTGCTGATTTTGTTCCATCAAAATAAGTTCAGAGCATCGTTTGAGCAGAGCCAACGACAGAAAAAAGAACAATGCGAAAGTCAAAAACCATTCCGTGATCACCGTCTCCGTTGCCACGCCACCAGCCAGAACTCGCCAGGTATAGAGAATCGCTAGAACAATAATATCCGCAAGAGGCACCTGCTTGAGCTTTACAGAATAAAGGCAGGTCATAACAAAATATCCGAGCACCACAAAAAAATAGTTCAAGGAAATATACAGCCCAATCCCTAAACCAAAGAGGAGGAGCAGTGGAGCCAAGCCCCAGCCACTCGAGATTGGCAAAGTTCCTGCTGCGAAAGGCCGTTTTCGATTATCAGGATGACGACGATCCGCCTCAATATCCAACAAATCGTTAAGCAAATACACCGATGATGCAATCGATGAAAAAGAAAAGAAAGCGAGCACGCAAAGCGACCAAGAGAAAGCATCAAAGTAACGATGAGAGAGCAAGGTTGGCAAGAAGATCAGCAAGTTCTTAGCCCACTGATGCATCCGCAGCGCTTTACGATAGACACGAAAATTTGCAGGACCAAAGCGAAATTCTTTGTCGACTTCAATCACAGCCTTTACTTCACGCGAAAAAGCCTCGCTATGACTCACCAGCCAAGCAGATCCTGCCTGTCGCCAGACGGCTTTATCCACGCGGCTATTTCCCGCATAGTCAAACCCTTTGACACCGAACCTTTCTATCAATCGTCGGGCTTTCTGTGATCCTGTCAGGTTCAAGTCATGCTGGGTGCCGTAAGTCTCACTAAAGAGGCCCAGATAATCGGCAATCTTCTGGGCAAAATCTTGGTGCGCACCCGTCGCCAAAATTAATTTACGGCCTTGGCGATGCTCGTTTTTGAGGGCCTCGAGGACCTCCGGATTGAAGGGCAATCGACTGATATCACTGTCATTTCGAGCATAGACTCGCTCTTTAAAGTAGGCCAGTCCTTTAAGCAACCAAAAAGGCATACGAAACAAGTCGGAGAACCTTCGTCTCACAACAGCACACATTGATTCCATCAGAGAATCGGATTGCAAGAGTGTCCCATCGAGATCCACGACCAAAGGTCGCTTTGCTTCGCTCGGATCCTCCAGCGTCTTGAGACTCTCCATGCCTAGTCATCCTTAACGGGGCGTTGCGCTTTTTTTCTCTACAAAATAGAAAAAATCGCGGTTATCCGGATACCCAATATATCGAGGCACAACGCCTTTAAATCTCTCGTCCAAGACTTTCATACCCTTCACCAAATGCTGCGGCGCATTGTCTCTCGATTTATTTGGCGAATAGAGACTCATGTAAGTATGCTCCAATGCATTCATATCCAAGTGCATGGCATAGCTGCAGCCGTAGGATTGAAATACACGAGCCATTCCCGAAGGTGTCATACTCGAAAAGTATCCATAGATGAGAAATCGCCTGCCTTTATTCTCGGCCTGGCAAACCCCAGCTCTCAGTGTTCTAAATTTCTTATCTTGCGATCCAGACCAGTTGCCAAGAGTCCAATTACTGACCCATTTGCCTGGCATGGCTTGCTTGGTAAGATCATTCCAATCGATGATGGGAACTCCGTTTTGCCTAGCGTGACGGATGCTAGCAAGATTTAAGTTATCCTGGTCAGTCCACGTTTTCATCTCAACTCGCCCATCTTTATAAACTATTAAAGTCGCCAAATCAGGAACGATTGTGCTCAGGATAACGCCGTTTTCTATAAAGCCATAATGTGAACCTTGATTCTTCTTAGCTAGGTCACCCCATCGAAAAGCTCCGTGGTCACGCTTGAATCCGCCGGTGAAGATACCAACCACACGATCAGACATATAGGGTGGAATCAAACCTGTGCTGGTCAGTGGTTCCAGACTATCAAAGCCATCCGGACCTTTGAGCAACGAGTCTTTCACATCAGGGATCACACGCTCGGACCAACCAACGGCAGGATGATCCGTTCCCATTGCAAAGTGCAGATCGAACGAACTCATATCAAAAGCAATCACAATAGACTGCGCTTCCATCTCCACAGCATCTAAATCACGCACATAGTCACGGTTACTCTTCAAGATATCTTCGTCGATGTCTTTCGGCTCCAAGACACTGACAAAAACACCTTCTTGCCTTTGTGTTCTATACCATCGACCCACTTCTAAATTCTCGTCGCTGGCTCCGACCAAACTGATACCCAGCTCCTTCACTGACACAAGCTCGCCTTTGGCTTTCGAAGACAAGCGCGCGGGTGCTGGTCCATTGGGCAACTCTCCGCTGGCATCGCCTTTGCCGGCTACGGCATCGGATTTGAGCAGAAAGTTATCCTTATAGACCGTTTCCTTGACAATATTGGTGATCGTCTCGCCTCCCCAAATATTGGCCCTTAGAAATTCGACAACCCATTCTTTGGTCGTTCGATACCCTTCGCTTCGATTGCGGAGGAATAATAGCTTTTGACAGACCGGGGCATAGGGAGCATTCAAAGCTCTTGCCGAACGCAGAACGGAATTATCTCGACTCCAAAGTTCGCAGAGACGATCGCCACCTTTGCCATTGCGCAGCCAAAGCCCGGTCGGCTCCTGAGGATTCAATTCAACCCAAAGATTAGCAGGATCGGTATTGTCCAAGTGATACCACTCGACCTTTTGTGGGCCCCACTGCAGCTTGAGCAAATACCAAACGTTGATTTCCGGATTCAAGTTGATGAGCGTGACATCTGTGGGTTGACCCGTCCCTGTCAGACTTAACTTCATCTCTCGGCGATCCCGCTGGAGATCCACTACGGTCCGGTCGAGCTGAGATTTGACCGACTGACCACCGGGACCAAGCTTGGCCGCGAGGCTGGTCGGTTGCTCTAAATTTTTTGAGAATTCTTCCAAAAGACAGAAGATGTCGCCTATATCCCGGCAGATCATCTCTTCTGTTTCCACCTCTTGGGCGAACAGATGCGGCGCAGCGAGGGCTGCAAGCAGACCAAGGCCCATAAGGGTCGATGTAAGATAGACTGCCTGCGAAATTCTACGCATGACTCCAGCCATTGAGGGGTGTGCTCGGTAAACCTCTGCATGCGGCTTATCGTGCAGGGATCCTTGATTCTTAAGCAATTTCAGAGGAGTCGCCCGACGCAAGGTGTAATAAACCGGGTTCACTGAGGATTTTTTCATGTTCCTGCCGTAAAATGAAAAGATGGCTGTCATTCAGAGGTCTTTGCGAAGGAGCTGCTGGCATGAATTCCCGCTGTATCCGCGTCCTGCTTGGATTGGTTCTGCTGAATTTATGCACAGGATGCCTGACTTTTGATAGCGCCCTGACGCCCGGCATGATCCCCGCGCGCTTGGGTGATGCTCCCAATGGGATCGCCTTCGCCAAAGCCATCCGAGGCGCTGACGAACTTGGCCGCGAACAGAGCATACTCCGAGAGCTGAGGCGCGGCAATCTCCCTGATTTTCTTCGCGAACTGGCTCGAATTCGCTACCAGGCCAGAACCAGATCGGGACGACTGGTGACCGTCACACTTTGGGTGATGAAAGACTATCTGTCGATTGGCAGTGATGAAGATTTTGTTCGAGTTCCCATGAACCCCATGACCGCTCAACGGGTGGCCGATGCTTTGGGTTTTGTGCTACCAACTGCTCGGATCGTCGATGAAATTTATCGGGCAGCAGATACCAAGCTCCCACCCAACCCATTCCGGCCAAGTGATGCCATGGTAACAGTCGAAGAGTTTGTTCGTCACGATCGAGTGATTCGTCAGCAGCTCGACAACGATATCCCGGACGAGCTGATCGCCGGGCATAAGAAAGATTTGGTCATTTCAAATCAGCTGGACGACAGACCGCAAAAAGTTGCGATCTATGGTTGGCACCAGGTAGGAGGTGTGCCCATACAACCCTTAAGCACGGTGCACGGCAATTGGTATGCAGACTACAGTCACGGCATTCGATTGATCAGTGGTATGATGCTCATCGACCGTCGTCCAGTCCCTCTTGGCGAAGTTCTCCAAGATTCAGAGCTCGCGCCACTTGTCAGTTACGAAGGTCCTCTCACTCATATCCGCTACCGTACAGAAGAAGCGCCCACCAAGCGCAATTGGTGGCCGAAATCCTAAGCCATAGAGAAAAGAGCCGCAGATCAAGGTGCCATAGGTTTGTCGGGAATATAGAGGATCAACTCTTTAGGAAAAATGATCGATCCATTGCCCAAGCGATTCAAATGGGCTAATTCCATCCAGCGTCCGGAAGTTCCGTAGATGTGCACGGAAATGACGCTTAATGTGTCGCCGGGTCTCACAATATAAGTTCCCATTCCTTCGCGTGGTTTCACGGTCCCTGGCTTCGCCCTTGCCGCTAGGCTCATGCCTCCGGTCACCAAGGGAAGGGCACCCGCCGCAGCTCCCGTTTGCGCTTCTGATAACAGAGCATCGATACCCAGTTTGCCTAGAAAAATAGGTTTCCTTCGGGCTCCCTCTTGCACCTTGCGCCCCTTGACGGGTGCAAAAAAAGGCTGTTCTTCAGGCCCAGTGGGGACTGAAATCTGGGCGTATGCAGCGGTAATTTCCGATAGGCCGCCTGAGCCATCAGCACCCACATCAACACTTCCTTCGGATCCTCGCATTTGGGCTGATTTTCGCTCATCTTCGGCTTTTTGATACTGCCTAGCCTCGTCGGCTGCCTGGGCTGGACTCGGCAGAAGGGATGAACTGTCGTCACCTCGATACACGGTCCGTCGATTGATAGCTTCATCATCATAGTCATTGCTCGTGCTACAGGACACAAGCAAGAACTGACAGAGACACAGCCCCGCCAAGGCAAAGCTTTGACCAAAACAGGAGCTAGCCAAATTCTTCATACGAAACTCCAACGATTTCTGGCTTCCCTTCGATCATAACATCTGTATATTCCTTCGTCAGATGTCGGACCATCGGCTTCTGCTGCTATTTTAACAAATCATGGATACCTGCGAATCGGACCAAATCTGTCTAGTAGCTTAGGCAAAATTTGCCTGAAGGATAGGTATCATGTTTTGACCATCAAGAGCGCGGAGACAAAAGTGCCGCTGGCAAGAGCAGACCGCTTTCGAACATAAATCCTCGATCAATTGATGAACTGCTACAAATTTGTGAGCAATTTGCCACAAACTTCCCTATCTAGAAAAAAAGGCAAAGATCGCCCTTGAAAAAACTCCTACTATTGCGTTTGGACTGTGCTTGGCTTCCTACCAATTGGTTTGGGTTTGCCGCATAATTTTACCAACTGCAGCAAGCTGAGGAAGGGAGTAAGACCCCTGCAAGGTGCCAAGTCTTTGCAGCGCCAGTCATCGGCATTCCTGCATAAAGACCGCATTTATCACACAAGCCTTGCTTAGCAAAAACCCGCAGTGTTGGAATGGAGGGATTTAGCGTCCAACGTGGCTCCACTTTTGCATCGCTCTGGAGGATACTCGATCAAGATCTTGAATTGACTTTGAATGGAGGACAGATCCATGAAAGCCCAAGAAATCATGACAAAGCAGGTTTTCGATGTGATGGAATCAGATAATATCTATCAAGCCTACAGTAAATTCCATCAGCATCACATCCATCAGTTGCTTGTAGTGACTGTCGACTCCAAACTTTGCGGGATAGTCTCTGATCGGGATATTCTGCGGCTTTGGGCGGAGATTGCCAATTCTGATCGGGCTTTTCCTCAAGTGGGATCGATTATGAAACGCGATGTTCTTACCTGTTCTCCCGATGATACAGTTGGTGATATCGCCAGATGTATGCTGGAGATGCGTATTCATGCTGTTCCTGTCATCGATAGTAAGCGCCGACCACTTGGCATTATAACCAACACGGACCTTCTGCGATATGGACTTAAGAATTTCAATTTTATGTCAAGCTACCAAGCACTGCCGGCAATGCTATAAATCGGAGCGTTTGACCATATGTTTCGCTAGATTCCACTGGCATTGCCCTAGCCATTGCCTTTGACATAGACATTGGCGTGATCTTGATCATCGCCAACGTCCTTCGCCCTCTCGCTTAACGCTTCATTCAAAAATCTTCTAGCAACTGATCAGCAACATAGAAATCAACATAGGGCCATGGTCCGGTAGAATTGAACAGGGGTCCATCGCCATCTTTTCTGTTGTATCGGAGCCAGACAAGGTCCCATGCATGGGCGATTCGTCTTGCTGTATCGTTGACTCCGCCCCTTGCATCGACATAGTTCTTGGAGCCCCATTTCATATTGTTCTTATAGTAGAAATACGTAAAAGGACTCCCTAGAGGCTCTCCTACCAGGCCAAGTCTTTGAATATCTGTGCCCCTTTTCATTTCCTCGGCCGTGACTTGAACTTCACCACCATATTGGAATGCTGCAAGCAGCTCCTCCGCGGGTAGTTTGAGCTCGGGAATTTTGAATCCCCGTTTATGCTCAAGTATAGCTAGAAAATCGCAACCAGGATCGGTGAAGGTCTGGGCTTTATCCACATCGCCGCCGTGATCGTGATTACCTACTTCCGTAACGAAGTGACGATCAAAGTTCACATCAGCCACCGAATGCGCCAAGGAGCCAAGAAAATGAGCGAAAACGCGACGGCATTCGACGGTTTCCATCGTTGGACAGCGCTGTTCAATGACAGCATAGTATGCATTGAGAAACTTATGCCAGTGGGCATACTCGCCATACTCATGGTTGATTGCATAGCCTGAATCAGGAAAGATTGAGCCACTTCTATAAGCTGCAGATTGCTCCTGCATCAAGTCCTGCAATTCCGGAAATTGAACATATTGCTCTGTAGCAATATCGGCCATCCAGATATGGAGAGTCATTCCTGAGGCAAACACTCCAGGTGCAAAGCTCAAACTCACAAAAGCCCATAAGGCCCGTAGATGACGCATATCACATTCCCCTGTACCAAAGATTTTGTCCTAGCTTAAACAGTCTTTGGCGAGGAAGCCAATAAATTTTCGACAGCTAAAGTTTTCCTAAGCCACGAGCGATCTTCTCGCCATATTTATGGCTCGTCGCGGTGCATTCGCATTTATCGGGTACACCTTGCCTAAGAAATTCGCTCAAATCCCCCGTCGAGTGGCTGATTGCAAGTCTTTCTGTATCTCTGTATAAGAGAGGCAAATTCAACGACATCAGGGGCTTTGCTGACTATGCTTACAAGGGATGCAATGACGGGGAAGCACGCACTTGTGTGTGGAGCTTCCAAAGGAATTGGGCAGGCCTGCGCGCTGGAATTGGCTCGCGCGGGAGCTCGCGTAACGGTGCTGGCACGCAATCTCAGCAATCTCGAACTCACTCTGAGCGCTCTGGAAAAACTCGGTCAGGGGCATCGCTCCGTGCTCTGTGACGTCAGCAATTTGGACCAGGTACGCTCCGCGATTTCGACTATAGGTCTTGATGTCGATGTGCTGATATGCAACAGTGGAGGCCCAAGTCCAGGTCCGCTTTTGCAGGCCGATTCCGCTGCTTTGCTCGAAGCTTTTCATCAGCACTTGCTCTCCAACTTGCTTTTTGTTCAAGCCTTTGTCCCGCATATGCAGACGCAGAAGTTCGGTCGCGTGATTAACATCATTTCGACTTCGGTGAAGATTCCTCTGCCCGGCCTTGGTGTTTCCAATACAATTCGTGGGGCTGTTGCTAGCTGGGCTAAAACCCTGGCCAATGAGCTCGGACCGTCTGGCATTACAGTGAACAACATACTACCAGGCTTTACCAAAACTCAAAGACTGGAACAGATCATCGACAATCAGGTGCAAAAATCCGGACTCAATCGCAGCGAAGTCGAAAAGAATTTCGTTAAGGATGTTCCGGCTGGGCGCTTTGCTGAAGCGCAAGAGCTCGCCTATGCCTGTGCTTTTCTGGCTTCGCCATACGCCTCGTATATCAATGGTATCAATCTGCCCGTCGATGGGGGAAGGACTGGCTGCTTATGAAATTTGATATCTTCTTTTCCATCTGTCAGACTGAAATCGATGGCTACATGCCATCGGAAAAAGTCATGTTCCAGCAATTTTTCGACCAGCTTAAACTCGCCGATGAACTCGGTTTCGAAACCGCCTGGGTCGCCGAAACCCATCTATCCTGCGAAGTGCAAAAGTCCCATCCCGATGCCGTTATTCCCCATTTCAAAGGTGAAATTGGTCTCAATACCGATATCCTGCAATTGGCCCACAAAGCTTTCGCTATGAGCAAACGCATTCACATCGGTTCAGCTATTCGCAATATTCTTTGCAACGGCGGCCCATTGGCCCATGCCGAAGCGCTCAAATCGTTTCTGACTCTTCATTCTCTCGATCCTCTGGAAAAGCGTAAACTGTTCTGGGGTTATGCAGCAGGACGATTTCCCTTTTCCAACAAACCTTATGGCATCAAGGCTCGCAATCAACTTGAAGAACTGGCTTGGCCAGTTATCAAAGGATTGATCTTCAATCAAGCCACGGAAATTTTTCTGCGCGTGCTCGGCAATGAAAGAATCAGCAGCCAGGATCTGGCGCCACAGATCATAAGGCCAAAAAGCTTTCGTGAGGCCTCCCTCTGGGATCAGATCTTGCAATTGAATCAAACAATTGGATACAGCAAAAAGGAAGACGGCCTCGTCTTGCCACCCTTCTGGGAATTCGAAACAGTCGGCGTCATCCCTTTCGATGCTCCGATGGAACTCTTGCAGTTGGTTGTGGGTTCTCACGACCCTGAAGTCCAAATCCTAGCCAATCGCTACTTCCCGCATTGGGTGTTCAATCTTTCCATCACCCCTGTCGGCACCATTGAATCCACCCACCAACGTTTGACCGATCATTTCCACTCGTCTGGTGGCCCATGGCAAAGGTCTTACATGCCACGTACCTCGCTTATTTTTCTCAATGGTGATGCTCATCTGAGCCCAGCTGAACAGAGAGCAAAGGCACGCCAAGGAGCACAGAGTGCCATAGAAAACTATTGGCGAGCCATCGAGGGCACACTGGATGCGCGCAAGGTGGCAGAAGCAGTGGAGAATGCTGTGTACGGCAATCCTCAGGATGTCGCCGAACAGTTGCAAGCAAAATACCATCCGGACGACCGCTTGATGCTCTGGTTCGACTTCAATAATCATGACAATGCCGCTATCAAAGCCAGCATGGAAGCCTTTTGGAATCAGACAAGGCCCCTTCTGACAAAGGACCGATCATGATCGATAACAGCTGGGTCCCCTTGGTGGACTATCGTCGTAACGGAGTTCCTGAAGTCACCGTGCACGGAGCTGTGGCTTGGTTCAAGGGCAAGAAACTCTATCATTCTTACGGCGGCAATGTTCTCTGCTACGGTCGTTCGATGATGAAACCTGTCCAAATAAAAGTGATCGCTCGTGAGTTGGATCCGCATCTCAGCTGGGAATCCAAGGCTGTTTCGGTGGCCTCACACAATGCCGAGCCGATTCATATTGAAGCTGTCAAAGATATTCTAAAGCCATCCGAGTATGGGCTGCTGCAAACGCCCCATTCTTTGCCTTTGATGCAGTTTGGCAAACAGCTGCGTCGACCTCGGCGTTGGTACCATAGCTGCTCGGGAAAACATGCTGCGATTTTGCGCGGCTGTGCAGTGAATCATTGGCCTCGTATTGGCTATACTCTGCCCCAGCATCCCTTCCACCAGGTCTATGTGGAAAAAGTGCGCGAAATTCTCGGTTCGAATCTGCAATCTTCCATCTTTGCCAAAGATGGGTGTGGTCTTCCTACTCTAGCTATGTCGGTGAATGAACTCGCGGCTCTCTTTGCGGATTTGGCTGTGCGTAAGGACGAGGATTGGATCTGGGAAGCCATGGTCAAGCACCCAGATCATATCGGTGGTTTCAATCGCTTGGATTCAACTATTCTGAAATCCTGTGAAGGCCGCGTGCTCGCTAAAGAAGGAGCCGATGGACTGTTAGGTTTAAGTATTCTGCATCCAGATTTTCCAGAAGGATTGGGCGTTGTCATTAAGATGTCTCATGGCTGGGATCCTCGCGCCACCTGGTATATTGCCCGATGGGTCCTGGGTGTTCTTGGCTTCGATCTCCGCAACCCCTATCCGTTGGAACGACAGAAAGCATTCATTGTCGAAGAGATCATTCCGCCTGATTTGCGATCCAATATGTCTCAAGTGAAAGCCTGGGACGACTGGGATCCAGATCAAGATCGCTGGTATTTCAACCCTGATTCCTATGTGAAAGGCTGGCAGGATGGAGCAGATCCTCAATTATATTGATGGTGAATTCGTTGCCCCGATACGGGGAGGCTACTTGGATAACTATGGCCCGCGTGACGGGCGAATCTATGGCAAGCTCCCTGATTCGACCAGCGAAGACATCGATAACGCCGTCGCGGCTGCTGATGCAGCCTTTCCAATCTGGAACACACACACCCGGCAAAAGCGTGCTCAGTATCTCTATGACATTGCCGATGCCATCGAAGGCAAGCTGGAGCTTTTTGCCCAAACCGAAAGCCGGGATCAAGGCAAACCTATCCATCTGGCCAGACAGATGGATATTCCGCGCGCCATCGAAAATTTTCGGTTCTTTGCTGGGGCTATTCTCCATCAGCAGGAGAAAGCCTTTCAAACCAATTCCAACGTTCTCAATTACACTAGGCGTGAAGCGCTAGGTGTCGCTGGGCTCATTTCACCCTGGAATTTGCCGCTCTACCTCTTGACTTGGAAAATCGCTCCTGCCTTGGCGACTGGCAATACAGCGGTCGCGAAACCATCAGAGCTGACACCCGCGACAGCCTTTCTTTTGGCGCAAGTATTGGCCGAAGTGGGCTTACCGAAAGGAGTTTGTAATCTCGTGTTCGGCACGGGAACCAAAGCAGGCGATGCCTTGGTGGGACATCCAAAGGTGCCTCTCATATCCTTCACCGGGGGTACTGCAACCGCCGCCTTGATTGGACAACGAGCTGCTCCTTTTTATAAAAAGACTAGTTTTGAACTGGGCGGAAAAAATGCTGCCGTAATCTTCGCCGATTGCGATTTCGAAGCAGCTCTCCAAACGACGCTTCGTTCATCCTTTCTCAATCAGGGTGAAATCTGCCTCTGCACCTCGCGCATTTTTGTGCAGCAGGAACTGCTAGCAAAATTCACGGAACAATTTTTAGATCGCATCAAACAGCTGCGGGTGGGCGACCCTCAATCCGCCGAAAGTTTCATGGGACCTTTGGTCAGTGCTGACCATAGAGACAAAGTGGAGGGATTTGTGCAAAGAGCTAGGGAATCCGGACATAAGGTCCTCTGTGGTGGGGCCCGTGTGAGTCCTTGTTCGGACCTTGAACAGGGCTATTACTTCGCCCCAACTCTTATCCGAACCGAGGATTGTTCGCCAGAAATCATGCAACAGGAGGTGTTTGGCCCAGTTGTGACGATTACTCCCTTTACTGACTACGCTGATGCTATCACTAAAGCTAATAGCACGCGCTACGGGCTTGCGGCCACGATTTGGACCAGCAATTTAGCAGTGGCTCATAACGCTGCTGCCGAGATCAAAGCTGGGCAGATCTGGATCAATACCTGGATGATGCGCGATTTGCGTGTTCCATTCGGTGGGATGAAGGACTCAGGCGTCGGACGCGAAGGCGGCGACTACTCCCTTGAGTTTTATACTGAAGAAAAAAACGTCTGTTTGAACATTCCACACAGCTGAGGTTCAGCAGTTTTTGCAAAAGGGCTGACTATGAGTAAAGGAAGTATTGTTGCCGGCGTGCTGGCTCCGCATCCGCCGCATCTCGTCTATGCAGAAAATCCGCCTCAAAATGAGCCTAAAGCCGAATGCGGCTGGGAAAATTTGCGGTGGGCTTATGAACGTTGTCGAAAGAGCATCAGAGACTTAAAGCCGGATGCCTTGATTGTTCACTCTCCGCATTGGCCCACGGTGGTTGGCCATCATTTCCTGGGCTTGCCTCATTTTAAAGGCTTGTCCGTTGATCCTATTTTCCCGCATCTGTTTCGCTATACTTATGATGTCAAAGTTGATGTCGACCTTTCGCTCGGCATAAGGCAGGAATGTGATGAAGCCGGGATGATCACTCATCTCGTTACCAATCCCGACTTTCGCTTGGATTACGGCAGTATCATCAGCCTGCATCTGATCAATCCTCATTGGGATATTCCGGTCGTGTTGATTTCAGCCAACCAAGCCGCTTTTTATTTTTCCAATGAAGTTGGCGAAAAAGTGGCCGGTGATGTCGGCCATGCGACTCGGCGAGCAATCGAAAAATCTGGCAAGCGCTGTGTGCTCTTAGCGTCCAATTCCTTATCCCATCGACACTTTGTCAACGAACCCGATATCCCAGAGGATATGAGCTTCGAACGCATCCACCATCATGGACAGTATCTGTGGGATATGAAGGTTCTCGACATGATGCGTCGAGGCCAATCGCAAGAGCTCTTGGATATCATGCCAGAGTTTATTGATATGGCCACTTCTGAAGTTAAAGCGGGCGCCCTCAGTTGGATGCTCCAGGCTCTCGGAGTGCCAAAATACCCAGCTATTGTGCATGGTTACGGAACAGTCATTGGGACTGGAAATGCCGTCGTCGAATGGAATCCAAGTCTGTCGGGAGGTGTGTAAGCATGGAAGGTTCTTTGATCAGCAAAGCCTATATTGTTTCCGGTATGCCGCATGTTCTGCTAGCTTCAGAACAGTCGCCGGGCTGGGGCCGTCTGCATAAAGCTTATCAAGCCCTAGAGGAAGAGATTCGGCATGAGGAGGCTGATCTTATTTTGTACTTTTCCACCCAATGGCTCTCCATTCTCGGCTATATGTTTCAAGCTGACCCTCGCCCTGAATGGGTGCATGTCGATCAGAATTGGCATCAGCTGGGATCGATTCCTTATCAATTTTCCATGGACACCGAATTTGCCGCTGCTTATGCCGAAGAAGTTGATGCCCTCGGCTATAAAACTCGGCTCATCAACTATCAAGGCTTTCCGATTGATACCGGAACGATAGTCGCACAGAAGCTCCTCAATCCGAACAATCGTTTGCCCGCTGCTATCGTCTCGTGCAATATGTATAGCGAAAAGGAAGAAACCACTCGGATCGGCCAAGCTGCTGCCAGAGCCCTGCAGAAATCTGGAAAAAAGGCGATCGCCGTTCTGGTATCCAATCTGTCCAATCGTTTTCTTGTCGAATCGATCGATCCCAAGCAAGATCACATCTCGTCCCGCAAGGATGACGAATGGAATCGCAAGATTCTTGAAATGCTGGGTGCCGGAGACGTGGAAGATGTTGCGCAATGCGTCCGCGAATTTGCCAAGCAGGCCAATGGCGATCAGAAGTTTAAAGGTCTTTGGTGGCTCAATGGACTGTTGGGTCAGAGCAATCATTTCGAAGGACGGGTCTTTGCTTATGAACCAGTGTGGGGCACCGGAGCCGCCTTGGTAGGACTCAAACCCACAAGCCCGGTTCAAGCCGTAGCTCTAGAAAGCAGCTTGGGATCAGAGGAAGGCAGTCAGGCAGAACTGGTTGAAGAGCTGACCGATTTTGAACATCTGAGCCTGTCTGTCGGCAAACTCCATCTGACGCCGGCATCTCATAAGCGCCCTTTGCTAGCCAATGCCGCAGCCCCTTCCCATTCGATGCCGAAGCTGATGGACTTTGAGATTGTCAGCTCGAGCAGCGCAGAACCAGTAGGAACTTATCCACACGCTAGGCGTTATGGCGATTTACTTTTCCTATCCGGCATAGGTCCGCGCAAGCAGGGAACTAAAGACATCCCAGGAATCGTGTTCGACGACAATCGGCGCATCATCAGTTACGACATAAAAGAGCAAACTCGATCGGTCATTGCCAACGTTCGAAAAATTCTGGAAGACTCTGGATCAAGCTTGGAAAAAGTCATCGATATTCAAGTCTTTCTCACGAATATGGCCACCGATTTTCCGGGATACAATGAGATATACAATGAAGCATTTAAAAACATAAGACCCACACGGACAACGGTGGAAGTGGGTGCCCTTCCAACTCCAATCGCCGTTGAATTTAAAGTGATCGCACGCCCCTGAGGATATGCATGATGAGTCTCGAGTACTTTGATATTTCACCGCCAATCCGCAACGGTAGTCCGGTATTTCCTGGCGACCAGGAATTCCAAAGAGAAGTCACTATGGACTTCAAGCGTGGGGATCATCTCGGACTTTCTTGGATTAAAAGCACCTTGCATATTGGAGCGCATGCTGATGCTCCCAGTCATTACCATCGGGATGGAGTCTCGATTGAGCAAAGGCATCTTGGTCTCTATCTGGGACCCTGCCAGGTGATCGATGCCCAGCATGTTGGCCCAAGACGGATCATGCCTCAAGACATTGGTTTGGATCAGATCGCCAGCCCGAGGGTCCTGTTTAAAACCTGTTCCTTTCGGCACGCAGAAGCATTTCAAAGTGAATTCACCTCTCTTTCCCCAGAGCTTCTGCAGGCACTCGCTGAGCGAGGTGTAAGGCTGGTTGGGATCGATACGCCGTCTGTGGATCCATCTGACTCCAAGGACCTACCCTCGCACCAGATGCTCTTTAAGCACGACTTTGCGGTTCTGGAAGGCATCGACCTCGATATGGTCACAGCTGGACCTTGGAAACTGATTGCCTTGCCTTTGTCATTAGTCGGTGCGGATGCTTCTCCCGTTCGAGCCATTCTCATTTCGTCAGATAATCATCTCAAATAAATGAAAAGATCCTGATCAGAGAGCATCTGATCAGGATCAAAAAGCTTAATCGGGTGTCATCGGCTTACGGACATTTGATTGCATTGAACATGCAAGCCTCTTTTGAAGTTGCCTTCATACCATTCGGACCATTGACGATAGTTTGACCGAAAGGAGTCAGGGTCTTCCAGTCGCTGACAGAAACGAGGTCCAATCCAACAAGGTCTGAACTGTTGCCTGCGTAAGACCAAGCGATAGTCCCGACCGGACTAGCTGCGGTCTCTTGCAAGATGGTGCTGCATGCCACGGGCTTATCAACACCACCTCGGGGATGATTGCAGCTGTACTCACCAATCAGGAAAGGGATTTTATTGTCTTTCACATACTTCAAAGCGCTTTGAACTTTTTCAGAAGTTCCAAACTCGTCATACATATGGGCCGAGAAGATTATGTTTTTGTCCATTGCCATTAATTCTACCGCATGCTCAGGAACTGCAGAAAAATCCTGGCCGTAGCCCCGCGCATCGATCACAAGCGAATGGGGAATGCCTGCAGCACGAAGGCGACGAATCACTGCTTTATAGCTATCTACCCAATCACGGTTCTTGTCCCATTTTCCCAACCATTCATTGGCGATGTTTATGACCAGATTTCTCTTGTGTTTCATAAGCACGGTTTTGATTTCATCTTTGATCAGATAATCAGCCATGGTTTCCAGGGGCTTGACATTGACTTTGTTGCCGCTTTCATCCACGTCAACGCCTGCGCCTGTCACATTTTGCAGATTAAGCATAGCCACCATGCGCAAATCAGCGATCTTGGTCAGAGCTCGGTCGAGATCTCCAGCACTTTTAACATGGAACTGCGGATCACATCGTCCAGGAGCAGGATAGGTATCGGCACACCAAACCATGCGAACCGAGTTGAATCCAAAGGCCTTGGCTTGATCGAGAGCTGCTAAGGATTGGTCGAAGGAGTAAGCAAAAGGCATATTGATTCCGCGGAAAGCAAAGGGCTTACCGGAAGCATCGATCAACTGACCTTCTTTGATCGAAAAGGTATCAAGCGTTCCAACGGGAGGATTGGGATTCGGATTGGTTCCTGGGGTAACAGGAACAGGTTTGATAATGACAGTGGATGTGACAGGTTCAGCGTCCTTGTTACAAATGGGTAGTTCCAGATTGTTTGAACCTGCTACTAGCTTATGCACATCCTTACGAACACCGTCTCGACAAAACGCTGAGCTCAAGACCACTTCCTTGGCTTTCACATATTCCAAGGTAAGTTTATAAGTTCCGACTGGAACAGTTGCTGTGATCTTTTGCGAACCTTTAGCAAAGCTAGTCTTGCCTATAGAATAGTTACCATCTTGCTGTTGCATGGCAAATTCATAGGTATCGAAATCGAAACCAGCAAGTTCTTGAATCGTGACATCGGCCAATCGACTCTTCGCGTCAGGATCCATGCCGGTGCCACGGCAGCCGACAGCTCCCGAACCCAAGACCAAGACAGCTAACATTCCAGGGATTGCGAATACAGGAGGGAACGATTTCAGACTTCGACTCATATTCAACCTCAGCTTAGGAGTGCCACAAACAACGGGGCGCCAAAACAGTCCTAAGCAATATATAGACCCTCTGAAAGAATTCGTTGGACCGAGCTTTTGGGGAGCCAAGAAAAATCCAAAAGAAACCATAGAATTTCATATAAAATAATAATATCAACATATTATAGAATTCAAGCCGAGCAGCTAAAGCTCTTGGCCTAACAGACCAGCATCAGGATGCGAGTGCCGAGCCATTGGACAGTGTCTGCCCGATAGCCGATCGCGAAAACTCTGTGACAATCGGTCGACGGTTGGGGCGACCCTGAGTTAAGCTGCGGGAAGAGGGCTTTACGGGCTTTCGTTCACTTGTTCTCGTTAAGGAAGATCGACATGGAAAGCAGTAAAATCACGATCATTCATAAGGACCAGCAGCAGGATATCAATATACGGAAGGGCTTGGGAATGCAGGTCTTGGGGCAGCGCTGCACTTGGCTCGAGTTTGACTGTCGCAAGGCCGACTGCGGTATTTGTATTGTTCGAGTCAAGGAAGGCAGGCAGAATCTTTCTGAGCCCACCGCCGCTGAAGCAGACTTTCTAAAAGCCATGCATGCGCGCCCCGAAGAAAGACTTGCCTGTCAGTGTCGGGTCTTCGGTCCTTTGACCATTGAGATCGATGACTACATGTAATTTTAGACTGAAGTGACTTGAACTCTGTTCGGCATTTCGCTAGCCTGGGCGCAGAAATCGCAATATCTGCCGAGGTAGGGCCGGATGAAAAAACACTTTGATCGTCGCTTCAGTTCGTTCGTCGAAATGGGCACCACGGCCTGGGAAAACCGCGACAATCTTCGCTATGCCTATAAACTCCTTAGAGACGGCGTGTGTGACGGCTGTGCTTTGGGCACCAGCGGCATGAAAGATTGGACCATTCCGGGTATCCATCTCTGCTGGATCAGGCTCAATCTCCTTCGCCTCAACACCATGCCTGCTCTCAAACTTCAAGAGCTACCCTCTCCTGCTGCATTGAGCCTGATGAGCGAAAAAGAGTTGCGCTCACTCGGACGAATCTCGCAACCCCTGATTCGCGAAGCCAAGGCTGCAGACTTTCGACCGATCAGTTGGGACGAGGCCTTAACACGCATCAGCCAAACGATGCGCAAAAGTTCAGTGGATCGGTGGGGCTTCTATGTGGTGTCGCGTGGAACCGTCAACGAAACCTACTATGCTTGCCAGAAGGCCGTGCGATACCTGGGCAGCAATCATATCGACAATTCGGCCCGCATTTGTCATGCTCCCAGTACGGTGGCACTCAAACAGATGATTGGCTATGCAGCAACTACAGTGAGCTACCAGGATATGCTGAAGAGCGATCTCTTGGTTTTTTTCGGCAGCAACGCTGCGAACAACCAGCCTGTCCTGATGAAGTATCTACATGTGGCCAAGAAAAATGGTGCGAAAATTCTCACCGTAAATCCTTACCAAGAACCCGGTATGGAAAAATATTGGGTTCCCTCCGTTCCTGAATCAGCGATGCTTGGAACTGTGATCTCCGATGCCAGCTTTGAGGTCAAGGTCGGCGGTGATAGTGCCTTTATCAATGGCGTTCTGAAGCATATGATTGCAAGAAATAGCTTTGATCAGGCATTCATCGACAGCGCCGAAGGATGGCCGGCTCTCCGTGCAGAAATTGAGTCTCAAACCTGGGATTTTCTCGAAGCTTCAGCCGGTTGTCACAGGTCTAGCATGCTCCGCTTTGCTGAGATTTATGAAAAAACCCAAAGCGCAATTTTTGTTTGGTCGATGGGCGTAACCATGCACAAAGAGGGCGTCGACAACGTGCGGAACGTCGTCAACCTAGCCTTGGCTCGCGGCAATGTCGGAAAACCAGGCGCTGGACTTATGCCGATTCGCGGTCATTCAGGAGTTCAAGGCGGAGGAGAAATGGGAGCCGCTCCCAACAGTCTGCCTGGCGGCTTAAGCCTGACTGAAGCCAATCGGCAGCATTTCCAGGAGCTCTGGGGATTTCCGATCAACCCCAAGCCAGGACGATTCATAGTTGAGATGGTTGATGCTGCTGCCAAGGGAGAACTGGATGTCCTCTATTGCGTTGGTAGCAATCTGTTTGGAGTTTTACCCGATCCCCACTATGTGCAGAGCGCTTTAGAAAATGTAGGATTGCGGGTTCACCACGATATCGTTCTCAATCACCAAATGCTAGTGCCATCACGCGATGCTGTCATCGTTCTGCCCGCCACCACTCGCTATGAAATGCAGGGAGGCAATACCGAAACAAGCACGGAGCGTCGCGTCATCTTCAATCCCGAACTCGGCGCCCATCGTATTCCTGAAGCTCGCGATGAATGGCGGGTGCTGATGGAAGTCGCAAGAAGAGTGAAACCCGAACAGGCCGATCTTCTTCACTTTGAAGGCACGGAGGCCATTCGTCAGGAAATTCCTAAAGCCGTACCGTTTTATGATGGCATCCAAAAGCTCAAAGGCAAGGGCGATCAGTTTCAATGGGGCGGCCCCCTCCTCTGCGCGAAAGGACAATTCGCAACTCCTGATGGCAAAGCTCATTTTGTGCCTGTGAGACCTCGCGACAATATCGTTCCCAAGGGTTGGTTTCAACTCACCAACCGGCGTGGAAAACAATTTAACAGCATGGCCTTTAGAAGTCTGGAGCCCCTCAGCGCTACTCATCGGCACGAAGTCATACTTTCAGCCGAAGACATGCTTGAGCTAAAGTTAAAAAGGGGCGATCTTGTCAAAATAAAATCCGCCATAGGCGAACTCGAGGCCGCTGTCAAACCTGGTCGCGTGCGCTCGCAAACAGTCATAGCCCATTGGCCCGAATCCAATATTCTGATCCAACGAGGCCAGCTGGACCCGGAATGTGGCATTCCCGCATTTAGAGATGAGCTGGTCCAAGTGATGCCGATTCGGCCCTCATTGCATGGAGCATCGCCCTCATGAGTCAAGGGGCCAAAGTATGGATCGATCACTGGCAACAAGGCCAAAAGTCGCCAAAGTGCGATCATGTGGCTGAAGAAGTTCCGCTGGAAATCCTCATCGATCATTGTGATGGCCGTCAGTGGCAGAGACAGAACATAGCCGTAACGATGCGCACACCAGGCAATGAAGCCCATTTGGGGCTTGGCTTTTTGTTCACCGAAGCCATTATCAAGCAGTACCAAGACGTGGAATATATCGATACCCGTGTTGAAACCAATCGTCAAAGAATAATCTTTCGGCTGAAAGACGAGGTGCGCGTCGACCTCCAAAAATTGAGCCGGAATCTTTACATCAGCTCTTCGTGCGGCGTGTGCAGTAAAGTCAGCCTGGACCTAGTGCAGCAGGCTTGTCCAAACAAACCCCTGATGCAAGGCATCCTGCAGCCCGAAATTCTGCTGAAAATGCCGGATACTCTTCGCCAAGCCCAAGAGACTTTCGGCTGGACCGGCGGTCTGCATGCCAGCGGGATTTTTCGATTGGACGGAACTCTGGATATTCTTTGTGAGGATGTTGGACGGCATAATGCATTGGATAAAGCCATCGGCTCAGCGATGATGGATGAGATTTTACCTTTGCATGAATATGTTCTGGTGTTGAGCGGCAGAGCCAGCTTTGAACTGCTTCAAAAAGCGGCTATGGCGGGATTGGCTTGTGTGGTAGCGCTCGGTGCTCCGAGCAGCCTAGCCGTGGAATTGGCCAAAAGCATGGATATGACTTTGATTGGTTTTCTAAAGCAAGACAGCTTCAATATCTATGCTGGCGCTCATCGTATAGCCTGAAGAGCAGCAGGCGCTTCAAATCTCCCGACTCACGAATTAAAAAGAACTGTAAAATCTTTTGACACCACACGACATGTTGCACAGGGATCGATCACTAAATACCTGAGTTCATTGAGACCGAAATGAATCAGTCTTTGCAAGAGGGTAAAGTCACTTTTTAAGTGACAGGACCATTGCGGAGGATTTTCCATGCTGTGTCCCTTCCGAATTCCAGGGATTCTGCTCGGTCTGACAAGTTTTCTCATAAGTTGCTCGCAAAAGCCTTCCAGGTCTCAGGTGCAAGGGGTGGTAGTCCAAAATGAAGAACGTCGGACCGACCCTACTTCAGTCTGCTGGGAAAGCATGGAACCTGAAACGGCCGATCTACGTAAGCGCATTGAAATCGTCGTTGCCAGTGAGTTTGATCGCGCCGGGGTCAAATTCTTTGGCTTTGGAGCTTGTACCAACGATCCGAAAGAGATCCGGGTGGCTCTATTCAAAAATATAAATGATTCAAAGCTACTTGGTCCCAATATCCTAGGCGTAGTTGATCAGATTGGGAGAAAGGCATCGAGAGTTGATCTCCTCATCGCCGATTCCAACTGTGAAAGTTCTCCAGGAATTAAAGTAGACTGGCTGACTTCGAATTGTCTTTTGAATGTTGCCCTCCACGAATTTGGGCATGTCGCCGGTCTCTATCACGAGGATTTGTTTTCCGCAAACAATGCAGCCACATTGCTTATGGGCCAAACCTTTGTTGGTCATTATGACGAGCAAAGTGTCATGAGCTATAAGAACTTGCACGCCTCTTATCGAATGAATACCCGACTGACTCTTTCCAAAGGCGACATTGCCGCTCTGATCAATCTCAACCAGGGAGCGATTGCCGAATTTGAACAACTTCCACCCTCTATTGCTTACCCACAGCAGGTGGTATTTGGGCTTAAGAATACCCAGCTCAAAAAATTAGAAATTAAAGCTGGCAAAGATTCTAACATCGATTGTGCTCAAGAAGAAGGCTACCAGGCTCTGCTTGATTTTGGTGAAGATTATACCTTGGAATTTGAGTCCTTACAGCGGACCCTTGAACACCCTATCAAAGGCGATGGCATCTATAGTGTTTGTTTTCTTGGAACTTCCCAGAGTGGCAAAAGGCAGGCCGTCGAGACCTACACTGGAACTAGGTTCGAATTTATCCCTCTGCCCGTTTTGCCTGATTTTTCAGAATTAGGCAGTTCCAAACAAATTTATAATCTTTCCGTAAAAGACGAGTTGGTCCAAATCAGTTTACTCATCAAAAATTTTCATGGCTTTTCAAGCATGAGAATCAATTTGGAAGACGAAGCTCAAGATCCTTCAGCATGGTCAGAATTCGTGAGCCCGGACAGTGATGGTCGAATCAATTTTGTATTCCCGTCCAATCGATTTCTGAGCAAAGGCGTACATCGAATTGGATCCCTAGTATTGAGAGGGCCGGCATTGAAAGCTGATCTATATTTGCAAAATTACATTCCGCAATTTCCCAACGAACTCAAAAAATTGGAATTCATAGTTAACAATGGGATTCAGTGAGTTACATTCACATTCAATAATATGTAAGGAAAAAAAATGAAACTCAATTTCTCGATAGCTCTTATTGTTTGCTTGCTCTGTTCCGTTCTCGCGAATAACGGTCTAGCTGCGGACGGAAAAACCAGCAGCAGCGCCCTGAGATCCGACTTGATTTATACCTTCGGACTCATTGATGGACCGCGCGTGGAAGGAGGTGCAACTCTTGGACTCTATTTGAATCCAGATACCATTTTAGAAGCTGCCTATTTGGAAGAGAAAAATCTCTGCATTGGCGATGCCAGAAGCAGTGAATACAACAGCAAATCGAAGTCCTTCGATTTAGGCGTAAAACGATTCTTAGGGAATTCCCTATTCACCAGTCTGGCCGTTCGGAAAATGAAAACTGAATCCACTAACAACGATTATGTCAGTCCGCAGATTCTCCTTTGGCACAACGATATTATGGGTCGCGTGGCCATAGGCAATCAATGGCAGCTCATCGAAGGCATGACGATAGGCGTTGAATGGCTAAGCCTGGGTTCGACCGTCCGCAGAATCGATCAATCGAGCGAAGTCCAGGGCGCTCGTGCCGCCGATAAGGCTCAGGCTGTTCGTGATGAAAAAAGAGCGAATCGCTTTTTCTACAGCACATTGAATCTGCAAGTCGGCTATTCCTTCTAAGAAGTTCGCCACAAGTCTTATCAAAGTCTCTTCGGCGACAATCACGATCACGCCAAAGGGTAAGGCGACGCATACGAATATGTTGAGCGGTAAAGTTTGCCGCAACCCTCTTGTGGCATTCCACCCTTGAGGGATGCGCTGGTCCATATGCATCCAATCCTTCCCTAAAGCATCGATCTATTGAGCCTGGCATTGATAGGAGGCAATATCTTCCAAACTCCATTCCTGGAAGGAACCAAGATCAGCACTGGCAAGATCTGCCACCTGCAACTGCCATAGGCCACTGAAAGGCTCGCCAATGAGCTTGCCCAAACTTTCTTTTGGGATCAGAGTTGTCGGATAGGTGCCCACTAAATCATCGCCACTGACTCCCGAGCGATCATGCAGGATAACTTGCTTACCAGAAGGACTGGTCAGAATAACCTTCAAGTCACCGCGATAAGGGTGGCGAACATCAAGACCGACCTTGAATTGATCCGAAACGAAGCCTGTGTTGGTCAGATTGATGGCATCAATCACTCCTTTTGCGTCTGCATCCGGAATAGCAATGTTCGGGCGTGAGCTCGCTGCTATACCAATGGGCCGTCCGACCCTTAACTCAAAAGGAAAACTTACACTTTTATCATCAAATTTTACCAGAAGCTGCAACTTCACCAGACTTCCACATGCAGTATTTGCCCCGATTCGGACCCGTATCATTTCGCTATTGATTCCTAACTGAGCTGGCTCTAAATCGGAATATGGACTCGATCCTTGGACCACAGTCGACAAGGCATCGCTGCTGCTCACTGTAGCAATCACCTGAGTCGCCTTCAAATTCCCAGAATTGCTCAGTTGAAAGCTGAGCTCAAGATCCTCGCCAGGGTCAATGATCATGTCGCCACCTGAATCCTTTATCGTTTTCAACTGAGCTGAAAGCACAGCATGCGGCTCTTCCAGAATATTCTGACGAAGGAAGTTTTCCTTGAATACTCTCGCGTGTGGGCCTGTGCTATAGAGCTGCTCTGCCGTCAGTACAATGGCCTGGGCCATGTCGCGCATTTTAATGTCCGCACCCAAACCGAACTGAGCTTGCAAGATGATGGTATCCACCTCTTCCCGAGGAACCCCCAAGGCTCTCAACTGGAGAAGTGATTGAAAAAGTGGAGTGGACCAGAGTTCATCTGACTGAAATCCGCCCGGTATGGTCATGTGAGCGCCATACTCGGTATTCGGATCATAGGTCGCTGCAACGGCATTCAAAACTCGTCCTGGCCAGCAGGGACTGCCTTCCCCATGTCCATCCCAGCTATAAATTTCGTTGACTCGATATTGCGGTCCATTGGTGGTGCTCAAACTGTAGGACGCAGCCCAGTAGTCACCGAAACCTTCGCCCATAGCTCCCGTATCCCCACCAGTCCAATTTGGGTTAATGGAAAAGTGAATGGCATGGCCGTATTCATGAAGAATCACATCTGCGTCTTCATTGTCATCGACACAACCATGGCCAAAGGAAAGTTTGTTACTGCTCGGTTGAAAATACGAGTTGTCATCACCATTGACGCCGTTGGTATCCGCAACAATAGGTCCAAATTGAATGCCACGATCTCCGATAAAGCCCAGGGACTGCATGTAGCGCTGGCTTTTGTCGATATGATAGTAAGTCATCGCATCATTGAAAGCATTTTGACCACGCAATGCAGTCCACTCTCCTGTTGCACTCGTGCTGGGAGCCGCTGTCGGCGGATCCCAATCCTCGATTTTGACCCAAGGGCCCTCGAGGCGATAGCTGGTTCCATCAAAACTAATATCCTTAAGTTCACGCTGAAAGTAGGCCGCATTAAACAGATCCGCCGGGCTCGTATCTTGGAGATTGGCACTCAAGAGAGTCGTACGCGGATCAGGGTCGAACACAGTGGCTTTGCCCAAAGCTGGTTCACTGGCTAATGTGAGTGAAGCCTTTTCCGCAGATTTTTCCCATAAAGCGAAGCTTGCCCGACGATTCGCTACAGGACCTTTGGCCGCTATGAATTCTTTGGTCTGCCATGGACGATGGCTTATTCTTTGGTCTGAGTAGCGGAGGATCTTCCCCGATTCTGCGTCGACATAAATTTTCCAGGCGCCATAGGGAGACGTGGTACTCAATTCAATCCGATAAGCAGCGCGGAGCTTATCGCCCTCCATCACATAGCTCAATACGCCTTTTGGGGCTTCAAAGAGCTTGCCTTGGACGGCAAGAAAATTCCAAGCGCGATCATAGGCTGCATCCAAATTGATCTTTTTGCTATTGATGGAAAAACTCATAGGCCTGGGTTGCATGGTGCTATAAACCTGATAGATGCGCATGTCCGATTTTAAAACACTCAGGACCAGCTCAGCCCCTTCAATCGGCATCCCGCCTTGTTCTTGAACAAAATGCAGATGAAAACCAAGCAGACTTTCCCGAGTTTTCTGCAACTTGATTCCGTAGAGGTCGGGAGTTAAACCAAATTCAGCTGCCTGGCTTCGAAGAAAAGACCAGCCCAGAGCAACAGGATCTTGCAAAGCCAACTGCACCGGCATAGCAGGAAAGATCTGGTACTTGAGAGTTTGTCGATGATCACGGTGAAAGCTCGGCTCCCAATCTTGAGCAAGGGCCGTTCCTACAGGCAAGAGAGGCAAGGACAAACTGATCCAGGCAAAGAACAGCCCTGGCACTGAGCGATCGCGCATGTTCTGGCTCCAAAGCGATTTGAGTCAAGTTTTTAAAGCTGGTCTTATTTTAAAAGTTCCGCGCAGAGCGGCACAGGGACGAAATCGCCTGGTAGTTTTGGTAAGTTAAGGATAGGCAGAATAGGCTCGATCAATTGCTAAGGAGAGGCTCCAGGCCCATCTTGCAGTTCGTATTTACAGCAAACGTGAAGACAAGGTTCGACTAAAGCCAGACAGAGTCAGGGATTCAGTAGTCGACTTTCTGCCTCGTTTTTTTGGTATCGCCCCGGGCTTTCTTACCATCCATCCGAGCCCGCTGCGATGATCGAGAAGGTTTCGTCGGGCGGCGAATTTTGGGTGGCTCTGCAACGGCAAGAATCATGGTCTTGAGCTTTTCGTAGCAGCCTTTGATATTCGCCTCCTGAGCACGGCTTTCATCACTGGCGATGACAATGCAGCCTTCTACGGTCAGTTTGGAGGCAAAGGTATGTAGGAAGCGAACACGGACGCCCAAAGGCAAGGATGGGCTGTGGGTCACGTCCCAATTCAGGACAGCCTTGCTGTTGGTTTTGTTGACATTCTGTCCGCCTGGACCGGAACTCCGAGCGAAGCTTAGATTAAATTCTTCGTAGGGAATCGCGATCTTACTGTTGATAATGAGCATGGCGACAGAGACTCCTCTTCAGGGGCAGACAGCTACCTGCTGCTAAAACAGCAAGACTAATGCCAAAAGTCAAGCCCAGGGGGAAGCCATCGAATTGGGCCCACTCAACTTTACAGGGTGGGTGCTAAGATGCTAGGACTGAAGAGAGGGACATGGAGTCCAGGCAGCCAAAGGAAAACCGATGACCGAACCTTTTTGGAAGACCACCGAGCTAGAGGATATGAGTCGAGATCAATGGGAATCCCTCTGTGATGGCTGCGGCAAGTGCTGCCTTTATAAGCTAGAAGATCGTGATACCGGCGAAATTTCTTTTACCAATGTCGCCTGCAAACTGCTGGATGCGAAGACCTGCGGCTGCAGCGACTACGTAAATCGAAAAAAACATGTACCCGACTGTCAGGTCTTCAACGCCAAGAAAGTTCGGAAAATTCATTGGCTGCCTTCAAGCTGTGCCTATCGCCTGTTGGCGGAAGGCAAAGATTTACCGCGATGGCATCACCTTGTCAGCGGGCATCGAGGCACCATTCACAAAGCTGGGGCCTCGGTCAGGAACAAAATCATTTCCGAAACACAGGCGAAGAACTTGGAAGACTTTGTGGTGGATTGGATCACTTAGAAGTAGGGCGAGTCAAATCCATAGATTTCGCCAGCTCCTCGCCCATTGGTACTTAGAGAAGGTTTCGCCGGATCTTGCAAATAAGCAGCGCTCCTGTCCCATTTCGCGCTTTGAGTTCAACTGTTCCACCCAGTTCTTGAATCAAGAGTTTACTAGCCTGTGCAGCCCTCTTTTATATTCCTAGTCTGAGTTGCTTACAGCATTCCCATCGCATTCATCAAAGCAATGACAATGCCCATGATCGATTCCCCAGCAATCAGGCCTGAAGCGATGGGCACAACATAACGCTCGCCGATAACGGGAGCTTTCTTTTCAAAGCCCAGGGCAATCAAGGCTCCCAAAAACATCGATAGGGAATTGAAAAAGGGAATCACCATGGATAGACCCAGACCTGTGGCAGATGGCATAAACCGCACAGCCTTTGGAAAGAGTCGTTCCAGGACTGGCAAGATAATACCGATCAGTCCGCCACAGAGAATTCCCATCCGAGCAGTCGGATGCAAGGCTTCCACTCCGGTTGACAGCAAGCGAGCCACAGCTGCCCAGGTTTGTGCGGCAGGAGCCGGCCACTGATCCGTGCCCAAAGTTTCCGCCGTAGGAATGAGCAAGTAAAACGCCGGCACGACCACTAAGGTCCCGGTGAAAATACCGAGGAACTGAGCTATAAATTGCTTGCGCGGATTGGCTCCCAAGAGATAACCGCTTTTCAAATCGGTGAGCAGGTCAGCTGCAGAGCTGGCGGCTCCTGAGGTCACCGATGCCGTCATGAGGTTGGTTGAAATATTAGCTGGAGCTAAGGCTCCGAAAGCCAACTGTGTGACCTTGCCCATGGCTCCGATCGGCGTAATATCCGATTCACCCGTAGCGCGACAGGCGACGATCCCCAGGAAAAAAGTCAAACTCACCGCCAAGCAGCCCATAGGAATACTGGTTTCAAAATAATGATGAAGGATCGTGACACAACCCGCTCCAGAGATCAAAAATCCGATAGCAAACCAACTGGAAGGTACTTCAATAGCGGCGATTGGATCGCGGGACGATGCACCCTGGGATTTAAAGATATTGGCAATCCCTCCGAAAGCACGCGCTATAGTTTTCCACTGCATAACAAAAGACGTTAACCCAGCGGTCACCATCAACGAAGCGCCTGCCCAGGTGCTCCAGCTAACGATCGCTCGATAGCCTAACTTGCTCGCATCAATAGCCCCGACATCCAGCATCCAAGGAGCAAGAATCGCATAGTTGATCACAGCACCTAGAAGCAAAGACCAGGCCACGCGCCAGCCCATAATCGCTCCTGCAGCGATCATGACCGTGCTCATTTCGAAGGAAATGGTCCATTTTCCGAGCGCGGCACCGCGGAGGGCTCCAGGAAATTCCAAGTGCCCCGGAATGGCAAAAGGCTTTCCTGCATCACGCAGCCATGCGACGGCTGCTCCAAACAATCCTGCAAAACCTAGCGCTTTGGCCTTAGAACTGGATTCTTGGCCTGTCGCATGAAGACTTTTGAGTGTTTCGGCAGCAGCGACTCCACTTGGAAATTTCAATTGATCGATGTTGATCATCTGACGCTTCAAAGGAATAGCCATGAACACGCCCAGAGCCGCTAGGAACAAGATGAAAACCATCAACACGCCCAAGGGCATATGATGGCCGGTTATCATCAGAAATGCCGGAATAGCTGAGACCATCACCGTGCCTGTGGAATAACCCGCCGACGATGCGGTTGACTGCATGCAGTTGTTTTCCAGGATCGACATTTCGGTTTTAAAGAGACGTGGAAAGACTGCCATCAGAGTTTTGAAGATCGAGAAGGAAAGAATGCAGGCTGTGATGGCGACACCCAGGGCCCAGCCCGTTTTCAAACCTACATAGAGATTCGATAGGGACATCACCCCACCCAGAACGCCTCCCATCAGAACCGCTCGAAGGGTGAGCTGAGGAGTGCTATCACCGCGATAAACATTGTTATACCACTCGACTTCCGAGCGCTCTCGCCCTTCGATCTCCTGCAATTTCTCTGTCGCTCCTAAATTCACTGCACGCCCCTCTATTAAATCTCCAGAAATAGTCCTGGAACCGATACTTTTATACGAGCCCAGCTTGTGCGGCTTTCTTTTCCAAATAATAATCGTAGTTACCTTCGTAGCTGCGCAGCTCACCGTCGCGAATCTCAAACACTCGATTGGCAATTTCTTTCAGGAAATGTCGATCATGACTTACGACCAGCACCGTCCCGTCGAAACTCTGCACGGCCTTGAGCAGGACTTCTCGTGATTCTATATCCAAGTGGTTGGTTGGTTCGTCCAGAACCAAAAGGTTCAAAGGACTTCCCAAAATAATCGCCAGCAGCACCCGACTGCGTTCGCCACCGGAAAGTATGCCGATTTTTTTGTCCACATCATCGCCGCTGAACATAAACACACCTAGGAGGTTACGAATAAAACCTATCGATGCATCTGGCAGTCGACTGCTGATTTCTTCAAAAACAGTATTGCGTGGATTTAAAAGATCCAAAGCATGCTGGCTGAAATATCCCACTCGAACGCTCGGCCCAACGGCAACCGTGCCGCGAGTCGCTTCGGTTTCACCGACAATGGTCTTCAAAAGAGTCGATTTTCCCGCTCCATTGACTCCGGTCAAAGCAATCTTATCAAGCCGCTCGACAACCCCGGAGACACCACGAAAGACCGGCTTCAGAGTTCCGTCATCGCGGGTCCACTCCTTGGCCACATCGGTGAGACGGACAACATCATTGCCACTCCGAGGAGGAGTTGGAAACGAAAATTCAATGGTCTTGGTTTCGGGTGGCGCTTCGATGCGATCGATTTTCTCAAGCTTTTTGACTCGGGATTGCACCTGAGCGGCATGGGAAGCTCGGGCCGCAAATCGAGCGATAAAATCCTCTTCCTTGGACAGCATTTCCTGCTGACGCCGGTGGGCAGCAATTTGCTGCTCTCGGCGGAGTTCACGCTCCCGCAGATAGTATTCGTAATTCCCCGAATATACCGTCACTTGCTTGTGCGCAATCTCAACGATACGCCCCACCAATCGGTTCATGAACTCCCGATCATGGCTGGTCATGACGATAGCGCCTTTATAAGATTGCAGCCACTCCTCGAGCCACAGAATGGATTCGATATCCAAGTGGTTGGTCGGTTCGTCCATCAGTAAAACATCGGGCTGAAGGGTTAAAATTCCAGCCAAGGCAATACGCATCTTCCAACCGCCGCTGAACTGTTCCACAGGACGATTGTAGTCGTCAGGGCCAATGCCCAATCCTGTCAGAACAGCCTGAGCTCTTGACTCAAGGTCATAGCCATCGCGCTGCTGAAATTCCATCTGAGCATCACCATAGCGTTCCATCAATCGATTGAACTCATCGGGATCCATGGTTTCAGTAGCACCAGACGCCAGAATTTCTTCCACTTCGCTGATGAAAGCACCTAACTCAGCAACCCGCCCTGCACTGGCAATGACTTGCGCCAAGGCTGAACGACCGCGCATTTCGCCGACATCCTGCGAAAAATAGCCGATCACAGTATTGGGTTGAATGGTAATCGTACCGGCATCGGCGTGATCTTCGCCAACGATGAGCCGAAAGATCGTGGTTTTGCCT
The DNA here is from genome assembly GCA_041736645.1 of Oligoflexus sp. GTDB lineage: Bacteria > Bdellovibrionota_B > Oligoflexia > Oligoflexales > Oligoflexaceae > Oligoflexus. The sequence goes on along the minus strand of JBGSTF010000100.1, from coordinate 53,750 downwards.
GCTCCGTTGGGACCAACCACGCCAATTCGATCGCCTTGGCGGATCAGAAAAGAGGCATTTTCATAGAGGACGCGCTGGCCCTGCCGCTTCGTCAAGTTCGTAAGATGTATCATGAATCACAGGCTCGCCAGTAGTTAATGGACCGCGAGCATAACCTGTTTGGTGAGCGAGATCCAGACACTTCCGCTTGATTGTAAAGGTGAATCGGCTCTTATGAGAACGAGTCTGCGCTCAATTGAAATTTTTGTCCAAAACCGAAGTCAGGGCAGTTTCCAGAAATTCCAATTGGGCTTTGGATTCCTGGCCTTTGCCCCTTCCTTGCTGGGGCAACAGCAGTCTTTGATCAAACCAGCCCGTCAGCAGTTCCATACACATGCGGAGGCGCCCTTCGGTCAATCCGTCCCTGCCCATACTAAAGAGTCGACCTTCCAGTAGATAATCTTTCAAATCAGAGCGGAAGTCGCCTTCCAGGGTCCAAAGCAAAGGATTGCGACCGTAGAGATGCAGAGCTTTCCGGATCGACGGCCCCATGTCTTCGTAGACCAACTGATAGGCCTTCATCAAACTTTGAACTGCCAGCTGTTGATTGCGAATATTGGTGAAGTTGCCGAGGGCCGTCTGCAGGCGTACGAACAACTCGGCTGAAAGGTTTTCATAGGAAAGCTGATCACTGACAGCTTTGCTATCATGCAAGGCTGTGCGCAAATCTTTGCCAAACGAGCCGGTCGCTTGAGAGTCTTCGTCCGGCGATGGAGTGATATTCAAAGATATTTGCCTCTTGGGTGCAGGCGATGGCTGGCTTTTCAAACGGTTGATTTCATCTTGGATCACCAGCACATGGTTTTTGCGACCCATTTTCTTGAAACAGTCTTGAGTCAAGAGCAGAGCCTCGATTTCATCTTCCAAAGGCGAACTGAGGCGGCGAATGTTCTGCAGGAAAACGTAACAGGACTGCAGAGCAGCGTGAGGATTGGCCTCGAGCAGAATCGTCATCAGCTTGCCCATAGCCTTTTTACGCGTATCAGGCTGGGCTTCCATAATGAGGACTAAAAATCGTTCAACCAGGACCTCATTGCTAGGTCTTTTTTGGATATGACTCAGGAATTCATCGATTCCATGGGACGGACCCGCAGCGGAACGCATGCCGACTCCCTGAGTGAACGTCTGGTTTGTAATAAAATGACTTAATTTTAGTATCGGACACTTGAAGCGTAATATGAAATAGCGCTCAATAAGCTTTAAACTGCAGCAGGTTACCAGGATATTTTAAACAGGCGTGAGATGCCAAGGTTTGGGATTTTGGGGCTCTGAGGGAGCCCCATCAGCCAAGAGATCAATGGTACAGGCTGTGTCTTTGGGCCGTGATGTCGGCTCGTTCCAGATATTCCTGATAGTTCATCTCACGATCGATTACTCCCCGCGGAGTCAGCTCGACGATTCGATTGGCGATCGTTTCAATCGTTTCTCGATCTTGGGAAATCAAGAGCACGGTGCCCTTAAAATTCTTGAGACCATTGTTCAGCGAAGTGATCGATTCCAAATCCAAATGGTTGGTTGGCTCGTCCAAGAGCAGCACGTTTGGTTGCTGCATCATGAGCCGGGACAGAAGACAGCGAACCTTCTCTCCTCCAGACAGGACCTTGGTCTCTTTGAAGACTTCTGCCCCGCTGAACAGCATCTTGCCAAGAAAGCCGCGGAGGAACTCCTCTTCGGCTTCAACAGGCTTGGTAGCATACTGGCGAAGCCATTCGATCAGATTGCAATTCTCGCCAAAGAATTTCTCATGATCCTTAGGAAAATAACCACGCTTGGTGGTCACGCCCCAATTGAATTCGCCAGAGTCAGCCTTGGCTTCACCCGCAAGGATTTGCAAAAGAAGAGATGCTGGCTGGCTATCTTTGCCGACAAAGGCGATTTTTTCGCCCTTATCGACCGTCATACTGAAATTTTTGAAAAACTGCTTGCCTTCCAATGAACCGCTCAAATTTTTAACTTCCAGGAGTTGCTTGCCAGCTTCACGCTCCTGCTGAAAGAACACATGGGGATATCGTCTGGAAGAAGGTTTGATATCTTCTATGTTCAATTTATCCAAAAGCTTCTTCCGCGAAGTCGCTTGGCTAGACTTGGAAGCATTGGCTGAAAAGCGTTCAACGAACGATTTCAACTCTTTAATCTTATCTTCCGTCTTACGGTTCTGGTCCTGTTTTTGCTTCAATGCAAGCTGACTTGCTTCATACCAAAAACTATAGTTCCCCGTGTAAAGCGATATCTGATTAAAATCCAAATCAGCCACGTGAGTTGAAACTTTATCCAGAAAATGTCTATCATGGGAAACCACAATCACTGTGTTCTTAAATTCACAAAGGAATTCTTCGAGCCACATGATAGAATCGATGTCCAAGTTGTTGGTTGGCTCATCGAGAAGCAGGATATCCGGATTACCAAATAAGGCTTGCGCTAAAAGCACTCGAACCTTGAGTCCGGCTTCCAATTCCCTCATCTTCTGGCCATGGAATTCTGTTTCCACTCCCAAGGATTCCAGCATGCCACCAGCTTGGGAATCGGCATCATATCCACCCAAATCGGCAAATCGAGCTTCCAACTCGGCAGCTCGGTAGCCGTCTTCCTCAGAAAAATCAGCTTTCATATACAGAGCTTCTTTTTCATGGATCACATCAAAGAGCTGACGATTGCCCATGAGAACGGCTTGGACCACCTCGACATCTTCAAATTCAAAATGATTCTGTTTGAGAACAGCGACTCGCTCACCCGGGGTTACAATCACTTCACCACGATCGGGTTTGATTTCACCGGCTAGGATCTTTAGAAATGTCGATTTACCCGCGCCGTTTGCACCAATCAGACCATAGCAGTTACCGGGAAGAAATTTTATGCTGACATCCTGGAATAGAAACCTTTGGCTAAAAGCCAGGGTGACCTGATGGGTGCTGATCATGCTTGGTATCCCTAAATGATAGGAAGAAGGAAAGTCTCCCGTAGGGCGCCTACACTAAATCATGAAGGGAACTTTGGCTAGCACAGAATACTTCAATAGTTACAATGCATTACATCAAAGTCTTGGAGCAGAGGTCGACCAAGGCTTGGGCGGCTATTTGGACAGTAAGCCTTTGGTTCCGCTCGACTATTCCGCAACAAGCCCCTGCAAATAATGACATTAGTGGATGTTTTTACGAATAGGCCTCAACCTGATACCCAAGCTCGCCGATTGAACCCAGATGGGCGAGTTTTCACTTGCACGACCAGGAAGGAACTGAGAATTGCAATGGATAGTCTTGTCCTGAGCTACAAACAAATCGAAGCCTACTGTCCATTTTTCTTCGTGATGGACAAGCAATGGCGCTACCTTCACATTGGTCGGTCGATGAAGAAGATTATGGCTCATGACCATGGCCAGGGTCTCTTCAATGACAATTTTGAATTCACCTCGACCCCTTTGGAAGACCTTAATGAAAAGATCGGAGAAATCTTTACCATAAGACATCGTCAGTCCCGCGCTCTCTTCAAAGGTCAGATCTTCAGCTTCGAATTGCCTGATGCGGGACCTTCGTTTGTCTTTATGGTCAATCCCATGGTTCGCGAACAAAGAGAGATGGTGCAATTGGGCCTGTCTTTCGATGATTTCGCCCGTCAAGATCCAATTTTTGATTACCTCATGCTCATCCACAGCCTTCGCCTGGCGCATCAGGACGCGGTAAAACTGAAAGAGTCAGCCGAGCAAGCGAGTCGGGCCAAGTCTGCTTTCGTCGCCAATATGAGTCATGAAATTCGAACCCCGCTGAATGCAATCATTGGTTACATCGATATCCTCAATGATGAGATCAATACATCCAGGCATCGCGATATGCTCTCGACCGTCCGCAACTCCGGCAAGCACCTGCTCGGGATTATCAATGACATCCTGGATTTTTCCAAGATTGAATCAGGCATGCTTGTGCTTGAAAAAAGTGTCTTTTCGATCCTCGACGTGATGCACGAGATCGTATCGATGTTTCAGGTCGATTTCCAAAAAAAGGGCCTGACTCTGGAACTTGAGGTTCCTGAGCAATTTCATAGTTACGTCAAAAGCGACGCTCTTAGGCTCAGACAAATCATGATCAATCTCCTCGCCAATGCCTATAAATTCACCAGCATTGGCGGCGTTAAAATCCTATTGCAAGAAGAAAGCATCACAGCCAATCGCGCCCGCTTTCAAATTCGAGTGACAGACACGGGTGTTGGTATCCCAGAAGAAAATTTACACAGCATCTTCGAGGCTTTCGAACAAGCCGACTCATCCACCACAAGGCATTACGGAGGCACCGGCCTGGGTCTGTCGATCAACCGTCGCATCATTCAACTGATGGGAGGCAATATTTGGGTCAAAAGTCGCGTTGGAATGGGCAGTGAATTTGCTTTTTACATAGAGCTCGATATTGCATCCGAACCGCAAACTCAAGAAAGCTCAAAGCAGAAGAAGATTCCGTATGAAGGCTTTCGTAAAGATCTGCGCATTTTGGTAGCAGAAGATAATGACGTCAATCAAAAGCTGATGCAGTTTATTTTGAAAAAATTCGGCTTTCGTCCCAGTTTTGCCAGCAATGGTGAAGAAGCCATTTATTCGAATAAAAAGGAGCCCTTTGATTTGATCCTGATGGATTTACAGATGCCCGTTAAGGATGGTATTTTAGCTTGTCAAGAGATCAGGCAAGACACGTCCTTGCCTCGGCAGCCCCGAATCGTGGCGCTCACAGCTAATAGCGCCGCGGAAGAAAGAGAACAATGCCGTAAAGTGGGAATGGACGACTTTATTGCCAAACCTATCGATTTGGAAAATTTATGCCAGGTTCTGAGCCGCTTGTTCCCCGCGCAAAGTTCAACGCCGGCTACTCCTGCAAGAGTTATTGAGAACGATGGAGCAAGAGCGCCGCTGCTCATCACCCAGCGGGAAGAAATCGCGAGCGACATCAGTGCTTACACCGCCTTTTTGATGACGGAACCAAATGAACGCTCTCTGCAAAAGGCTTCGATAGAAGCTCAATGGCAGCAGATTGTGCATAATTTAAAGCAGGATGTGAAACAACGGAATGCGGATAGACTTATCAAACACGCCAAGGACTGCAAAGCCGTCTTCTCACTTTTGCATATGATGAAGTCGGCCCTCCATGTGGAGAGCATTTGTCAGGTGTGCGCTGCACATGACTGGCAGACCTGCGAGGCTCTCGTGCTGCAATTGGAGGATCGTATTTCGAACTTGGTGACTCAATTGCCAAACGCAGCTTCCGCTAGCAAAGCCTCTTAATCATTCGACCGATTGATGACTCAAGCTCTTGGGCTGTGCCGATATAAGTCTTAAAGAATTCTGCGGCAATCCTTTAAGTATGAGCTCCCATTGCCGCCTTACAATATGGGTCATATCACAGCGCAAGGCGTGTCTTTGCCATACTTCTTCCCCTTTGGCTCGCCACTCTTCCGGACTTTTTTCTCGACTAAGATTTTGCAAACAAGCAGCCAACGTCGACCAATCAAAGATCTGGTAGTCTTCACCCTGCACGAGTTCTGTCCCCCGCACACCAAATTCCGTCGAAAGTACAGGCAAGCGTGCAGCCAGATATTCAAACAGCTTCACATTACTTCCTGAACCCCGCTTGATCGGATTTAAAGCGAAGTCGGCAGCTTGAAAATAAGGTAAAACTGATGGGACAAAGCCTGTCGCAATCAAGTTTTCACTCTTTGAAGCAGGGCCCATAGATCCCAGAATGAGAAATTTGATCTTCAGGCTTTGCAGCATAGCTTCGTGCGATCGGGCGAAAGCACGCAGCTCGACTAAGGCTTCCAAATTCGGAGCATAGCGACTTCCGGCAAAAACAATGAGGCGATCTTCACTGCTGAGATTGAGTTCCTCTCGCGTGCTTTTTCGCAGCTGAGGGTCTGGAGCATAAACGGCTGCATCGATCCCATTCGGAACAAGCTGCACCGGTTTCGCCTGAAGATTGTGAGCTTGAAAAAATTCGTAGTCTTCAGCTGCACACGCAAAAATCCCATCGTAACGCTGCGGGGCCGACTGTTCCAAACCCTCAACTAATGGGGCAAAGCCTCGTCGATCAATCCAACCACTTTGCTCTAACAAACGATATTCCAAATTATGGCTTAAAAGCAGCCAAGGTTTGCTCCGCCAGGGGCCGGGTATCGGTGGCACATAGGGCAAATCACAGACAATAGCGTCCGCCCAAACCAAAGCTTCACGCAGGGAGGTAGGAATGATTCCGCTGGCGAGAATGGGATACTGCCACAACCTCGGCAATCCCAGACGGCGGGCAACTGTTTGGCAAACACCCATCGGCAGTGAAAGATTGACCTCTTCAACGAGACCTGCTTCCAAGGGTATGCGTAGCCTATGTTCGGGCTTGGAATAATCTTCGCTGCGACCAGCAAGACTGTAGATACGAACATCCAAACCCAACCGAGCCAGGGCTTTAGCGAAGCTTCCACTGCGCAGATGTCCACCAGATTGATTCGGAAATAGCCGCAAACCACTGATAAATAGAACTTTGCCAATACTTCTCACAGGCCCCATCCTTCCACACAACTTCATACCACAACAACTCCGCGGGGGCGGTCATCGTCTCTGGAGCAAGTGTCCTGCCAGTTCTCAGGGGGCGCTTTGGCTTAACTTTATCTAATCTTTACAATGATTTACGAAAATATGGCCTCAACACTTGGCTGGCGACTGTCGGTTTTTTTGACAAAGCTCGGCCTCCTGCACAGAGGATCCGAACCAAGCGTCCGACGGAAACGAAGGGCTGGCATGGGATCGGAGTGGGTTCTGGAAATTCCCCCTCGAGCCTAGCTTTTGTCCTGTGTTAGGGTAAAGCCCACATTCTCGTCCAAAGGGTGGAAGATATGCGCACAAAAGTCTTGATCACCGGCCAGCTTCACAGCGTCGCTCTCGAGGGATTTAATCAGATCGAGGGGCTTGATATTGTTTACAAGCCCGATGTCACCTTTGAGCAGCTGCTGCCAGAGCTCAGCGACACGCAAGTCTTGGTGTCACGCAGTGAAACCAATGTCGATCGCCGACTGATCGACGCGGCACCTCAGCTTCATGTGATCGCTCGCGCGGCTGTCGGCGTTGGCAATATCGATCTGGATTATGCCACAGAACGCGGCATTCTGGTCGTGAACACTCCAGGCAAGAATACCAACTCCGCCGCCGAGCTGACCCTGGGCTTAACCCTGGCCATGCTGCGCAAGATTCCTGAAGCCCAAAACGCGGTCAAAGCCGGGGGCTGGGATCGACATCGCTTTAGTGGATTTGAGCTCAAGGGCAAAAAGGTGGGCATCGTCGGCCTTGGCAACGTCGGCCATCGGGTCGCCCGCTTCTGTCGAGCCTTTGATTGTGAAGTGTATGCCTACGATCCATACATCTCGCCTAATGTTTTTACTAAAAATAATGTCACGCCGATCAACTCGCTGCTGGAACTCGCCGACCGAGTCGACATTCTCAGTGTGCACGTCCCTAAGAACAAAGAAACGACCTGCATGATCGACCGAGCGGTTCTCCAAGCTTTGGGACCGAATGGCTATTTCGTCAATGCGGCTCGCGGTGGTGTGGTCGACGAAAAAGATTTGCTGTGGGCTCTTGAAAATAACATCATTGCAGGCACTGCAATTGATACCTTCGAAAAAGAACCCGGTCCTTGGATGGATCTCGTCAAACATCCCAATGTCTACTGCACACCGCACATTGGAGCTTCCACGGAAGAAGCGCAGATCGCCATCGGTCAGACAATCGTCGAACAGGTTCGCAAAGCTATCGAAGGCGGCGTCGTCGACTACCACGTCAACCTTCCGAAAGTGGGAGTGATCGACAAACCGATCCTCAAAGCCTACTCGACATTGGCGGAAAAGTTGGGTTCGATCGTCGGTCAGGTTCTCGACTTTAATCCCAAGAGCGTTCAATTGCAGTATCGTGGAGATATTGCTGAACTTGATAACTCCATCATTCGCTTGAGTTGGATGAAGGGTTTTGCCACTCAAGTGGTCGATGACTATGTGTCCTTCGTCAATGTCACCAAGCATATCGACCGAATGGGTATCGAAATTACCGAAAGTACCGATCCAAGCTTTGCCAGTTATAATTCAGCACTGAAAATCATCGTTCAAGGCGGCCAGGGTCAGCAGATCACGGTCGGTGGCGTTGTGTTTGAAGAGCGGCATATTCGATTGACTCTGTTCAATGACTTTCATTTCGAAGTGGAACCGACTGGCTACCTGCTTTTGATTGGCAACCTCGACCGTCCCGGTGTCATCGGCGACGTCGGCCAATACCTAGCTCGACAAAACGTCAACATCAGTTCCTTCAACCTCAGTCGTAATCGCAAAGGCGGCAAAGCTATGGCCGTATTGAGTGTCGATAGCCAAATTCCGACAGCGCATCTGAAGGAGCTCAAAGAATTGCCGAATGTCGAAAGCGCCAAGGCTCTCTTTCTATGACCGCTGGCAAAGAGTTAAAAAATCCGCTCACCCGCGAGGGCTGGGAGCGGATTGCCGATGAGCATCGTCAGCTTTTGGAAGTCGAACGTCCCCGCATCGTGGAAAATATGGCCACTGCCGCTGCGGAGGGGGATCGGTCGGAAAATGCTGAATATATCTATAGCCGCAAACGCATGCGAGAAATCGACAAACGTCTGCGCTACCTCACTGGTCTGCTGAAAGATGCGGAGATCATTGATCCTCGCAATATTCGTAACGACCGCATTGATTTTGGAGCAACTTTTATCATCGAAGGTGAGGACGGTGAAACCAGGGCATGGACGATCGTCGGTGTAGGCGAATCCGAAGCCGAGAAAGGCACCATCTCCTGGAAATCGCCGCTAGCCCGAGCCGTTTGGGGGCGGCGCATAGGCGATGTGGTGACCGTTCATCGTCCCATGGGGCCCACCGACGTGGAAATCATCGACCTTCACTATGCGGGACGGCGCGTGTTGCCTTAGGGCCCCCTTGGGACCGCAAGCCCGGTCCAGCCGCCTCTCATATCTATAATATCCATCAGAACAGAGCCTTACCTGCTCTTTTGCCAGCTGCCATCAATCTCATAAAAACATAGATGCTTTTCTGCGGGCAAGAGGCTATACCACTCAGGCTCCCAACGTCCCTCAAAGCAGGTCATTTATGACTCCTTTAAAAATACTCCTTCTGACTCCGCCCATGACGCAGTTGAACACGCCGTATCCAGCGACCGCCTATCTCACTGGGTTTCTGAAGATGAAAGGCTTTGAGGTTGAGCAGCGCGATCCGGCTATTGAATTGATTCTGCGACTCTTATCTCATCATGGCCTGTCGGAAATTAAAGAAGAGCTGATGGCTAACTTCGAAGATGAGGATCAAGAAGATCGTCCTTTCGAAGTCCAATACTTCCTCGACAATTTTGATCAGTACCGAAGTACGGTCGAACCAACCCTTCGGTTTCTGCAGGGCAAGGATCCAAGTCTGGCGATCAGACTTTGCTCAAGGCGCTATGTCCCTGAGGGCATCGGCTTTGAGAGCCTCCACCAGATGGAAGAACTCGAAGGAGCCGAACATCTTCAGTATGCATTCGGTAATCTCGGTACCCAGGATAAAGCCAAATACATTGCCAGTCAGTATATCTCCGGCCTTGTCCGTGTGATCAATACCGGCATCGATCCTCGCTTTGAACTTTCTCGTTATGGAGAAAGATTGGCCGCTAGCAATCCGAGCTTCGATGATCTGCACGATTCAATCGAAGGTCAGGAAACTTTCGTCGATGACGAGCTGAAAGAAATCACTCTGGGCTACCTCAATGGGACCAAGCCCGATGTCGTCGGCATCACTCTACCCTTTCCTGGCAATGTCTACGCCGGCCTTAGAATCGCTCAAACCATCAAACAATGGAATCCTGCTGTTCAGGTTGTATTGGGCGGGGGTTATGTGAACACTGAACTCCGATCCTTGAAAGATCCTCGAGTATTCAATTATGTGGACTTCATCACCGTCGATGACGGCGAACGTCCTCTGCTCAATCTTTTGGAGCATATTGTCGGAGTTCGTCCGCAAGATAAATTACTCCGCACCTATGTACGCGATGGCGATCGAATCAAGTTCATTCATAGCCTGAGCGAACACGATATTCCGCATAAAGACACCGGCACTCCCAGCTACTTGGGTCTGCCTTTGGACAAATATCTTTCCATCTGCGAAATGCCGAACGCCATGCATCGCATTTGGTCAGACGGACGTTGGAATAAAATCACCTTGGCCCACGGCTGTTACTGGAATAAATGCAGCTTTTGCGATACGACTTTGGACTATATTGCCCGCTATGATGAGGCTCAGGCCGATATTATTCTAGCTCGCATGGAAGCCCTGATCGCTGAAACGGGGCAGACCGGCTTTCATTTCGTCGATGAGGCTGCACCACCCAAAGTGCTGCTCGCTCTGGCCCAGAAGATTATTGAAAAAGGCCTGACCGTCACCTGGTGGGGCAATATTCGTTTCGAAAAGACTTTCACAGCCAAAGTCGCGCAAATTATGGCTCAATCCGGCTGCATTGCCGTGAGCGGTGGACTGGAAGTGGCTTCGGATCGCCTGCTCAAATTGATGAACAAAGGTGTCACAGTGCAGCAGGTGGCTAAGGTCACCCAAGCGCTGACTGATGCAGGGATTTTGGTACATGCATATTTGATGTATGGATTTCCCAGCCAGACAGAACTTGAAACGATTGAAGCTCTGGAATATGTAAGGCAGCTGTTCAAGGCTGGCTGCATTCAGTCCGCCTATTGGCATCGATTTGCAGCGACAGTTCACAGTCCCGTGGGCAAGCATCCAGAACAGTTTGGTGTCACCCTACTCCCGCATGAAGATATTCAATTTGCCAGCAATGATATCGATTTCCACGACCCTGTTGCCTGTGATCATGAAACCCTTGGGGAAGGTCTTAAGAAAGCTTTATACAACTATATGCACGGCATGGGGTTGGATGAAGATCTAAGGATTTGGTTTGATCGACCGATTCCCAAGCCTCGCGTTCCGAAAAACTATATTCAGACCGCTATTCGTCATTGAAGCTTGCGCTCAGCTGCGGAACCCTCAGCGAGTTCCGCAGTGAAATGCGAATTAAGTTTTACTTTTCTTTTTTGAAACATTTTCTGTTTCAATATTCAAATCGATGTCCACATCTTCACCCAAGACCACGCCCCCTTTGTCGAGAGCCTTGTTCCAATTGATGCCAAAATCTTTGCGCTTAATCGTTAAAGTTCCCTCAAATCCTGCTTTAGCGTTGCCCCATGGATCAACTGTTTCACCAAAATATTTGGCAGCAATCACCACAGGCTTCGTCACGCCACGCATGGTCAAATCACCGTGAATATTGAAGGACTCTTTGCCGGTCGAATCGATCTTGGTACTTTTGAAGGTGATTTTTGGAAACTTGGCCGCATCAAAGAATTCTTCGCTGCGCAGATGCTTATCACGGTCATCATTATCGGTAAAAATGCTTGCTGTTTCAATTTCAACGTTGAATTTGGCATCTTTAACTTTTGCTGGATCGAAGTCAAAATCTCCAGAATACGTTTTGAACTTGCCCGTTGCTTTGGTCAAGAGATGGCGAACTTTGAAACCAAGGTTGGAATGCGAAACATCAATCTTGTGAGTATCGGCAGCAGCAGCTGCTGCTGACATATACAGTCCCAAGCCAAGTAAAAGAGCGGTCCAATTCAAACGCATCGTTTTTCTCCTCAACTATTGCATTCGATAAGCACTAAGCAAAAATCATAAATAGATGACCACTACCTTAAACGAGACTCGGGGATAGGGCCAACAGCTTTCTTAATTCCGGCTGTGAAATCGATCGAGTTTGACTGCCTGCCAGGGGATCTCTTACCTGATCTTGCCAGGCTTCGCAGAATGGAATAGCTTGGAAGCCGCCTCAGTCCACGCAGCACCGAATGGAAGGAGTCCTCATGCCATACTCATATCAGCTGGAACCAGCCCAGACCGAATGGCCACCTCTCAGTGGCAACATTTACTGCATTGGCCGTAACTATGCCGATCATGCCAAGGAGCTGGGCAACGAAGTTCCAAGCGAGCCAGTCGTATTCCTCAAAGCGCCTTCGGCTCTGCGAAGTTTAACAGAAGGTCCCTTGGCCTTTGCGGATGAAACCTTCCATCACGAGCTGGAGCTCTGTCTGCTGATCGGCAAGACCATCGAACAGGCCTCCGACGCCACTCTTGACGCTGTCGTCGCTGTAAGTCTGGGTCTCGATCTGACCCGTCGAGCTGTCCAGGATCAGCTCAAGAAGAAAGGCCTACCCTGGACGACTGCCAAAAGCTTTGCAGGCTCTGGCGTGCTGGCACCATTTGTAGCAGCAAGTTCTGTGGATTTGACCAACACCGATCTACAGCTCTATGTAAATGGCGAAATGAAGCAGTCGGGCAATACCCGCGATATGATCTTTCCGTGCCTGACGATCTTGCGCTATCTGAGCACGCTGCAAAGCCTACAACCGGGTGATCTTATTTTCACCGGAACGCCTGCCGGAGTCGGACCCATCAAGCGAGGAGACCGCATTCGAGTGATCAGCAAAAGCTTGCAAATGGATGCCGTTGGCGTGCTCTAATTCGGTGGCAAAAACTAGCGACGTGCCTGCCTCGCGGCAGCAGGTGGAGCGACTCTTAGGACAGCCAAGGAATTCGCTTCATCCATAAAGATTTCGCTATGGACTATGCGTCCCTGCGAAAGAATAAGGGCCTTGTGGTTGCTGCCTGGGTGCCCCCAGTATTCCCATTGACCATCACCGACTGCAACGGCCTGAAAACCTGCAACGAAAACTTCGGCATTCTTCGGCAGCGGTCCCTGAATACGTAAGCGCCTTTGTTTCCAACCGATCAAAGGTGGAGCATCCTTTAAAGATTGCGTACTGACCATGCAACGATTTTTTTGCCGAACCGTGGCGCAGGGTTGGCTATTGCCAACCAAGAGTTTCCAACGTTTCATACCATCGTGCTGCGAGGTCATAGCCAATGAAAATTTCTGGCCATTGGTATCGGACAGCAAAATCGCTGGTTTAATCTTCCAGAAAGTTTTGACATCATTGGGCTCATCGATAAACCACTTGCCATCCTCTTTAAAAGCCCAGTAAGACTTTTTCATATGCACTCTGAGGAGGGATGACATCGCTCGCACGGTTTCTTCAAAAGTCTTGGCATACCCAGCAACAAAAGCGGTTTTTTCCGCCTGGCCAAAGGGATTTTGCCAGACAATTTGACTGCGGATATAGCCGACTTGATCCTGCTTAGGAACATAAGTGAGACTGAGTTTCCAAGCGGCATTTTTATCGACTTTAATGCCAAGCGATTCCAAATCATTGGCCAGCATGGGTAGAATCCGATCTTCCAACACCTCGGCTTGGTGCTTTTCCAAAAGATTCGCCGGCACACCTCGAAACGGTGTCACATACAGAGCAATCGATGCCAACCCATCATCAAAATACAGGCCCATGGAGCTGTCATTGGAATCACTCGGAGCTGGCTTGGACTCAACCGAAGCCGTCGCTTTTTGAGTGAACGGAGCCGATGAAGCCGACTCCGTATCACTGTCTTGAATATCAGGATCCGTTTCATCGATAATCTTCGGTTGAGGCTGTGCGGCCTTAGACTTCTTCGAAGGTACAGAATCAGCGACTTGCGATCGAGTTTTGGGGGTGAGCATCTCAATGCTTGATTTTACTTCAAAGTCATGATCAGGCTGACGATTTTGCGGCACACGAAGAATTCTTCCGCCATGATAGGCAGGATTTCCTGGTTTAGCTAGATCGACTTCCAGCTGCTCGCCAGGATAGAGTCTTAGATAGCGACGCCATTCCCCAAAGCTATCGGTGACACCCATAGGCTTGCTATTGATCGTGACCTTGGCTGCCGCAACCGGATGCCCTGTCTCTTCAATGGCTCTCAGTTCAACCAGTACAAAAGGCGCTTGGATGTGTGGTCGACGCAGATAGCCAAACACAGCGAAGCCAGCTAAAAATGTGAACATGAACAGCAATCCAAGCAAGAGAGGACGCTTCTTGCGCTGACGCTTGCCCCTAAAGCTTTGGGGTCGATACACTCCTGGCTGAGGAAATAATTCATGAGCCGGGATGCGACGAGGCGTTGAGGAATGAGGTTTAGGCGCTGCCTTAGACTTCACGCAAATGCTCCGACTTCCATCAAAGGGAGTTCGATCCTGAAAGACTTATTACGACTGGCTGATGAACCAATCTATTCCTAGTCTAAAACTGCAGGTCGCCGAAAAAAATGGGCAGGAATTTCCCGAAGGGCACTGGGCAAGAGTTTGCCCGGGTGACAAGGTTTCTCGCTTCTCTTGGGTGTTGGGGCTATAATGAGCCTTATTGCCAAAAGGTTGGGGATCATGCATAGGCGGCTGTTAGTCTGTCTCTTGTTATTTGCAGGGCTTTCAAGCTCAATTCAGGCAGAAAATTCCCAGTTGGCTCAGATCATGGGTCCAGATGGTCGTAATAAGTTGCGGGCAGCCCCCCTTCCATCAGGACCGAGCCTGGAAGAGCAATTAAAAAAACGCCAAAAACAGGAACAGGAAACGCCCCTGGGCCAGCGCGTTCCCACGGAACCAGCAACATCAACCGAAGAATTGATCGATCCCAAGGATCGAACCACAGTTGACCAATTGGATCGGCAAGCCATGATCCCTGAAGGAACTCCATGGTTTCGCATGTCTTTAGCTTTGGCACCCGCTCGCGGTCAACGCACGTCTGGCTCGATAAAAACCTGGAGATACGACCCAGGTATAGTGTTTGAAAGCTCATGGCGATTGACCGAAGACAAGAAAAATCCCAGTTTTTGGCTCGGTTGGCGAATGGCCACATGGAATGGGACGGCCGCTTCTGAACAAAGCTTTGCTCGTTTTTCAGTCCTTTATCTGGGCCCATCCTTAGCTTTTTCTTGGAGTCCTCCCAACGATGCCGATGGACTTAGGTCGCTCAGTCGACAGAGTTTTGCTTTTGGATTGGCTGCTGTCAGTCGTCAAGCCGATCCGCTTTTTCCAGGTCAGCAAAAGTTGACCCAAACCCGTCCCTTAGGGCTCGAAGGAGCTGGACTCTGGCTTGCTTATAGCTTTGCCTATCGCATCACGCAGGGCTTTGAATGGGAAGCCAAACTGGGAGTACAGTCTGGTGCAAGTTCTCTCATCACTTATGCCTCGATTGGAGTCAACCTATGGAGCGACTAATATTCGCCATTGTTCTCGTTTGTGCCAGCTGTCGTACATCTCCTTCGCCGGCTCCAGCTAACGTTTCTGCAACGATGCCCAAAGAGGATGAAACCATAGCAGCCACAGCCGAAGTTTCCCTTCCTGAACCTTCCGCTCAGGATATGCAAAGGCTACGAACCTGGTTGGCTGCTCAAGAGACAGGTTTTGACTTGGAACGATTGGAGGACTGCCAGGCTCAGCTGCTCGTTCGCGGTGATCGTTTGCTGAATAAATCCGATATCATAAAAGCAGCAGATGAATTGCAAGACGATGTCAGGGAAAGTCTCGCCCTCTATCACTGGTGTTATTATCATATGCTCACTCGCCTTGAATACCAATTGGAACAACAGAGTTTGGGCAAAACCTACCAGGATCGCTTGCAACAATTCCTAAGGGAAAGCAAAGCTCTTTTTATCCTGGCTGAAACCCTCGACCGAAGCCGCCAATCCAATCATTATCGAGGGACACTGCAAAAAAAATATATCGAGTTGTCTCAGGCTGAATTTGGTCGTCGACTCTCGCCCTTGGATCCATCGGGACGCACGGAACCTCGCAAGTCGGCAGCGCCCTACCCAGACCGATAGCTTATAGTCAAAGTAGAGAACTTGGAGAGACTCCCACCTTCCAGGATCCCGCTGCACTAGGAAATACTTACCTAAGCAAGCAAGGCTATAATAAGGGTGATAGGCAGTGTCCCTTCATCCCAGGAGGCCTTGCCCCATGGGTTTCGTTCTTTGGCTTGTGATTGGTGCCACGTTCCCCCTCTTGCCAGTTTTTGCTGCAGACTCATCAAAGTCGACAGGCCGCGGCTCTGTATCCAATCGCAATGGTCCCTATGCTTTGGACGACGAAGCCACCAATTTGCAAAAGGTTCAAACCCAGGAAGCCACCAAGCTTAAAGAAGCCAATCCCAAGCAGATTCGACTCTTTCACGAAGTTCTCGATGATCTCCTCAATGAATTCTCCTACGACGTCAAAAGCGGACAGATATCAGGACTGAAAAATCTTTCCATCAGAAAAGTGTCGGTCAGTGAATCTTTGCCTCATACCTACGAAAACTATGTGGAATTGCTTATAGCCGAGCGCATTCGAGAGAATTCCAAGGTTCGCATGATCAGCTGTCTGCCCTGCAAAACTAAGAATACTCGCATCGTTGACGACAAGTTGATGATCAGTTCTCCTACCACCAATACCGACGACATGAACCGAGCTGCCAACCAGCTTGGCATCGAAAATTTTATGGATGTGGTTTTGGTCTATCACACAACTCACATGGTTCTTGCTCTTCAGGTGTTTGAAAGTTCAAGCAAAGAAATGGTTTGGACCCGCACCTACAACAGCGAAACCTTGAAAACACGATTTCAAAAGCTCGCCATTGATTACAGTCAGATTGAGAAGGCCCGATCCAGCGAAGAGTACAAACCAGACTTCCGCTACTTGATTGGATTTGGAGGTGGGTCCATTCCGAACGTCGAGAAATCTGCTCGAGAATCAAGCATGCTTTCCCTGCAAGTTCGCGGTACCGAAAAATTTGACAATCGTATGAATGAATTCGGACTGCTCTTGACTCTCAATATGGCATCTTCTTCGATTCTGAGCAGCTATCCCTCTGAAGGTCCGGCACCTGCGACAACACCAGAGACTGCGGCAGCCACCGAGCGCAAAGCTAAACCCTTCACCAACGCCCTCGGACTTTTTGCACTCTATGCCCATAACTTTCTGGGCACATTGGAATCATACAATGAAGTTCGCTATGGACTGAATGCTGGTCTGGGCTTACATCTGGCGTCGGGATATATGGCCCCAACTCTTCGCCTTGGAGTGGACACGTATTTGGGACGACGTTTTTCGATCAATGGCAGTCTGATCTTGGTTGGGTCGGCCAATATTCTTTTGGACGGAAGCTTTGTCAAAGTTCCAGGGGGTCTGGGAGCAGATGTGGTTGTATCCTACAATATGTAAGCGCTTGTTCAATCTTTGGTGGCTGAGCACCTTAGGCTTTACGACGCTGTCCTGTCGCCAAAGCAGCGATCAGTATCAAAATCTCGTCGAAGGTACTATATCGTATCCGTTTGCCGATCAAACCAATCCTATTGGCAAGGACACTGCTGGCGATCGATTTATCATTCGAAGTGTCAGGGGTGGTGCCGAATATATAGTCGAGATTCCACATGGTGCCGAAGACTATGATATCAGCATTCCCATGACGGCTTTGCCGCAAGAAGATGGCAAATCCAAGATGCAAAACCCTCAACTCACGGATCGAGAGCTGCTGTCGTCGATGCCAACTCCCAATCGCGAGCAGGAACGCGACCGATCTCTCATTGAAGATGCTATGGGCGTTTCTACGCCGGAAGGTCCTGATCAAGGACCTAGCTATTCGCTCGGGTTGGCCAAGATTATCCAGCACTACAAAGCGCGAGAATTCGAATATGCCCTCATTGAAGTGAATCAACTGCTATCATATTATCCGAACGCTGCGCGTCTTTTCAAAATGAAGGGCACGATACTCTTAAAAACCGGAGATCTCCTCTTGGCTCAAAAAGCCTGGGTGAGAGCTTCGGAACTCGATCCTCAGGATAGAGCTATCGTCAAAGGCATTGAGCGTTTGAAAGCAAGGTTGGATTTGCAGCAAAAACTGTCGCCAAGCAAACCTGAGTCCAAACTCAAAAGCCGACGCAAACCTTTAGCCACTAGAGACCAAAGACCTCTTCGCAGCCGCGCTTTGGACGCAGAGCTTCGCAACGCTCCTTAACTTTCAACCGAGCCTCATCATCCATAGACCTAGCAGCTTGAACCTGAAGTTTAAAACTACTTCGACCTTCTGGCACCATCTGGGCTTCGACCTCGTATAGTTTTTTGCCAGGTTGCCAAGCATTTTCGCGACCGTAGAGTCGTATTTTGATCGGTTCGCCTTTGGTACTAAACTTTTGCCAGGCTGTGCTGATAGAAGCCGGGGAATAGAATTCCGGTCGATAGCCGATATCATGTTCGGCAAAGTCAGCAAACTCCCAGTAATCAACCGAAAGTGGATAGTAGGCGATCAGGTGAGAATCGGCAGGTATGCCCAACTTTTGCCTAACCAATCCCTCAACGTCCTCGGATCGACCTGGTTGCATAGGACAAGAATTCTGCAGGTGAAAGGTCACCACACTTGGCACACTGTCGCTGCCCTTTTTGTCTATACGACCTCGTCCGGCTGTGCAGGGAAATCCCATTGCAGTCCAAGAACTCCCCGGCAAATATCCTTCGCGTCCATCCTGGGTTTGACAGGTCTTGAGGAAGCCAATCATAACAACCGAAGCGCCGCTTAAATAGGATGGCAACTTGATTCCAGCGGGTAAGGCCTGACAATTCTCCGTTGGAGGCAGCTCGGGCTTAACCTGGACGGGCTCGGCAATCTCAGCAATGGGCTGAGCCGGCGGCTCTGCTGCAGGCTTGGCTGACTGAGGCACTGGAGTTAACGTGGCTTCAGAAGGCTTATTCGTAGCACATGAGAACAATACACAGCTCATCAAAACGAGACGCAACCTGGACATGAAACCTCCGCCTCCATCGGGCAACACCACAGCACATTTATTGTAGCACCCGTAAGCCGTTGAGTTGAAGCCGCAAATAGCGGAAGGTGACAGGAAGGAAATCCCCCCTGCCACTCCACAAACATCACAACTGACTGCCTAAGACAATACAGCTTAGAAAACAGGATCACTTACAGCAGCTTCAGCGCCAATTCAGGGATCGCACTTGCTTGGGCCAGAACTGAGGTACCCGCTTGCCCCAAGATTCTATTTTGGGTGAACTGGGCGGTGACTTCTGCGAAGTCAACATCACGGATACGACTTCGGCTGGTGGACATATTTTCGATCTGGATGCCGAGGTTATTGATGGTCGAATTCAATCGGGACTGCTTGGCGCCGAGAGTTGCGCGGTTACCTGCGACCTTTTTAATCGCTTCGTCAATGGTATTGAGCTTATCAGCGGCCATTTGTCGGTCGAAACTATCATTGATATCCACAGGACCGATTTCCGATTCTGCATTCAAGCCCAAAACTTCTTTGGCATTGAGTTTAACCGCATCGATATCGATGTTGATCGTGTCCGTGTTTTCCGTTCTACCATCACCGGCACCAACATGAATCGTCAGATTGCCCACACCATTATTCTTGTCAGCACCACCCAAAAGATTCAAACCATTGAATTCTGTTGAGTTGGAAATCCGATCGATTTCATCCACCAGCTGAGTATATTCTTTGTTGGTGTAGGATCGCTCCAAGTTGCCTAAAGTATCAGAAGCCGACTGCGTAGCCAGCTCACGCATACGGATCAAGATGTTGCTGATTTCATTCATGGATCCTTCGGCCACCTGAATCAAGGAAATCCCGTCGTTAGCGTTGCGTTGAGCCTGCCCCATCGAGCGAATTTTTCCAGTCAAGGTTTCCGAGATGGCAAGACCCGCCGCATCATCGGCAGACTTGTTGATGCGCATACCACTGGATAGTTTCTCCATGTTGCTTTGCATATCGGCAGTGGTGTTGCCCAAACGACGTTGAGCTATGAGCGAAGGAACGTTGGTTTTGATGCGTAGACCCATTTGAAAACCTCCTAAAAGTCAGTGTGAATGGTTGCGAAAATTCATAACCCTCCTATCGCCTATAACCAAACGCACATAAGGATTTTCCCAAAAGATGACTTGGAATAATGTGGATAAATTTTTTGAAATTTATGAAGAAACTACAAACTCAGCAATTCGATTGCTGGATTGCACTCACGAGAGTTAGGAGGATTTTTTTTGAAAATTGGCAGATAGGGATCAGACAATATCACAAAGCTCAACTGAACATTTTTCAAAGGAATTTAATTCCTTTGCCAAAAAACTGTAAAAAACCAATCTATTTTAGAATATTAAGAAAACGTGTCAGACCAGGAATGCGGTCGAGGCGGGCAAGGAGGCTTAGGGCCATTTGATAGAAGGCCAGCATTCCCAAAGTCATAAGCACCGGCTCCCAGTTCATAAGCACCTGAGATCCCTGCCAAAGTCGCTCCGCTTGCTCTGGAAGATAAATCATATCCAAGAGCGCGGCTCCCAATGAACTGAGAATGATCGCCAGTCCAACGAGGTTGACCAAAGGACGCAAGAACGGCAACCATCGAGATCGCCAACTGAGCGACAGACCCATCATAGCCAAGCCAAGCCCAAGGTCACGATCCAAAGGACTCAGGGAGTGTTCGAGCCAAGTCTTGATAAGTTGACCGGAAATGGGCTGCAAAAGTGGTGATCCGTACTTTCTTTGCCAAAACTGCGCAAGAAGTGTGACGAAAAGGAGCAAAGCCCCCAGTCCACTCGACGTTTTTAAGGCACGTAAAAATCGAGGCTGATTGATCAAAGGCCTAATACCGTCAGGCAGAGGCCGAAACAATCCACCCGAAAGAGGAGCATCAGGCTTAGGTCCTAAGGAAAGATTCAACAGATCGCCCCAACGACTCCAAAGCTTGAGATCCCGCCCATGCGCATCCGCAGGTCCGTGGACAGGTTCTACCCACTGCGCATGATGGAGATCTTTGCGCCTGACAATTGGCCGCCAGATGACAATCATTAAAGGCGGAACAAATGCCATAAAATAAGTTCCGGGATCCAGGGTCGTCAATCCCGCAAGCACAACGTAGGATCCTAAATAAATCCACCAAGACCCTGACCTTAACCAATGCCCCATAAAAAGGGCCCATATAGCCAGACCAACGGCAATGAGTGCGTCGCCTGATATTTGACCATTGGCTGAAATCAATCGTCCCCGACTGAGCAGAGCAACTGCCACAATCAATCCCACGACCCAAGACCGCGCCATCAAGCGACTCAGCAATACGCAAAATACTAGGCAGGCAATCAAAAGCCCCTGATTGTAACGCACAAAACCAGCATCATGAAAAACACCGTTTCGACAGCTGGCGAGAACCAGATTTTGATAGATCACGGCATCAGCCCAACCGGGCCGTTCCCAGCTCCCATGGGCAGGTCGATCAGGTCCGATCTGTCGCAAGCTGAACGAGCGACGACAGCTGCCTGTGGCCTCACTGCGATCAAATGCGTAGCGATTCTGCGGAGCATAGGTGATGACATAGGAACGTAGATCCATCCATACGAGCCGAAGAAGGATCATACAGAGCAAGGCAAGGATGAGTGCTGATTTCAATTCTGATGAACGCATGTTGTTCTTTCACCTGGGTCCGGAATCCCCTGATCCTACCGAGGATCAAGAGGCGCGTCCATGATAAATCCAGAACCTGTCTTCTCTTGGAGTCCCCGTGATTTTCATGGACCTTCAGGAAGGGCCAAAGGTAACATGAGGGTACAACCTTCATTCCTGGCGGAGATCGATCGTGAACCGAGCGCTTGCTTATCTCATTCTGTCGTTATTGCCAGTTCTTAGCATTATTCTGGGACAAGGTCCCGTGATTCGATTGCAAAGTCAATTCCACGATGCCCAGGAGCTCTATGAGCAAGCCTTGCAAACCACTAGGCTTCAGCTCGGCGAACTCGGTCGCGAGCTCAAGTCCAACCCTGCTTTGACTCAAGATCTCCGTGATCAATCGTTTAGCGCGGCCAGTCGAATTCTCGGCGGCTACGCGGTTGCTGGTAAGGTTGATCAACTCACAATATTGGATAGCGCCTGCAAATATCTGGCCCACTCTGAACAAGGACTTTTACTCAGCGCCGATTGCCCCTTTGCCAAGCTGAAGACCCTCGAGTCGCCAAGCTTCCAGTGGCGTACCATGGATGATAAAACCAGTCTGGACTTGATCACACCGCTCGGTACCTTCGGCGATCGATCTTTTTTTCTTATCACGTCCACCTGGATTCGCGACAGTTGGTTGTTCCATTTTCCTGCCCTTCGGGACAAATTTAGAGAATTGGACCTGAGCATGGGACCACGAGCCTCCAAGAGTCGACTGGTTTGGCAAGAAAACCCAACAGCAGAAGCAGCTGCCAATGCTAGGCTTTTTACCCAGCATCCCTTGCTCAGGCTTTACCCCAAACTTTTGAGTCATAACCCCTCGACTCTTCAATTTCCTCTTTGGGTCAGCCTTGGGCTCTTTGTACTGGCTTTAGTCAACCTCATTCGTATCGTCAAAGTCCAAGATGAGAACACGCAAAAGGACCTACAAGGATTGCAAAGTTGGGCGGACGAACTCCTCCCTGATGACCGTGACAGTGAAAAAGATGAAGCAGGCCATCGTTCGTCGATAGAGCTTATTAAGGCCCGTCTCCATCGCATGGTTAAGCGCAATTACGAACAGTTGCAGACCTGCCGTCAGCATAGCCATCATCTGTCGCAACAAATCGTGAGCTTGGAAGCTCGCATCATGAATCAGCAAGTCGAGCAGGTGTGGTTGCAGCAGGCTCGCTCTCTGCATCAACAGATGAATCGTTCTGCAGCGGCTCACCTGCAAAAGCTGGCTGATTTACACAGTTTGGGCGAGGACATTTCCCATCTGACAGCCTCGCAGCTGGCTCGTCCCGCTCAGAAACTCCAAGAACTCGGTCAGTCCTGGGCCTCAGAGCTCAAACTGGTTTCGCCGCGTAAATTGATTCGATCGATGGCAGAACGAGTCGATGGTCGGGGTGAATCTGAGCTGGAAAAGGCGGTCAAGGTACTGGTGGAATCTGGCCAGAACCTCGGTCATACTGCGATAAATGTCACCATCCTCACTCA
Source organism: Oligoflexus sp. (assembly GCA_041736645.1). Classification (GTDB taxonomy): domain Bacteria; phylum Bdellovibrionota_B; class Oligoflexia; order Oligoflexales; family Oligoflexaceae; genus Oligoflexus. The sequence continues at coordinate 30,761 of JBGSTF010000100.1, read as the reverse complement.
ATCTCTGCTCGGACAGCTGCAGGAAAATATTCATCTGGCGGAGCATTGGCATCGCATGATGGGCGCGACCGAAAAGGGCCACAAATCCTTGTCTCGTCTCATCAATGAAAGCCAAACGCTCATTGTGCTACAGGATCACGAGATAGCTGTGAACTACCAAAATCAATTAAACGAGGGGTTGTTTTTGAGCCATCTCAAAATCCCAGAAAGCACAATTCTTTCGGTGCTTTACCATGGGCAGATGGCCCTGCTGGAGCTGGCTCGAGAACGAGCCTGGGCCTCCACCACCTTGCATCGCCAGTCCAAGACACGCGACAATACCATCATCCTGGTCATCTCACTTCGAGGACCTAACGATGATGACATCGTCACAACTCAAGCGCCACCCGCCGCAGATCAACACCTTCAACTGGCTCTTCAATTGTTGCAGGGATATCCGATGAAATTGACCCGACTTCCCGCTCTCCAAGGAATCTTGGCAGTGGCTCTTATGTGGGAAAAGGCTGAGGGAAAAGCACAGGCAACGGCTCAAGGTTGGTTAGGTGAAAATAGATCCGCAGATATGGATTAAGAAACTTTTCCAATATCCGAAAGAACGTCATCAAGTTGCACCTCCTCTTCTTGGTCCATTCCAACATCAATCATAGGCATGGAGCTGGTGAATCTTTCCTCAAGTCCATCCAAAAGCTCATGCTGGTCTTCAACAGATGGGCGATTCGACGATTGATGGGCCGTTTTCAAGACTTTTATATTGTGAACCGCATCGGCGAATTCAGGATCAGCTTCTACCGATTTTTCAAAGCACTTCAGTCCCTTATCAGGTTTACCAGACTTTACGTAACCAATGCCCATATTGTAGTAGATGCGTGAAACTAATTTTGGTTTCTTGGCAAGCATCGTGACAGCTTTTTGATAGAGGTCCAGTCCTGCATCGTAGCGCTTCTGCCTTATGGCTAGAATCGCGGCTGTATTGAACACAGCACTGAGCTCACGGGGATTGGCGAATTCATGAAGCAAGGTTAGAGCTTCATTCACTTCACCCATAAGCATTTTACTCGTACTCTTGCCGATCTTCGCATCTTTTGCATCGGGTGCGAAATCGAGCACCTCATCAAAAGTTGCCTCTGCCTCTTCCGGCTTGTCGATCTTCAGGAATATGTTGCCGAGTTCGATCAGTCGCTCGACGTTATATGGGCTTATCAATTGCGCTCCTTTAAGGGAGGCAATGGCCCCATTGTGGTCACCCTGTTTCAATCGGCAGCGAGCATAGAGGTGCTTGATTCGAGCATAGCAATCGGGGAGGTTGATGCTTGCTTTTAGACATGTTTCAGCTCTTGCCCAATCACCGCTATGGATATAGGACTCTGCCAACTCAATAATGACACGCTGGTTTTCAGGCTGCTTTTCATGCAATCTTTCCAGCATATCAATCACCTGGGATGTATTTCCCGATTGCCTAGCTGCTTCCACAGCCAGCAGCATTTTACGAACAGGAGACATATGTTGAAAGTCTTTGACGAGACCTTTAATCTGCTCCCGAATCGTGTCGGTATTGATTTCACCAACAGCTACGTACTGAATAAAAAATTCCCGAGCCATGGAGATAATATTGTCATCTTCGTGAGCTGCGACCAGAAAGACAGGATGAGATTCCAAACGACTGTTTTTGCGGTTCTGGGTGAGAACATGATTGATCCGATCAGCACTGAACTCCCAATCCAAAACCAGCATGGAATATTCCGTGCTCAGCATTTTCTCCTGAAACTCTTTTTCTTCCGTCGCATTATAAATGGCCGCAGGTTTTAAACCTTGAGATTTGAAAGCCTGTCGAACGGCGTCGCGAATCTCGTTTCGTTTAGTTAGAATGATCGCAATCGTCTCTTCGGATTTATCCACCCCTCGCTCCTTGCCACAATCGCATCCATCAATAGCTAAGTATACAGGATTGGAGGGACGGCGACCATGTCCCTGGAATCGCTCTCTAGGGAATTCTACCAAGAAGACTTCAAGAATCCATGCCATCCATTCCATTAAGTGTTATAAGTTATTGATTATATGACACAATTAGCAACACATGGCCAAGCTAAAGGGGCGCGCAGCGCAAGGAAGCGACCGGATACATGGAGTCCATTCGCTTACCGGACTTGACCAGGCAGAACTCCGGCCTTGACCCGAACTTCGGCGAGTTCTTCGGCGGGATCACTGTGCACAACGAGGCCGCTGCCAGCCGCAAACTCCCATCGCTCATCGGGCAGCTGACAGGCTGTGCGAATAAGAATCGATGAATCGAGCCGCCCGGTAAAAGCATCCCGGAACACAATATTTCCCATAAAGAAACCTCGAGGTCTGGCTTCTTTTTCGTAAATGGCCTGCATGACTTCCCGCTTAGGCGCCCCCGTTATCGAACCACCGGGACAGAGCGCAGCCAAGAGATCGCCGACTGTGAGCCCAGGCTTAAGGCAGCCTCGAATCCGTGCAATCCGATGGTGAACATTGCTAAAGCTGTGCAAAGAACCCGGATCGACAACTTCGACCTGCGATGGACGGCAGATGCGAAAAAGATCATTACGCAAAAGATCGACGATCATATTCAGCTCGGCTTCGTCTTTACGACTTGCCATGAGATCTTGCTTGAGTCTTAGATCTTCCGCAGCATCCACTGACACGCGGCGTGTACCTTTAATGGGTTCCGTTTCAATCCACTCCGCGCCCTCTTGTCGAACAAGCTTGAAAAAACGTTCGGGACTGAAAGAAACTAAATGAAGCTCACCCACATCGATGTATGCTGAGAAAGGTCCACCCATTTTCGTCAATTGTTTAAGCCAATCATCCCTCGAAATGGCTCCATCACTCGACCAGTAGCGCAAGAGGTTAAGCTGGTAATAGCGTCCACTGCGAATCTCATCGAGAACAAGACTCACGGCCTTGAGGTAGTCAGTATCGGTCCAAGGACTGAACCACTTCGGCAGTGGTGCGGACTCTGCGGATTGCTGGCCATTCGGAGCTGGAAATGGCAAGTGCTGAGCGCACAGCCTCCAATCAGGTTCAGCACAAATCTCTGCCTCATGAAGCAGATGATCGATGACAAGTGTTCGTCTTATCCGAAACGCTCGGCTAGCACTTGGACGCAATGCCGACGAATCCTGCTGATAAGCAACAACTGCTAAATCTCCCGTCGTCCAACCCTCTCCATCGATCTTCGGCTCCGCACATGCCGTTTGGCTCACAAACTCTTTCCAGGGTACTTCGTCCCAATTCAATCCCACTAAAGTATAGCGAGACCCACCACCTCCCAGGACGAGAAACGATTGGTCGTTTGGCCAAGCGTTTAAGGCAGCCCATGGCTCGTCAAACCAAAGGCGCGGTAGAGACACAGCTTGTTTCTCCAGGGCCTTTGTGTGCATATACTATCTCCTCGTAGAGTCTGGATCGGAGCACGAGCTTGGCCTCAGATGGCTCTAAATGTCGAGCGTAAAGCGGTCTTTTGCAGCCATAACCAAGCTATTTTTGCTGACCAAGCTCTCATTCAGGCATGCTAAGCAGCTCGGCTTTGCAATTTTAACAGCCACGAGTATCATGAGCAGCTCGTGATTTCCCATTTTGAATAGGACTACCTATGAGTATCGCAGGATTTGACAAAGTCGGCGTGATCGGCTCAGGTCAGATGGGCAGTGGCATTGCCCAAGTTTGCGCCATGAAGGGTTTGCGAGTCACCCTTATCGATATCAAAGACTCCCAGCTGGAACAGGCAAAAAAAAGCATTTCCAGCTCGCTCGACAAATTGCAAAGCAAAGGGCTGCTGGGCGGCGAGAGTGCCCAGACCGTGTTGACCCGTCTCCAATTTTCTACACTGATGAAGGACCTCAGCAAGGCTGATCTGGTCATTGAAGCCGTGAGCGAAAACGAAGCGCTCAAGACGAAGATTTTTCGGGAGCTCGATGAGCTCACTCAGAGCGCTTGCATTCTGGCCAGCAACACCTCGTCTATTCCTATCACTCGCTTAGCTGCCGCAACCAAGCGTCCGGAACAAGTGATCGGCATGCACTTTATGAATCCCGTTCCGATCATGAAACTGGTGGAAATTATTCCAGCCATGACCAGCTCTGAATCGACGATTGAACGGATTTTAAAGCTGGCTCAAGGGCTAGACAAAGAAGTCACCAAGTCGCTCGACTATCCTGGGTTTGTCATCAATCGTATTCTCATGCCCATGATCAACGAAGCTTTCACTGTCCTCATGGAAGGGATTGCCAGCGCTGAGGATATCGATAAAGGCATGAAACTCGGTACCAATCAGCCCATGGGCCCACTGACATTGGCGGATTTTATTGGACTCGATACCTGCCTCGCTATCATCAAAGTCTTGCATGACGGACTGGGTGACCCTCGCTATCGACCAAGTCCGCTGCTCGTGAAATACGTTGAGGCCGGCTATTTGGGTCGCAAAACAGGACGCGGCGTCTATAACTATTCGCAAAAGTGAGGATGATTATCATGAGCAATCCCCAGCTGGAGACTTTGCTATTGACCCGTGAGGGCGACATCGCCACTCTGACAATCAATCGCCCAAAGGTGTTGAATGCTCTCAACGTACAAGTGCTCAACGAAATTCTGTCAATCCTGAACAATCGTGAGCTGGTTTCTGGCCTTCGCGCGCTGGTGATTCAAGGCTCGGGCGACAAAGCATTCGTTGCCGGCGCCGACATCGCGGCGATGCGTGAGCTCACGACAGAACAAGCCCTTACATTTGCACGCTTAGGTCAGGATGTCACAAAGCGCTTAGAAGCGGCTCCTTATCTGACGATAGCTCGTGTGCAAGGTTTTGCCCTGGGCGGAGGCTGCGAACTCGCCATGGCTTGCGACATCATAGTCGCTTCTGAAAAGGCTTTGTTTGGCCAACCTGAAGTCGACCTGGGTTTGCTGCCTGGTTTCGGGGGTACCCAGCGACTGGCGCGACGCGTGGGTTTGCCCCTAGCGATGGAAATCTTATGTGCAGGTCGAAAGTTGAATGGCCGTGAAGCCTACCAATTGGGGTTGGTTTCTAGCGTTGCTGCTCCTGAAGAACTCGATGCAACTCTTGCCCAGATCTTGAAAAATCTGGGGCGTGCGGCGCCTCTTGCCGTCGCCGAAACTAAGCGACTGGCCCGTGCTTCGCTGGAAATGCCTTTAGAACATGGGCTTGCCGCTGAAGCAACAGCCTTTGCCAGCAGCTTTTCGGGGCCTGAAGCCAAAGAAGGACTGAGCGCTTTCTTGGAAAAGCGTAAGGCCAATTTTTCCAGCTGATCCCGCGCCCAGGATCCTTCATGAGCGCAGACTTTAACTGGAAATTTGCTGAACGCTCCTTTATGATACAGTGACCCCCGGATCTGAACTTACGTATTCCTAAACGATCAAGGCTACCTGCCTCAGGCGACGAAGGGATGACGAGGGATTGAACGTAGTTGGAATTCGTTGAGCTGTGAATGACTTTGATAGCGAGCCCTGGACCTACGCGGGTGAGGCAACAAAGTCTTCGCCGGCAAGACTGAAGACTGGATGAATTCACTCCCGGGGCAAAGTTCTAAGGGGATCGTATTCTAAGGCTCTTTTACAAGGACGATGGGTTATGAATGAGATACTCACTAAAGTACAGGTCGATTTGAATAAGTTGCAAAAAACCCTGGAACGCGAAGGAGAGGTCTTGATCAGCAAAATCAAGGAAGCTGCCAACAAAGCTGCTACTAACAAAAGTGTAGTAGCGAAGAAGAAAGAATTTGAGAAACTGGTCGATACGCAAATCAAAAAGCTCGAGCCAGCTTTTGACAAGTTCTATCAAGAGCTCAAAGTTACCGCAGGGAAGTACGGCGTAAATTTGGAAAAGCTGGAAAAAAGCGTGAAGACGACAACGGAAAAAGCCGCTGTACGTCTGCACCTCAAAACCAAGGTAAGTAAAGCGAAAGCCAAAACTGCAGCTGAAAAGCCCGTAGGCGGTGGCAGCCCAAAGAAGACCAGCAGTACGGGTGCAAGAAAAAAGAAAACCAGCAAAAAGACCTAAGGATCGTATTCATTGACAGACTCGTCCAAGATGAGCCAAAGTCTGGCCCAGCGCGCTCCTGGATTTTCCATTGGGAGCGCGTTGGTCGTTTGGTATCAAAAAAATAAAAGATCTCTTCCCTGGCGTCAAAAATTTCTGGCAACTGGCGATCCTTATCTGATTTGGGTCAGCGAGATCATGCTACAGCAGACTACAATTCAAGCTGTGCTGCCCGCCTATGAGCGATTTCTCGAAGCATTCCCTGATTTGAAGTCATTAGCTGTTGCCGATGAACAGTCTGTGCGACTTGCGTGTCGAGGCCTTGGCTACTATCGGCGGTTTCGCATGCTGCATGAAGCGGCTAAAATTCTTGCCGCTCGCACACCTTTCTCCTGGCCACAGACTTTCAAGCAATGGCTTGATCTCCCGGGTGTTGGAGACTATACAGCTGCAGCTATTGCAAGCATCGCCTTCGGAATTCCCAAAGCTGTGGTTGATGGCAACGTAGAACGGGTGTTCTGTCGACTCTTGGATTTGCGGGTCATTCCCGATCCTAAATTGAAGAAGAAGCTTCAAGAGCTCGGCGATACGCTTATTCCAGCGGCAAATGCTGGGGATTATAATCAAGCCGTCATGGAACTTGGCCAAACCGTTTGCACCAAGCAAAATCCCAACTGTGGAGACTGCCCTCTGCAAAAAGCTTGTCATTGCTATGCTGCGAACAGTCAGCACCTAGCACCAGCACCGCGCAAACCTATAAACTATCAGGATGTTCGACTGCATCTATGGCTAGTGATGCGTTCGGGTAAAGTGGGGCTAGTCCATCGCTCCAAAGATGCGAAATTTTTAGGCGGCACTCTGGGTCTTCCCACTGCCTTAGAGCTTGAAGCCGGCGACTTACAATGGGAACAGGCGGGCCGGTGGAGCTATCAACCGGACTCCATGGGCAGCTTTAAACATTCCATCACCAAACATAAAATACAGGCATTTGTCCATCATAGGCAGCTCAAAGCTGACGAAGCTCGGGATTTTATTTGGGTCCCAATAGAAAAGCTCGAGGCTCAGTTGGTGAGCAATTTGGATCGAAAAGCCTTGCATCTCTATCAAAAAAAAGTTGAAAGACAGGCCTCGCCGCATCCAAACAACTAAAAAATAATACCAGCCCTTCCCGTTGATTCAAGAGAGAGCTCACCGTCCTTGCCTCCCTTCATGTATAATAGTAACGATTAGCGTTGGCGCTCCTTTCCGAGCTTTTGCAGGCTCGGATGCTCTCACCTTCCGTTTCTTGCGAGAACATCTCAGACATTTTTCGTCATAGGTGCACCGTGGACCCACTTTTTCATGCCAAAGTTGATTTTATCTTGCTCCTTGGCCGCTCACTCCATGGCTGCGGAGCTGCCGCACATCACTTGGAAAGAGCTCTGACTAAGGCTGGAACCAAATTGCATCTGCGCAGCGAATACTTGGCTTTCCCTACCGGAATCATCGCCAGCTTCGCTGCTGGTGAGCAAGAGCGAACCGTGGTGATTCGCACCGAACCTGGACATATCGATCTCGCCAAACTCAGTCGCATTGATGAGGCAGCGGATCAAGTGATTGATGGACGGCTGAATCTATTGGAAGGGACCCAGACTCTTGAAGCGATCCAGCTGTGTGGGCCTGAATATTCCAAATTCATCATGCTGCTGAGCTATGCGATGGCTTCAGGAGGAATGATCACGGCACTCCATGGATCCTGGGCTGACCTAGCTCTGTCCTCTGTGATCGGCCTGCTGGTCGGCGCCTTGGATCTTTTCGGTAGCCGCTTTACTCCCATGCGACAGCTTTTTGGAGCTGTGGCCGCTTTTATTTCAGTGAGTCTGGCGTGCCTTCTGGCTCCGCGATTTCCGACTCTTTCCGTCGATAAAGTGATCCTCGCTGGTATCATAGTCCTGATTCCCGGATTGGCTTTGGTTGTATCTTTCGTCGAGCTTTCAACGAAAAATCTGCTTTCTGGAACTGCTCGTCTCGCAGGGGCAACGGGTGAACTCTTGAAAATAGTTTTCACCGTGGCACTGTCCAAAAAAATCATGGAAAGCACCCACGCGCCTTCGTTCAACGATACTCTGGCCCCATTACCAGCCTGGACGGAAGCACCTGGAGTTGCCATCCTAGCCTTCGGATTTCTCCTGCTGTTTCGAGTTCGTCCCAAGAATATGCCCTCGGCATTTTTCGTGTCCGTGGCGTCCTACGCGATCGCCCGCATTGGCACCAATCTCTTAGGGACCGAGCTGTCGTTTTTCGTAGCGGGAGCTTTCGTCGCCATGGTCAGCAATCTACTGGCCAAAATTCTGAAAAGACCAGGACTCATTACGCTCTTGCCAGGTATCATTCTCATCGTTCCGGGGTCTATCAACTATAAAGGCTTCATAGCTATGTTTCAGAGGGATGTTATGGACACCGTTACGGCTGTGTTTACCGTCGTTATCATTGCCGTTTCAATTGTTGCCGGGCTTTTTTTTGGGAACACTGTGATTCCACCTCGACGAAGCTTGTGAATCGGGCTAAAAGCGGTTTCGGTAACCACGCTAGCAGAATTCGCAAGGACTCCTATGAGCCAAGATCTGTTTGAAATCGTCCCATTGAAATCTGGGTTCAACAGCCTGCGACTTCGCGAGAATAATGAAACCTTTCATCCTGTTATCGGCCCCGCAGCCGAGGCCAGCATTCTGCATGTTCAGCAGCAAAAACTGAAGGAGCAGGCCGACCGACCTGGTAGACTGCTGATTTGGGATGTCGGATTAGGCGCAGCAGCCAATGCCATCTCTATCCTCGAAGCTTTACAAAATCCCTTGGCCGAAGTCGAACTGCACAGTTTTGACAAAACGCTTGATCCTCTATACTTTGCCATCCAGAATGCCGAAGCACTTCAATACCTTCTGCCTCACCGCCAGCTCCTGTCCCAATTGATCGACTCCAAAATGGTGCAGGTTAGGAAAAATTTCCGCTGGCACTTTCATCTCGGAGATTTTCGCGAGCAGATGCTACGTAGTGATTTGGAATCTCCGCATTCGATCATTTACGATCCTTATTCCGCCCGCGGCAATCAGGAGATGTGGACTCTCGAACACTTCACGTCGCTTCGTAAAAGACTGGATGATGATCGTGCTTGTCTGCTGACTAACTACACGAGGTCAACTGCCATTCGCTGCACACTGCTCATGGCTGGATTTTATGTGGGAGTCGGCACAGCTATCGGCGAAAAAGAACAGTCCACCATTGCCTCCAATCAACTCGCTGCCTTGGATCACCCTCTGTCGCGCAGCTGGTTGCGCGTGGTGCCGGCCTCACAGAATGCCAATCCCATTCGCGAGAGCACTATGCAGTACGGTCCCATGGCTCTTGAAGATTATAGGCTCTTGAATGCCCATCCACAATTTCGCCTCAATGCATAAAAAAAACCGGATCCAATGATCCGGCTCTTCGCTCTTCATGCTTGAAGATAACTCTTACGAGAGGAACATTTCAGCAGCACCGACCAATGCCCGCAGACCGAAGCCACTGCCGCCGTTGGTATGGTAACCGGTTGCTCCGCATGTCCAAGCGGTACCAGCGATATCAATATGAGCCCATTCGCAGGGGGAATCTTTGACAAATTCACGCAGGAAAAGTCCACCCATGATCGGTCCAGCTTTTACGCTGGCTTTAGCGATATTTTTATAGTCGGCTAGCTGGCTATTCACTTCTGATTCCAACTCTGGCCACAGCGGCAATTGCCAGAGTGGTTCCCCGACTCGATCACTGACCTTTTTCAAAAAGTCAGCGGTCTTTTGCTCTTTAACCATGATTCCGGCACCAATATGGCCCAGACCCATGATCACAGCTCCTGTCAAGGTCGCGATATCAAGCACCAATTCCGGCTTGAATTTATCGACAACATAGGACAACACGTCTGCTAGAACCAAACGGCCTTCTGCATCGGTGTTGAGAATCTCAATCGTTTTGCCGTTAAAGGCTGTGACGATATCACCTGGCTTGGTCGCATTCGGTCCCAGCATGTTTTCTACCGCGCCGAGAGCACAGATCACGTTGACAGGCGGCTGCACTGCAGTGAAATACATGGCTGCTCCCAAAACGGCAGCGGCGCCAGACATATCAAATTTCATTTCTTCCAGACCGGCGGAAGGCTTGATGTTGATGCCGCCCGCATCGAAGGTCACACCTTTGCCAACCAATGCGACCGTTTTCGCAGGATTTTTGCCGGCAATTTTTATTGCAACGAGCTTAGGATCTGAAATCGCACCGTGGGCTACGCTGAGAAAAGATCCCATGCCCAGCTGTTCCATTTCCTTACGACCCAAAACGATCAATTCAGCTGCCGATTTTTCAAACAAGTCTTTGGCGATGGTTGCAAATTGCTGAGGATTGATAAAGTTGCTTGGAGCGTCTTGCATCCACTTGGTGAAGAGCAAAGCCTTGCTCATTTCCACCCGTTTTTGCACTTCTGCTGGATCCTTGCAAACGACCAAGACTTTTTTAGCAAACTCGGTCGTACTTTTGGATTTGAAGGCTGCACCATCGTCTACTCCGATGAGAAAACCTTCTAACACATCCAGCGCTTTGAGATGATCAGCATCCGCGATAGCTATGTCTTTAAATTTGCTTTTGGAAAGGGCTGCAGCAGCATCGAGACCGAGCTGACGGGCAACCTGAACGCTGTTGGTCTTAACGGATGACTGGGCGACCAGAACAAATTTCTTGCCGTCCAGACTGATCCGGATTTGCTTTTCACCAGGAGTCCAACATTGAGCTTCGATTTCCTTGAGCAGACTTTCCGCTGTTGGGGCGTCGAGCAGGGAGTTGTGCAATTGGAGCTTGTCATTCTCACTCCGCACAGCAACGAGGTTCCAGGCATCGCTGGAAAGCGCTGTGGTTGCTTCAACATGGAGTTGACTCAGCCACTGGAAAGATTTGGGGAGGTAATCTTTCCAGGAGGAGTACTTAAGCATAGAAAATCCTTTCTTGTCTCGACTCCAGCGTTTTGGCTGGATACTCGCGAAAATATGAAAGCCGAAATCGTGCATACGTGCCTTGTAGAGCTCACCACTAGCACAGATTTGCGACAGCTGTCCATGGGACAAAGCATCCGCAGCGCGGGCTCAACCCCCGGTAATACCGGCCTCATCCGCGACGATAGGGACGTTCACCACCAATCGGTTCGGACCTGCCAAGGCTTGTTTGGCAAACACTTGCGTTTCCATTTGGGAAGCGTAAGAATACAAGTCCCATAGGGCCCCGCGATTTGGGCGCAAAGGGTCTTGGCTCTTGATCTTCAGGGCATGAGACTCCGGCGAGCGACGATCCGTCCAGGCTTGCTGTCATCTGACTCAACAAGCCCAGCTAGATCACCTTCGCTGATCACCCAGCGCGTTTTCCACCAGCAAGGGCTGCTGCCTGACAGCCCGCAGAAGGAGCTAGATAATGAGTATTATTTCCTACGTCAACTCCCGTGAAATTATTGACTCGCGCGGCAATCCGACGGTCGAGGTCGAAGTGATGACCGAGTCTGGTTATTTTGGCCGTGCGTCCGTTCCATCAGGTGCTTCGACGGGCCAATACGAAGCCTGCGAACTGCGCGATGGCGACAAGAGCCGTTACGGTGGAAAAGGCGTGTTAAAAGCCATAGGCAACGTCAAAGACCGCATCGCTCCTAAGTTGCTTGGTCTCGATGTCTGCTCGCAAACTGAAATCGATCATCTTTTGATCGAGCTGGATGGCACTCCCAACAAAACCAATTTAGGCGCCAATGCGATCCTCGGCGTGTCCTTGGCTGTTGCCAAAGCTGCAGCTGAATCTGTCGGCCTGCCCTTGTATCGTTACCTGGGCGGTGTGCACGCCAACCGTTTGCCAGTACCGATGATGAATATTATCAACGGCGGCGCCCATGCCGATAACAATGTTGATTTTCAAGAATTTATGATTGTTCCTTTCGGAGCTCCCACCTTCCGCGAAAGTCTTCGCTATGGCGTGGAAGTGTTCCACTCGCTGAAAAGCGTATTGAAAGAGAAGAAACTCAACACAGCTGTCGGCGATGAAGGTGGTTTTGCACCTGACCTATCGTCGAACAAAGCAGCTTTGGATATTTTGATGGAAGCCATTCAAAAAGCTGGCTTTAAACCAGGTGAGGATGTCGGCATTGCACTCGACGTAGCAGCATCTGAATTCTGGCGGAACGGCGAATACTATTTGGAAGGCGAAAAACGCGGATTTGATCGTGAAGGCATGGTCAAGTTCTTGTCGGGATTGGCTCGCGATTATCCGATCATGTCGATCGAAGATGGTCTGGATCAAAACGATTGGGAAGGTTTCCGCCTCTTGACAGCTGAAATCGGCGATCAAGTTCAAATCGTCGGCGACGATCTGTTCGTGACCAACGTCAATCGTTTGCAGCAGGGCATCGAACAAAATTCTGCCAATGCTATTCTGGTCAAACTCAACCAGATCGGAACTCTGACAGAGACAATGGACGCGGTCGCTCTGGCAACACGCTCTGGTTACAATAGCATCATCTCTCACCGTTCGGGCGAAACAGAAGACACGACCATCGCTGACTTGGCAGTTGCCGTCGGTTGTGGACAAATTAAAACAGGCTCGGCGTCGCGAACCGACCGGATCTGTAAATACAACCAACTCCTTCGTATCGAAGAAGAGCTGGGATCGACAGCTCGTTTTGGTTGATACCTACAGTTCATGACAGAACCCTGCCCTTCTGTAAGCGAGCGGCTGGGTCTGCAAAGAAGGACGAGATTTTCTCGTCCCTTTTTTTTGATGGGAGTTGTTTCATGAAACTGAATGCGAAAGTTTGGGTTTCTTTAGTTTTGTTGCTAGCCGCTTTGGCCTTTTTCGCCTACAAAACGATGCGCGATAAGCGCCGCGCAGCCTATTCGAATGCCTCCCCTGCCGAACGTGGTTGGATGATCATGGAAGATAAAGGCTGCCTCGCCTGTCATCAGCCTGACTCTGGATATCGGGCACCGATTCTGAAGGGACTGTATGGAAGAACTGTCAAGTTCGCCGATGGAAGCGAACTGAAAGCTGATGAGGCCTATATCAGCCAGTCCATTATGGCACCCATGACTCGGGTCGTCGCTGGCTATCAGCCCGTGATGCCAAACTATATGGGGCAGCTTTCCGAGGACGAACTCAAGTCTGTCATCGAGGCCATGAAGCCCCAGCCATAAGACGCGATGAGAACCGTTTGGATAAGACTTGACCTTCGGACATTCCAAGGTTTAGCTACTGCATTCCTACGTCCGTGTTTGTTTACTAGGACCACCATCAACCGCCTCATTCAGCCTGTCTTGGCGATAGAACTGAACTTGGGCAAGGGAGCTGACTCATGATTCCTGGTTTCAGAACTCGCAATCTCCTCGGACTCTGTTTGGCCGTGACCGTTCTTTCTACGGGTGCTCGCGCCGAAACGAAAAGTGCAATGGTGACCGAAACAGCTCCTCAAGGAAGCTGGAACCTCAAAGCCTTGTTTCCCGACCAAGCTGCTTGGGAAGCGACAGCCAAGTCTGTCGAAGCTTCTTTGCCAAAACTGCAAGCATGCAAGGGCACTCTCGCTCGCAGCGCCCAGCAGTTGGCGCACTGCTTGAAAACCAGTTATTCGATCAATAAAGAATTTGCCCGAGTCGCCGGCTATGCTCAACGAATCAACGATGCCGATGGCACGGATCCTCTGGGCCAAGAATTAGTCGGTCGTGTGAGCAAATTGGGCAGCAAGCTCTCCGAGGCGGCCAGCTATATCAGCCCAGAAATTCTGGCGATAGCTCCTGCTCGCCTCAAGAAACTGCAAGCGGACAAAGAGCTGCAGCCTTACCGCTTCGCCTTGGATAATATCGTTCGTCTACGCGCTCACAGTCTGACAACGCGCGAGGCTGAAATTGCAGCTCAATCCAGTGAAATGGCCGCGACACCCAACAAAATTTACGGCACTTTTTCCACTTTGAACCACCCTTTTGCCAAAGTGAGATTGAAGAATAACGAAGAGGTGGAGCTCACACCTGCGGCTTACACCAAATACCGAACCAGCCCTGACGCCGAAGATCGCGAAAAAGTTTTCAAGGAGTTTTTTGGCAGTTATCAGAAGACTCGCGAAACCTATGCCACTTTGTTTGAAGCTTCGATCAATCGCGATCATTTCTATGCAAAGTTTCAAAAATACGACAGCGACATGGCTGCTTCTTTGAGCGCAACAAACGTTCCACAGTCGGTCTATTCGACTATGCTGGAACAAATCAAAGCCAACAAGCAATTGCTGTGGCGCTATCTCAAGCTGAAGCAAAAATTGCTGGGCTTGAAAGAATTGAAATATTCTGATCTCTATCTCCCTCTCACTCGCGCCGAAGCTCCGAAATATAGCTTCGACGAAGCCAAAGCGATAGCTTTTGAAACCATCAAACCGCTCGGTCAGGATTATGCGAAAATCCTAGAAAAAGCTTTGGATGAACGCTGGATCGATATCTATCCGAAAAAAGGCAAGCGCTCGGGCGCCTATATGGATGGTTCCGCTTATGATGTTCATCCTTATATGCTGATGAACTACAACAACGACTATGAGAGTGTATCGACTTTCTTGCATGAATTTGGCCATGCCGGACACAGCTATTTAGCCAATGCGAACCAAGCTTATCAATACGCTGACTATCCAATTTTTGTTGCCGAAGTTGCTTCGACTTTTAACGAAAACCTCTTGCACCACCAATTGGTCAAAGAGTCTAAAGACAACACTCAGAAACTTTTCCTTTTGGGCCAATATCTGGAATCTTGGAGAACGACCGTTTTCCGCCAGGCTCTATTTGCTGATTTCGAACAAAAAATTCATAGTCTTTCGGCTGAAGGCAAAACCTTGACCGCAGACCTTTTGGAGCAAACCTATCTGGGCCTTCTCAAGGAGTATTACGGTGAAGCTGAAGGGGTCGTGAAAGTCGATCCGATCTATGCTACAGAATGGGCCTATGTGGGTCACTTCTTTAACAGTTTCTATATGTTTCAATACACCACCAGCTTCATCGCTTCTACCGCTCTGGCGGAAAAAGTGAACAGTGGCGAGCCAAGCGCACGCGAGCAGTATCTCAATATGCTGAAGGCGGGCGGTTCGCAGTATCCTATTGATCTTTTGAAGATCGGTGGTGTGGATATGAGCAGCGCGGCTCCGTATGGCATTGCGTTCAAGTCCATGAAAGAAGCGCTGGAAGAAGCGGAAAAGCTGATTCAAGGCGTCAGCTGATCTGTCCCATCTCAAGAGCAAGGCCTCCTGGATTCGTCCAGGAGGCCTTGTTATCTTCGGATATCGCTTATGAGTTCAAAAAGGTGCGTCACCGGTGGAGCTCTTCGATCAACCGCACTATGATCTCAAGAACAGAGGCATCTTGGAAGGACTTTACGGGTTTTCCTTCGGAGAAGAATACTGAAAAGGTGGGTATCTTGCTAACGATTTTTGCTAGCGCGCAGTCGGCTCAAGCTCACGGGATTGATACCGAGGTAAGAAGTTATCTGTGCTTGGCTAATGCGTTCCTCGAGTTCGGGATAATCACGACGAAACTGCTGGTACCTTTGCAGGGCATTAAACTCCAGAAACTGAAATTCCCTTTGTTCCAGAATGAGGTCATAGTGTTCCCCAGGAGTTTACGACCAAAACGTTGCCAGCCCGGATACGAGTCGAATAAAGCTTCCAAGTCGCTATAGCGGAGAACGGTGACCTCAGACTGTTCCAATGCTGCAATGCTCACTCGCGCGGGTTGAGGCAGCAGACAACTCGCCATATCACCAACGACTCGGCCTTAAGGAATAAAGCGGCGAATATGCTGGAAGCGGCTCGGTTTCGGTGAAGGATTCCAAACAGGATCCAGTAGCGGCATGCCCTTGTGATGCGCAGTCGGATATTCTTTCGGCGATGGATATTCAAAAAGAATTGTGCAATATGGGCGAATTTCCCGATTAATCGCGAGACGCAGTCGATAAAGACTTCGTCAAAACAAGCTTAATCCCTTCGTCCGTTTGTTCCGTCGCGACCACTTGAAAACCGTGCTTGCTATTGAGGCAAAGCATAGTCTGATTAGAATTCATGCATTTGGTTTGGATCGTTTGATAGCCTTGCTGCTGGCACCATTCATGCTGGTTTTGCAGCAAAGCTCCGCCGATACCCAGTCCGCGAAAACGAGGCTGGACAGCACCGAGCCAACTGTAGAATACGGTGGGACTGCTAGCATAGCCGATTTTGAAGCCAACAGCTTGACCATCCATAAACGCCAGACCTAAGTGAATCGGCGAGAATGTTTTGAGGCGATATTCGAAGATGTCGGCTTTCCAGCTCGGAAAGCTGAGTTTTGCTAGGTCCAAGATGATCGCTTTTCGCTCGGCATCCATACTGGTAAAGGAACGAATTTCCAGAGCCACCGGTGCGAAGCGCGGTTGTAAGGATCCCTGGTGCTCGATCGATTCAAAAAACATGGCCTCGGGACGCACCCAAAGCTTGCCGAGAGGGTTTTCATAGAGCGCTTCATAAAGGACCAGCGTTTCCAGAGTTTCGCTGTGCCGAACGCGGCCTAACAAGCGATACGATTTGTTCTTATAGTGTCGATAAAGTGTCATATCTTACTCGAAAAACTATTGTCAGCAGGCCTTTGCTGACTCTCATTGTAAAGGAATCAAGGACTGACGAAGTCAACCGGGCAAATTCTGCCCTCAATCGGAAAATCGAGTCATTCCGCTCAAGAGTTCATGCATGGAACTTTTCAAAGCGGTGCCACGATGAATTCATAGGGAATCTTGTTCATGCGAGCATACCGAAGAATCTGATCAATGCCCGATCGAAGTTGAGGCAGATAATCAGCAGCCGTCTCTTGGTGAAAACCAATGGACAGATATTGATTTTGGCTTGGATTTCTTTTCAGAATATTCGCATTCTTCACGAAAGCTTTCAGCATCGCGGCGCCCGTCATGTAATCAGCGAGACAGCCGTTATTGGGTAGTTCGACAATGCTAAGGCCAGCTTTGGTTTGATAGCGATAGGGCTGGCTGGTCGGTGTTGTCTGGGGCCAAAGCTGACCGACGAAGGGATAGAGATTGTATTCACCCCAAGCCTCACGAAGATAAGGCGCATAGGTCGCTGACGAATCCAGTGTAAAACCTTCGGCAGCCAAGGCATTCAAAACGGTGTCATCGGCCTGCCACCCACCAGCTCGAAAACTGACCGCGCGTTGAAAACCCTGATTTTGCAGAATTTGAACACTGGTACGGATAATCTTTCTAAGCTCAAGATCGCCATAAGCATTCAAAGCGACATCCACACCACAGTCATCGCCGCAGGCGCTTAGATCAACATCCTGATCGACAAACGATGGTCCAATACGAAATTGCACACCAGCTGCCTGCACCAAGCTTCGCCAAGCATGAATATGTAAACCATGCTCGTCACCTCTGCGCAATACGGACTGGATAGAGCGGGTCACCAGCCGAGCGTCTGCCCCTGGTTTGGTGTAGTAGGCTGCATTGAGAAAATGCTGAAGGGGCACTCCAGGATAGTCGCTACGAAAAGCCTCCATAGCTTGCATATTTGCGGCTTGAAGGTCTTCACCCTCCCAATCGACACTGACGACAATGCGCAATTTCCCCTGGGCAAAAACCTCGGTCAGACCGAGTTGGGAAAGGCTGAGAAAACCAAGCAGAAGGAGAAAGCGTTTCAAAAATGTCATAGCGAACCTCACAATCGTTCCTGGCGTTTAGCAAATTTGTATCGCTATGTAAACAGTATGAATCAGTCATCCTCGTCAGAGTCTGGCTGTTTGGAACGAAAACATTTGTTTTGGGAAGGTACAGGCCCCAAGACCAGAATCTTTGATCAAGATATCGACGCGTGGTGCCACAAAGATCAGCCAGGATGACAATCCCCGCCATCCCTGCTACCAGGACCAGAGGCCAACCCACAGGGTTCTGTCGCAAACTTTTGATAGGCCTTATTCATTTATTGAGGGGATCATCCCCCGGACGCATTTATCCAGCTAGAGCGTAGAATGCTCAATGGGAGTGGACTCTTTGATATCGATTTGGCCTTTTTTGATCATGATCATCGTCTCTATCCTAGAGATGATCTTCGCCGCTGGCATAAAGCTCTTAAAGCCGAGCATGGATCTCAACGCCGTGCTCTGCCCTCATTTCTTCAAGGTCACGGAGGGACAGTTTATAGCTGAGATGGCAGCGGATGCAGCTTAGAATAAGTTTGCAGAGCGATATCTTGATCAACTCGATCGAGTTGCAGAGGGCACAATCCGACAGTCTTATCAAGTCACTCGCGCTCAAGAACTTTCAATTGATCAATGGGATTTTCGGCTCCGACGGCACTCTCCGATAAGGATCAGGCCACAAGAGCGGTTACGGGCACGTGATCGAAGTTCTTTGAACAGGCCTGATAGCCTGCACTCGCAGAGCTCAGCGGTCGAAGAAAATTGCGGTTCTCTACTTATGTTTAAAAATCGAAGGCATCTTTTTGCGGCACAGCATTGCTTTTGCTCTTCATAATCAAAGCGTCGCCTTCCCGAACGACCAGAGAGCTTTCCTTTTCCACCCAAAGTCCCCCACCGTAAGTGATATGGATCGTGTTGAAGGGGCCCATAGTCTCGTCATTGCAACTGTATTCTTCACAGAGCTCGTTCAGGTTTTTTACTGGCCTCAGGCGTTCACGCATGGAGAGACAGGCCAGTGCATTCCAGGCATCCACCGGTTTTTCAACACCCTCGACGATATGCTTGATCGACGATGGCGTTGCACCCGTTTGATCAAAACGGCAATCCAATATTTCAGTCAGCCCAGCCACGCGGATTTGAATATGATCCGGGCGCGCAAGGACAGTCATGGGGCCTTTGGTAAGCAGAGTCATGAAAGTATTTATGCTTTCATAAACAGCCGTAAAACCATGGTCGGCGGGCAGCTCGTCCCAGGTTACATAGCTTGGCTTGAGCTTGAAAGCATTGGGATCAGGCGTCGGTGTTACGACTGGCGTTGGTGCGCTTACGGGCTGAGGGGCTGGACTCCCGTCATCGTCGTGCGAGGAGCTACAGGCCAAAGTCATGAATGCGATTGGGAGTACTAAGAGAGGCCATTTTTGCATAATCAAGTTTCCTGGCTTTGCGAGGTACATGTGACAAGCAGCCAATATCACAGCTGCAGGTGTTTCCCATAAGCAAAGAACGTGCAAGTCCCACTTTTACGGCATCTCCCTGATATTTTAGCTTTGCTTGAAAAGAAATGCCTTGGCTTACGGTTCTATAGCACACAACTGTGGATGGAAGGGCTAGGAGGAGGATCTAGCGGTGGCTCATCACTTGGCCACATCAAGATTAAGGAATGGGATCTTTCCATGCATACGCAAAGGTCGCCCGATAAAGAAGCTTTGGGATCGTTTGTTTGCCTGACTGGAATTGTCGTGACAGATGCGATAATGACTTATCGCGCCAGAGAGCCCTCCAATGCTGAATTTTCGAGAGGAATGTCAATCGTCGTTTGGTTTACGATGTCAATAACTTGGTGGTTAGCTTGTGTAATCACCTCACCCAATAGTTTAGGGGCTCTAGACGTTTAGCTACGCCAACGTCGAAGATACTCAGTAAGGCAGTTGATGTCCTTTGCATTGCCTTAGCCATCGGCTTAGCCTTCGCCTTTAGCGTGATATTGATCGTCGCCTGGAGGCCTTGCCCTTGGGCATTTTACCTAAACTTAGCCACGGAAAATTAGAAGTCTATCAAAAATCCATCCAGTTCCTCACGCTCTCTGCCCAAGTAGTGGCGAATACGCCTCGGGGATATTCGGAGCTATGTGACCAGCTCAAACGTGGCGCTTTATCGGTACCTTTGAATATAGCTGAGGCATGTGATCGAACGGGTTCTTTGGATAACGCAAAACATTTTACAATAGCTCGAGGCAGCGCATTGGAGTGCGGGGCGATACTTGACGCTTGCAACGCGCTTCAAATCCTCGAACCTAAGATTTATATCGACGCAAAGCGTCTGATCGTTGCCGAGGTTTCCATGCTTACCAAACTTTGTATGAAAAGATAGCTGAGTCACGGCAAAGGGATAGGCTAAGGTCGATCATGCTAAAGTCTAAGGTGGCTATGCCTTAGGTTCTATAAGGCCAGCCACATGATCGAGCTGCCGAGTGAGACCATCCCTTCGTAATTCCTCTTCAGTTTTTCATAGCGATTAGCGATAGAACGAAAGTGCTTGAGCCTTGCAAGTGCATTCAGGGCAAGATGCCGATATTTATAGAGGCACCAGTCCATGTCGTCGTTCCCAATTTTCGAGTTCTCTTTACGGCGGGTATTCTGAATTTTGGGGAGATAGCGAACGTTCGTGTGTTTTTTGTTATAATGTCCGGATTCGGCGCGTGGGGATTTCTGCCTACCGAAGCCGTCAGCCCTGAGGAACGGACTGCGCGAGCTTCGGAAGGTGAGGTGCCAGTGATCTAAGGGGAATTTGAATCAGACAAGAGGCATAAAACCACTGCGAATGATCACATCCGCTCAGTTGGCTCAAGAGGACTCCACTTCAGATAGAGTTTTTGAGTCGCACGAAAGGGCGGCTTGCGAAAGATCAGTTGGTGATCGGTAAAAACCACAACCCCTTCTTCCCGACGAACTTCAGCGATCTTCACTTCCTGCGAAATATGGCTCTTGAGAGCCTTGGGACAATTGACTTCGTAGATAAAGATGCGCGCTCCCGTAGCAGAAGCCTTTTCAGCAGCATCCATCGCACCCGTAGTGGTGTGGACACTCATCAGCCTACCTTGGCTTCCCCATTCGTTTTTGAAACCCTGCTTATCAGAGTTTCGATGCGCAACAATCATGTAAAGGTGATCTGACATTGAGGCTCCGCCCATACTGTTTAAGAACATCCTGCTGTCATTCTATCATAAAAAAGATCAGGCGGCTGCCCACAAGACCCAGGCTCTGGGAAAGCTTGGACAGGTTTTGCCCCCTAGGGAACGACGTTTTCATTTAAACATAGCAGCTCTATGCTTGTCCCCGCTTTCTTTGGGTCGACCCTGGCCAATTACGAGGCTAGCGGGTTTCAGCAAGCCAGACCCACGGGGCCCTCCTGGGAAGCCCCATCAAGACGAACCTGTCAGCCCAGTCCTTAGCCACGAAGGGCGACGGGGCAAGTCATGCCTATCGCGGCGGACCTCAGGCAAGCCTCCCTGGAGGAATTGCCTTGGTTGAAATTAAGCAGAAATCCGCGTTAAAACCTAAGCTGCCTTAGGTTTAGGCATTTTTTTGTAAAAACATCTGCAGGTTTTTAGCTGCTTGTTTGCGGACCGCAGTGCGCAGAAAAGGTGTCCAGCCCAAGATCCAACCGCTCAGACCTAAGGCCTGACGACTCCATCGCCAAAAGCTGAACTCATCCACATGGCGGACTATCAAGCCATTTCGTAGATAGAGATTGGCGCGAATGCTGTTATGGACAGGCCGTCCGCTTTGCGAGAAAGTGTAGAAGGCGTCCCAATGGACCTGGAAATGGTCTGGACTCAGGGCCTCCACCTTATATTCCACCCGCAGATCCTTCGATCGACGGCACAACATGCGCCACATTCCGCGTACTTCAGCCGTTTGCAGTTCCGGAAATGCCGGATCCGAAAAAACCGCGCCTTCGGCATAGCAAGACGCCATTGTCTCAGCATCGGCGCGCGCCAAGGCTTCGTAGAATCGCTCAACGGTCGACTGTTGATTCACCGGCAAGATCCTTTCAAAGGGGTGTGAAGCCAAAGAGCCGACCTATCAAGGCCGGATCTCGTGCCACCAAGACCCAGATTTTACGATACTCGACCAGTTGAAAGCGAACAAATCGGCGATCTTCATCCTTGATTCGATCATCAAGCTGAGACACGCAGATTCGTGAAGTTGTTCGGATTTGCTCTTGGCTTTCGGCCTTGAAAAAATCGTTGAGTTGAATGGTGAGACCAATCTTCGCCACATTTTCGGGCGTGAGCTCGCAAAAAGAGGGCTCCTGGGTATAGCAGTCCGGATGGGAATTGAAAGCAAAGGCCCGCAGACTAGAGCAATCTTTGGCAGTGTCATTCGCAAACCAGCTCTCCAAACCCTGCTGCAAACAAGTCCGTACATTGTCGCGCCATAAATTACCCTGGCCCGGAAATACCGCAGCACCAAAGGGTGTGCGGGCATCGGTAAAATCGATGGCACTAAATTTTTCGCAATATTTTTTCCCATAGCCCAGAGCATAGCCCTGACCGCCGCAGCTGATACGATTTTGATCAATGCAGGCATAGTAATCGCAAGAACCAATAAGATTGGCACATTCGTCGCCGTAGACTTCAGCTTGAACGTACTGCGGGACCATGAATAACAGACAAAAAAGGAAAAAATGCTTCATCTTGGAATCCTTAACGCGAGTTAGAATGACGGGTTATAGAAAAAAAATTCGATTAAGGCTAGATAAAAGGACCGCCTCCAGCGCTTTGAGTCGACGCAAACCCTTCATTGCTCTGGGATAGAAACGTCTAAGCATGAGCAAGTTGCTAGTCCTCAAGCCTTTCAAAGACTCAATCCAAGAAATATAACCAGTCATGGGCACTGGCTATGTAGACTTAGATACGCCACTAAGACCAGAAGAAATTCAATAAATTCAATTATTTCAATATGATAGCGTCATCGACCGGAAGGCCCTGCGGAAACGCCACTCACCTCTGCACTATGCCGAGGAAAGCCTCTGCTCTCAGGCAGACCTGTCGCACTCCCCGCCCCTACTTTGCACTGGATTTTTTCCTTTCAAATCTTCTTAATAGGTCCCTAATGAGTATGAGCTCGCATAACGGACGCCCCTGTTTGCGGCTATTCTTTGACTAAAAAAGGAACGATGCCTTGAAACGCAAACACCTCTCAAGTCACGCCAGAATCGGGATCATAAATCGCGGAGAAGCCGCTGTGCGCTTCATCCGCGCTGCGAAGGAATTCAATACACTGTATGGAACACAGTTTGAAACTGTGGCCTATTATTTGGATGTCGAAAGCGATGCGCTCTTTGTAAAGGAAGCGGATCATGCCTTTGCCCTTTCATCCTTCGCTGGCTTTAGTGAACTCACGGGAAGTCCATACCTCAACTGCGAATTCTTACTCCGTAGCTTGCAGCAAACAGAATGCATTGGAGTCTGGGTTGGCTGGGGTTTTGTCGCGGAAAATGCTGATTTTGCCGCGTTGCTGGAACAAAACGATCTCATTCTGATTGGCCCCACGGCCGATGCCATGGATCGCTTAGGCGATAAGATCAAGGCGAAAGACATAGCCGATCGTTCCCAGGTTCCAACCTGCCCTTGGAGCGGCGGCCCTTTGGAAAGCCTGGAGCATGCCCAAAAATGCGCTGAACAAATCGGCTATCCGGTTATTTTAAAATCAGCCAATGGCGGCGGTGGACGCGGTATCCGAAAAGTTTTCACTGCTGATGAACTGGCCCAACAATTCCGTTCGGTCTCAGATGAGATCTTCCGCTTTTTCGGCAATCGCGTGATCTTCATGGAAGCCTTGGTTGTACGAGGCCGACATTTGGAAGTGCAGTGTCTGGCCGACTACTATGGCAACGTTCATACTTTCGGTGTACGCGATTGTTCGGTGCAACGTAATAACCAAAAAATTATAGAAGAAACACCTCCTGCTCATCTGTCTCCAGAGGCCATGCGGGAAGTGGAAGCTTCCGCTGCGCGCCTGCTCCTAGCCGCTGGCTATCACGGTGCTGGAACGGTTGAATATCTTTACGACATCGATCGTCGCGAAGCATTCTTTATGGAAGTGAACACGCGCCTTCAGGTCGAGCATCCCATCACGGAAGAGCTGTTTCAAGTTGACCTTGTCCACCTCCAGCTCCGAACAGCGATGGGCCAGGAATTGAGCGATGTCGTTAAGAATCCACGAGGTCACGTCATCGAAGTTCGCCTGAACGCTGAAGATCCTGATCAAAAATTCGCTCCCACACCTGGGCGCATTCTGCGGTTTTTGCCGCCCAATCTGCCAGGTATTCGAATCGATTCTGGGTTTGAATGGGGCAGTCGCATTCCTCGCGAATTCGATTCCATGATTGCTAAAATAATCGCTTACGGCCCCAACCGCGCGGCGACGATGGCTCGCTTGACCCGGGCCCTGAGTGAATTGCAGATAGAAATAGAAAACGGCACGACCAATCAGGGATTTCTGCTCGAACTCTTGGCCTCGCCCAAGATCAGAGAGGGCGGTGTTCAAACTGATTTTGTTGAAGGGTTTCTCAGCAGTCCCGAACGTAAACTAGGCAAAAGTCAGTGGGATGTGGCCCTGCTCGGCGCTGTTATCTATCAGTATGAACAACGCTATCGCCATGAATTTGAAAACTTCACTGAGAAAGTCCGTCGCTACAGTTCGCCTCGGCAAATGCCAGATTTGGGTCTTGAGCTCAGTCTCAGCCTGAGTGGGCATAAGTACAACATTCAAGTGCAGGCTGTCGGCGAACCGATTTATCACATTCGCATCGATGGCAAATCGGTCGAAGTCGAGTATGTAAACTGGGGCAACGAAATCGTCCTGAAAACGGGGGGACGCAAATACCAATTGCAGATCGTCCCCAGAACCAACGCCTTGCAGTGTGAAGTAGAAGGCATTCCTTACATGCTGCCCTTCGAAACGGGTGGTAAAATTGCGGCTCCATCGCCAAGCGTAGTTCTGACCGTCGATGTCCAGGACGGACAAAAAGTCAAAAAGGGTGATCTGCTGCTCACTTTGGAAGCCATGAAGATGGAAATGGCCGTGACCGCACCCGAAGATGGCACTGTTATCGGCATCAACGTTAAGGCTGGCGAACAGGTTGCGGCAGGCCAAGCACTGGTTGATTTGGAAACCGAAAGCAATCGCCAAAGCAAAGAGGGCGGCGACAAAGAAACGGCAGCGGTCATTGACTACAGTCGCTTGGCTGTGCCGCAAAAGCCCAAGACTTCAGATGAACAGAACGAAACGTGGACCCATCTGGAACGTGACTACTCGGCAATATTTATTGGTTATGACTTCGTTAAGCCAGTCGGCAAGGTGCTGCAACGAATCGAAACCTTTGTCACCGAGTTCCCCCATTTCAAACCAGCATTCGCCAGTTTGCTGGTAAAATCTTTGCAGACCTTTATCACGGTCCAAAAGCTTTTCCAAAACGATCACACCGACACAGATGCTGCTCGGGCCACCGACGTTTACGAGTGCTTAATGCACTATCTGATGCGTCGCGAAGATCGAGAAAAAGGCTTGCCCGCAGGCTTTCTTAAGCGCCTCGAACTTGCCATCAAGATTTTCCCTTGGGCTGACAACAAAAATCCTGACGCGACCACTCGAGCTCTGTTCCATCTTTATAAAGCCCAAGCCGGTGTGAGGCATACCACGGATTTGATTCGGCAGAGTCTGTTGACCTTGCAAAAGCTCTTCACCGATGCGCGCGAATTTACTGATGTCGGTGAATTTTCTGACCTCTTGGGTGAGCTGATCAATGTCGGCCATCACAGCAATACGCTGGTCGATGCTGCCGTGTACATTCGCTACGAGCTGGTGGATCGGCTCTATCAAGAGCAGATGCAAACCGAGCGCAAGCACCAGCTGGTTGATCTTTTGGAACCAGTCCTCGAAGCTGGCGACAAGGATCCCACACTCCTTGCGGACATAATTGAATCGGGCCACCAGATCGTCAGTTATCTCGTGTCACTGTATGACAGGCGTTCACCAAAAGCTAAAACAATCCTGGAGCTGCTGGCCAAGCGGTTTAACCGGGATCGCATCTTTGAAAAGGGTTCTCTGCTCGAGCAAAAAGGCCAGCTACTCTATGGCGTGCAAAGCCGTAAGCAGGGTCAAAGCATTCTCAGTGTCGTGACCGTTCTCGAGGAGGATGAGTTCTTCTCTTCGCTGGACTGGTTAAAATCTGTTTTGAAACGTGACGACGGTCAGTATCTGGAGTGTGTGATTTTCATCCGCCGCAATTCGGCTCAATCTGAAATCATCTTCAGCAATCACTTGGCCAAGTTTCCCCTACCAGTCGATCTCTGCAGTTTGGCTTTGGTTCGGGAAAGCGACTACGCCTATCGCTCCTTCCATTACAGCAACAACGAATGGTCGGAAGATATCCGGCGGCGCTCGTTCAGCCCTCTGCGGTTCCGCGAGCTCCGTCTGGATCGGTTGGTCAATTTTGATTTGGAACTTCTTTACAACAGCCGCTATGTCCACGTAATGAAACTGGAAGCTAAAGATAATGCCAAAGACCAGAGACTCTTTGCCTTCATCGAAGTACCAGAAACTAAAATCGATTTGAATGAAGAACAGGTGATCGAACGCATCAGTCAGTTCGAATATGGAATGCTGGAAGCTGTGAAAGTGATTCGCGAGCAGCAGGCGCGCACCAAGCGCAGCTATTACTGGAATCGAATCATAGTCCATATCGGCCACACCCATCCCCTGCGTTTGGATCATATCGGCGAATATCCCAAACGTATCACCGGTCTGGTGGAAGGCTTGGGTCTGGAAAAGATGGTCATCTATACCAAGGTTCTCACCCGGCAGAATCGGGCTTTGGAAACCGAGGTTTTGGTTGAAAACTTCGCCACGCAATACAGCGTGCGAGGCCGCCTGCCGTCACGCGAACCGCTTAAACCGCTGGATCCTTATGCCAGTAAAGTGGTCAATGCCTTGCGTTTGGGAAGTCCCTATCCCTATGAAGTTGTCAGCATGCTGACCAATCCGGCTCGCACGGAATTCCCGCAGGGCTCGTTTTTGGAATACGATATCCAGTTCGATGCAGCAGGCCAGCAGCAGACCGTGGCTGTTGAAGGACGGGCACCAGGACAAAACAATAGCAATATCGTCATTGGCCGCATACAAAACCGCGATGCAGATGGCACTTTGTTCGAAAGAATCCTCATCCTGGGTGATCCAACTCGGGATCTGGGATCCTTGGCCGAAGATGAATGCCGGCGCGTGATCGCTGCCATTGATATAGCTGAAGCTGAGCTCCTGCCTGTCGAATGGATTCCTGTTTCATCCGGAGCTGCCATTGATATGCAGACCGGGACGGAAAACCTCGACTGGACAGCACGGGTCTTGCGACGCCTTATCGAGTTCACTCAGACCGGTGGTGAAGTCAACGTCATCGTCGCTGGGATCAATGTCGGGGCTCAATCCTACTGGAATGCTGAAGCCACGATGCTGATGCATACCAAAGGTATTCTGATCATGACCGAGCAAGGCTCGATGGTGTTGACCGGTAAAAAAGCCCTGGATTTCTCGGGCAGCGTGTCGGCAGAGGACAATATTGGTATCGGCGGAGTTGAGCGGATTATGGCTCCGAATGGCCAGGCCCAGTTCCGGGTCAAAGATCTGGCAGAAGCCTATCGTTTGCTGTTCCGACACTATCGCATCACGATGGTTTCGAAACAACGTCCTTATGGAACACGTCTGCAGTCGAAAGATCCAAGTGATCGAGATGTGGCAGCCTTCCCTTACCAGGACAAGTTGAACCAGAACTTCAAGGTGATCGGTGATATCCTCGGCACCAGCAACGCTGAGCGCAAAAAACCCTTCGATATGCGCCAGGTCATGCATGCCGTCCGCGATCAGGATGCGGATTTCCTGGAGCGCTGGCAAACCATGCGCGATGCTGAAACTGCTATCATCTGGGAGACTCAAGTCTGCGGCTATCCCGTGGGTATGATCGGGATTGAAAGTCGGCCCGTGAAACGCTATGGCGATTTCCCGAACGATGGTCCAGACATGTGGACAGGTGGAACTTTGTTCCCGCTGTCGTCGAAAAAAGTCGCGCGTGCTATCAACTCCTATAGCGAGCAACTTCCGGTCGTAATCCTTGCCAACCTCTCAGGCTTTGATGGCTCTCCGGAATCACTGAGACGCTTGCAGCTGGAGTATGGCGCTGAAATAGGCCGCGCTGTCGTGAACTTCAAAGGTCCTTTGCTGTTCGTCGTCGTCGCCCGCTATCATGGTGGCGCCTATGTAGTCTTCTCCAAGACCTTGAATCCAAGTATGCGTGTTGCCGCTTTGGAAGCGACCTATGCTTCGGTTATTGGTGGGGCTCCTGCCGCCGCAGTGGTGTTCCCACGTCAAGTCTTGAAAAACACTTTCGCCGATCCCCAGATCGTCGAAGCTCAGGCAAGACTGAAAAAGGATGAAATCACCAAATCTCAGTATGATGATATCTACCAGACTGTGCATCTGGAGCATCAGGCGAAGGTGGCTCTGGAGTTTGAAAAGATTCATACTGTGGAACGAGCTCTAAAAGTTGGTTCCATCGATGACATCGTTCAAGCTTCCAACTTGCGTCCGTATATCCAAGAGCAGTTGGAACACGGCATCAAAACTTACCTGTCGCAAACACGGAACTAAACTCTGATCCAGCCAGCCTCGGACTCGATATGAGTTCGACTCCGGGGCTTTTCCACCTCTCAAGCAGTGCCAGTAAGCAACTGATATTCCAGCTAAATCGGCAAAACTAGCCGCTCCATTCGGTGAAAAACATCGGCCCTCCGTCAAAACCTCAAGTTTCCTTTCCAAGTGCCGATCCATAGCTCGATGCGGATTCGTTTCCCGAGCACGAGATAGGCGCTTATGGCACAGAAAAAAGTCATCAATTTCAATAATTTACGCTTCGAAATCGTCGAGGATCATGACCATGTCGACTACACTGTCGTTGGTGATATCGATGAGAATTTCCGTCATAAGGATGTTCCCAGAGTTAGCAGGAAGGATATTCGGATCCATTTGAAAGATGTTGGAAATTTCAATTCCTGCGGTATTCGTGAGTGGATTCAGCTGATCACAGAGATTTCCAAAATAGGTTCGCTGACCTTTTACGAATGCAGCGTTTCATCCATCGATCAAATCAATATGGTTCCCAACTCCCTAGGCGGCGGTGTAGTGGAATCTTTCTTTGCTCCCTACTACTGCCAATGCGGTCAGGAACATATCAAACTGATCCAAGTGAAAGAACATCTGAGCACACTCAAACAGCTCATCGCACCAACCTTCAGCTGTGACTGTGGTCGCACCTTGGAGTTTGATGCTTTGGAAGAAAGCTATTTTCAGTTCATCGTCGCACTGCCGCGAGCGGGCTAGCACGGCAGACAAGGAAGGGGCGGGAGCATGGATGCTCTGGTCAAGACCGCAATGGAATCTCTGGTAAAAAAGATCTTGCCGCTTCTCGAGCAGCAGCTCGCTGAGGTATTGGATCAGCAGAGTGATCGTCCCACTTCAGAGCTTGCCTATCTGATCAGCGAGAGTCGAGAGCTTCTCGATCTTATGTCCACCTGGACCGGATCCTATTCCCCTGCTAGCAGCAAAAAAGCCCAGCCGCAGCATGAAGAACTCGATGATGACGAGGCCATGGCGATGTTGGCTGAAATGGAAGGAGCACCAGAACCCGTGGCGGCTCCCGCTAAAACCAAAAGTAAACCGAAACCAGAACCTGAAATGGATGAAGATGAAGCGACACGCCTCTTGGCAGAAATGGAAGGCTCGGTAGAAACCGCTTCTGACGATGAGGAATTGAGTGACGATGAAGCCTCAGCCCTCTTAGCAGAAATGGAGGCTCCGAGTAAAAAACCGGCAGCCAAGACGGCTCCAGCTGCCAAAGCTCCAGCCAAGGCTATGGCCGATGATGAAGCGGCACGGCTCTTAGCGGAAATGGAAGACGAGGTCAGCGAACCGGCTCCGGTAAAAGCCAAACCTACTGCTTCAGCAGCTCCCGCCCATGCTGCGGCTCATCATGAAGCTGGAGATGACGAGGATTTCGGTGAAATCGCCGAATGGGAACCCAATGATTTCCAGTCCGATCCATCGATGATCAACGATTTCATTACCAACAGTGATGAACTGATGCAGATGGTTGATGATGCCATCCTGAGGCTAGAGCAAGAGCCGACCAATAAAGCCATCATAGAAGAGATCTTTCGCGCCGCTCACACCCTCAAAGGTGGATCAGGCATGTTCGGCTTCAAAGGTATTGAACGAGTCATGCATCGCATGGAAAACTTGTTCGACCTCATCCGTAAAGATAAACTCGTCCCGACCTCTGATACCATCGACACAGTTTTTCAAGGCATCGATTTACTCCGGCGTCTCTTGCAAGCTGTCAAAGATGGTGGACCTTGCGGAGTAGAAACCGCCTCGGTCGTTCGAGCTTTGAGCTTCGCAGCCAAAGGCAAACCTCTGCCAAAATCGGCGAATGCAGCAAAAGGCCCTGCGGCTGCACCCTCAGCCAAAGCTGTCAGTGAGGCCCTGCCGATCGCCGGTCAACCCGCGGCTTCGGGGCATGATGATGACAAGAAAGATCCTAGCAAAAATGCAAAGAAAACCGAGCAATCCACCATTCGAGTTGATCTTGAACGACTGGATGTTTTAGTCAATCTCATCGGCGAACTGGTGATTGATCGTACCCGCTTTGCTAGTATCGAAGAGGAACTGCGGACTAATTTTCCAGAGATCAAACTGGGTAGCAGCTTCTCAGAGACCGTTCAACTCTTCGGTCGGCATATGAACGAAATTCAAGACATTATCATGAAGGTACGGATGGTGCCGATCACCCGAACACTTTCTTCATAATTTTCACCAGAAATAAGCTTGTGATTTCAGGGGAATATGAAATTTCAAGTTTCAATGTCGAAGCACTGACATTCTAGCGATTCCTGGGACAAATGAAAGATC
>JBGSTF010000077.1:0-157231 GCA_041736645.1 Oligoflexus sp. | reverse complement strand
ATCAGCGGCTATCATATGCAAGAAGCTGGAGCGAATTCGGCCATTGAATTGGCTTTCACCTTGGGTGATGGGGTTGAGTATGTGCGTGCGGCCTTAGCCAAAGGCCTCAAGGTTGACGAGTTTGCCCCACGCCTGTCATTTTTCTTCGCTATCGGTATGAATTTCTATATGGAAATTGCCAAACTGCGTGCTGCACGGACGCTTTGGTATAAACTGATGCAACCTTTTGCACCAAAAGATCCCAGATCGTCGATGCTCAGGACGCATTGCCAGACATCGGGCTACTCATTGACCGAGCAGGATCCGTACAATAACATCATCCGCACCACCATTGAAGCGATGGCTTCCGTGTTCGGCGGAACCCAGTCCTTGCACACCAACTCTTTTGATGAAGCGGTCAGTCTACCTTCAAATTTTTCAGCTCGCTTAGCTCGCAATACGCAGCTGATTATTCAGGAAGAAACGGATATCTGCCATGTCGTTGATCCCTTTGGCGGCAGCTACTTTATGGAAAGTTTGACCAATCAACTGATGACCGAAGCGGAACGTATTTTGGAAGAAGTGGAAGCCGCAGGCGGAATGGTCAAAGCGATTCAGCAAGGTTTGCCCAAGCTTAAAATCGAAGAGGCCGCGGCTCGTAAGCAGGCGCGAGTTGATTCGGGACGCGATGTCATTGTCGGAGTCAACAAATATAAGACCAAAGAAGAATCAAAGTTTGAAGTTCGTGACGTCGACAACACTCAAGTGCGTGAGCAGCAAGTCGCGCGGCTGAAAGAAATTCGTCAAAAGCGCAATGCAGAGAAGGTTAAAGCCAGTTTGGATGCTCTGGAAAAAGGCGCTCGTGGTCAGGAAAATCTGCTGGCTCTGGCCATCAACTGTATGCGTGAGCGTGCCACGGTGGGTGAAGTGTCGGACGCTTTGCGCCTTGTGTTTGGTGAACATCGAGCCCCTATTCAATCGGTGAGTGCCGTCTATGCATCGGAGTATAAATTGAAGACAGATTTTGACGACGCGAAAAAAGCCGTGGCAGCCTATGCCAGTGAAGAGGGTCGCCAGCCTCGTATTCTGATCGCCAAGCTCGGACAGGATGGACACGATCGTGGCGCCAAGGTCATTGCTACAGGATTTGCTGACCTCGGCTTCGATGTCGATATCGGACCACTTTTCCAAACTCCGGAAGAGGCTGTGAAGCAGGCCGTTGAAAACGATGTCCACGTGATTGGTATATCCTCGCAGGCCGCGGCTCATAAAACTCTGGTACCGAGATTGATCGAACTTCTTCGGCAGGAAGGTGCGGGCGATATCGCTGTGGTGGTTGGGGGCATTATTCCTCAACAGGACTATGAATTCCTGTTCCAGAGTGGAGCGGCTGCGGTCTTTGGACCAGGAACACCGGTACCGACCGCGGCTATGGAGACTCTGGCTGCGATCAAGAAGACGAGACAAGGATGAGCATCGACATCCGGGCGCTCGAGCAAGCTCTGCTAGCCGGCAGTCGGCGAGGTTTGGCCAAGTCATTAACTTTGGTCGAGAGTCGAAGAGCCGAGCATCGGTTCTTGGCTGGTAAACTCCTGTCGGCTATTTACCCTAAGACAGGACGTTCCCATCGGATAGGGATCACAGGATCCCCTGGCGTTGGTAAGAGCACATTTATTGAAGCCTTTGGAAAATTTTTCTTGGATCGAGGCCATCGTTTAGCTGTCTTGGCCATCGATCCCAGTTCACCAAGGTCGCAGGGAAGTATCCTCGGCGATAAAACCCGAATGGAAGAGTTGGCGACCCATGCGCAATGCTTTATTCGTCCATCGCCTTCAGGCCTTTCTCTGGGTGGTGTGGCTAGGCGTACGCGTGAATGTATTCTGCTCTGTGAAGCGGCAGGTTACGATACGATATTGATTGAAACGGTCGGCGTGGGTCAATCCGAAACTCTGGTCAGCTCGATGGTTGATGAATTTATGTTCCTTCAGTTGCCGAATGCCGGTGACCAGCTGCAAGGTATAAAAAAAGGGATTTTGGAATTGGCTGATATGGTCGTTGTCACCAAGGCTGATGGATCCTACGAACAGGCTGCGAGGCGTGCGGTTCTTGATCATGAAATGGCTCTTCACTATATGCAAGAGGATCCCGATCGACTGCCCGTGCCAGTGATGATGTGCAGTGCCCTAGAGAAAAAGGGCATTACCGAGATCTATGAGCTTCTGCAGGCACGCAAGCAAGAATTGGAAAAGAAGGGCCTTATCGAAAAAAGGCGCTGTCAGCAACGTGAGCAATGGTTCGATACCGAGCTCCATGAACAGCTCATGGATCTGATGTTTCAAGATCCGAGTTTGAAACAAGACATGCAAAAGATTAAAAGCTTGGTCATTCAAGGAATATTGTCACCACCGGAAGCTGCTCACCAGGTGCTGGCCAATGTCGGCCCTGTGCCGACAAAAGACTAAGAGCCTTTTCGGTCCCATGCTCAGAGGCGAGGAAGAGCTATGTTTCAAGGCAAAAGTTTCGGGAGTGACAATCATTCAGGCGTCCATCCTTCCATCCTTGATGCTATTCGGGACGCGAATGCCGGACATCAGCCAGCCTATGGCGCTGATGCTATCACTCAGGAAGCAACTAAGCTGTTCAAGAAAACCTTTGGCCCCCATGCCGAAGTATTTTTTGTTTTCACCGGAACGGCTGCGAATACATTGGCGATCCGTGGACTCTGCCAGCCCTATGAGGCTGTCGTGGCCACTTCGATCGCTCACCTGAACGAGGATGAATGTGGTGCTCCTGAGTTCATTGCAGGAAACAAAATCATCGGCATCCCAGCCGTGGATGGCAAGCTGTCATTGGAAGCTCTGGAAAAACTTCGCATCAATGCTGCGGATCCCCATCGTGTGTTGCCGCGTTTGGTGACTCTGACTCAAGCCACGGAACTTGGAACCGTCTATACTCTGCAAGAGTTGCGGCAACTGACTGATCTGGCCCATAAAAGATGCCTTTTGGCGCATATGGATGGAGCCCGGCTGGCGAATGCGGCTGTTCATCTGGGCTGCGATTTAGGCGATCTGACAGCAGGAGTCGGTATCGATGCCCTCAGTTTCGGTGGAACAAAAAATGGCCTGCTCTGTGCCGAAGCCTTGGTTTTTATGCGCAGCGATCTAGCGCCCAATTTTGCTTTCATCCGCAAACAGAGTATGCAGCTGGCATCTAAAATGCGCTTTCTTTCCTGTCAGTTTCTGCCTTATTTGCAAGATCAACTCTGGAAAAAGAATGCCAGCCATGCTAATGCCATGGCTCAGTATCTGCGTAAGAAGTTATTAACGATCAGCGAGTGCCAGCTGCCGTATGAAACTGAAGCCAACGAAGTGTTTGCTATCCTCCCGGAACCCTGGTCGCAACACATGCGCGATCGAGCCAAAGCCTATGCCTGGGAGGGAAGTCTTCTGCGTTTTGTCACGTCCTTCGACACGAGCAAAGCAGACATTGATGGACTCTTTGTTGGTATTTGAAACTTGGGCTTGGATGCTATCGAGGATAAAAGACACTCCGCGAGAATTAATATTCCAGCTAAAATTTGGTTAAAGCATTGATATTATAAAGAATATTAGCGCATCATCGAAAATGTCGGGTTTATTCTATATTTTTGTCGAGTGGAGTCGACACTTCTCAATCCGGGTCTCAAACCGATGATTTACTTAGATTATACGCAAACTATCCAGCAGCGCATGACCCCCTCGATAAGAGAATAAGGCCTATCAAAAGTTTGCGACAAAACCGTTTGGATTATCTACACCCATATAAAATGCTTTATTACCAGAAAGTTCGAATCGCTCGGCAAACTGGTAAAAATTGCGTCTTACAAAAAAAAAATATACCATTTCATTCGCTTGCAGCATTTAGAGGTCAATTTCAGCAGCTGTTGAGCCCAGGCCCATCATATTTCCTGAAAAGGAGGCACTCCAGTACTCATGCCCCTTTCTGGTTTTGCTGAAGATTTATCGGTTATAAGGACTACTTCCCTGGAGCACTTATGAATGTTTTGATCTTCGTGTTGCCTTTTATCGCTTTTTCT
The DNA here is from genome assembly GCA_041736645.1 of Oligoflexus sp. Classification (GTDB taxonomy): domain Bacteria; phylum Bdellovibrionota_B; class Oligoflexia; order Oligoflexales; family Oligoflexaceae; genus Oligoflexus. The sequence goes on along the minus strand of JBGSTF010000077.1, from coordinate 153,177 downwards.
TTGAGCACTCTCTTTGGCTGTGGCTCAGAAAAAAAGTCTACTAGCACAGAAGGTACGGATACCCTGACCACTAACCCGACAGCCTCGGGAGGCATTCCAGAGCCCTCTCTTCCAGTCATTGAAAACCTAAGCGTGAATTTAGGACAAATGGTTGCAGGCGATCGGGGCGACTTTGAGTTCACGGGGTTTTCAGCTGACCTTGTCAACACCTATGCGGTGTTTGATCCCTTTGATCGCAAATCGAATGGCAAATACAATGACTCAATGGTCTTTTATACAAAAATTGGTGCAAATGTTGTTTCGCCTATAACCGGTTATGTGCATGTGATTTCCTCCGAGGGTGGCGATTTCGAGGTTCACATCACACCCGATAAAGAAAGCACTGCCGACTACCTATATTTCGTCTACCTCGATCACGTCACGGATCTTAAAGTAAGCGTTGATGACGCTGTTCAGGCTGGTGAAGTCATCGGCAAAGTCGGAAACTGGACAGCTGATTTTGGCCGCATTGAGATGGCAGTAGCCAAAGCGAAACAGGGTCCTAATCCAAACAGGGATGAAGATGCAAACTTCTGCCCTTTTAAGTTTTTTAAAGCGGACAAGAAAGACCAGTATAAAGCACTCGTTACGAAACTGATGGCAGATTGGGAGACTGCCTATGGCAATACTAACGTTTACGATGAGGCCAGCATGTCAAGCCCGGGCTGTTATGTCGACGAATGCAAAAGCCATAGTACCTGCAAATAGTTATCTAGCAACTGGGTGGGTGATCTCCGATCCTGGGAAGACTCAGAATCGGCCTGCTCTAGGAGATTTAACGGTTTAGTCGTAAACTTTTAACCTCGAGAGTATATGAGATCTCTGGAAATTGACTCTTCAGCAATCAAATTCCTATTGCTTTTACCTTGCTGGATTATTTCGTGTAGCTCTCACACTAACAGTTCGGCAGATTCTCCTACTGTGACCACTAACTTTGGCGAAGCTATATCTGGCATTGCAACCTACTATGAAGCGACCGGTGCTGGTAATTGCTCCTTTCCACCAAGCCCGGATGATCTGATGGTCGCGGCTATCAACGCGCCCCAATATAACAATGCGAGTTGGTGTGGAGCTTGCGCCGAAATCGAAGGCGCACTAGGCAAAATCATAGTGCGTGTTGTTGACCAATGCCCGGAGTGTGGATACGGACACTTGGATCTAAGTCCTCAGGCTTTTGCCAAAATAGACGACAAAGTCAAAGGCCGTGTGCCCATCACTTGGCAGTTCGTGAGCTGCCCAACTAGGGGTTCCATGAATTTTCATTATAAAGATGGCTCGAACAAGTACTGGACAGCATTGCAGGTCCGCAACCACCGGTTGCCGGTGAGTAAACTCGAATTGCTCGTCAGTGGTACCTGGGTGAATGTGGAGCGGAGTGATTACAACTATTTTATTTATGACAAAGCCGTCGCCGATGGTTCGCTCAAGGTGCGTGCCACCGCCATTGATGGCTCGACTCGGGAACAAAGCCTGACTCCTCCTGAGTCGGATAAGCTGATTGAAGGGGACGTTCAGTTCTGAAATGCCTGAACTGAAGGCGACATTTCTTGTGAGTTACCGCTGTGCAGACGGCTGATAGTTACTGGAGCAGCAACTTATATCTTGTACCTTTACCGACTCCCGTCTTCTGAAGAATTTTCAATGTGGAAAGTTCTGTTAGATCCCGGGTTGCAGTTGCCCGCGAAGTTTTTGTAAGGCTGATATACTTCTCGGCACTTATTCCCCCCTCAAATCCTCGCGGTCCTTCGCGAAAAACGCGTTCCAATAATTTGATTTGACGAGCGTTGAGCTGATCACGAAAGCGATCGAACAATTTCGTCTTTTTGATCAAGAATTCGTATGCTTCTATACTATGCTGCTGGGCCTTACAGAGGCAGGCTGTGAAATAGCTGATCCATTCCTGGACGGCTAGCGTCTTATTGTTGTTCTCAAGCATTTGATAGTATTGTTTGCGATCCAAAAGGATGGTTTCCGAGAGAGCGAGTAGACTAAATCGTCCGAGCGATTCTGCTAAAGAGCGTGTGACCAAAGCACGTGCTATCCGGCCGTTGCCATCCTCAAAAGGATGGATGCAAACAAAATACAAATGCACCAGTGAAGCCCGCACAAGCGTATTCATCTGATTTTTTCCGCGCGGTCCAGTGCTTGCGTACCAGGATAGAAACTGGTCCATCTCCGCTGTAATTTGCCGGGAAGGCGGCGCTTCGAAGTGTATATTCGGCTCATCGACACGCCCTGAGGCTATTAGCATCGGTTCTTCGTGAGTTCGATAGGCTCCAACAAGTTCAAGATCCCGCCGTCCCTTCATTAGCATCTCATGCCAGCGAAACAACTGCTCGTGAGTCAGTTCTTGACTATAACTCTTCAAAAGATCCATAAGAAGTTCAGCTATACCGTCTTCAGCTGGAGGTATGCGCCGATGATCGACGGCTAATCCAAACCTTCGTCGCAGCGAAGCCTGCACACTGTCCCGGTTGAGGAAGTCACCTTCTATTTCAGATGTTGTGAGTGCCTCTTGGCTCAACGCGTTGATCATGAGTTGAGTTTTATTCTCTTCATCGATGTGCTCGCTTAAGCCTAAAAGGCGTCCTGATGCCTCTATAAAAACATGCTCAAGGGCTTCAAAAGCTTCAAGCTCATAAGAGAAATGTGGCCAATCAGTCTGCTGCCAGTTCCACTTTGGTTTCGAGGACATGAGGGCTATGAGCTCCATTTATGACTCAAAACTTTAAAATATATGAGTTATAAATTTACGACTTATGCATCAACAAGTCCAAGGGTATTTCCTTTTTCTCTACAAAAATTAAAAATATCAATATGTTAAGTGATAATTCGCCATCAGTGTGACGTATATTGAGAATGCAGCCAGGAATCTCCATCCATAGTCAGCAGACTTAGATGGTGAGGTTAAAATTCAGTGATTCTCGGGAAAAGCTGAGATAAGATAGGCAGATAAGAATATCCGAGCTTGATCTCGGATAATCACATCATTGTTGTAACTAATTGAAATTAAAGAATAATATGCGTCGAAAATTTCCTTTTTCTTTAGAAAAGCACTGGCAGGACCCCAAGGGATTAATTCAGGTCTTTGTTGGGCCGCGCCAAGTTGGAAAGACAACGGCGGCAGAGATTCTGACCCAGGCAGATAAGGCAGTATTCGCAAGCGCGGATCTACCAGCACCACCAACCACCGATTTTATAGTCGACAAGTGGAATGAAGCTCGAAATATTTTTGCACAAAAACCAAGCGATTCTGTTGCTTTGATTCTCGATGAGATTCAAAAAATTCCACGCTGGTCCGAAGTTATAAAAGGGCTAGCTGACGAGGACCGCCGCAATAAGAGTCAGTTTAAAGTTGCGTTGCTTGGCAGCTCGGCACTCCTTATTGAGAAGAGGCTTAGTGAAAGTCTGACTGGACGATTTGAAGCCAATTATTTCCCACACTGGGTGTATGGCGAAATTGAAGAATTGAGTGGCGCGAGCCTCGCGCAGTATATGCGATGGGGAGGTTATCCAAAGGTTTATGAATTTATGGATGATCCGGAACGTGCGGCAGGATATATTGAAAACTCTATTTTAGAACCCAGCTTAGGTCGCGATATTCTTGCTCTGCACAGCGTAGAAAAGCCGGCCTTGCTTCGGCAATTGTTTTGGTATGTGTCCCGGTTACCAGCACAAATCGTCAGCTATGAGAAAATATTAGGCCATTTGCAGGATCGAGGCAATTCAGCAACCCTTGTGCATTACGCGGAACTGCTGATGCAGGCCTTTCTTGTTTGTCCTATCCATAAATTTTCAATGGCTTTGCATAGAACCAAAAAGTCGACACCAAAATGGATTTTTCCAAATCCAGGACTCATCCATGCGTCTGTCTTTTCGGATAAAGACAGCGAGAGTTTTGTTTTTGAAAATCTGGTTGGGTCCCATCTCTTAAATATCAGTTATGGTCGTAAACGCTATGAGCTGAAATACTTTCGTGATGATAGCTATGAAGTGGACTTCGTTTTTTGTAAAGACGGTGAACCACTGTTTGCGATCGAAGTAAAAAGCGGTCGAGTTAAAAAAATTCCAACTTCCACCCGATTGGCAGCAAGCGGAATCCAATGCCCATTTGCTGTTGTCACTCCAGAAAACATCAAGGCTCTACTCATGCATTTTGATCCGGAAGAAATTACTAAAGACCAAAACTTGTTCTCAGTACCCAGATTATCCCAAGATCGGTGACGGAGGGCCAAGTTAAGGGTGCTGGCAACTGCTTCAGCGCATTCAGCTATTGATCGATAGCCCGGAGAAACTTCCGCCTCTTCTTAATTCTCCCGCGCAGAGTCACTCTTTTATGAAGCTAGATAGGCTCGTGTTCCCATGCGTAACTATGATTCAGGAAGACCCATTCCCACCGATTTCAAGCGCTGATGGCTTTGGCTCTTCTCAGGAGCTTGAATCATATGAGCTACCGGAAACTGAATATGGAAGGGATCCACCCGTAAACCGAGGAGTGGCTTTTTCGGTGTGATATCCGGAAAAATCGTATCATCGATCCGCAGACTTTCCAGTTTAGCCAGACGTCCGACTCCATAGCCGCTGAACTTGGTCAGAAAATGATCTCCCTGCCAAGCTTGAAGCAAAGGAAACGGCAGAAAAGCGGTGTGAATGGGCAAGGGCAAGATTCCATAACTCAGATCGGCTTTCAGAAAAGGGGCACCCTCTCCGGATTGAACACTCCAGGATTCCTGCCTTGAGCCAGTCTTTTCTATGTTAAAATTCGCCAGATTTTTGGGTATGCCCCAGTTTTTGCGACCATTTATAACACTGGCCATCGATGAGACCCAGATGCGGCTGATGGCATAGCATCGGTACTTCATCCAGGAAAAGCGCCCCGGAATGAACAGCAATTCCTGATAAGGGCCGACATTCGATGTCGCATAGTCGACCAGCATCAAGGTGCCCAATCCACCCTGGTATTCCCCGCGCATTTCCACTGGAAGAAAGTTGGCTTTTTTGGACCAATCTTTGGGAAAATTATACAGGAACATATAGCCTTTGCCGCGCAATTTCCAGGGAGCTTCGGCCATTTGAATGTCTTTGCTATCCATCGGATGCTCCTCTCACACTGATTGAAATTTCTTAAAAAATTCTTTGAGCGGACGAATCGTCTCTAAGGCCGCTGCATGGGCCTCAGGAATTGCCAGTAAATTGATGAAGGCGTGAATCATATCAGGAAATATTTTAAGTGTCACAGCAACGCCAGCTGCTTCGAGTCGGTCGGCATAGGCTCGACCTTCATCAAGAAGCATGTCGTATCCCGCTAGGCTTATAAAAGTCGGTGGAAGCCCGGTTAAATCCTGACAACGCAGGGGCGATAGGTCGGGATGATCGATGGGCAGAGCCCCTTTGTAGAGGCGAAAAAACCAATCGATGAGAGGGCGATTGAGAATCAAACCGGTTCCATAGTTTGCATAGGATTCGGTGTTTTGAGCAAAATCTGTGACGGGATAGACGAGGAATTGAGCATCAGGCAAGGGCACTTGGCTATCGCGCAATCGTCGGCAGAGAACAGTTGCGAGGTTACCACCGGCACTATCGCCAGCCACGACCATGGGCTGATTCTGCCAGCCGCGCTCTTTTCTCAATTCCTCCAGCCAATGCCAAGCCTTTTCCACATCGTGCAAGGGACCAGGAAAAGGATGCTCAGGGGCGCGCCGATAATCGACTGAGAAGACCGAGCAGTTGCATTCCTTTGCCATCATTTCACAGTAGGACCTGTGGGACTTGCTGCTGCCCAGCACCCATCCGCCCCCATGAATATACATAACGATTGGACGAGCCTTGCTCAATGAGGCTGGAGTCCATTCTCGTAGTCGAATCTCTGGGCGATCCGCTAATCGGTGATCAGTTTGAATCAAACCCTTGTTGCGCCAGGGGTTGCTCGATACAGCGCTGATGTCCATCAGCCAACGACCTAGGCTGGGTGGCATTCTCTCAAGGCCAGGAAACAAGGCCAGCAAGCGTAGCATTCGACGTAAACCAGGGGCCAATCGATCTGGAGAAAAGGGCTTAAGAGCTTCCTGCATAGTGATTCTGCCTGCTGAAGAGTTGCGATTGGGTCCGTGAACGATACCCATTCAAGGTCCATTTCCCTGCAGACGAGGCGCCTCTTGGCTTTTCTCTGGGATAAATCCCATCGCTCTTTCCGCCAAGGCTGTTATGGTCAGAGATGGATTGACGCCTGGATTGGCGGAAACAGCGGAGCCATCGACGACATAGAGACCATCGTAGCCAAACACGCGATGCTGATGATCGATGACACCATCGTTAGCGTCCTTGCCCATACAGCAGCCACCTAAGATATGCGCGGTCGAAGCAATTCCAAAAAGAGACTCGGTGAACACGTTGGCTAGAATGCCATCAACCTTGCTCGCAAATTGCTTCGCCAAACGCGTGGCGTCGTCCATGAAAGCCAATGGCTTTTTACCATCGACACCCAGTGAAGATCCGAGAGACTGGCGGAAGCCCAACCAAGGACGCCTTTTCATAGTAAAGCTAAGGGTGCTATCGAGACTTTGCATATAGAGCAGAATTTGCGTTTGCTTGCTGAAATCACTTTTGGTGATCACCTTCATCCAACGCAGCGGTTCCGCGGCGAAGTTACTGGTCATAGCCAAACCTCGGCTCCAGACTGTTGTTCCCGGACCATGCGGTGCCATGAGCAAGCGAAAGAAGCCAGAACCTTTACCATAGCGGACGGGTTCGAAATGGGAATGTTCATCGGTGTGAATGATGGAACTGATAGCAATGCCTTTGGAGAAATCGTATTTGGCATCACTGGTGACGACGCCAATAATAGATTCATTATTGGTGCGAACGAATTGACCCAGTGTGTTCGAAAGCTTAGGCAATCCCTGCGGATCCTGGCGCATTTTGAGTAGGAGTTCTACGCTTCCTAAAACCCCTCCAGCAAAGACGAGTTTCTGAGCATGAATATATTCTGTTCTATAGCGGATCCAACCAAGGCGACGACGAATGGTGAGGCGGTAGCCTCCTGCCGCCAGCGGCTGGACCTTCGTGACCTGAGAATCCGCTTGGATCTCGGCACCCTTTTTTTCCGCAAGGTAGAGATAGTTTTTGTCGAGGGTGTTTTTCGCTCCATACCGACATCCGGTCATGCAAGCGCCGCAGTAGGTGCAGCCGGTTCTTTTCGGGCCTTCGCCTTTAAAATAAGGGTCAGCGACAGTTTTCCCCGGCTCACCAAAATAGATGCCAACATCAACGGCTTCAAACTTATCCTTGCAGTTGATCTCGCCGGCAATTTCTTCCATCACTTTATCGGTGAGGGTGAAATGTTTATTGGTCGCAACTCCTAGCATGCGCTTGGCTGTTTCATAGTGGGGAAGGAGTTGGTTTTTCCAGTCAGCTAGGTGAGTCCAGGAAGGCGCTTGAAAAAAGCCATCTTTGGGCACGGGTAAGGTATTCGCATAGATGAGTGAACCGCCCCCGACTCCAACTCCGGAATAAACAGTGACGTTGCGAAACAAAGACATTTTGAAAGGACCAAGAAAATTTAACTGAGGCAGCCAAAGCCAACGTTTGATATTCCAATTGGTTTTGGGAAAGTCATGGGCTTGGAACCGTCGTCCTTGTTCCAGAACTTTGACTGTGTAACCTTTCTCAGCCAAACGCAATGCGGACACGCTACCGCCAAAGCCAGAACCGATCACGACAAAATCAAAACTCGCATCATGACTCATATGCTGGAAGCCTCTCGTTAGCTGGGGGAGACGATGCATGCTATCGTAAGCCGCTCCAGTGTCAAATGAAAAAGAAGCAAGCAAACTAGTCCAAACGGGGTTGCAGACGAGCCTAGCGCGTCAAGCTATCCCTTTGTTTCTTGAGAGATCTAAGCCTCTCGGGTCGTGGTCAAGTGGCTGTAATTCTATGTGGATATTGCGAGTCTGGGTGAGCGTCATCCGCAGGTGGAACTTATCTCGAAATCTATTGGCGAATTTGAGGTTAGAAGTGTTGCGTCAGATAGGTGTTAAACCAGCCCATACATCCTGATGCTTTTCTCAGAATCGACGAGTTCGCGACAGCAAATTTTTCTGCTCTTAATTCGAGAACACCACATTTTTGCCGTGTAGATTGTGATGAGATTGAAGATTGGGTAGCAGCGATCAACAAGTGCGCAAAGTCATGTTCCTTTTTGGTTTTTGAGGTATGTCTGAATAGATTTCTCCAGTTCAGGTAGCTTCTCTCTTGCCACACTTAAGACAACTTCTGGATCAATTCCGAATTAGGCGTGGATCAAATAGTTACGCATATCTTTAATCTTGCGCCACGGGACCGAGGTCATCTGCTTGGCAGTATCCAAAGGCACCCTGCCGGCTGCTTCGCCAATGTTTTCTATTTGCTTGCAGACAGCATCCATAGTTTTCCGGTCTGCCTTAAATTCTGAATTTGTCATAGTTCCGATATAAACTCGGATCGTTTGAATGGATTCTAAAATATCCAATAGGAGTAGATTCGCATCTCGTTCAGGCGACATCTATGAGATCCTTCTCTACGAATGGCTTGAGCGCCGGCTTCAGCGATTCAAGAGTGACAAGATCAACCGGCCCACCGAGAAGATCTTCTAGAAAATGTTTGAGATCGAAAAAAAGGTCAAAGGTAACGGGCACCGAAAATTCAACCAGGAAATCGAAATCGCTGCCCGGGTGTGAATCGCCTCTAGCAATCGACCCGAAAAGTGCCAAACGTTTTATCTTCATTGATTTGAGCAGATGAATATGTGGCTTGAGCCTGTCTATAACATCTTTGGATGTCAGCATAGCGCACCTCTTGTCCCTCATTATGCCGGAGAGACTGGCGCTTGACAACAAAACCCATCATAGGTTCACTCCAGAGCTAAGCTTTTGAATTGTAGGGGGAAAGGAGCTTATACCGTCGGAAGTGGAACAGCCGAAGTCGTCAAGCCAAAGCTAGAGAGTCGCATTTTTCGAAATTGCACACATGTTTTACACGATGAGTTCAGACAATTATGAGCGAGCTTGAGAAATCAATGGCCGCATCCAATCAATAAATCCCCGTAAGCTATCGATACTGCGCCTGACACTATGGGGATTATCCAGGCTGTGATCGCCATTTGGCACGGTCCAAATGCGAAACCCATCTTTACGCAGAGTTTCCACTCGCTCTTGAGGAGCATAGGAATCAGCCTCGCCGATGATGAAAATTGTCGATTCGGGAAACTGCCTTACGCGGGCGAACTCTTCGTCTTCATGCAGAAGTGGGCTCATCGAAAGGATTTGACTGCCAGGATCGAGCTTGAGTCCAGTTTGCAGAGCTTCGCTGAGAATGCGATTGCCGAAAGAAAAAGCGGCAATGGATTGCTTTTGGCTTTGACGCTGTTTGCTCCAGTCGATCAGGAGACGACCGACCGAACGGCGAAGGATCGGTCTTTTATTGGGATCTTTTATGAAATCGGGCTGGTAGGCTATACCTAGGGCGGAATGCCCGAGTTCCAGATGCAGATTGGTCAAATAATAAAGCCATGGCCGATCATAGCGATAGCCGCCTCCACTGAGGACGATCAAGGAGCCTAGCTCCTCTTTGCTGCTCATGATCTCCGAGTTCAGATCAACTCCATCGTAGCGACTAAAGTCCATTCTATGCCTCAGTTTGGAAGCGAGTTGCTTCATTGTATCAAGTTCCTAGGACTTGGCCAAGACCAGCCAGCGCGGGCCTCCCGCTACTCTTTGGTCTTTCTTAGGGCATACTTCCAAAGCAGCTGCTGCGAGCTAATATAGTCAGTGTTGAGAATGCGGAATTTTTCGCTCAGAATGCTGGCGCAATTCCTATAGAAAGAGGCCTTCACCGTATCACCTTCACGTTGTAGAAAACTTTCGAACAGTTCCGCATCCAGAGTAAAGAGATAGGACTGTGCATCGGCGGACACAGTTGCGGATCGAGGCGATTCGTCAAACAGACTCAATTCGCCGAAGCTATCCCCTGATTTCAGGGTGGCCAGCCGATGAGCGTCATTGTTCAGACTATCCCGCTTGTAGACGGACAGCTGTCCACCGAGGATGAGAAAAAGCCCTCGAGAGGGTTCGCCCTCAATGACAGCATGGGCGGCCTTTTTTATGACTTGAATACTGCCCAGACTCCAGATGCGGCGGCGCTGCTCTAGCGTAAAAGGACGAAAGAGAAAAATCGATAGCAGCTGCTCGGCACCCCAATCGAGATCCCTATAGACGTCTATTTGAGGTATTGAGAACGGTTTAGTGAGATCTTCCATGTCTGTTCTGCCTCTAAGGACCCCTGCATCGACTGTTCCCACTCCTCCATTCTAGCAAATCCCTGCTGTCCGGAGAGATGGCTTGGTTTTGCCTGGTGCCCGACTCTTGGTGATTTCTTTGAAATTCTTGAAATTCGCTTATGTTTTCTCAGGGAACTATGGCAAGATTCGAGCTCATTTGCCGGGAAGGAATCCACTCATGTCACGCACCATCAAACGCGTATGCAATCTTTGCGAGGCCATGTGTGGCCTGACGATTGAAGTTTCGGATGATCAAACCATGACCATTCGTGGCAATAAAGACGATGTCTTCAGTCAGGGCGCCTTCTGTCCCAAATCCCAAGGTCTCAAAGACCTTTGGCTCGATCCAGACCGCTTGCGTCAGCCCCTCAAAAAAATTGGCGATGATTTTCAAATCATTTCCTGGGAACAAGCATTCACTGAAATTTCTGAGCGCATCAATGTTCTGCAAAAGCGCTTTGGTCGCTCGACAGTCGCCACGTATGCCGGTAATCCCAACGCCCATAACTTTGGCAACCTGATGATGCTGCCTCTGTTTCTGAAGGGCATAAGGTCGTCGAACAAATATTCAGCGACATCCGTCGACCAATTGCCGCATATGCTCGTCGCCTATTTGATGTTTGGCCACCAGCTGCTGTTTCCAATTGCCGACGTTGATCAGACCCGATATATGCTGATTTTGGGAGCAAATCCTGCTGTTTCCAACGGCAGCCTCTTATCATCCGCAGGTCTTTCCACCCGCCTTAAAGCGATTCAGCATCGCGGTGGTAAGGTTGTCGTCTTGGATCCGCGCTATACAGAAACCTCCTCACTCGCCAGTGAACATCACTTTATCAAGCCTGGAACCGATGCATTTTTACTGGCAGGACTGGTGAAGTTGATCTTTGAACGCGGCATGGTCAAGCCTGGTCGCCTAGCAGAGTTCCTCAAGGGTACTGATCAGCTGCAAAAGCTCTTTGAGGACATCAATCTCGACCAAGTCGAACAGATCACTGGCGTCAAGCGTCAGGTGATCGAGCAAATCGCGACCGACCTACAAAATCACGAACCAGCTCTGGTTTATGGTCGTATGGGAGTGTCAACCCAAGCCTATGGCACCGTGTGTCAGTGGCTGATCAATGTGATCAATATCCTGACAGGAAATTTCGATAAGCCGGGAACGGTGCTGTTTACCAAGCCGGCCTTTGATGCCTTGGCTTTGGCGGCCAAGATGGGCAGCCGTGGCAGTTTTGGGCGTCGACGCAGTCGCGTTCATAAACTGCCTGAGTTTGCTGGTGAACTTCCGGTTGCAACTTTGGCGGATGAGATCCTGACTCCAGGTGAAGGACAGGTCAAGTGCTTGATTACCATCGCCGGCAATCCTGTGCTCAGCACGCCTAATGGAACGAAGCTAGAACAAGCTTTGGAGCATTTGGATCTGTACGTTGCGATCGATATTTATATGAACGAAAGCAGTCGATTTGCTGACTATATTTTGCCTCCAACCACCTCCCTGGAGCATAGTCACTTCGATCTTATTTTTAACGCACTGGCGGCTCGCAATACAGTGCGCTACTCACCAGCTGTCGTGGAAAGCCCGGAAGGCTCCTATGAAGATTGGGAAGTTCTGCTCGAGCTTTGGTCTCGCATTGGGCAAAATGGATCGGTATGGAATCGATCAAAAAAATTCTTGATGAAGCAGAGTCTCAAGGCGATGGGTACCGATCGGTTGCTTGATATGGGACTGCGAACGGGACCTTATAGGCAAACCGGATTGACTTTGAAGAAGTTGAAACAAAACCCAGATGGCATCGATTTGGGACCTTTGCAACCAAGTCTGCCGGGTCGCCTTTTCACCAAAGACAAAAAAATTGATATGACACCGGCTCCTTTGCTTCAAGCTTGGAAGGAATTTCGAGCCGCTAAAGTCTGGTCCGAAAAAGTTCCTGAAGTTAAATCGGATCTGCTCTTGATCGGAAGGCGTAATCTCAAAAGCAACAACTCTTGGATGCACAATCTTCCCAGTCTAGCTCGCAGCAAGAACCAGTGCTATGTGCTCATGCATAAGAGCGATGCAGAAGCCAGGAATATCGAGGACGGCAGCGAGGTTAGGTTGAGCACTCACATAGGAAGCATCGAGCTGCCCGTGATGCTCACCGATCGTATTATGCCCGGAGTGGTGAGTGTGCCTCACGGTTGGGGGCATCATCGCGACAAAACCCGCATGACTATAGCCCAGAAAAGCCCAGGGGTCAGCCTCAACGATATCATGGACGATCGGCAGGTTGATGCTTTTTCAGGCAACGCGATCTTGAACGGACAGCGCGTGCAGGTCAGTTCCGCCGCTGGTCGTTCGTTGAATTAATATATAAATATTAGATAGTTACATAGATGCCAGGAAAAACTCGATTTTGTGAATGATATGGATTTAAGATGAAAGGAGAGACAGCATCAATATTGCGAGGAAGGGGCTGCCATGCCTATGGTCAAGACACGGGACGGAAGTTCTGTTTTTGTGCGCGTATTAGGTCGTGGTAAGCCTGTGATTCTCCTGCACGGGTTTGCCTTGGATAGCCGCCAGTGGCTGCCTCTCATCGCCCCTTTGCTGCACCTTTACCAATTCATCCTGCCTGATTTCAGAGGGCATGCGAATTCTCCCATAGGTTCTTTTCATCGATCCTGCGTTTTGGATACTCTCTGTGCTGACCTGGACGATATCATGGACGCCTTGCAGATAGACAAGGCTATCCTTGGGGCCTATTCCATGGGGGCTTTGGTCGGTTTGGAATTTGTTTTGCGTGACCATGGGCGACGTATCGATCGCTATCTGCATATCGAAGTGGGCCCCAGATTTCATAGCAGCCCTGACTGGCCTTATGGCTTCAATGAAGAGATGAAGGAGCAGGCGATTCAATTAGTCGAGCTATGGAACGCTGAGCCTGATGAAACGCTGGGTTCTGCTGAAACTCAGGCGGCCTATCGAAATCTCGTCCATGCTATGGCTCGCCAGGCCTTTCCTCAAACCTGGATCAAACAAGTCATGAGTGTTTTTCCTGTGCGTCTCTTGCAGAATCTTTTGCCGGATCCCAAGTTCACTCATGAAGTTTTTAGTTTCCTGTTGGAAGGAGATTTTGATGTCAGGCATCGCCTGGGTGGCCTTCGAATCCCAGGCATGATTATGAGTGGACGGCAATCCCAGTATTTTTCTTGGGAAGGTTTGGAGTGGATGCATAAACAGTGGCACCTGAGCCAGCATGTGATATTCGATCGCAGCGGCCACGGTCTTATGTATTCTGAACCTTTGAAGTTCCGCAAAGCCTTCTACTGCTTTCTGCGCGGAGAAGTGGAGCAGGTGCATGAGATTCTTGCGAGAAGGCCTAGTCTCAGTTTGAGGACAGCAGGATAGACTTTGACTTGGATGAATTCTCTGGCGCTATGGCTCTATGCCGGCTCGAAAGACGTATCCCAGGCGTCGTTGCTCGGTCGCTTCCTCAGAGTACAGTGCCAAAGCTGGTAGCTTTTTAGACCTGATTTTCTTCATGAAACTCAGCCTGCTGCCCTACTGTCTTGAATAAATCTTGCCTCGTAAGTCCAACCTGCTATAGTGAGCGCAATTTCTCAAATTGAGTCTTCCTGCCTGATATAGCTCAAGGAATTAAGGAGTCAGCGATGTTTGACGTTCCGACAAAGACGCTCGAAGCGACCTCCCCAACAGCTCTTCAAGATATTTCTGTTGATGCCTTTCAAAAGCTGCAAATCAATGATCTCATAAGGCGACAGAATGAATTTTTTGCAAGTGGGGTCACCATGCCCGAAGAATTTCGTCGGGCTCAGTTGATCAAACTGCGTCAGGCTCTGCTTAAGTACGAGCCGGAAATCATTGCAGCCTTTGCTCAGGATCTGCGCAAGTCATCGGCGGAAGCCTATTTTTGCGAGATCGGCGTGACTTTAGCCGAAATCACCGATGCCCTGAAGCATCTTCGGCGGTGGATGCGCCCCGAGCGCTGTTCGACTCCCATGGCTTTGGCACCGGCTCGTTCGGAGATTCGACGCGAGCCCTTGGGCCGTTGCCTTGTTCTGAGTCCTTGGAACTATCCTCTCTTGCTCAATCTAGCGCCTCTGATTGCAGCTTTGGCAGCCGGTAATGTCGCTGTCTTGAAGCCTTCGGAAATGGCTCCCAACCTTTCTACCGTCATCCGCAAAATGATCGAAAATACTTTTCCTGCTGAGTTGGTGTCGGTGCTGGAAGGTGGTGTTGAAATAAGTCGACTGCTTTTGGAACAAAGGTGGGATTTGATCTGCTTCACAGGTGGAACCGAAATAGGACGCAGTGTAGCTCAGGCTGCAGCCAAACATCTTACACCTTGCATTCTGGAATTGGGCGGAAAAAGTCCCTGCATCGTGTCAGCCAAGGCCGATCTCGCAGTCGCGGCCCGACGCATTGTTTGGGGGAAATTCTTGAATGCCGGTCAAACCTGTCTGGCACCTGACTATATCTTGGTCGAAGAAAGCATTCACGACCAGCTGGTGGAAGCTCTTCAAAAAGAAATCACTTTGCGCTTTGGGACCAATCCTCTCAATAATGCCAATCTCCCGCGCATCGTCAATCAACGGCATTTTCATAGGCTTTTGCGGATGCTGGAGCCGGAAAATATCGTCCATGGTGGGCGAAGTGATAGCCAGCAACTCTTGATTGAACCGACGCTGGTGACAGCGAATCACGGTGATGCCCCGGCTATGAAAGAGGAAATCTTTGGACCGATACTGCCCATCCTGAAAGTTTCTGATCTCAAAGCAGCTCAGGTCTTTATCAAGGCCCGTGAAAAGCCTTTGTCTCTGTATTTTTTCAGCTCTGATCATAAGGAGCAGGAATCGATCCTCGCGTCAGTTTCCTTTGGTGGAGGATGCATCAATGATACCCTGGTGCATGCTGGAAATCCCGAACTGCCCTTCGGCGGTGTGGGTGAGAGCGGCATGGGAGCCTACCATGGTCGCCACGGCTTTGAAGCCTTCTCGCATCGGAAAGCTGTCTTGCGGAACTTGACTTGGATTGATTTACCTTTGCGTTATGCGCCGTGGGGAAGGCTCAAGGAAAAAGCTTTCCGGGCCTTCCTTAATTAGGATCATGACATCTAAGTCGACCGTTCGAGTTTGGAAGGGAAAGCATCGATGGCTCGTCAAAATTCTGTGGCAATTCGCTATGTAAAGTCGATTCTCTCGACCGACTTTGGTCGGCAGAATCAGGCGGCTTTTCTGGCTAAAGCTCAAATTGACGAGAGTCTTTTTCGGGATCCAGGTGCGGTGGTCTCGACAGCGCAATACTCGCGGCTTTTACGCGTGATGATGATGGCTACCCGTGATGAAAGCTTCGGTTTCACTCAGCATGGATTGCGCCTCGGAACCTTTGCCATGATGTGCCAGACCATCATTCATTGCGATCAGCTGGAGCAGGCCATTAAAACCTGCAATCGCTTCTATCGAATGGTGACCGATGATTTCCAACTGCAGCTGCGTAAAACCCAGGAAACCGCGGCTATCGAGTTGCTCCTACATAGGCCGTTGGCTGGGCCAGAGAGTTTTTTTACCGAAGCTATTTTTGCTATGCTGGTCAGGCTTTTCTCATGGCTCATCGATAAGCCCATCGTATTGGTCAAAATGGATTTTGCTTTTGCCTCTGAGCAGAGTGGACATTCCTTTGAAGGGAAGTTTCTGGGGCAGCTGCAGTTTCGCCAGGACTGCTCAAGGCTTTATTTTCCAGCGAGTTTGCTAACGGAAGATATCAGGCATGATCGCATCGAGCTGAAAGAACTGTTGGAAAAGGAAACCCATCGGTTTTTGACTGATTTTCGCAAAGAAGATAGCTATACGGCCCATATCCGCCATCACCTAATGCATGATGCGGAGTGCTTGCACAAAGGATTGGAAGGTTTTGCCAAGGACTTTGGTATCAGTCCTTCGTCTTTAAGGCGTAAGCTGCGCGAAGAGGGCCAAAATTTTCACGATTTGCGGGAATCGATTCGCAAGCAAAGATCGCTCTATTTCTTAAACCAAACCCATAAGAGCATCGATGCGATAGCCGCAGCGACCGGATATTCGGAGTCTTCAACTTTTCATCGTGCCTTCAAAAAATGGACGGGACTGACCCCACAGGCCTACCGACAAAAACCACAAAAAGCCCCTGACCTGGAGAATGTGACTTAGCAAGTGCTAGGCCTGTTCCACAGCATTTCTGACCGTTTCTGCCAATAAAAGTGATCACTCCTGCCATTGTCAAGTCAGAGGATTCTTCCTAGAGTTTGCCTATCGCTAAAGATAGTCAGGACAGGAGTATGAATGACTGGGCATGCTTATATCTACGATGCAGTTCGGACTCCGAGGGGCAAAGGCAAGCCTGATGGCAAGCTTTTCGAAGTGAAGCCCATTAGCTTATTGAAACAACAACTCGAGGCTCTGCAAAGACGCAACCATCTGGATACGCAACTGGTATCCGATGTGCTGATGGGTTGTGTTACCGCTGTGGGCGAACAGGGAATGAATATCGCTAAGTCTGCAGCAATGATTGCGGGCTGGGCTGAACGTGTTTCGGGAGTCACGCTCAATCGATTCTGTGCTTCCGGTTTGGAAGCGATCAATCTTGGAGCCGCCAAAGTTGCTTCAGGATATGAAGATTTGCTTGTCGCCGGGGGTGTTGAATCCATGTCCCGTGTTCCCATGGGTATGGATGGAGGAGCCTGGGCCCAAGATCCTGAGACAAATCTCAAAGCCGGTTTTATGCCGCAGGGTATCGGTGCGGATTTGATTGCGACCCTCGAAGGTTTCGATCGGGATGCAGTCGATCAGTTTGCGCTCAATTCCCATGAAAAAGCTGCCAGAGCTCGGCAGGCGGGATACTTCAAAAAATCACAAATTCCGGTCGTCGATCAGAATGGATTGGTGATTCTCGATCAGGATGAAATGATTCGTCCCGAAAGCAGTTTGCAGGCACTCAATCAACTGAAAGCATCGTTCGCCAAAATGGGTGAATATGGCTTTAACAGTGTAGCTTTTCAAAAATATCCTCAGGTTGAACGCATCTTGAATGTGCATACGGCAGGCAACTCTTCGGGTATCAGTGACGGTGCCGCAGCTGTTCTGATCGGTAGCAAGAAAATCGGTGACCAACTGCGCTTGACACCCAAAGCCAGAATTTTGGCCACAGCCGTCGTTGGGTCTGAACCCACGATTATGCTCACCGGTCCTGCTCCTGCTACGCGAATGGCTCTCGCCAAAGCCAACTTAAGTTTAGATCAGATCGACCTCTTTGAAGTGAATGAAGCCTTCGCTTCTGTTGTTCTGAAATTTCAAAAAGATACTGGGGTACCCTTCGAAAAAATCAATGTCAATGGTGGAGCGATAGCCATGGGCCATCCCCTGGGTGCTACGGGTGCCATCCTCACTTCCACGCTGCTGGACGAACTGGAACGGCGCAATCAAAGATATGGTGTTGTCACCCTGTGTATAGGCGCCGGTATGGGCATCGCCACTGTTTTTGAACGTCTAGGATAAGGGGAACGAACATGAATGATATCCGTTTGGAAAAAGATCAGAATAATATCGTCACCCTTACCTTTGATGCCCAAGGCCAAGCTGCCAATACCATGAATGCCGCATTTCGGACTTCATTGCGCAGCGTAACCGAGCAAATCAAAGCCGATCGCGCCAACATCAAAGGGATTATTTTGAGTTCGGCGAAGTCGACTTTTTTCGCAGGCGGCGATTTGAAGGAATTGAGCCAGGTTGCAGCTGATGATGCCGACAAAATTTTCAAAATGGTTGAAGGCATCAAAGCAGACCTAAGAACCCTTGAGACGCTGGGCATTCCTCTGGTTGCAGCCATCAATGGCAGTGCGCTCGGCGGTGGCTGGGAGATTGCTTTGGCCTGTCACCATCGTTTGGTGCTGGATGATCCGAAGCTGCGCGTGGGTTTGCCTGAAGTGACACTTGGCCTTCTGCCTGGTGGCGGTGGCATTGTACGGACGATTCGTTTGGTCGGATTGGAGCAAGGGATGCCTCTCTTGCTAGAGGGCAAGCAGCTCGCTCCCGCCGCTGCGCTGAAGGCCGGACTGGTGCATGGGCTGGTGGCATCCAAGGAGCTTCTGATGTCAGAGGCAAAACAATGGGTGCTCGCTCATCCTGAATCGAAGCAACACTTCGATATGGACGGCTATAAAACTCCCGGAGGGACACCCAAACAGCCAAAATTGGCGGAAATGCTGCCCGTGGCTGCTGCCATGCTTGTGGATAAGACCAAAGGCTGCTATCCCGCCCCAGAAGCAATTTTGGAAGCGGCGGTTGAATCCTTGTATGTAGACGCGGACACGGCGCTGCGGATTGAAAGTCGGTACTTTGCCAAAGTCGCAACGAGTCACGTAGCCCACAATATGATTTCAAGCTTTTGGTTTCAGCTGAATGCCATTAAAGCTGGCGAAAGTCGGCCAAAAGATTTGCCTAAAACCACATTTTCAAAAGTAGCTGTGTTGGGCGCGGGCATGATGGGCTCAGGCATTGCCTATGCTGCCGCCAAGGTTGGTATCGAAGTTTATCTGAAAGATGTGAGCCTGGAAGCCGCGGAAAAAGGCAAAAGCTATTCTGCAAAGCTTATGGATGATCGACTGAAGAAAGGTCAAATCACTGAAGCCGATAAGCAGCGTTTGTTGGAACGCATCAAACCAGTGGATCAGTATGAATCCCTGGCAGCTTGCGAGCTGGTGATCGAAGCTGTCTTTGAAGATCGCCAGATCAAGAAAGACGTAACCGAAAAAACTTTGGCTGTCCTCTCCAAAGACGCTGTGATGGCTTCTAATACCTCGACTCTGCCGATTACTAGCCTAGCGCAAGCCGCCAATGACCGCAGTAAGTTTATCGGTCTGCATTTCTTTTCTCCGGTCGACAAAATGCAGCTGGTGGAAATTATTCTTGGCGCTGAAACCTCGCCGGAAACTCTGGCCCGCGGCTTTGATTTTGTGAGACAGATCGATAAGATCCCCATCGTGGTCAATGATAGCCGAGGCTTTTATACCTCGCGGGTGTTTGGTCTGTTCACTCAGGAAGGCATTGCCATGCTGGGTGAAGGTCAATCTCCCATGGCGATCGAAAGAGCAGCGCTGCAATCAGGAATGCCGGTAGGGCCGCTGGCTGTTTCTGATGAAGTCAGCCTTTCACTATTTGATCTGGTTCGCAAAGCCACCGAAGCTGATCTGGCGAAAGCCGGTAAAAAAGCGCCCGAACATCCAGCTTTTGCTGTGGTGGACCGCATGTTGAATGAGTTCAAGCGCAAAGGCAAAGCTGCCGGAGCGGGATTCTATGAGTATCCGAAAGATGGGAAAAAATATATTTGGCCTCAACTGAACACCTTGTACCAAGGACCAGCCTTGCCGTACCAGGACCTGAAGGATCGACTCCTGTTCATTCAGGCTCTGGAAACAGTGCGCATCTTTGAAGAAAAGGTGCTCATGTCGGTAGCGGATGCCAACATTGGCTCGATTTTTGGATTCGGCTTTGCACCTTGGAGTGGTGGAACCTTGCAGTTTATCAACAGCTATGGAGTGCGGGCCTTTACGGTGCGAGCTCAGGAGCTGGCGAAACTGTATGGAGATCGATTCCTGCCGCCCAAGTTGCTCATTGAGAAATCAGAACGAAACGAGAATTTCTAACGAAAGGAGTCGATGATGTTCACCAAACGCACGATTTACAACAGCGAGCATGAACTGTTTCGCGAAAGTTTTCGCAAATTTCTGCAAAAAGAAGTTCTGCCTTTTCAAGAGGAGTGGGAACAAGCGGGCATTATTCCACGCGAAATCTACTTGAAATGCGGCGAGCAAGGCTTCCTGGTACCCCAGGCTCCTGAAGAGTTCGGCGGACTTGGTATTCATGACTTTCGCTATGAAGCCATTATGCTCGAAGAGCTGGCCTACTACAATGAATTCGGTCTGATGCTAGGTCTGCATAATACGATCTGTGCTCCCTACCTCCTGACTTATGGCAATGCCGAGCAGAAAGCCCGAATTATTCCTAAGATTGTCAGTGGTGAATCGATTCTCGCAGTGGCCATGACAGAGCCTGGTGCCGGAAGCGATTTGGCTGGAATGAAGACGAGTGCTGAAGACAAAGGCGATCATTGGGTTCTCAATGGTCAGAAAACCTTTATTTCCAATGGAATCAATTCGGATGTGATTCTGGTCGCTGCCAAGACCGTGCCGAGCAATCCTCACGCTATGGGTATCTTCATCGTCGAACGCGGCGATCTTGGCCTTGAGCGCGGCACTCCCTTGAAAAAGATTGGACTCTTGTCTCAGGATACTGCGGAGCTTTACTTTGAGAATCTCAAAGTAAAGAAAGCCAATGTGCTGGGTGATCCAACCAAAGGATTCCGCTATCTGATGGCGCAATTGGCAACCGAGCGTTTGTCACTAGCCGTAGGTGCTGTCGCCAACTGTCGCAGCGCGATCGAGCAAACGATCAAGTATGTGAAAGAGCGTAACGTGTTTGGCAAACCAGTCAGTGCCTTTCAAAACACCCAGTTTAAGCTGGCTGAAATGGCGACTGAAACTGACATTGCACAGGTCTATGTCGATCGCCTGATCGAAGAGCAAAATAATGGTACAGTCAGTCCCGAACAAGCCTGTGCGGCGAAGTATTGGACCACTGATTTGGCCTGTAAGGTCGTCGATGAATGCCTGCAACTGCATGGTGGCTATGGCTACATGAAGGAATATCAGATCAGCAAGATGTTCCTGAATGCTCGCATCGGTCGCATTTATGCTGGTGCTAATGAAATTATGAAGACGGTGATTGCCCGTCAGATGCAGCTCTAGGAGTTCGCGTATGCAGCCTTTTCACGGTCTGAAGGTTCTCGATTTCACCACGCTCTTACCAGGGCCTTTTGCAACGATGTACCTTGCGGATTGGGGGGCTGATGTCTTGCGCGTGGAGGCGCCAGATCGGGAAGACATGTCTCGAACGATGCCACCCTTTGCCCAAGGGGTGAGCACGACTCACGCATTTCTGAATCGCTCGAAGAAGTCGGTTGTTCTGGATCTTAAGGACAAAAAAGCTCAAGAGAAGATTGCTAGTCTGGTCCAAGAATACGATGTTGTCGTCGAGCAATTTCGTCCGGGGGTGATGGCCCGTTTGGGTCTCGATTACGAGAGTCTTCGGGCCGTCAACCCTCGAGTTATTTACCTTTCTCTAACAGGCTATGGCCAGACAGGCCCTTATGCGAATAGGGCTGGCCACGATATCAACTATGCAGCCCTCAGCGGTCTTTCGGCCATGACAGGGACAGAGGCCGCAGGTCCAGTGCTGCATGGCAATCCTGTGTGTGATCTCGCAGGATCCTTTCATGCTTTATTTGGACTGTTGACGGCCCTCTATCATCGGGAGAAGACCGGCGAAGGGCAGGCTGTCGACGTCAGCATCACCGATAGCAGCCTCATGCTGAGCAGTCTTTGGGCGCAGATGGCTTTGGCCGCTCAGCAGTACCCGACTTGGGAGTCAACCGCTCTCAATGGGGGATCCTTTTATGGCTACTATAAAACTTCAGACCACAAATATATCAGTGTCGGTGGGCTTGAACCCAAGTTTCTCAAAGGATTTTTGGAAGCCATAGGTCGACTGGACCTCTTGACTCTGAAGATGAATCAGCACGATGCGATGAAGACCATGCGCATTGAAATTCAAGCCAGTATTGCCCAAAAGACCCTCGAGGAATGGACCCATCTCTTTGCCAATCTTGATGTCTGTGTCGAACCTGTTCTCAGTTTGGATCAGGTGATTCGTCATCCTCAATTTGCAGCTCGACACATGTTCGTCGATGTTCCTGCGGATCACGGAACCACTCAAAAGCAGCTCGCTGCTCCACTCAAGTTTTCAGGCTTCCGACCCATCTATAGATTTATAGGTGCTGCGAAAGGCGCTGATAATAGCCTTCTGAACTGATGTATGGGCAACCGGTGTGCGGAACGCGCATGCTCTTGTTGTGATACTACTGTCTTAAAGGTCCCCCGATCCCCGGGGGATCTTTTTTATATGAAAAAAAGACAAACCAGTCGGCGCGACTGGTTCCTTGGGTCTGCCTTAGGACAGGCTATGTTCATAGACGACCTTATCATCGGCATGAATCGCTTTGGAGACGACGCCTTTATATTTGGCTTCAACTTGATGCCGTTTAACCTTTAACGTTGGCGTCATCATGCCTGCATCGACGGTCCATTCGTCTTGGATCAGAATGCATCGATCAATTCGCTCATGCTTTTCCAGGCGCTTATTCAAGCGTTTTAGAGATTCAGAAAACTCTCGTAAGATGAGGGCTTCCGGCTGGTTGCGAGCTGACTCGGTTAAAACGCATAAGGCCACCGGGCTGGAAAGTGCGTTGCCCATAACACAGAGTTGCTCGATATAAGGATTGTCAGCTAGGAAATAATTCTCAATGGGAGCGGGCGCAATGTATTTGCCCTTGTCGGTTTTAAAGATTTCCTTGATGCGTCCGGTAATCTTGAGATTGCCCTTCTCATCGATTTCACCCATATCGCCCGTACGGATGCTACCGTCGTAAAGGACTTCGCTGGTGCCTTCGGGATCCTTGTAATAGCCCAGCATTGCAGCGCCATTTTTAATCCAGATCTCACCCTTATCCGAAACGGTCAGCTGAGTTCCTGGTTGTGCTGGTCCTACCGATCCAATATGATTATGGCCCGTGCGATTTGCTGTGGCATAGCCAAAATTCTCTGTCAGGCCATAGCCTTCGAGGATTTCAATGCCCAGCTTTTGATACCACTGCAAGAGGGAAGGTGCGATAGGCGCTGCGCCAGAGCCAATCGATCGGGCTTTGTGAAGTCCCAACCCTTTGCGAATTTTCATTTTTATTAGACTGGACACGACAGGAATCTTCAGCAACCGATCCAACTTCTCTTGCGGAACTTTATCGAGAATTCCTAACTGAAATTTCTTCCACAGCCTTGGGACTGAAAAGAAAGCCGTAGGAGAGACGTCACGAAGGTTTTGAGCGAAGGTATCCAAAGATTCGGCAAAGCTGACAGTAGTGCCGCAATAGAGCCCGACCATCTCAACCAGGACGCGTTCAGCAACATGAGAGAGGGGCAAATAGGAGAACAAGCGATCGTGAAGCCCAAATCCAAAAGTTTCCCGATAACCCTGGGCCGCAGAGGCGATTGTTCGCGAGCTGTGCATCACGCCCTTAGGAAAACCAGTCGTACCCGATGTATAGATGATGCTGGCGAGTTGATCCAGAGGTGCAACCGGATGACCGCCGAGACTCTTACCCGATTGCATGAGCTGGTCCCAATCATAATCGGAGCTCATCGGGTCAGGATAAGGAAAGCGAATTCTGGGAATTCCCTTCGGAATGCCAGGCTCCATTTTCTGCCATTGATCCAGCTTGCCAACAAAGATCAATTTGGATTCGCTATGCTTCAGGACATATTCAATCGATTCGGCTTGTTGCGTAGGATAGAGGGGCACGCTCACGCAGCCGGCCATCATGATGGCAAGGTCAGCGATAATCCAGTGAGCACAGTTTTTGGAAATCAACGCCACGCGATCGCCATCTCGACATCCAAAGTCATGGAGCACCTGGGCCATGCGCCTAGCTTGGCGAGCAACTTCTCCCCAACTGTATTCAATCCATTTGCCCTGGAGAGGCTGGCGTAGAAAAATGCGGTTTGCTTGCTTCGTTTCCCACTCATAGAGCATTTCAATCGGAGTTTTCAAAATGACTTCAGTCATGGCTTTGGTGTCCCCTTGCTAACTTTTTGGATGTCCTTAGGTGATAGCAGGTATAGACCTGCCGAGAAAGGATTTTCTGGGGAAAACTTGCGACCAGAGCTCGAAAATTTGGCTATTTTTACCGAGGAATTGATGTTTTTGGAAGACTTGCTGACCAGCTGAGGAGCTCAGCTCGGGTTTTTCGCATTTTCTTTGGATGAATCTAGCTCGTTTTGAGAGTGAGGAATCGAATCGCGAGCGCGAAGATTTCCTCAACTCTCAAGCCTGCATTTCAAGGGCATCGCTTCCAGAGAAGTTTCCATTGCTGGTCATGGAATTGGGCATCGATCGAATCATTGCCCATCACCCCAGCGGCATAGGGGTACTTGATTCGATCGACATTCCAAACTCGAATGGCCGTCTTAATGTTGAGAGAGCGCTGGGCATCACAGGGTGACCAAATCGATTCAGTAAGGGCGACCTTCTGCTGGAAGAGGAAAGAATTTTGCTCTGGTCCAACTTTTGATGAGCTGAATTCTCCCGCTTTGTCCTGAGCTTGAAAGTAATAGGTGGTTTTATGCTCTGCAGCTATTCCCTGATCCAGATTCATGAAACCCCGGTAGTCAAAGGAAGCCACCGCGAAGCGCCAGCCTGGCGAAACCTTTAGACTGATCGTCAGTTGACAGGCCTTGCGAGCATCACTTGGTATCGTGCTCGGACTTATTTCGGCCAAATAGTCGCGGAATGAGAGCGTTAGGCTCAATTTGTCTTCAGCAATGTTTTTGCTGACTGTTCCTGGAGCGCAACCCGCTCCATTGGCTGTGACGTCGGTGATTTCAAATGAGTCCGGCACCTGAGTTGCCTGCCCTGCTGCAGCTGATGCCTGCCAAAGCAGAGGTACTCCCACAATCCAATAAGGCACGTGCATTTTCTTCTCCTTAAATGAGCAATTTCCGATCTCACCATAACAAATCAGCACACAGACTCAAGCTCTAGTCCATGCCTGCAGTCAAGCTTCATCAGCTATCGAAATTTACTGTTCTTTGAGAGGGATTGGTCGCAGAACATAAGAAATCCTAGGAAAGTCTCATGCGGAGAAATGCTGAGCCGGAGGACTCCGGCTCTTGGCAAGCGATCAGACTTTTTTCGACATCCATTCCACAAGGTCAATTTTGGTCAAAATATGGACGGGATGGTTTTGCTTATCGAGGACCACGGCCAGTCCTGATTTCATAATAGCGCCCTGCAGAGAGCTGATAGGAGTGCTCAATTCGACTGTAGGAACGGATCGTTCCATGATGGAACCGACTTTTTCATCAACAGAATCGGTCGAACTCAGGAAATGCAGGAGATGATCTTCGGTCAAAATACCGACTAAAAAGCCATTGTTGAGGACTGGCAGCTGCGAAATGCTCTGGCCTCGCATCAACTCGATGGCTTTTGCCGCACTTTCGTCAGCGCTGACGGTGATAAGGGTGCGCTTTGGTTTGGCTTCAACCAGACGTTGGACAGAACCTTCCAAGGCTGAGGGGCCGGAGAAATTATTGTCGGCCATCCATTTGTCATCGACAAACTTGGTCATATAGTTGCGTACGCCATCGGCCAGAAGTACAACACAATTTTGGCCTTTTTTAAGCTTTTTAGCTTCTCTGAGAGCAGCAAACAAAGCGGAGCCTGAAGATCCTCCACAGAGCAGGCCTTCTTCCCGAATCAAGCGGCGGGCAAGCAGAAATGCTTGGCGATCATTGGTCTTAACCCAAGTCGTGACGAGGCTGCGATCAAGTACATCTGGGATAAAGTCGTAGCCTATGCCCTCGACTTTGTATGAAGCGATTTCTGTTCCGCCGCCGAGGATCGATCCTTCTGGATCAGCGCCGACGATAATACAGTCCGGACAGGCCTCTTTGAGGCGACGAGCCACGCCTGTGATTGTTCCGCCCGTTCCACCGCCGATGACAATCATATCGACCTTGCCATTCAGATCACGCAGGATTTCTTCCGCTGTCGTGTCATAGTGAACTTGCGGATTGGAAGGGTTAGCGTATTGATCCAGAATATGAGCATTGGGCAATTCTTTCTGCAGACGCTTTGCCACGCTGATATGACTCTCTGGGGCGTCCCAAGCCGCTTCGGTTGGGGTGCGGATAATCTCGGCGCCGAGAGCCTCAAGCACGACCTGCTTTTCGCGACTCATCTTCTCTGGCATCGTAATAATGATACGGTAACCGCGGACAGCGCCTGCCAAAGCAATGCCAATACCTGTGTTGCCGCTGGTCGGTTCGATCAAAGTGTCGCCCGGCTTGATACGACCTTGCTTTTCTGCATCCAAAACCATGCGATAGCCGATGCGGTCCTTGACGGAACCTCCAGGATTCAAAAATTCACATTTGGCATAGAGGTTACAAGCGAGGTTGCTGCCGACCCGATGCAGATGGACCAAGGGGGTGTTGCCGATGGCGTCAAGAATGGTTTCGCAAAGCATGCACTTATCCTTCTTCAGTGATGGAATCGAGGTCACCCGAAGGTTTTACGACAGCCTGCCAGTGACTTGTCAATTCCTAGATCTTAGGGCCTTGCCCTTGCTCCCATATTTAGCAGGAATACACAGGAATTTCGAGGTCATGTGCGGCAGTAACAAAATCTTGACGCCGTGCATTCGTTGACAGGCAAGGGTGTCAGTGAAACAATAATGAGTGATATCTGCCTTATCTCTCGACCAGGTCGGTCTTTCGGGGCTGCGGACTCGCAGCCAAGCCGGTGAACAGCCTCTCCATAGGGTCAGGACGTGACCCTCTCGTGAACAGAAGCAAGTCCAGGATGGACCTCCTCCCGCTTGTCACCATGGCTATCGGCGCAATTTAAGCACTAGGTATCGGAACATTAGAGTCAGTCACCAACTTCGGGCGCGTGCATGCTATTTAAAAAACCCTTGCTGGCCATCGACATCGGATCCTCCTCAATCAAAGCGATTGAGATGTCGGGAGGGCAACAGAAAAAGTTGCATAACCTCGGCATTGAACTTTTACCGAGAGGAGCGATTGAAGCGGGTATTATCCGTGAACCCGATGTCGTGAGCAAAGCCCTTAAAAAATTGATGGAACGCATCCATATCGCCAATAAAAATCGGCGGGTGGCCATTTCAGTTTCGGGGGTGTCGACCCTTATCAAGCGTGTGACTGTCAATCTGGAAGACGATGTCGATGCTGATGAGGCCTTATATGAAGAAGCGAAGCAACAGTTTCACTCCAACCTGGATGAAATGTACTTCAGGCATCAAGAAATTAACTCAGCTTTTGTCGATGAAGGACAACGATCCTTTATTTTGGTGGCTGCGAAAATAGAAACAATTGAACAGTATGTGGAAATGGTTCATCGAGTGAATCTCAAGGTCGGAATCACCGATTGCGACGTGTTTTGTCTGGCCAATATGTTTGATTATAACTACCCCGTAGCGGATGCTTTGACCATGGCAGTGAATATTGGGGCTTCTTCGACTCAGGTTATCTTTCTTTATAATGGTGAGTTTCTCTTCTCTCGGGAGTTTTTCACCGGTGGCAATGATATCAGTGCTCGTATTGCCGATCATCTTCGGGTGGATTTCGACAATGCAGAGGCGCTGAAGATTTCAGCATCGATGGGGGATCAGTCCATAGCTGATAAGGTCCGCCCTGCGATCCAGGAGATCAACGATCAAATTGCTGTCGAAATCAACACAACTCTCACCTACTTCCAGAGTGAAGAGATGAGTGGGAGATTTGAAAAAGTTGATCATATATTCCTGGCAGGCGGGGCTGCCAGCACTTTGGATTTGGGATCGACAATTTCATCGGTGCTCAAGGCACCCGTGCAAGTGATCAATCCATTCCAAAGGATCGATATCAAACCCTCGGGAATCGATATGGATTACATTATGACTCAAGGCTCGCTGTTTGGTATCAGCGTCGGCTTGGGTTTGCGGGATTTCACCGAAGTTGGCTGAGAGGGTCCAGGAACCGTGATTAAGATAAACCTCACGCCCGTCGAAGAGCTCGAGAATCCCTACTGGTGGATTCCCGATCTTTCCATTTTGCTTATCATACTGGCCATTAGCTTGGGCGGAATTTATATCTATGTCAGCAGTGTTGAAGCTGAAATTGCCGTACAGGAAGCCGACAAAGCTCGCATGGTAAGTGAAACTCAGGCCTTAAGCAGTGACGTCGAAAAATTTAATAGTCTCAATCAGAAAATTGAACAACTGGAATCCAAGAAAATTTCACTGAAGCGGATCACAGAATCCAAACTTGTTCGATTTTTACCGATCATTCTTTTAGAAAACATTCAAAACCTAAAGCCGAGCGGAGTCTGGCTGACGTCGCTGGCCTTTATTGACAAGAAGGGCGAATCTTTACAGGGAATCCCCGAACCACCGCCCCCTGCAGCAGCTGGAGGCGCTGCTGGAGCAGGCACCAGTATGCCAGCAAGAAGCACTAACTTGGCTATGGATATGGCGGGAGGTGATTATCCTTTCGTCATAGAAATCAACGGTGCAGCTGCAAGTAACGTGCAGATTGCAGAATTCATGATGGCACTCAAAGCTACCCAAAACCAATCCTTTGAGAAGACAGACTTGCGAACTCAGCTGTTCTTTAGTGATGTCGCTATCAACTTTTCGCAAATTTCCACGCAAAAAAGCGATGCTAAAGCAGCAGATATAGTCACTTTCAAACTGCAGCTATTTTCCCGCGAGCGCAACGGTCGAGATCAAGAGAACACCGGGAAATTTAGTCAATTTATCGATGAATTTCGTCGACTTGGACAAGCCAGTATGAACTGAGGGTCGGTATGGAAATTGAAGATCTGATAGACAAGTATCGTAACGGTAAGAAGCAAGTTCGCTATGGCCTTGTCGGCCTTGTGGCCTTGCTACCGGCGTTGAATACTTGGCTCAATCAAGGTGAATCCTTGGAACTCAGGCGAACGCAAGCTGAAACCGAAGTAAACGAAGAACGGCAGAAATTCGAAGCAGCCAAACAAAAGGTAGCGGAGCTTCCCGCGCTTATGGCCAAGCTCTCCGAAATCGAAGAGGAATTGAATAAAGCCAAACAGATCCTTCCCGATCGGATCGAGATGGAGGCCATCCTTTCCTCCTTAGGCAATTTGGAAAAAGAACTTGATGTTAAGATCGCTAAGTTCACTCCGGGAGTCGAAACTCAGCCCAATCCAAGCTTGGAGTACAAAGAGATTCCAGTTGACCTTGTGCTGCAAGCATCATTTCCCCAAACCATGCGATTTCTTGATCGATTGGTGCACATGCCCAACTTGACCCATATTCGCAATATTCAGTTCAGCACTCCAAATATGGATGCAAATGCCAAGAAGAATGCTGAGCCGCTGGTCTTGGAAAGCAGTGCCAAGCTGATTCTGTTTAAAGGGATGTGACATGGATTGGAAAATAATTTTCCTACTCTACGCCCTGACCCTGGCCCATGGTCTGGAAGCTGCAGATGCGTCTGTAGCGGAGCCGAAAGGCATGAGTTCTGGGGATAAAACTGGCTCTAAGAACAAGAAAAAGCGGCCTATAGAAAAGTTGGATCTCAATCAGGTCGACTTGGAACAGGTGGAAGAAGACTGGGATAGCACACCGAGTAAGCCACCGGTTGAAGTGAGCAACTCGGTTAAAATTCGGGAAATTATCGAGCCTTCAGGCGAATATAGCTACGCTTCCTTTGGTCGGCCTGATCCTTTCTTGCAGCCTGAACTCAATATGGGAGCAGCTCCCATTGACCCAGCTCAGTCGATGCCAATGGGCAAAGAAATTCCGATCGTCAGTATTTTGCAGGGCTATCCGCTTTCGGATCTTAATATCAAAGGTGTATGGCAACTTTCTTCGGGAGAGACAAGAGCAGTGGTCTTGACTCCAAAAAACGAAGGCGTTGTGGTGAAAGAGGGCGATCCCATTTCTTCGGGTAAAGTCTTGAACATTAGGCGCGATCGCTTGATGGTGAGGCTCTATCGACTCAGGTCTGATGGCGTTCGAGAGTATCAGGACGTGCCGATGATTATTGGTGGTCCCGATCGAAATGATCGAGGCGTCATAAAGCTGGAACCCGGCAAAGATCCAGTTTTTGTGAGCCCCGAAACGGAAAAAGCCAAGCCGGTTCCGCTGAGCCAAGCTTTGGGAGGCCCGACGCCGATCGCTGGTTCAGCAGCTGTTCTCCAGGGTCAAGCACAAGCAGGAGGTAAAGATGCCAAGCCGGGAGCACCAGCTCCGGTCGGTGCAGTAGCTCCGATCAATACAGGCGTTCTACCCATAAAGAATTCGCTCGACGGAGCCGCTCTTCCACCCCGATAGGGTTGGCTAGAGATCAGGAGGAAGGTGCATGAGATATTTTAAAGCTTTCAAGTGTCAACTGGCCATGAGTGTCTCTTTGAGCCTGATGGCTTGCCAAAGCAATCAAAAGGCAGCACAGGGGATCACCAAGTCTCAGATGGATGACCTCGATGTGACCGAAGAGGATGCCAATGTTGCGATTGATCAGGCAACAGGATCCGGAGCTGGCACTTCGCTTAACGCTGGAGACGAAGCAGACTTCCTGAATGCCGAAGGTAGCAAGGATAACTTTGCTGATGATGCGGTTAAGAAATCATCAAGTGAAGGCATGTTTGAAGACGAGGCCGAGTTTGATGCTGGCCAACAAGATCCGGAGCGACTTACCGGAGATCCTGCCGCTGGAGATGAACTGCTTGGCCAGGAAAGCATAGGCAATGATCCGACGGCGCAAGTCCCTCCCGATATCACAGCTCAGGATATTTTGCCTGTCGATGAAGGGGACCCCATTGCAGCCGCGGCGGCAGCCGAATCTGCGGCCCTCACGGCAACGGCGCCTGATCCTATAAGCGCCGATGCTGGTAATGACATTGTCCCTATTGCTGAGGGGTCAGATCAGACTCCCTTTGGATTTCTTGAACAGACAACAGCAGGCGCTCCTGCACCGAGTCCTGCTCCTGCTCCCGCTGCTCCTCCTGTCGTTCAGCCGAGTGCCCCACCTCAGGCTGTTCCCGAGGAAATAGAACCGGCTTCCAGCCTTTTGAGTTGGGTCGGCTATCGCATTGCTGAAAAAGATCGACAGCTTAAGGTTGAAATCTTCAGTCAAGGCAACCCTGATTTTGAAGTCTATGAAGAAACCAACAAGGCTCAGCAGCTGGAAGTTGTGTTGCGCTTTTACCAAACGCGATTGAGAAAGAAGATTCA
This sequence comes from Oligoflexus sp., assembly GCA_041736645.1. Classification (GTDB taxonomy): domain Bacteria; phylum Bdellovibrionota_B; class Oligoflexia; order Oligoflexales; family Oligoflexaceae; genus Oligoflexus. The sequence goes on along the minus strand of JBGSTF010000077.1, from coordinate 121,855 downwards.
TTGGGATATCAACTCCAGTGAGTTTCCCTCACCTGTTGCCTATATTCGCATGCGAGAGTTTAAGGATAAGGGTGTTGTCGATGTCGTGCTCACTCATCGTGATCCCATACTACCCCAGTTCTATGCGCGCGATGGCCGCATGCTCTTGATCTATTCCATCCCCGATCATTACTTCAGCCAAACTAAAACAGCAGTTCGCCAAATTAAAGATAGAGCGATCAGTTTGGTGGCAGGAAACGAAGCACCCCTCAGGCAGACGGCTCGGATGCTCAGAACCGGCCCAGAAGAGCTTGGGCATCCAAGACGATCAATTTTTCGCGATGAACCGACAGCTTTTCGTCCCATCAAGGACGTTTTGCGATCGCATAAAGAAGATCAGCTCGATGAAAATGGTCTGCCCGAGGATTTTGATCGTAAAGTCCCGATTGTTCAACAAAGAGCAGCAAACTACCGCATCGAACAATTTTCCATGAGTGCCGTTGCTCAGGATGATTTGGATTCGTCATCTGTGGAAGACGCTGAAGAAGAATCATCCGATGCAGTGGATGCTCTCAAGAGACGGAAAAAAGGGTCCAACGCAGTCGAAGAATCAAAAGAGAATGCTGCCCCTGAGTCCGTGATCCAAAATGTGCCGACCGAGACGGAAGAAGAGGACGAGGGGCCGCTGCCAAGCGGAGATCCAGCAGCAGTGCCTCAGCCTATTGAAGCCATCGATGCCATTCCAGTTGTTCCGACTGATACTGTGCCAGTGAATGCTGCTGCCTTCGGCGCCGAGGTTCAAGAAATCAGGCAGCAGGAAGTGACGGCACCCGATCCTGTTTCGGATGTCACAATTACCAATGAAGCTGCCGATCCAGGTCCTGCACCTGCTAGTAACCGTCCCGTTCAACCCGCTTCGCCCGTGATGCCTACGGGGATGCCTACGGGGATGCCGACGGGGATGCCGACGGGGATGCCGAGCTCGCCTATTGAAATGACCGGGCAAATGAATCCCAATGCCGGTCAACAGTATGTTGGAAAGCCTATATTTATGGAGTTCTATGATGCTCCGCTGAGTCTGGTCCTTAAAAGCTTTTCTGAGGAAACTGGCAACAATTTTGTCTATTCAAGTACAGTCGGTTCAACGCCCGTCACCGTTCATTTTAAGGGAGTTCCTTGGGATGAAGCACTTAAAGCCATTTTAGAAACATACAGCCTTGGAATGGTGCGAATAGGTGAAAATGTGGTGCGAGTCGATCAAGTCACTCGGCTGACACAGTACATGCAAGAGCTTGAACAAGCCAAGCAGTTCGAAGTTCGTCGCGTGCCAACCAAAGTTCTGGTGTTTCGATTAAATAACGCCGTATCCAAGGATGTGGCACAGCGATTGACCTTACTCTTGGCTCGTGACATCGAATTGGATGCTCGCACTAAAATCCAAGCCGATGATCGGACCAATTCCATTATCATGGAAGCTTCCACACAGGTTTTAGCCAAGACCAAAGCTATCATCGAAAGATTAGACTTGGAAACGCCTCAAGTTGAAATCGCATCAAGAATTGTTGAGGTCCAAAAGACACTCAACAACTTCTTCGGCCTTGCTTGGGGCAATAGTTTCAATTTCGATCCGGGTCGAGCTTTGGGTTTTGGTTCTTTGAACTTTCCCAATTCTGTTGGTTCCAGCTTCGCTGTCGATCCAGGAGTTAATGCTGCCAATACCGCGGGAGTAGGTCGCTTTCGCTTTGGCTCTCTCAATAAGTTTGTCGATCTGGATTTGCTGCTAAAGATGGAAGAAAAGCGCGGTACGACCAACGTCTTGCAATCCAATCGAGTGCTGGTCCTGGATGGTCAAAAGGCGTCTATCCTGGCTGGTAACTCCAAGTTCTTCCGTCCCGCAGCAGGCGCGGCAAATCCCGTTCCTGGTGGGGCTCCTGCAGCAGCTGAGGCACAGGGTTTAGCTGAAGTGAAGTTTAACCTTTCCTTGGAAGTGAAGCCGCAAATCACAGCCCTTGGATCAGTGATTATGGATTTGCTGATTCGCAGTGATACGCCCGGTGATCCGACAGGTGAAGCGCTTGCGAGTAAAAATACTCGAGAGTTGCAGACCCAGATGGTGCGAGAAAGTGGTGATACCGGAGTGATTGGCGGCATTTATGACACCAACCGAACCACTTCAGTCACAGGAGTGCCTTTGCTTTCCGATATCCCGATCTTAGGGGCACTGTTTCGCTCGACTCAAACGGTGGAAAGTCAGACGGAGCTATTGATCATGGTCACTCCCACCATCGTTTCTGGGCGATCAACCAGTGACGAGCAGGCTGAGACGGCTGCCATCAAGCAGAACAGAATTCCAGTAATTTCGACCAGAGAGAATGGCGGGAAGCGAGGGACCAGCTTATGAGAAGAAGGCTAAAGCTTTTGCGAAAAGCAGCTATACGGTTGACCTTGACTACGGTTTTGGCCAGTTGCTCTTACAAACCGGAAGATCCGGGCTTATGCAAGCTGAACTGTTCCAATGCCATCATCACTGGCAATGATTCGCCGATGACTTTCACCCTCAAGAGTCAGACCAACAACATTACCTGTGCCGCTGGAGCGGCAGGAGCGGCTCTCTCGGATCCTTTTGTTGTCCAGTTTCTGGTTGCGGAAACCTTTGATGATGGCTCGCAAAATGGTGGAAAAAGGCCGGTTGGTAACATCAGTGTAGAGCCTATCGTCAATGGCCTACGGTCTGATCTGCCCGAGCACAATCCCAATGTTGAAATCAACGGTACAATTTTTACCCCGGCTCGCTACAAGGGGATTATCACTCCTAAAGATAATTGGTGTACAGACACTTGCGGAGTTGTGACGATGGAAGTGGTAGCGAAATGTCCCCCTGCCGCGACGTCCAGCGATGTGGGAATTCAAATGCACAGCGGAGCTCTCTATTCAGACTTGGCGATCTTTACTGTTGATACCCAGGCACCGACGAATTGAACTGAAGGATTTTTCATGATGAACTTCGACCAACTGGCCGAGATTGATCCAGGCAAGCTGACCAAATCGGAGCATTTGGCCTTGGAGCATTTTCGCAAAAAGCCAGATGGACGCGGATTTTTCGCAGTTGCGGAAATCATGGTTCGGCATCAGCGTATTGAGGAAGCGATTCAAATCCTTATGCAAGGCCTGGAGCGTCATCCCAATTATTCTGTGGCCAGAGTGTTTCTTTCACAACTGTTCTTTCGTAAGCACTTCTTTCGAGAGGCCTGGAATTGTTTGGAGGCGAGTCCTTCATCCCTTCGAACCAATCTAACAGCACAAATTCTGAGGCTTAAGCTATGCGTGGTTTTAAACTTCGAATCCCAAGCTGGTAGCTTGGCTCGCGAACTGGCCGTGCAGGAATTTCAAGATCCTGAAGCACGCATTGTGATCGATCACATCAACATCAAGAGTTTTTCCATACTTCGCCGTGACTATGCGGAATACTTAGGCTGGGATGGGATCAATCAGCAGCAGAAGCAGCAATCCCATAGAATGACCGAGACTGCTCTTAAAGCCAAAAGTCAGGAAGATGAACTGGCTCAAGAGCATTTTCAGGAAAGAGTGGCGAAAGGCTTCTTTTCCAGCCCCGTACAGGAAATTTTTGTTAAGCGAGCGGCTCCTGATCTGAAGCCGGGAGACTTGGACGAACTCACAAGGGCGCGCTTGGCTAGGCGTCAAGGTCTTTACCAAAGCTCTTGTGAAATCTATGAAAGGCTGGCTTATGCTGCCCCAGGAAACGAGCTTCTGCGCCGAGAATTTGCTGAAATCAAAGAGCTTCGTGACGCTCAAAAAGAGATCGATCGCCAAATGGACCCTAAGATGGCTGATGCCATGGATAAGGTCCGGGCGATCGATAAGAAAATCACAGCCCTCCAACATCTCCTGCAGAACCTGGATCGCCTGGACGTGGCTTAGGTGGTGTAGAAGCTGCAAAGAGTTACGGACGGTCTCACATGCCGCCTTTGCCTTTCGTGCCTTTACCCATGTGGTCCTTACCCATATGATGACCCGACATACCCTGACCCCACATACCCTGACAAGAACTGTTGGATTTGCAGGCGCTCATCATCTCTTCGTGACAGGCGTCCACCGCTTTGTCACTTCGAAGACATGCAGCCATCTGCTCATGAGATTTTGCCATGGATTCGCGCTGCTCACTTGTCCACTCTGGCGCTTTCGCAGCGGCGGGTGGAGCTTTATCGGCAGCATAGGCTGAAAGACTGAGGAGGCAAGACATTCCAAAAAGTGACAAGATCTTCATACTCACTCCTATATATGTTTATAAAAAAATCGCATAAGCAGGATGATGGAAACATAAGCGCTGGCCAAAATCGAGTCTTTCTGTTTTGCTCTTGATGCGAGCTTCATCCAAGCGATAAAGACCTGGAGAAATGTACGATGTCCAAACCCACTCAAAAGCGTGTTCTGATTGCTCATGGGGTCAATCTAGACCTTTTGGGTCAAAGAGAGCCGGAAATATATGGTTCAACGACCTTGAAGAATATTGAGGATGAGCTACGTCGAGTGAATCCGAATCTGGGTCAAGTCTTTGGGCTCGAACCTTTCGAACTGAGCTTTTTCCAAAGCAATCATGAAGGTCTGTTTTTGGACAAGCTGTCAGAAAATTGGAGTGGGGCGGTGATCAATCCTGGAGCGTGGACCCATACGTCTTTGGCTTTAGCTGATCGCTTGGCAGGCCTTAAATTAGCTTTTGCTGAGGTGCACCTGTCAAACCTTGCGAAGCGAGAGGCTTTCCGTCAGCATTCCTACTCGGCGCCTTATGCAGTCGGTGTTTGCTTCGGTTTTGGAGCAGCATCCTATATCTGTGGGCTCTCAGGGCTCTATGCCTACTTTTCCAAACAGTCCTGATCGTGGGTTCTAGAGCCTGCCTGGACACCGATGGGTTGTTTTTCGGTCTTGACCTCAGCTCCGCTCCCCCTGCATTCTTGCCTCAAAGAATATAAGCGCACACCTTTCCCAAAGGGGGACCGATGAAACGTGCCATTTTCAATCAAAAGGGCGGGGTCGGCAAAACTTCCATCACCTGCAATTTAGCAGCGGCCTTTGCCAAATCAGGTCGTAAGGTGTTAGTTGTCGATCTCGATTCCCAAGCAAATTCCTCCAAGTATTTGCTCGGTCCCCGGATGGATCGGGTGAAGAATAACATTGCCGATTTTTTCAATTCAACCCTCAGCTTTCGACTGTTTCAAGATTCGCTCATGGATACTATCTATGAAAGCGAATATCCCGGGCTGTTCGTTATTCCTGCCGGCGAACAGTTGAAAGAGTTGCAGCCCAAATTGGAAGGACGTTACAAGATTTTTAAGTTGGGTGAAGCGATCGATGTGGCTATGGAAAAGATGGGCTTTGATGATGTCTTCTTCGATACTCCACCTTCACTGAATTTCTATAGCATGAGTTCTTTGCTAGCAGCCGACCGGGTGCTGATCCCTTTTGATTGTGATGCTTTTAGTGAGGATGCTGTCTACCAAGTGATGCAAGCTGTTCAAGAGGTGGCAAATGATCATCGTCCCGAATTGCAGGTGGAAGGGATTATCATCAACCATTTTCAGGCCCAGACCAAAGTTCCCAAGGCGGGCATCGACCGACTCAGGCAGCAAGGCTTTACCGTGCTGGAACCTTATCTGAGTTCCTCAGTGATCATGCGTGAAAGTCATAGTGCGGGAGTCCCCTTGCCTTTCTTCAAACCTGCTCATAAATTGAGCCAGGAATTTTTGGGTCTGGCCAATCACCTGATTGGCAACGAAAAAAGGGCAGGTGCCACAGCCAAGCCCAAACCTCGCAGTAAAAAGCCGCCCCAGGCGGAACTTTGATCGGGAAAATCAGTATGACGAGCCAAGTTGAAAAGTGGATCAGAGATATCATCTGGCTCGGGACTGAGCATCAAGTTCCAGGCTGGGTGGAGCGTGGCATCCAGCACGGATTTGAGGGACTTGGATTTGATCTACCGCAGGGATCCTTCAGTCTGAAGCAGGTGCATGGAACTTCATTGGTTGAAGTGACGAGGGAATTGAATGGCACAAGTCTCACGGAAGGCGATGGACTCTGGACGCAGACGAAGGGACTCATCATCGCTGTAAAGACAGCCGACTGCGTGCCTATTCTGATCCAGCACCCCAAGTTGGTTATGGCACTCCATGCCGGTTGGAAGGGAATGGCCCAGGATATTATCGGCAAGGGTCTCGCTGTGCTAGAGGCGCGAGGGATTCCCTTGAGTGAATGTCAAGTTGCGATTGGATCCTGCATCAGCCTGGATAGCTTCGAAGTTGGTCCGGAGTTAATCGCAAGCTTCAAGCAAGGGGCCTATGGTCTGGACGATGATACTCTAGCGTGGTCGGCCAGCAAGGGTATAGGGGATCGTTGGCATCTGGATTTAGCTTTGCTGGCTGCCTTGCGTTTTTTAAAAGCAGGGGCCCTTAGCAAAGGTGTTGCCGTGGTCAGAAGCTGTACGAAAAAGAATCCCATGGTTTGGCATTCGTTTCGTCGGGATGGTGAGCGGGCTGGACGCAATTGGAGTTGGATTCGACTCTGAAATCCAAGGATCTTTTTGTGTCCCTCCGCTAGGATGATTTCAATCCACTGTGATGCGGAGGCCAGCCAAAGTCAGACCAAACTGGGAGCTGGCTCTTTTGCTATCACTGGAAGCGTTCTTAGTATTGTCGATGGCCAACCAAGGACCGGCGAAATAAAGGGCATTCTTGGCAATCGGGATGATAGCGTTCACCGAAGCTTTGATAAAGACACCGTTGATTTCGGTCGTAGACTCAGCGCCCGTGGTTTCTGACACGGATGAGCTATTGAGTTTGGTCATATCGATGACCACTGCATTTTCCAGAGCAAAGTTGGAAACGGGCACCGTATAGGTAGCAAAGGCTCCAAATAGGGTGGCATGATCTTCTTCTTTTGGTTCGTCGATCTTGGTGGAATTCAATCCCAGATCGATTCCTAGTTCCAGATCATCGCGAACCATGTATCCCACTGATGCCAGAGCATTGCCATCTTGGAAGGGGTACAAATAGAGGTTCAGCTTGCCACCAATGGTGACATAGATGAGCGAATCCACCAAATCTGCCGTCAGCGTCGACGTGCCTTTGCGTTCAGTCTCGTTGCCGTTGGTATCCGTGGATTTGGACGTGGTGGAGTTCCACTTGTATCCGGAATATTGAAAAGTGAGGGTTGCGGGCAAAGGGCCTTCTTCTTCGGCTCGGGCTGCCGAGAACGAAGGCAGTCCACATCCAAGGAATAATAGGGAAAATGCACGAATCTTCCAAGCTTGCATGGCAAGTCCTTTCCAGAGGTGTCGCGAGAGGAGTGCCTCTATAGTAGCAATTTACTGGTAATATTGGCAGACCTTTGGTGAAACAGCCCCATCTATTTCGTATTTTTGCCAGGAAGGAAGAGAGGCTGACTTTTGCCTGTGCCTCGTCTGTGCTAGAACAGCTTTTCTGCGCTTTGGCCACAAGGAGATCTGTATGAGCGTTTTGATCAGCTGTCAAAACCTTGGTAAGTCTATGAGTCACAAGGTCCTGTTTCAGGATCTCAATCTTGCCATTGAAGATGGCGAAAAACTTGGCATTATTGGCCCAAATGGCGCCGGAAAGTCGACTTTTCTTAAAATTCTGAAGGGGCTGGAACCCGCAGATGCCGGCAATGTTGCTGTGCGCAAGGGTCTCAAGCTGGCCTTTATCAATCAAGAACCGCAGTTTCCCAAGCAATCGACCATTGAGGAGGTTTTGATCCAAGCCGCGCAAAAAGAAGGCATGGATCATGATTCGGCTCTGATCGAAGCGCATAAATTGCTCAGCCGTCTTGGTTTTCCCGATCCCATGCAAGAGGTGGGAACTCTTTCGGGGGGATGGCGCAAGCGATTGGCGATTGGTGAAGCCCTCATTGGTGCTCCCGACCTAGTGTTGTTTGATGAACCGACCAACCATTTGGATTTGCGATCGGTGATTTGGCTTGAAGAATTTTTGAAGCAAGCAAGCTTTGCGTGGATTCTCGTGAGCCATGATCGATATTTTCTGGATCGTACGGCTCAACGAATTTTGGAAATTCATCCAGCTTACCCTGGACGCTGGCATGTGGAAATGGGCGGGTATTCTCAGTTCATCGAGAAAAAACAAGCCTATCTCTACGACCTGCAACAAAACCAGGCTTCGCTCGCTAACAAATTGCGTCGCGAAGAAGAATGGCTGGTTCGTCAGCCGAAAGCTCGCGGGACGAAATCCAAGTCTCGAATCGACGAAGCGATGCGCATGAAGGGCGAGATGCAGGAGCTTAAGCAGCGCCTGACCACCAACAGCGCGAATATTGATTTTCAAGCTTCAGGTCGTCGCAGCAAGCAATTGATGCAATTGAAATCCGTGAGCAAGAGCTATGGTCAGCGACTCCTTTTCAATCAACTGGAATGGGTTGTGACGCCTGGAATGACTCTGGGCATTTTAGGCGATAATGGTACGGGTAAATCCACATTGTTGAAAATCCTGGCCGGTATAGAAAGCGCCAGTGAAGGTACGGTACAATCCATTCCTAACTTGGAAATCGTGTATTTCGATCAGGCCAAAGAACAGCTGCAGAGTGATTGGACTTTGAAACGAGCCCTGGCCGATGGCCAGGATGCCGTTGTGTTTCAGGATCGCTCGGTGCATGTCGCATCCTGGGCAAGGCGGTTTCAATTCAAAGCCGAGCAGCTGGATCAAACGGTGGGGGTCCTTTCTGGAGGAGAAAAAGCCAGAGTCATGATCTCCCGGCTGATGCAAAGAAAAGCTGATGTTCTGCTGTTGGATGAGCCCAACAACGATCTTGATATCGATACTTTGGAAATTCTGGAAGACAGTTTGGAAGATTTTCCAGGTGCTATAGTCCTAGTTTCCCATGATCGATATCTCTTGGATCGATTGTGTACCCATTTCCTCGGGCTCGGTGCCGACGGGAAAATCACCGCTTTTGCTGACTATGGACAGTGGGAAAGAAGCCTGATTGAAGAGGCGCGCGGCGCACGTCGAGAGAAACCTGCTGGCGTTTCAGCTCCGAAAGCGAAAGTCGCGAAGACCGTGAAGCTGTCATACAACGAGCAGCGTGAGTATGAGCAGATGGAAAAAACCATCCTGCATGCTGAACAAGAACTCGCCGACGCGCAGTCGGATGTGGAGGATCCTGCAATTTCAGCGCATTCCCAGAAGCTAATGATTGCCAGCGCTCGCTTGCAAAAGGCCCAGGAATCGGTGGACCGACTCTATGCCCGCTGGAGTGAGTTGGAAAAGAAAGTCCAGACGGCTGGGGGCTGAGGTTCTGAGCAGCTAGGTCAAACGTCACTTCATGTCTACGGCGCAGTTATATTTGAGAGACTAAGCTCCGGAAGATTTGCTTCGGTCTCCATGGCAAAAAAAATCCCCTCGCCAACAGAGTTTGCAAGGGGACAATGGTCTCTTTTAGGGGGGTCAGTCTCGCCTTAATTTCCCAGAGTCATTTGCTTATGGTTGAGAGCCGTAGCCCGGAAGATTTTTAGCCTCATCACTGGTCGCAAGCCCAGTGCCCTGTTTTACAGCCTTATCAAAGTCCTTTTGCAGCAATTTTCTGTCGATGCGTGAGCGAAAGAAATTGGCCCACAAAAAATCAGCGTGGGGAATGGTAGAATCCATGTAGCCATTATTTTTGCGAACTCCCCAGGCCAGGCTTCGATAAGGATCGTCTTTCAAATCGAACAGACTGGTGGGTAGAGCTGCCAATGGCTTCGGGCCTTTACCGTTTTCGTCAAACAGGTAGAGGTATTCTGCGTCTTGCATTTTCGACCAAAAGCTCGATTCCGCTTCGGTCGACCAATTGCTCTGGACCTCAGCGATGACTGTCGCGTCTTTGCCGGTCGCTTTAACCAGGGCAAGTGCTAGGTGATGATGGTCTGTGACAAATACATGTCCGTCCGGTCCAATCACTACGGGGACCGTATTTTTCTTGAGGTACTTCTGCAATTCGGAAGAGCTCAAACCAGAAAATTTTGTACTGCGTCGTTCCACTTCGATCGATCCATAAGTCAGCTGAGTCGGGTAAAGGTCGGTGACTGAGACCGTGCAAGTATCGCCTCCAGTGGAATCGATATCACAGCTGCGAGGGGCTGCAAAAACCGAGGATAGGCTTATGAAAAAACAGAGACTCAGAGCAAGATAGAGGCTTGTTCTCAAGAGGGACTCCTGGACTACAATCGCAGATGATATATGGCGGTATAGTGTGCGGTAGCTAGGCAAGCTGTCAAATGTATGTTTTGCAAAGTTTCAGTTAAGACTTTCGACTGCTTGGGCGGAAAGCGAGGAGCTGAGCTTATGAGCTACTAACCAGCAGAAAAACGCCAGTATTTGGCATACGAAACGATTTTCGACTCAAGTCTCCTCGATAGAGTGCATTGCTGCCAACTTTTAAAGTCAGGACTAAACAATCCCAAGGAAATCAAGCTTGCCCATTTCGCGAGACCTGTAGCCATCAGTCGCGACTATGGCTTTCTGCATGCGAATAAGTAGGCGATACCTCGGGACCAAGCTTATCGAATGCGTGGAATATACTCTACACAGTCATAGCTCATCACTTCACCCGAAAAATATCGAATCCCGGGGACACCGATTGCGTCCAATTCCGCGGAACCATGGAACGTGTCATCATTCGAAAGCGTGTTGTTGATGAGGGCAACTTGGGTGTGGATCAAGAGTTCCGATACATTGTGATTATCGGATGGATTGGAATATTTCCCTTTCAGAATAATATTGCAAGACATGTCCTTGTTTTCCGTATTTCTCACTTCGAGTTTCAGATCTCTGTTTACCGGCAGATTGGGGGACACGGCGAACACGACTTTTGACTTTTCCAACGCAGGGAATTCGCGATGAACAGCAATGCCGGGGAAGTCGACGGTGATGTCGGCAGACTGTTCCAAGGGACGGATTTCAACTGACAACTGGGATGCCACTTCACCACCCAACGCAGAGCATTGCTGGGCGAAAGCACCGACGTTGGTCTTGTTGAATCCAAGTTCCATTTGCAGTGTTTCCGCTTCGTTGGCCCGACTGAGGACGAGATTGCGATCCGATTGAGCGCGATCGTCTTTAAGAATACGCATGGGATCGGCATCGTTTTCCAGAATCTTGAAGCACACCATATAGGACTCAAAATGAGCCTGAAGGGATGCCCCCAGGGGTCCGCGAACCTCAAAAGTCGGACGCAGTATCATCGTGGAATTCGATTCGGGCTTCATGCCTTCAAACAAGCGATGCACGATGCTGGCCGAAGCAAAACCGCCTGACCTAGCGGCTTGAGAGGGAAATACGATGCGATTGATCAGCCCTTCCCGATGCCGGGGCTTGATCACATTGGTATCGGGGATAATTGACATGCGTGTCAGGCCGTCTTTCAACCAAAAAAGATCCTGACTGTTGCTTGGCATCGCAACCGGGAAAAAACCGATATTCGGTGCACTGCTATCAAAAGTAAAAGCGCTGATACCGCTATTGCTTTCATACAGCCAAAAGTCATCAACTGGCTTGAAGGGTTGGTTATCCGGGGCGGTAATCGTCTGAACTGTCGATCCCTGCTCCTGGATTCCACAGCTCAAAAGGGTAAAGAGAAGACAAGGTGCAGTAAAAACGATTCGCTTGATCATGAGGATTCCCAAAGTGAAGGGTCTGTCTTGCAGACCCTGGGATGGATTAGCGAGCCAGGACCGAATTCACCCAGGCCTGCTCTGTGGACAGACGAGCGTGGATATTGACGACCGAGATTTCCGACGAATCCCACGATGTTTGCGCCGAGTTCACGCCGATGACCGCATAGCCATCGTTTTTCCAACCATAAACCGGGCCGCCGGAGTCACCAGGGCAGACGCTGGCATAAGCGGGATCCAGGCTTTGACCCTTGGTGAAGAAGTTCCAAGCGGCTTCGGGAGGATTGGCAGCTGCACCGAGATTGCTCAGAAGGCTGGTGGAGTCGACGCTGGTCACAAAGTATTTCAGCTGACCCCAAGGAAGATTTGGATCGAGCTGTTCACGGGTTTTCGTTCGACCTTCCTCGCAGCCATAGCCGTTCAAGACAGCCCAATCGCCTTCATTGGCCACATCGAAGTTGACCGGAACAACAGGAATATCAGGAGTATCGTTCTTCACTTTTACGATAGCAAGATCGGCACCCTTGGTGATCATACTGCTGAAGTTACAGGGCAGCGATGTACAGGCATTCCAAAAGCTATTGGTGAAATGGGTGTGCTCCACTTGCATGCCGATCCAGGTGTTGGGCATGTTTTTCGCTGGATAAGGAGCATTGGTCAGTGCAAACGAGGCATTGTCCACATAAGCGGGAACCACCGATTTCTTGGTGAAATCAAACGCGCAGTGGGCCGCGAACAGGAAGTGGCGAGGGCCGATTTTGCTACCGGTACAGCTGCCGTTCATGTTGACGGTCGAAGGAAAGTAGCCGCCCGACACCTGACCGATTGGAGTTCCGCCCACGAGTTTGGTGGAGCTGGTCTCACCGCTTTGGCTGCAGCCCATGAGGCCGATAAAACAGGCCGAGATCAACAGTGCGGAGCCTTTGTTCATGGTCATAAAAAATCCTTTGCAGTTTGTTCTAGTCTGAGTGTTGAGCTTGTTGGGCTCGTTTAAAAGTACGAAGCATCGAGTGATTTACTGCACGAATTTTGGATCCACCGTATCCACCAGAGTGCCATTGCCCAGCTGACCAACATCGTTTTGACCAACGCAGCGATATTCCGCGCTCGTGGTGAGAACGCACACGTGCCCCCAACCCACAGCGAATTCAGCGACATTGTTGGCAATTTGTACCGGATCGGCAAAGGTGCCTGATCGACCACCGGCACTGACAAAAGTCGAACCCGCGGATACGGCAAGCAAGCGACCTTCGGTCGTCAATCCAAACAGAGTCCCGAGTCCCATCGCAATACTGGTAAATTTGCCGAACAAGGGCGCGATCAGCTGCGGCGTGCGAATGGCGAAATGCTTCGTGGAAACTTCCGAATAAAAATTCTGACCCCAGCAATAGACTTGCTTTCCCGTGGTCAGCGCGCAGTAGTTTACGCCCCAGGGCTGATAGTCGCCCATGCTGATCTGCTGAATCGGCTCCGGGACACTATAAAGCGCTGCAGGAACCGGCACCGAAACAGCTGATGGCATGAATCCACCGAAAGGTTCAGCCTCCATCCCCCAGCAAAAGATACTGCCGTCTTGGGTCGCGGCGCAGCTGCGGGAGTTTCCTGCGGTCAAAGCCACCACCGTCTGCTCCGTCGGTATTTGGACGTCGACGGCCGAATTATGTTCCAACCTGGTGCCATCCCCCAATTGACCAAAGGCATTGTTACCCCAGCACTGGACCCGGCCCGATCCCACCAGAGCACAGGCCTGGCTTAGACCGATTGCTATGGTCAAGGGTTTTTCCGCGAGGCCTTCGACTTTGGTAGGCACATCGATGGGTGCACCGAGAGCCCGGTTGAGGTGTCCCCAACAGTAGGTGGAGCCAAGGGCATCTACCGCGCAGGTGCTGTGATAGCCCGCATAAATCTGTCGAGCCTCGCCGGGGAATTTGAAGACGGTCACGGGTTGGGTGGCCCGGGTTGTATCGAGTGGAATTCCAAGCTGTCCTTCCTTGTTATCGCCCCAGCATTGCACGCGACCGTTGCGCAGAATATCGCAGCTGTGATGAAAATCTTCGGCGGGGGCGGGACCGGTGTCCGGCCGATAGAAACTGCCAACGGCTATTTTCAAAGGCTGCTGCGGACTGTATTCGTAGCAGGTAAAGCCCACGATATCGGCCCGTACATAGGTTAATCCAGGGATGCCCTGGCTGTTGAGTTCCGCCTCACCGATTTGAATGGGGGCTGTGGTCTGAGTCTTGCCCTGCACGAGCATGTAAACATTCGGCAGAAGGATCGAACGCCGTGATTCCGTTTCACTGCTCTGAATGACAGCCGCTCGGACAATCAGCGAGCATTCTAAAGGCGCGCTTTCCAGACTAGCTGCCGATACTTCCAATTGACGGTTCAAAGGAAAGACTGAGCTGGCGTTGAAAAAAACCTGCGGATTGGCCACCTGACGACCGAAGGCAAAGGCCTCGGGCACCGCTGCGAGACTTGACCCAAGGGTCAGAATGCCTAGTAAAAACATGGGAAAAGAGGACGACATGACAGTTCCTTTTTATGGGTACTCAATGACCGAAACAGAGTCTTGGAGAAGCTTGTGACCGACCGTCGACTCCACACCTCTTAAGACAGCTAGCAAATCAAAATCCCTGCGACAGATGGGAATGAACGTTGATTTAATATCGATCTGCCAGGGCAAAGGACCCATGGCTATCGTGAATTCCCGGGCATAGAACGAAGGAGCGGCCGATGCGCGAAGTTCGATGTGATCGGCGAAGCTCCCCAGCTTCACGGGCTCTGTAAAGCTGAGAATACCCCCGGTAAAGCAGCCCCGACCGTCAAACCGCTGTTCGAATTGGGTCACATCCAGTGGCGTGCTGCAGTCTTTTTTGAAGCCGTCATAGAGTTGGTTCACTTTTTTGACGAAGAGTTCCGACTGCAGACGGATATCGAAATACACCAGAGGCCAAGCCTGAAGGATTTCCACGTTGCTGCACGAAATGGATTTGCTGCTCAGATATTGCTGCCAGTAGCGGGTGGCGTCCTCTTCATCGTGTGAGCTTTGGCAATCCGCCACCGCTTGCTTCTGCATGAAAATGAAGCCGTCCTGGGCGAATTTCACATAATTCGCTTGTTCTACGCTGGTCAATTCATGTGGCACTTCAAAATTTACAAGGTTGGGCCCGTTGATGATCTGCCCGCGGCTCAGTGCTTCGCACGACAGAAACTGCTGCCAATAGTGGATCTTACCGCGCTTGAATCCCTGGGCGTCCAGGTTTTTCGCTGCATCAAAGGCGATATCCCAGGCCGGCAGCGACCTTATGATGAAAGGAACATCTAAGACCATATCGACCGATCCGGATTCGCTGGCAAAATTAACGGTGAGTTTCAGATGAGCATTGCTCAGCAGAGGCAACTTCCGTTGCAAGAGAGCTTTCCAACGGGTTTGTCCCTCCTTGCTCAGGACTAAGGACACATCAAACCAAGCGTTTAAGTCATGGGCCGCGGGCGTTACGGTCAAATTGGAAAGCAAGAGACTGTCGTTGGGACTGGCGTTGACTTCTAGTTGGCTGAACTCCATCGGCTGCAAAACGGGGCGCTTTTTCTCGGCGTCGTTGATGAAGCGAAGGATGTCTTGTTCCTTGTCGAGATTGCGGAACAAAGGCGTTTTGAATCGCAGCTGCAAGCTTTCGTTGGCCAAAGGGGTCACCTGCAGAGACAGAACATCATCCTTGCTCAGTTCGACCGTTTTGGTCAAGGCATAGAATTCAAAGGTATTGGTCGAAGACGGATCGTTATAGAGACTCTCATAGGTGTCGGCCACATAGAGGTTCTCGATTTTCACCGCTCGCATCGGGCTCGACATGGGTTGAGCGAGGAGTGTTCCTCCCACGATGCAGAGACCGAAGGCAAGCAGAGTTTTTCGACAAGACATAGAGGACATGGCGCTCTCCGTACCGTATTTTAGGGAGTTCGACACTGCACCGTTGCAGCCGAACGAACAATCAAACTCTCGAGTGAATTACCATAGAGATCGAAGCCCTCTGCATCCATCGCTTCGCTCAGATCAACGCGGATGGGGCCAGGATTTATCAGGGTACGAGCTCCACTTTCTCCCGCCATGATCCTTTCCCAATCCCAGACCCCGTAGCTAAGCTGCAGGGAACCCATGATGATGTCCAGGGCACGGTAGTTCGGAATCTGCAGGATATGCTCCAATTTGCGGGTATATTCCATCACGCAAGCCAGACCATTGATGCCTTCCTGATCAATGCTTATCGATAATTGATACGGCGTTTCCGGTTGCTGGAAAGCCTGATCTGGCAACGCTATGTGAATGCCATCCACCAGTTGCTGGTCGCGTGGGACAAAGCGGCTGCTGCTGCTCGGCAGGACAGCGATCTCCGCGTAGGGATAGAGTTTGGCGAGCTGATCCTTAACGCCCGGATTGATGGCGGTTTGCAGGTTTAGATCAATCCGCAGGCCCTGACCGGGTGTCAGGACCTCGATCAAGGGATTGCCCAGATCATCGCGACTGATGGCGAGTCGATCCACCAGCAGATTTAAATTTTTCACAAGCGGGTATCGTCCCTCGCCGTCTTTCACTTCATCAAAGCGATAGAAATAATCGCTGATATCAGGTAACCAACGCTGACCCTGAGCTGCGACCAGCAACGCGCTGGTCGGACCGGATGCATGGTCCAAAGCGAGTTCACCTTCACGACGAAAATTCTGCAGATGCTGTCGGCCAGCTTCGTTTAGCTGACACTTGGAACCGCTGTATTTCAAGGGTGCGCAGCTGGCGACTTTGATCAGTTGCTTGTCGCAGAGGCAGCGCGGTCCAAAAACATCTTCCAGAGGTGGAAACGTTTTGCCTGTTCCCGGATAACCAAGGAAGGCATCAAAAGCTTGAGGGGCTTCGCAGCCCAGGCGATAGCAGAGAACCGGAGCGTCGCGGAAGGCTGTTTCACGTTCCCGCGCCTGGACCAGAGTAAACGATTGGTTCAGGTCAATATTGCGGTCAGTTACAGTCACAGCCTCGGCTAGCGGACTCATGAGTGTGATGACCAGCGCCAAAAAGCTGTCTTTGAGAAGCGACATCGAACATCCTTCCTTTGAAAGCGACGAAGGGCAATGCAAGGAACGCATATGAGAACGAAGCAGCCGGAAAAAAGCTGCATCAATTCGAAGAAAGGTTCCAATTTGTAATCTGAATCAACTGTCTCAGGAGAATTCTGCATGGGCCGAGCAGCCGGACTGCTTCCTCATGGTCGCAGACCCCAAACCCCGCAGGAGCAAGGATTTATCGGCGTCAATTTGGGTTATTTCTGTCCGACTACGCGGCCCAACCCGAAAATTCTTGCAGCAAAAAGCTGAAGGCACCGTTCTAAAGAGGCGTCGGGGCCCTCGGGAACCAGGTCATAAGATTTTACTGGGATGTCGTTGATGTTAAGCCTATTTCGAAAAAGAGTGATACGTCTGAGCCTGCTGATGAGTCTCATCGGATTCACCCAGGCAGCGCGGGGAGCGGTTGACGAATCGACTCTCGTCGACATGTTGGACTGGCAAAACATACTGCCATTCGATGGTGCCTTTGCCAGTCCAGGACACGAGAACTCGCTGGTGAAAGTCTATTACAACGAAGCCGCCCGTTCGGCATTCGCGCAATACGAACCCGGAAAAAAAATTGCCTTCGCCCCAGGGTCCATCATCAGTAAGGCCTTTATAGACGATAAGGAGTTGCCGCGACTCGCCGCCCGGCGCTTTTTTTTCATGGAAAAAATGCCGGCGGGTTTCGATCCGGAGCATGGTGACTGGTTCTACACGAGCATCCTGCTGGATAAGCGTCTAGGGCAGTTCGAAAAGGTTGCCTCGGGCGCACTGCCTGATTGCATTGCGTGCCATAAGGCTTACGCCACACAAGACTACGTGCTGACCTTGGATCGCTCTTTCCAAGCCAAACAGCCAATAGCTCTGGTCAAACAATTGTTCCAAAAATACTTTCATTGAGAGACAAGCTGTGAAAAAGATGATCGTACTCGCCAGTTTTGGTTTGATTGCATTGGGATTGGCTATTAATTGGTACCAGAAACCCGCAGATCAGAGAGCCTTCGCGAAAAACTGCGAACGGGATCTCGCCGCCAGCGATAAAGGTGCCAGCCTGCGGCAAATCAGTAAGGTCTTTAAAGTCACCGACTGCAGGAAAATCTTTGCTCTGGTGGAAAGTAAGCGTTCCTTGGATCTTGGCTCTGTCGTCGAAGTGGAAAGTCTGCGCGACTTCATCAACCTCCAAAGCCTTTCTCTTGACCTCTTTTCTGAAGTGGATCTTTCCGCCCTGCACAATATGAGGCAGCTGAAGACTCTGAAAATCACTGCGAACTTCGGCAGGGTGAGCGCCCATGGTTTGAAAGCATTGGTTGGGCATTTGCCTCAGCTCGAAACCCTGAGCCTCGCCAACATCGATTTGCCCGCCGCCGATGAAGGTTTCGCTGACAAGTCGCCACTCAAAAAATTGGAATTGGCCGATGTGGGCATCAGGTCGTTCGATAGCATCGGTCACCTGCCTGAGGTGAAACGTCTGGCCATTCCATTTAGCGCGATCCTGAATTTGAATGGAATCGAAACCTATAAAAATTTGCAGGAGCTCGTTATTTCAGGCACGAGGGTCGAAGAATTAGAACCGCTGTCGCAACTCTCGCAGCTCACCTTTCTCGACCTCAGCATGACAGCGGTCAAAGACCTCAAACCGCTAGCGTCTTTACCGAAACTGCAGCGCATCCTGTTCGATCGGAACCAAGCTATGCATGGCGGGCCTCTTGCACCGTTGGAATGCCCGACGGAAAACCTTTCCCAAGCCCTCAAGGATGTCTGTTCTCGGTCTTGAATCCAGAGCTTCTATTTTGAATACAGGAGAGCCTTAGTATGACACTCAAACGTTCTGCTCCCTTTGCGGCCCTGATCGCTTGCAGTCTCGCCGGCGTTAGCCAACCCGCTTTTAGTGCACCGCGCTGGGCAAGGGGACCATCGGATGCACCGCTTGGCTTTGCCCTAGGAACCAACTATCAAAAGACTGTAATCCTGCTCGACGCCCGCGATCTTTACGATGGCAAGGATGCCCGGCAAGTCTGCACTGATGGTTATCCCAAGTTGGGCATTCCCAGCCTTCGCAAATTCTGCGCCTATCCCGATATCCAGCGCATCTGGGTTGCGCCGAACAAGATTCATATCCTGAAGAACAATCTGGGTTTGGCGGCTGTCGACACGAAGGTCGCCCAGATCGGTGGACAGTATGGTCTGCTCGTGACCCTGAAAGTTCATCTTGGAGTTGCGGATAGCACCTATCAGTATATCCGTGAAGCTTTCCCTGCCGCTTCCTACGAGCGCCTCACCGCCAAGGTCACCAATTTCGATCTTGTCAAACAAACTTTACCCAACTCGGTGAAGGTGGACCTCGATCCCTCGCACCTTCTAGCTGACGGTGATGAAAGCTACGTGCAGATCGAATTGAGTCCGACCGGTCTGGACCAGTTGCGTTGTTCGTTCCGGCTACGCGATGCCCTCTATAAAAACAATCTTTCGCTCTATGACGGTTTGCCGGAAGATCTGCCAGGCAATAGTTTCTTCACCATGATAGCCGGGGAATACAAGCCCACCTATCGCGTGCTGTCCACGGATTCCCTGTTCCAGGACATGGCTCAGTATTTGGATTTTTCATATGGCAATCTCTCGATGGACGTGATTGTGAGCGATGCGCTCAATACCGACCCGGATGAAGCGGGTCTTTACCTTCCTGGTTTAGACATCGATTTAGCCACGCTTCCTACCAGTGCCCAGGCCGCTATAGTCATCGAAAAAAGCGCTAAAGCTGCCTTCGATGTGTTGGGCGGAAAAAATTTGGAATGTCCAGTGACGTCCGCCCAAGCGCAGACCGAATATACCAAGCGCGCTTTGGAAGTTTTGGAAAGCCATCCGGCTGCCATGAACGACTATAAAGGATCGGTGAGGCCATGAAACAATCGCTTCTTCTGCTCAGTCTGACTCTGGTTCCTCAAGCGACTGCCCTGGCCCAAGGCGCCATCAATTTACCGGGCGGCGAAAAAATCAATGTCGAATCCGGCCTTGAACTGCAGAACAACGCGCTGCTCGATGATCTCCAGCAGCAGAAGCTGTATATCGTGCGCGGTGGTGCAGTCGAAGAAGCCACTGTGCCAGTGCTGAGCTTTGCCAGTGAAAGCACCGACGTGAGCTGCGGTGAAGCGATCTGCGGTAAGCTCGTCATTCGTCCGTTCAAGGTCGCCGGTCGCACCACCATTCCGCAACTGGCTCTCTCCAATATGCAATTGCATTTAATGGACATGGAATCGAGCAACTTCAAAGTCACCTGCATGGAATTGGATGAGCAGTCGAGTGTCACGCTTATTCGCGGTCGAATCAGCGATCTGAATTGCCAGGTGCTGTACAAGAAGAAACCGGACTTGTCATGGAACCTGATCCCCGAAGTGAAGACTTTGCTGGATGACGAAATCCGCTCTGGCAAAATTCTGAACGCGCATTTGAACGCTGAACTCGACACCTTCCCCATCAAACGCAAACCTGACCGTCCTCTGGAACTGCGCTTCACTTATAGCCAGGTGGGTGAGGCGTCCGCTCCATTGAGCTTGCTCGATACCTATCACAAGCTGCAGGACCAGGCTCGTACCCGTGGATTGCGTCAACTGGAAAACGCCAGCCAATGGGCCATGCTGCTCCCGGAATCCGCCCGCGAAACATTTCTGGAACCCTGCCGCTCCGCGTCGACCAGCGGCGCTCCCCTGGCCTTGGCCACTTTCTGTGTCCGTGTGCAACAAGCTCGGAAAGACAATAGTTTTGCAAGCAGCGGGCTCGAACGCAAATACAGCGAACTGCGTCGGCATCTGGTTCAGGGCTTTTGGGCGCAGAGCCTGAATCAGGATTCCACCTGTGACAGCAATACGTCCGTCGGCCTCAATAGCAATCTCGCCGAACTGCAGGTTGAAATCGATGAAGGCGTTTATGCCACGATACCGGGCGAGCGCTATGTGGCCGAGCTCAGCCGTAAAAGCAGCAGTTTGATTCTGAATAAAAACGTCTTTTAATGAGGTCTTTCATGCTTTCCAAGTTATCCCTGGCCACCGCGTTCGCCTTGCTTCTGGCCGCCACGCCATCGTTCGCGGAACGCCCAACACAGACTGTTTTTGGCGCCTACATCAATCATGATGGCAGCACTGTTTTTCTCTTCGATGATCTGGATAACGGCAAGATCGATCAAGTTTACCTCTGGTATACGCCCAGCAACTTTCAAGTGGATATGAATCGCTTCGATTATGAAATGAATGGAACTTCGGCACGTATCGACATGAGCTATCTGCTCCAGGTACCGGATGCCGTCCAAAGCGAAGCGGTCGCGATCAAAGCCATGGCTGCCCAACGCTACGGCAGGGATCCGAGCCAGGTCTTCATCCTCCCGATGGTTCTATGGGATGCGGCTTTTGCACCGTCACCGATTGCCAAACGACTCTTTGATACCGAGCTCACGCCACCGGAAGACAGTTTTGATATCGCCGCGCCGATTCGCTTCTTTGGTAAACTCGGTGCCACCAGCCGACAAATCTTCAACTACCTTGCCAAACGCGAGCTGGCTTTTGGCACGGTAGAGGGTACGCTGAATTTTTATAGCGACGCCGGTAAACTCACGCCGCAACCCTATACCAGCAGCCTGGATTTGCGTGCGATACCCAGCTGTAAAATCAGCCCCAACGGCTGTTGAAAGGTAAACAAATGAAGACTTTTATCAGCGGTCTCCTGCTCCTCTTGTGCAGCACCGCAAATGTTGAAGCCGGGGTGGATCGCTTCGACCCCAAGTTGATTGGCAGTGCCGATGGCCGTAAGACCTGGACCGTGTACACCGACAAAAATCTTTCGCAGGTTTTTTATAGCCTGCCGGGTCTCGGTCGAATCAAGAAAGTGGGACGAGGATCGGGCTTGAAGCTGCTGCATAATAGCGACGGCTCGATCACCGGTTATTTCAATTGGGTACCGGTAGATCGGAATGAAGATGCACCTGTACTGAGCCAGCGCATCAAAGATCTTTACGGCAGTGATGCCCAGGTCCTCCCGCTCTCCCCCAGCAAAGTGGAGGTCAGTTGGATCGACCTCGAGTTTGCCTTTGGGGCGGAAATCCTGAAGGGACGAGAACCGCGCACGCTCCCGGGTGTCAAGGAAATGGTGCAGTTCAAAGTACCGGAAGAAAATGCCACTTATTTCGAGCAGCAAATGATGGCCGAGACCTGCCAAGCCACCGGCAACTGCGGGCAACTCATTCTGGTGAACTACCGATTTGTGATGAACAATGCGGGCGGAACGATCGATACCTTCAATCACGCTTTCTCAGTGTTTATTGAGGCCGCCCCCCACTGCGAGATGTTCGATTCCGAACTCGAATGCTTGATGAGGTGATGACGATGCGTAAATCCTGGCTCAAGTGGCTCTGCGGTATGGCGGGTCTCCTGGCTTATGCCCACCCGTCAGCGGCGGTCCCCGCTATCGAAAAGCGCGATATTTACTTCTTTGACGAACTGGCCCGTTATCAGCAGGACAGCGTTGATGTCCTGGAAGACTACGAAGACAAACACGTTTTCTGGTGGGCGCCTTTTTTCATCGCCCCTAAATTGCGGCCCAATACCACCAAGCCTTTTGTGTCCTATCGGGCGCAGCCCGTACCCTCAGCTACGGCGATAGTAACATTTGACTTCATCGATCCGGGTCTGACAGAAAAAGTACGACAGGCTGTAGCCCTGCGTAAGGGCCTGGATTTGCAGGACGTTCAGTTGAAACCTCTGCCGCTGGATCGATTCTCGGTCGAACTGTTTACCGATTTCACGGATCTAGGCGATTTTCAGAAGGAAACGCGTTGGAAAAACGAGACGAGCTTCTTCCCGGCCACCATTCCACTGACCTTTCCCGTATCTGACTTTGAGTTGAAACTACTGCAGCAAAAGCAGGCGAATTTCGTTTTAAATGCGAGGGTTCAGTTTGCGGCGAAACGATCATTGAGATCGATTAGTCGAAAGATCGAGACCTCCTGCGTTCTGGAAAAGATCGACGAGACGTTCTATCCCCTCGAAGATGATGCACGCGAGCCCAAATACATGGGCGCGGAACTTCTGATCCTGCTGG
The DNA here is from genome assembly GCA_041736645.1 of Oligoflexus sp. Classification (GTDB taxonomy): domain Bacteria; phylum Bdellovibrionota_B; class Oligoflexia; order Oligoflexales; family Oligoflexaceae; genus Oligoflexus. The sequence continues at coordinate 99,009 of JBGSTF010000077.1, read as the reverse complement.
GCGGATTCCAGCAATGTGTGACCGAAACCGTCACCTTCGATACTGATCTGAAAAATTTCTCGGAATCGGAAAAAACGGCCTCCTGGATCGACTACGTGCTGCAGGAAAAATTGATCGAGCGTCTGAGCGCAGACGGCAAACCCGTCCTCTGGCGGATTGGCCCCAAAGCCGACTGGCAGAAATTTTTCAGCAAAGCCGATGCCATGTTTCTGAAAGAATTCCCAGCCGACGTCCAGGACTATGACTTTCGCATCGGTACCATGATTCGACAATAAGGGAACTTAAATGCAGATCTCCAAAATTTCACGACTGTTCGGATTCAGCGTGTATCTCGTGCTGAGCTGCGCCGCTCAAGGTCAAAATAAGGAAAAAGGCGAGCAGCCCCAACCCGAACCTGCTGCCGACCCGATAGAACTCACACTGCCTCAATACCAGGCCATCGGTTCTCACTATGTGGAAGATCCGTATCCGATGGACATTGTGTTCACGGTTCCCGCCAGGGCTTCGGATATCGTCTTGGCAGATTCCCTGATCATGAATCGGCAACCCTATGACGGACACTACACTGTTCTGCCCCTCGACCAGTTTCATCCCGTGCTGACCAGCATCGATCAGGCGACTCGCGTGACTTTGCGTGGTTCCATCGAAGTAGGAACCTATGCCGTTCTCGTGAAAACCAAGGATCAAGTCTTCGGCATTGATTTGGTCAAGGTCAAAGCCCAGCGACCGATTCCCCAATCCGGATGGGATGATGAAGAGTATTCGACCTGCGATGATGTAAGGCGTGATTGCAATATCATGTTTAAGAAGCAGTTTTTAGGCACTTTGAAAGCCCGTAATACTGATCGTTTGGTCGCCCAGGAACGTTTTGGCGGCAAGGACTATCGGGGCGTGTTCATTTTCAACGCGAAAGAAAGCGCCGAAGACCCGTATCTCAAAGGGACATTTTCGCTGAATTTTGACAGCGTGAGCGGCGGCAATATTCCCGATCGTTTTCCCGTCGGCCTGAGCGGTGAATGCGAGCAACGCAACGGCCACCTAGCTTGCCGTGACAGCCAGCAGCCGGATCAGTATTTCTACCTTTCCTATCGAGGCGAACGCATCAATACTTTTGCTCTGAGTTACCAAAGGGTCAACTACACGTTCCGCTGAATAAAGCCTCGAACAATCTCACCCTTTGTGATGGATTTAGCCATGCGGTATCTGTTTGCGTTTTTTTTGAGCCTGATGTCCACGCAGGCTTTCAGTTATATGTATGCCGACTACAACTTGAGCCATATGGATCGTCCGCAACGCTTTGCTTGGTATGATTGCGTGAGCAATCATCTGGCTAGCGACTCGTGCCAGGCGCTGTTCAAAACCGTCTGTGAAGCACCGACCAACAAGTTCTCCAAGTTCTGCGTGGACATTTATTTCCGCGATTGCCGCGATCGCGATTTTGAAGGCGAATTCTGCCAGAAAAATCTGTCGACCGCTTGCAACATGGATCCCGAATGGTCCAAGGACTGCGACGTACATTTTTATGAAAAATGCCAGAAGCAGCAATTCACCGGCCAGATCATCATCCGCAACCCCATCTCGAATCGAGAACAGACGCGGCAGTGTCCAAACATACGTGTGCAAATGGTGAGTCAGCTCTTTGAAGATACTGTGAAAGAAGTCGAGAAAAACGGGATCGAAGCGATTCGGATCGGCGACACTACGCTCGGTGACTCCATCAGTGCCGGTTATCGGGCGCTTGGTAATGGTGACAAGACCAACCCCTTCACCATCGCCGCTGAAGTGCGCGATGCCCGGGATGCGCCACCAGTTGTGGATCCCGTCCCCCAGTGCAAAGGTCTGGCTCTGCAGCTCAAAGCTGTTCCCAACGTGCAGACGCTCCTCTCGGTCCGCTTGACCATGAAGCAAGAGAATCTACCGATCGAGTGCGGAAACATCGTTTACAATAAAGCGGTTGAAACCATGGCATCGCCGGGTGCTGGAACCTGGGAAGAGATGCTGGTCCTCGATCTCTATCTGCGCGACAGCAGCGGTCGCAACGGTCGCGTCCTGCGCAACAGCGTCTCGCGGTTCCTGGCGAAATTCGGCGCGGATTCCCATACGACTATTTTCTTTCTACTGTCGGGTTTCGATCAGCAGGAGAAGATCACACAGTATGCCATCATCGATCGTCTGCAGAACATGCAGAGCAAATCGGGTATCGTTTCGCTGCTGCTCTACCGATTGCTCTATGGCAACGATCCAATCTTGAAAGCCCATGCGATGAGCGCTTTCGCTTCCCGCTGGCGGATTGAATTCGATGCCAACTACGTAGCCGATGTCGGCACCGAGCTCAAAGAAATACTTTTGCCCTGCGTGAGCTCCTTGACCAAAGCTGATGTGGAATCGATGCAGGATCATCCGGATCTGCACGCTCTGAGCCAGGGTCCGCTCGAAGATCAGTTCTGCAAAATCGGCCTGGGCCTGGATCTGAGCTCCGAACTCAACAGCATCTATGACCAGATCTACGTGCCGGCCGTGCAGGGGCGCTTTGGCCTTGACGCTCAGCTCGCAGGATTGAGTTACATCGCCTACCTCACTCCTCGCGATAAGAGATCGGAATTAATGGGTCTTTTGGATGCTGTGCTGCTTGCAGCAAAAAACACCAAAGTTCGTCTATCTATACTGAATGTGTTCGGTGGACTCTTGGAGAATGACCGACTGATCAACGCCGTCGATCAAGATCTCTGGATTTTTATCAACGGTGGGGCCATCGACTTCGAATATGCGACTGGGCTGCTCGATAAGCTTGTCAAATTGCGTTCCATAAGGCCTCGCTTCAAGAATGCAGGTTACACCTTCGGCAAAGGCAATTTCTTCGACTACCTGATCGAATGCCAAGCCAGCAGTCGCACGACGCAGCTGCAAAAGGATTTCTGCTTCGATGCCGGCATAGCCTTTGTCAATAAGCTGGGCGGCGGTGTAGCTCGCTACGATGTCGTGTTCGAAGAAAGGTTCTATCCACGCCTTTTGCAACGGCTGTCCAGTCCGAGCTTTGATGAACGACGACAGATTCTCGGCGTCGTGCTCGACAAGATGGGCTACAACAAGGGCGGTCAGCATGCCAACCCGGAAATGGTGAAGGGTTTTGCCGAACTTGGTCTCGCTCGCGTGCAAAGTATTTTTAGCAGTCATTTGAATATTGAACCGTTCTTATTGAGGGAGTTTTCAAGGCTCACGCGTCAGGATCCGGAAGAAGAAGCCAATCTGGACGCATTTTTGATGGAAGGCAGCCAGCGTGCGTTTGTATCCGATGTTTTAAAACGCAGCTGGAGTATGGTCCGCTTCAAGAACCTGCTCGACATAAAGCCCGATGTGGTACAGAAGGATTCGATTCGCTTCCAGCTCGATGGCAAAGAGTACGTGAAATCGTTCTTCAAGTTGAAAACCAACATGGTGTTCGATAACTGGACGGCGCCCTTGCCCTGGCAGCTCGATGTCTTTATCCAGGAAGGTTTTGTGAAATGTGAACCCGACCCGAATGGAAGCACTCCGGATGGTTGCCTCCGCATCGAGGAGGAAGGTCGACTGACCGATGCCGTGGTTTGGCAGAAGAATCGCCGGGAGATCCAGGAACTGATCCTCACGCGACCTGATTTCGAGGACTTCGATGTGGCCCCTGAACTCTTGCGTCTGTTCCTGAAACAGAATCTTCTCGAAGATAAAGCTGATCAATTTTCCAAATGGTCGCTGTCGTGGGGACTCTTTGGCAATGCTGCAAGCGGCTACACTTTTATTCAACCTAACTAACGCGAAGGAGTCCCTATGAGTTACTGGCAAAGAAAGGCTTTGCATGTTCTGTTCGGTCTCGGTGCTGTCTTATCGCAGACCGGTCATGCCGAAATTTTGCCCCGTCTCTATCCGGAGGATTACTCCGTGTTGAGTGCCATGTCGGATCCCGACTGGCTCACCAAGTTCGGCGACGTGGCGTATTTCTACGGTACGGATGATCGCACCATCTATCTGCCTTATGACGAAGTTCGTCTCGCCTTCCACCCGGACGGTCGACCGATCTTCGGCATGGTTTACGACGTGACCGGTGGTCGGGTCAACCTCGGCGTAAAAGCCGGCTGGTCGGAGCAGGCGAAGCGGATTAAGCAGGATTTCGAAGCGAGAAACTATATCGTTCGTCCCCTGCGCCCGACTGCTGGCGGTTGGATTCTGCACCTGCCCGGCAGCAATAACAGTAATGCATTGAAACTGGCCATGTACCAGAGTTCAGCGCGCGGCGGTACGATCAACAATCTGGAATCACTCTATACCAGCACAGTGACTCCGGAAATCATGATGGCTTTAAGCGCCGATCTGCAGCCGAAAGATCTGGCTCTGGTGATCAACGGCTTGCGAACCGGTGCTGGCATTGCCGTATCCTACCATTATTTCTTCCCAGCAGTGACCACCAACTTCAAATTCAAAGCGGAAGTGGACTGGAAGCGATTCACAACAATCACGCAGACCGCCAATCTGAAAACCAAGAAAGATTGTTCCCGCGATTCGGAGTCGTTCAACTTCCTGTTCATCCATGTGGGTGGATCGGATTCGAAATGCACTCTGGACTACTCCGATGTGCGTGACATGGTGCGCACTATGATCACCGATGGCTCGATCACCATTAAATCGCAGGTCGCTGCGGGATTTGAGCGTCAGCTTGATACTTTGACCAACCTCGTGCTGGCTGCGAAATTCGAGCCTGAACCAAGCATATTCAAGCCGATGAATCCAACAGTGGAGGCTCCCTCCTGCGACGCCGACGGCGTGGTCGATGGGTTGCGACATGTCGTTAGCGGCTTCGCACCAGGCTATGGCTCTTACTCCAGCAGCTGCTCCGGACAATCCACGGCTTATTACATGAATACCTATCAGGATTTCCAGCAGTATAAGGTTACCTATGATGTGACCTCGGATGGCATCCAATATTTCCCGAGTACGGTCAGCGGTTTTATCAACAACCTCTGCGAAGATCATCCGGAAATGTTCCGCCACATGCAGACCGGTATCTCTGGTTGCCCGACCCAGATCTATATGGACCCGGCCACCCGGAAATTCGTGATCGCGGTGGATGCGCAACACCGTCAGGAGTCGGATTGGACTCCCAAAGGTCCCGGCAGCACGGCCAATACGGAATCTCCCGCGGGACCACCAGTGACCCCGATCGACTTGCCGCGCGGTCCCCTGGTCAGCGACTTTGGTTTGAATTAAGAAAGGACAATCAACTATGAAACACATTCGTTCTTTGATGCTGAGCGTTTCAGCGCTTTCCGCCATACCGGCTCAAGCTCTGCCTTTGCTCGATAACGGCGTAAAATTTGACTTTTTGAGCTACAACACCAAAACTCAGGTGACACACTTCGATGACGAAAATCCCAACGTCAAGTGGATCGTCATGGACCGTATCACGTTGAACGAGGATCCGCAGTTCGGACCCGAGTTCGCGTTGGCCTACAACAACTCAAATAGACCGGCGACCCTGACCTTGCGGGTCCGCGCCGGTCTCTCCGAAGACATGCTCAACCACGCATTGGATCTGCAATCACAGGGTTTTGATGTGCGGGTGATTCAGCCCACCACGGGCACGTGGTCGCTGCTCTTCACCGATGAAAAAGGCGTGGATCGTCCCCTGGTGGCAGCTGGTGCTGTGGAGGGTCCGACCGGCGAAATCGTTTTCGGTCGTAGTGTGACTCCTCAGGTTCCCGCGGTGCTGCGGCTCGACGTGAGTCCTCCGGGTGTGGCGAAGATTGTCGACAGCCTACGGGCAGGCATGGCCGTTCAGCTGCGCTATACCTATACTTTCCGCGCTTTGCTCGACAGTTTGAAAGCCAGCGTAGAGATCGACTGGCAGAAAGTCAGCTCGACCCTGCAGCAGACCAACCTCACCAATAAAACCGAGTGCATGAGCGGCGGTATCACGGGAACGATTTATTATGCGAGTTTGAACCTCGGAGCCCAGTCTTGTGCTTACGATAGCAAGTACATCAACAACCTGACCCGTACGATGGTGGAAAAGGGTGACATCAAGATTTCTTTTGTCGACAGCGATACCAATCTGGCGAAAGAATACCGTTCGCTCGTGATCGCCCAGATCAGTAAATTGATCCAGGACGCCGCGTTCGCCCCACTGGATATGAAACTATCGCAGAATCTCAATGCACCGAACCCAGCCGCTGGTCAGGAAAGCTGTTTGACGACGACGAACAACGGCGCGAAGTCACCGGTTGATGTCTTCGGTAAACCTGCGACAGCACAGCCGCCGAATCCGAGCACAACACAGCCGCCGAATCCGAGCACAACACAGCCGCCGAATCCGAGTACAACACAGCCGCCGAATCCGAGTACAACACCGCCTCCGAATCCCAATCCTGGACCGGCACCCGCGCCCGTTCCTCCTGGTGCACCAACGCCCAGTAGACCAGCTTCCGTCCAGCCGACTGCTGCGACGTCTCCGGCACCCCAACCAGCTGCTGCTTCAGGGGGCAGCGTGCCGACACCGATCAGCATCGACTTCAAATTCTGTCAACAGAAATCGAACTACTATGTGTACGACAAACGCGAATCCTTCGAATCGAAGAAGATCTCCTATACTTTCGATCTGAAAAGCATTCAGGAATTCCAGGGCGAAGTCACTGGCAGCCTGAACAACCTATGCGAGCAAAGCGCTTTCACCAAGAAATTCGTGAACGTCGATGAACGCTCGGGCAGTGAATACTCTTACGGTTGCCCGGTGCGCTCGTTCAACAGCAACGGCCGCTGGTTGTTCTGGAACAAGAAGATCGAGGACTACGCCTATTCACAGGGGACGATCAACGAGATGACCTCGTTGCCGATCTATGTGCCGACTATGAGCAAGGGCATCAGCGTCTATGGCGGTTGGGGTTCAAAAGCATCGGAATGGAAGCAGTAAACTTCTCATTTCAACGTATATAAAGCTGACGAAGCTTTTTTATTAACTACGGAGTCAGATCGTGAAGAAATTAGCAGCGGTCCTATTAACTTTCCTGGCCAGGTCCGCGGCCTTGGCTATGCCGTCTCTCGAAGATTTCAGCAAATTGGCTGAGTTTCAAAAAACCAACGGCATTACTGATACCACCGAAGTCCTGGTCGACAAAACAAATCCGGAAGTCGTGTATCTGCGTTGGGATCAGGTTGAAATTGTCAACTCGCAGCAGGGCACGCCCTACTTCGGTTTCGCCTACACGGAAACCGGTGGTCGCATCAACCTCGTGGTGAAAGCGGGCTATTCGGCTGAATCGAAGGCCACCATCAAACGCCTCACTAATGAGGGCTACATTGTGCGTCCTCTGCCCGTCATTAGCGGTGCATGGTCGGTCGTGGGTTATGATCTGACGTCCGGCATGGGCCAAACTTTGACCGGTGGTGTGGTCAATAACCGTTACTTTGAAACCGTGTTCCCGACTGCACCCGTGGGGCTGTCGTTCTACCTTGGTCCAGACGATTTGAAACTGATGGTCGGTCTGATGCAAACCGGTGCCTCGCTGATCGTGAATTACAACTACAGTTTCCGCGCGGCCACACCCCAGTCGTCAGTAGAAATGCGGATCGACCAATCCCGCGTGGAAAACATCTTCAATGAGCGTTTGCACGTGGTCAACCGCAAGTGTACCAAAGTCTATGCTGGAGGGGCGGAAGGGACCTCGTGTAACAAAGATGGCTACAAACTCGCCTGGAAGACCCAGCCGGACGGAACGTCCCGTGTGGATCTCGATCAGAGCACGTTCTCGACTTTAGACGTGGAAGCTCTAACCCGCACGGCGATCGAATCCGGAGCCGTAACCATGCGCTTCATGGGCTTTGAATCTGAAGCGGAAAAGGCCAACGCCCAACGCCTCGTGATACAATACATTGCCGCGACCTTCTTCCAACCAACAGCGTTTGAAGCCGTTGAAGGCGGCAATGCCAAAGAAGAAGATTATTGCAAGATCGAGGGTCACACTTGCTCGACCACAGAATGTGCGGGTTACGGTCAACAGCTGTACCGCAAAACTCTGAGCTCGACCGATAAAGTCACCAAGACAGTGACTCTGGAAAGCTGGGGCACTCAGATCCTCCGCGGTCACGTCGGCTTCGCTCTGTCGGATGCCTGCGCACGAATGCCTGGCTCGATCGTTTATGTTCCTTCGGACGGTACCCCCTTCAAAACCGGCTGTCCGACCAGCTGGCCTGTCGTGCAACAGCCGAACCGTGTGGATGCGCAACCCGGTCGCGTAACCACGGACAATACCGGTTCCGTTTGGGCTGGCAACGTCAACAAACCAGCTGACCCATTGTCCGGTGGCATGAAGCCAGTCCCAAGCTTCGACTTTGGCAGCTTTGGTATGCCGCCTGAAGGCGCGCCTAAGACGGCTCCTGTCGGTCCCTGATTTTTGACCTTAGGGCCGCCTTTGGGGCGGCCTTTTTTTTGTAGGCTTTTGCAGTAATTTCCGCCTCGATACGTTCTGTTCGTATGTTCCCGTGTTTCCACGAAAGGTCAGAAGCCCATGAAATATCGATTCGCACTCGGACTGCTGCTCGGCCTAGGCGTCAGCACATTGCAGGCCGCTACCAACGCCGAACAAGTCGTGGCACTTCAGCAATCTGAAATCAGCAAACTGAAGCAGACGATCGCGCAGATGGATCGATATGCGGTGTACAGCACGAGCTGTGTAGCCGTCTTCAAGGATTTGGCGCAGTGGAAGCAGAGCAGCGTCGCCCGTCGAGTCGATTTCAAAATCGTTGGCAACAAGATCAAGACTCCGGCTGCCAGTGAACTCAACTACGGATTCGGCAGTTTCGGCGAAGGCCAGCTGGTGATGGAAGGGGCGAATCTGGTCTCTACCTTTCCGAAATACTTCAGTGATCGAAAGAATGCCGCTCAGGGTTTCAATGTGGCCGCTCCTGATACCATGAAAATCACCTTGGAACCGCGTGGTTCGGGTTTTATCAACCTCGTGACCTGGGGCAATGGGCGGGTGGATCTTGATGGTGTGATCTGTACCCGCGATGGCTTTGGTGCCCAGATGGTCGCGCGTTTTCGCGAAGGCAACGGAACCAATATGATGCTGATGTCTTTCCACAAAGGCGAATAAATATGCAACGCTTATTGGCTTTTCTTCTGTTTGCAGCAAGCGCCGATGCGATCAGCGCGCCGACCGCCCTTTCGGTCCAAACAGCCCAAATTCGTCAGTTGAAAAGTTATTTCAACGCAGATAACGATTGGACGGGAGCTGTTCCCGAACGCGATGTGCGCTGGCTGGCGGGGATGCAATTGATGGGCACAGAGTATCGCGCGGTGGATCTGGCCGCCACGGACGATCAAAAGGCCTGCGCCCGACTCTGTGTGAGCGACCTTTACTGTGCGGCCTTCACTTTCACGGCGCCGCGCTGCTCACTGCAATACGAGGGATTCACTCAGCAGGCGAATACCTCATACACATCAGGTATCGTTCGCGGTCCTTGAACTTGATTCAATCGCTGTCATCATCTTCGGCTTCATAGTCGTCTCGAGCGCGTCGGTCTCCTAACAGACAAAGGCAGTGGAACGGCATGGCGCGCAAAAAAAGCACCCCTAGCGAGCTACGGCAATTGACGCCAAAAAGACTGATTTAACCTCGTTTCCTCGACACAACTGAGTAGCCTTCAAAACCGCTAGGATTGACGGTCTGTTTCTGGGTACGATAAGTATCGCTGAAGCTACCAGAACGCTCGAATTTGCTCCGCAAGTTCGGCGATGAGTTGTTCCCTTCTGAGAGGTAGCCTTTACAGGCTAAGGTGTACGCTCAATATCGGAGAATATCGCTAAAGCAGTTGAGCGGATCTTCTGAAAGGATTACAACTTCAGTGGGCTGGATCTGGCATGCTATAAAGTCGGCAAACCCATGATCCTGTTGCTTTTGAAATCGGAAGGAGCGGAGAACTTATGAGGAAGAAATCGATAGCGGTGCTTTGCAGTGGTGGTGATGGTCCTGGCATGAACGCGGCGATTCGTTCTGTCGTGCGTAGCGCCTTCCGCGAAGGTTACGATGTTTTCGGGGTTTATAAGGGATACGAAGGCTTGCTCGATAAGTCCGTCACCCGTATGGATCTGTCATCGGTCGGCAACATTATCCAAAGGGGCGGAACTGTCCTTTACAGTTCGCGTTCGAGTCGATTTATGGATGCCACCTATCGCACCCAAGCCGCGGCCTTTCTCCGGGAATTGGGGGTGGATGGCCTCATCGTCATCGGTGGTAACGGATCTTTCAACGGTGCCGCCCTTCTGCACAAAGAACACGGAATTTCGGTGGCCTGTATTCCAGGAACCATCGATAACGATATCCAAGGGACTGAGTTCTCCATTGGCTTCGATACCGCGCTGAATACGGCAGTTGAAGCGATCGATAAAATTCGTGATACGGCGACATCCCACGACCGGTCGTTCCTTGTCGAAGTGATGGGGCGTTCATCAGGAATGATTGCTATGACTGTGGCGATTGCTACTGGCGCCGAGGCTGTTGTATTTCCGGATCTGACAGTTGACCTGCCGTCTGTCGCTTATACTATTAAGCGCGGTGTGAGTCGGGGCAAAAAATCTTCGATTATCATTGTCGCTGAAGGTGAGAAAGAAGGTTTGAGCCATGGTTATCAAAAGGAACTCAAGGACAAGTTCGATCTGGATACTAAATTGTGTATTCTGGGTCATATTCAACGCGGCGGCAATCCATCGCCTCGAGACCGCTTCCTAGGTTCCTTTATGGGTAATATGGCTGTGAAAGCGATTGTCAGCGGTGAAAAAGCTGTGGCAACCGTGGTCAGAGATGGCAAGTTCTGTCTGGCGCCCTTGGCTGAATGCCTGAACAAGCGAAACGATTTCGATCGCAACTTGCTCGACCTGCTCAATACATTGGCACTCTAAGTTTAAGGTCATTCATGCAGCTCTTTCCGGCAAGCATAAGCCTCGACGATATTAATGCTCATTGGCTCCCACGGATCGATCGATCCCTGGGGCTTTCGGTTACGGAAATCGGAGCTGCTAGTCTTACGGCCGAGCTCGAAGTCCATGCTGGAATTGTTCAGCCGCATGGAATATTGCACGGTGGAATCTCCTGTGTCATCGGTGAGAGTCTGGGGTCTGTGGCGGGGAACATGTGTCTAAAAGACCCGACCAAAGCAGTTGTAGGACAAAACCTGCAAGCTTTGCACCTGCGTCCTGCCCCCCTCGGGACAACTCTTGTTGCCAGAGCGGAAGCGCTGCATATCGGTAGGCGCTCTCAGGTTTGGGAAACCGAAATCAAAGATAAAGCCAACGGCAAGCTGATCGCTCGTATCACTCTGACTGTCGCAGTCATTGATCGCGGCTAAGGCCAGTGAATCTCTGTGAAACCTCTCCTCTCGACAAAAGGATGGGAACTCGCCAGCTAACGCTTGATCTTTAGCGAGATTCGAAATGAAAGTAAGAAGCCGGTTGATGGAATTGAGCGGGGCGTTCGAGGAATGTGAGGATAATCAGTTCATGGCGCTTGTCGCCATCGCTGTTGATGATCAGAGCGTCGGCGAGTCGAAGCAGACGAGCAAGGCTTGGCAGGGACCGCCCTGATTCCGACTCTTGAATATGTCGCTCAAGAAAAACAGTCAATTCTTGCTGACTCAAGAGAGTTCCTCGTAGGTCCATAGAAACAGCCACAAAGCTTGCATCGAAGCCGTAGCGCAATTGTCGAAGTGGGGCGCTGATGGAATTCGAACTCCAGTTGCTAACCAAAGCGCGAGCTTTTTTGATGCTCACGAGGCAACTGGTGATTTCGGCTAGGACATCAATCCAATCAGACTGGAGACCCATTTTTTCTAGGTCTTCCCGAACGTGTCGAACCAAAAATTCGTCGTGCTCTAAAGAGGGGAGAGCTCGCTCTTTGACTTCAAAGCCCCAAGCCAGATACTTTTCAATGCCAAAGATATCACTGGTGAGTAACTTGCTCAGGTGAATGAGCAGGATTTGCTGCAAAATGTTTCGGGGCAAATGCAGCGGGATAATATGGGCTATGCTTGGATTTTGGCGCATCATAGCCAGATTTTTAAGCGTGTCTTCAGAGGAAAGCACCACGATTGTGCTATGAGTTGATGACTTCATAATTTCGGAATCGACTTTGAGCCAGCTATGGTGCAAGGCAATGAGGTCAAAGTTTTGGTCGTGCATAATCTTGGAAAAATCCTGCGAATTTTCGACAATCTGCAGATCCATCTTGCTTCCACCTATGGCCATCCGGTAGATCCGTTGATGCTTACGATCCGCATCAAGAATCAAAAGGCGCTTCTTACTGATCGAATGAGTCTTTTCATACTGTCTGGCAGCAGGTTCAAGGGTTTTGACCAGGAGGTTGATATGGCTGTTGAGGATAGAAAACGAATCGTCATCAAATGCCAAATGCAGTTGCTGCAGGCAGTCAAAAATTTTCGGAATCGACTGATTGCGCAGGTCGGCAATGCGGCTAAGGATGACGTCTTTGTCACGAGCAATGCTCGCTACCTTGTCTTTTTGGTTAGCCAGAGTTTCATGGTGATCTTCTAGCTCGATGTGTATTTTTTCCAATTCAGAATTTCGACGATTGAGGTCTGAAGTTCGTCGGTCGACCTCTGATTGCAGCTTGCTGTTGCGGTCAGCTATCAACTTGGCTTTGGCCTTTTGCAGTCCGGCCTCGTGAAGGATCGATTTGTGGACTATGATAGAGACGAGTATGCTGATAAATCCGATCAATGCCCAAGGAAAAATCATCGCGCGCGAGGAATCCAAAAACAGCAAGGACCCAATGTCATGTGCGGCAGCGAGCGTGACGATGACCAAACTGATTCCTATGCGTTTGGCATAAGGTGCTTTTTCAAAGAGTGATTGGACCGCAAACGGCAAAAATACCAGAAATTCAAGCAGCAGGATCTTAAGATACTTACGCCGAACTTCGTCATAGTCGAAGCTGGAATCTATGAGGTATGCAAGCAGAAGGGTCAAAAATAGCGCTAAATTGAATAGGGCCAAGCGCTTTGCCACATGGCGATGAATGGGCATGATGAGTTCGAGGAAAAGCAGAAACGGAATGGGAGAAAAAGTCAAAAGGCAGTGCCAAATGAATTTCCACTCTGGCAGATGTCCAAAGAGAATAGAACAGATATCTGAGCCGATGATATAGCTACTGCTCATAGCGATCGCGAAGAGACTAAAATAGAGGAGAACCCGGGAGCGTTTGACAGCAAAAAACAGAATGCTGGCGATTCCCATAAAGAGCACAATGGATCCAGCAGCAAGATCAGCGAATTCGAGAGTCATAAATTCATAAAGCGCTGAAGTCTGGCTACTGATGAGCATAGCATGACAGTTCGGTCGATAGCCCGATTTGTCGGAATAGAATGTCTCAAGAATGAGTCGAGATGGTCGCGATTTATTTGGAAGTTTGACGAACGGAACATTGTCCATAATTTGAACAGATTGTGGATAGGTGATAAGGGGTTGCTTTTCTATGATGAGATGTTGATCTTGGAAGATTCTGATGACATTGCTGCATCGAGTCGCTATCAAGGTGTCGAAGTCAGAATCCTCCGGCAGCCCATACGAGAACCAAGCTCGAGCCCCCGGATTGCTAGGGATGTCATCAAATGATTCACTTGTGAGTGGTTGCCACAAATCAAGACTTTCACTGGGCTTTTCCATGTTGTTTTTGCTGTCGTACAGCCAGAGGATCTTAGTATTTTGCCTCAAACTGAGACTGGAATCCTGGCGACATCCGATGCACAGGACGAGAAAAAACACAGGAAAAAAAGCGACAAAGGATCTACTTTGATAGATTCCTCTCAGAGTGAATCGCAAGTTTAAGTTTTTCGCGGATGGAGTCAACTACTTCTCCACAAAGTAATGAAAGGATCCATGGCGCTTCTTGGCCTGGGATTTGCCACTGACGTTGATCAGGGCAATGATCTCGGTTCTTTCGCTAGGTTTGATATTAGTAATCATCAAATCAGCGGTCGAAATGATTTGAAACAGTCCCATGCCTCCGCCTCCTTTACCTTCATGTTCATTGATTTTGCCGAAGTCGCCATCAAAGCATGACTTTAGGTATCGCGTGATTGTCTCGCGCTTCAAAGCACCAAAAGGATCATCAACGGATAGAGCGATGGTCGATCCATCAAATGCAAAGCGGAGCTTGCCATATTCCGTAGGCTCCAGTTCAACCATGACTCGTCTCGAAAGATGATTGTACTTGGAAATGCCTGTTTTGCGATTAACAGGTGCATCATAAATCGCATTCATGAGGATTTCGTCGGTGATGAGAGTCGCATTGCGAATATGGGAGGTAAGAATCCCCGCTTTGGTCAATTCGGACTCCACGATTTCCAAGAACTGGGATCGATTGTGACTCGAGGTGATGATGTATTCTTTTACATCGACGCCCCAGTTCAGATACTTTTCCAAGCCAAAGATGTCATTGCTCAGGATTTTCGTGACTGTGATGAGCAGATTTTTTTGGGTAAATGTGCGCTCTTCTTCGTCTTGATAGATAACATGGCAAAGACTCGGATGATTAGCGAGAAGATTTATGTGATGACTGAGTTCCTGGCGGCTGGTGAGGACTGTATCGACTTTTGGATACTGATGGTGAAGGAGTTGGGGAACTTCAAGGAAGTCTGTGCTGATAACCGCAAGATCGGGTTGCTTTTGAGTGAGAGCTAGGTTGAATTCCTCTGGGTTCAGAAAGGATTTGATTTCCACACGGCTGCCACCAAGAGCCATTTTTGTGACTAAAAGTAGCTGCTTTTCAGGTTCCAGGAGCCAAATGTTGCTACTTTTGAGTGCTTCACTGCTGCTATGCAGTCGAGCGACGGGTTCCAGTTGGCTTGAAATTTTATGCACTTCCACGCTTAGATTCTGCAAACTGGCCTTATCGCGATCTTCATAGAGTTGTTTTAATGAAGCAACGAGGCCTGGCAGTATATCGCGACTAATTTCAGCAACTTTTTTAAGAAGGGCATCTTTCTGGCTAATTAAATCTTCTAGGCGCTTATGGCTCATACTGAGCAGTATATTTTTTTCTTCCAGATCGAAATTGGATTGTTCTAATTCTTCGGTTTTGACATGGAGAACTTGTGATCTTTGCTGCACTTCGTGAGCCAGCTTTACACTGTAGTTTTCCAAATTCTGGGTTCTATCCGAATCGAGCTGACGTTCCTTTTCGATATAGAGCTGAATCATGTAGGTCAGCAAAAATCCTGTAAACAGGATAAGTCCCATGCAGGTTGCCTGGTAGTAAGGGAGGTTGAGTAGGAAACAACCAACATCGATGGCTGCACCTAAAAAGAGCACTACCAATCCGATAGCGAGGATGGACGCTGGAAATGCAGCTCGCAGGAGAAATCGAATCGATAGGGCAATGGTCAGGGCGATTTGCGGCCCCAGCAATTGAAAGAAAATCATCCGCAGCTTCTCGAGCGAAGTCTCAAAGCCACAGCTATAGAGAATGATGGCTATCAGCACTGGTATCAGATTTGCCCAAGCCAGGATTCTGAGGAGTTCAATTCTCACGGGTAGAAGCAAATAGAAAAAGGCAAGAAAGCTAGTAGGCACGAGGAGGACACTGAGATTCCAGAGGTGAAGAATCCAAGTTATCCCTGGCAGAGCAAATTGAACGGGATGAGATACGGTAAAAAAGGTAGAGCCAATCGTCGCGGAGAAGAGGCAAAAGAGCAGGATAAGTTTGTGCCTCCGGAACAGCCAGAGACAAGCACTCAAAGCTGCCAGGAACAGCATGATAACGCCCGTCATCGTTTCTAAAGCCTGAAAGACGACAAACTCTTTGACTATTGCGGCTTCCGAGCCGATTCTGAGCTCGCGGCAGTCAGGTTGGAATCCCGTGCGATGGGAACGCAGGACTCGAAGATAGAGGTACTGCGGTCCGTCGTGAGGCGAGAGGAGCAGATACGGCTTCATACCTTTGGTCAAATCGAGACTAAAGTTATTTTTGACCTTAAAATCAGCGAGGAGCTGATCTCCCCAACCCACTTTGTCGATGGAACCACACAATCCAAGCATGAGAGAAGGCCGTTCAAAACTACTTGAATCACTGATTTCGTAGCGAATCCAGGCGCTTGAAAACGCTTCCAGGTGATCAATAGACTTGCCAGTCTGAAAGTCTGTGCGGTCCTTTAAGCTTTCAAAGGGAATTGTTTGATCGGTTGATTCAGGAAGAATCAGAAAGTCAGAGGATTGCGTGAGATCGAGAAGAGCGGAGTCGCTACATCCGGCCAATAGGCTTCCCAGGCTGCCGACGAGCAGCATATGGGACAACATTTTGCGCAACAAAGGTCGCATGAGTTGAGAGCCTTTGCACATGAAAGACAGGGAGATATCTCTCCTATCATACCTGAAGCTTTTTGGAAAAAATTGCCGGGTAAAGCCTGCGGCAGGATAGGCAAAATTTGCTTGGTTGGCGGAGCAAGAACATCTTTGAAGGAGGAGAGAGAAAAAATGGACATGATTCGTCGGATAGAGTGAGTATGTACCAATTTTCCAGGACTACAAGCGGACCACGCTAGGATGCATGGACAGCATCTTCACGCCGTAACGATCGTTCGGGTGATTGGAGAGAACCATTAGGGACTGGTTTCTAAAACCAGTCCGATTGCTACAGCCCCAGTATTTGCTGGGTTCTGCGGAATCGTCACGCTCATGGATTTACTTCTTACCCAAAGCTCAGGGACCCATGAGGGTTTGGTACAGGATACAAATTCAAGATCACCCTCTCCGTCTAGGAGCGCCGCTGCAGGCTCTTTCGCTTTCGCGGCATCTTTGTTGCGATAGGTGCACACCGTATCGTCGAAACTCAATTCGATATGCCCGAGGGATGCAGCCCCCTTGCCTGAGCCTACCGGTACCACATTGGAGATTGCTTTTGGAATCTTCACCGGCATCCATCGGTTCCAAGTTTTGCGATCAGTGACGGGCAATTCTTTAGCGCTTGGAACGGAGGCTGCGAAGGTCAAACCTTTGGACTGGCGAAGGGTGGCCAGGGTGGGATCAAAGCGAGAGAGAGTGCTGCCGAACTCAATCGAACCCTGCGGTAGCGCCACGCTGAGCTGCAGTTCCATGGCGCCCATCAATGAGCGGTCACCACTGAAGAGCATGTGGTAAGGACTGCCGGGAATTGTCATCACCATGTTGACATCCATGATGGTTCCGTCGAGCTTATTGATCACTTGGGCTTGTTTATCTGCCATCGCCCAGTCCGTGTTACCCACATTTCCCAAGCGACAAGCGACGGCCATCGACGGTTTGGCACCGGGTCCGGCCTTTTCTTCGTCGGCATCGCAATACAGATAGGCGCCACCAATGATCGCTGGTTCCGCTGCCTTGACCTCTTCTTCTGGGTCAGGTGGAGAGGGTTGCTGAGGCGTGGAACTGCTAGGAATAGCATCACTGCCGATTGGTGAAGTTACTTTATCCTGTTTTGAAGACGGACTTCGTATCACTTCGCCCGGCTTGCAGCCGCTTGCTATCATGAAAAGTAAGACTAGGTATGTATTTCGCATGAGATCTTCCCCCGTACAATGACCCATCTATAAGATCGGTTGGTGGACGGGATATCTTAAAAAAACATATTTATATCAATAATATTAATGTATTATGGTGAAGTATTGGAAGGGAGTTCGGGCGGCTGCTGCTGACCCTTAGGGGCAGGCGCTGGGGCGAAGCTTTGGGTAAACATTCCGAGGAGTTCGAAGACGGACCCGCTTTGCCGTTTGATCATTTGATCGAGGCTCTGTTCGACCAAGCGAATGAGCATCCCCAGCATGGCTACCTTTTGTCGTTCAATGCCATGAGATTGCAGCTCATCAGCTTCCAAACGTTCCAAAAGTGAGTGGGATGTTCGAATGCGAGCCATCATCTTACGCTCCCGCCGGCGGAGTGTATCGAGTATCGTGGCTCCTAAATCATCTCGCGCGCGATAGAGGCGAGTTCCTCGTTCGCTCTTACCGTCTTCTTCTATGACAGCAAAATCCAGAAGTTCTTTGAGTGAGATACTGACCAATGCCTTGGAAATTTGCAGTCGTCGCATCAGCTCGGCAGCATCGAGCGACTTCTGCGATAGATAGATGTGACTCCAGATGAGGCCGTGAACTTTCTTAAATCCCCAATATTCCATGAACTGCCCCACTTCAGAGGCAAATTCTTCGAGTTCCGGCAGAATGCGTTGGTCGTCTTTTTTTGTCATATCCTTTGGGCCAAAAAACTCACGAGAATTTTGAGTGCAGCTAATGCTTGAGAATTATCAAGGCCACGTCTTGCCTCGGTGGCTGCGGAAAGCATTTCCAGCAAGGCGTTGGCTTCATCGACGAGAACGTCGACCCGGCGTCGAACCTGTTCGATAGCTTGGTCAAGAGTTTCGGAGTCAGGTTCGATGGATTCAATGCGGGTCATATCCAACTGATCACCGCCATGAGTCAAGCATAAGGCTTCGAATATGACAGCGTTGATCACACGATTTTTAATATCAGCGCCTTCCGATCCATCCTGTCTTTTAAAGTCAAGGATGTCATCGGTTAACTGAAAGGCAATTCCTATGGCCTCGCCCAATCGTCGTGCTTCGGCTAGCAAGTATCCAGAGGGATAGGCAAGCAAAGCCGGAGCTGCACAGCTCCAGCGAAGGACACTGCCGGTTTTTTTCAAGGCCACATGTTCGATATCTTGCCAGCGGAGCTCGGCCTTCTGGTTGTTTTCAATTTGTAGCCATTCGCCTTCTGCAAGATCAGCGATGATCGCGGCCATCTCACTGACGAGATCGTTTCGTCCTGTTTGGGCGATTTCTTGCAAAACATAGGCCAGAAGATAATCGCCGGCAAGCACGGCTCGCTTGTTGCTGGCGACGATATTGATGGAAGGTTCGCCGCGTCGGTATTCAGCATTATCGATGACATCATCGTGAGCGAGTGTCGACGCATGAACCAATTCAATGTAGCGACTGAAGGGTTCGATCTCTTCATGCGACACACCGAGCAGATCCGCCATCATAAAAGTCATCAGGGGGCGCAGTCTTTTTCCACCGGACAGAACTGTTTTGCCGAGAAGATCGCCTATACGCGGGTTGCGCTGCCAATCCGTAAGACTAAAGTCGAGTCTTTGAACGCTGTGCAGCACGGATGGTGAAATGGCGTGGGCGATCGATGCAATACTCACTCGAAGATCCTGTCAGCCAAAGTTCATGAAAGAGTGAACCAGAGAACATGGCCCCGGTTCCGGCGTCTCTATTTATTCCTTGATCACGGCTTGAAGGCAAGTCTCTTCCTTAAAAAACACAAATCTGATCGTGCTCTCGACCACTCCAGGACCGGGATTTTGGTTGAAGCTGCTCTTGCAAAAGGTTTATATAGTCGTGAACAACGACATAGGGAACCGGACTCATGCCTTTACCCCATGCGAAAATTGAATCGTACCGAATCTTCGATGCCATAGCGGGTCGATATGACATTATTAATACCGTTTTGTCGGGTGGTTTGCATCGGATATGGCGAAGGGCTATGCGTCAAGCTTTGCCGCAGCGACTAAACCTAAGCGTTTTAGACCTGGCGACAGGAACGGGTGACGTAGCGTTGGAGCTGGTCAAGGATCCCCATGTCCGTAAGGTGACGGGATTGGATCTCTCTAAGGGTATGATCTCTCGTGGTCGCGAAAAAATTATCGCTGCCGGCCTCGAAAGTCGCATCACCTTGCAAGTCGGAGATGCTCAGAAAATTCCATTTTCTGACGCGTCGTTTGATGCGGTTACGATCTCTTTCGGTATTCGTAACGTGGCTGATGTGAAGCAATGTCTTGGTGAAATCTATCGAGTCCTCAAGCCGGGTGGGCGTTGTCTGGTCTTGGAATTTGGCTTGCCCAAATACAAGTTGTTGAAAATGGCTCACGTCTTTTACCTGCGGCATGTCTTGCCCGGTCTTGGTCGAATTCTTTCAGGTCATGCCACGGCCTATAGCTACCTCAATCAAACGATCGAAGAGTTTCCCTACGGCGCTGCATTTGCTGAACTTCTATCGGAAGCTGGCTTTGCCGATGCCAATCATCAACCGATGACGGGGGGAATTGTTCAACTGTATCGGGGTGACAAGCTTTGAAGGATTCCCGCCTGCAGGATTGCCTGCATGCAAAGACTGCATTTGAACCGGCGCTGTGGCAATGGACGAGAGCCAGCCTCGGACCCCATCGATGGGTCAAGGCTAGCCTGAAATTACAAGATACCTTGCGTCCGGAATCCTTTCTGCGACTGCCTCCCGACTGGGCTTTTTTTTGGAAGAGCAAAGAACTCAAAACTTGGGAAGCAGCTTGGGGTGCTAGCCAGCTTGTGAGTTTTGAAGATTTGCTGGCCTTGGATATTGATCCGGAGCTGACCATTTTTGGTGGTTTTCCTTTTGCGAAGAACCCGCAAGTTGATGCCGATTGGCAAGAATTTTCTGCTGAACATTGGTTCGTGCCTAAATTTATCTGGCGCCAACTGGATGAGACTGCTGAACTCGACGTGTATTGTCTGGAATCGCATTATCAGCAGGACGAAGATTGGCAAAAACGTATCATTCTTGAGGCCTGGGACTTCTATCAAAAGCTTCGGCAGGCTTCTACGATTGAGGTTCAAAGCCTTCCCGGCTATGTTGAGCGACAAGACAGTCCCGATCGTTTGCGCTGGCACCAGATGATAGATCGCGCCCAACAATGCATGAAAAGGCGTGAATTTGCCAAGGTTGTCTTGAGCCGTAAGGTCGATCTTCAATTTCGTCGAGCATTGCCAGTAGCAGATCTTTTTCGATCTCTCTTAAACTTGAATGAAGAATCGTTTCTCTTTGCCTGTCAAAGTCCAAGCGGCTTGTGTTTCATGGGTCGTTCCCCGGAAAGACTTTTGTCGTGGCAGAACAATGAATTTCAATTGGATGCGATAGCAGGAACTCGAGGGCGTAGTAGCAATTTCCCAGGGGATCAAGCCTTTGCCACGGATATGCAGCAATCGCCTAAAGAGCAAAACGAACACCGGCTCGTAGGTCAGGCTATTACTGATATGTTGAAGGACGAAGGCATACCCTTCGAGCAAGTAGACGAGGAACAGATCATTCGACTGCAGTATGTTCAGCATATGCGCTCACGATTTAAAGGCATCATGCCAGAGGGGCGACGCAGTGTTGAGCTGCTCGAGCTCCTTCATCCGACACCTGCCGTAGGCGGTTTTCCTCGCGCTCCAGCTTTAGACTTTTTGCTGCGCGAAGAAAGCTACCAAAGAGCTTGGTTTAGCGGCGGTATCGGCAAGTTTCAAGGTCATCGCGGCGATGTGGCTATCGGTATTCGATCGGCTCTGGTGGACGGCAAAAAACTCCATGTTTATGCTGGTGCTGGCATTGTTCCTGGATCCTTAGCCGACGCTGAATGGCAGGAAATTGAAGTTAAAATGCAAAACTTTCTGGGCTTCCTCCATGCTGAGGATTCATTTCCTGCAAGGGAAACCTTCGCCTCGGACGCTCTTTCACTGTGAGCTCTTCGATATGAAAACTTGGTTGGATCAGAACTGGAATACCTTCGCCTGCTCTTTGCTTGTCCATGCGCTGCAAAAGATGGGTGTGACGGCCTATTTCGTTTCTCCGGGCTATCGCGATGCCCCTTTTATAGCTGCAATCCAAGCCATGCCTAATCTCTATGTGCGGTCCTGTTGGGACGAGCGCGCGGGGGCTTTCGAAGCTTTGGGTTATGCAAAGGCTACCCGTAAGCCTGTCGTCTTGCTCTGTACCTCCGGCACCGCTGGCGCCAATTACTTGCCGGCATTGATTGAAGCCAAAACAGATCATGTTCCCTTGCTTGTTATCACAGCCGATCGTCCTTTTGAACTGGTGCATGCAGCCGCGCAGCAGGTCACCGATCAAAGACATTACTTTGGCTCATTTGTGAAAAAGAGTCTGGATTTTCCAGCGCCCAGTGCATCGCTTGATCCTGCGGCTTGGATTTCCTATGTGCGTATGCTGATCGATTTGAGCCTGGATGGAAGACCGGGACCTGTGCATATCAATCTGCCGTTTCGCACGCCACTGGATCCTGTAGAAGCCCAGGATCGGCCACAGCCAGACTTTATGGAACGGAGCAAAGAACTCGTCCGTAGTTTGCTGCCGAGTCCGTCTGGTGGAATCGTCCAGGGATTGACTCCTCAGGCTCGCCGCGAATGGATCGACTCGATGCGAGGGGCTGAACGCGGGCTCATCATCCTAGGGCGCATTCGGGGGCGCGACGAGCAAAGGGCGGCAGCAGCTTTAGCCGAATCTTTGGGTTGGCCTTGTTATGCCGATATCAGCTCGGGTATGAAAGGTCGGTTGGAATCAGAAATCGGCGATCCTCAGCATCCGATCATGAGCGCCGCTTTAGAAGCCTATCGTCCTGATGTTTGTTTGCATCTTGGACGCCGTCCTGTGACCAGCTTCTTCGATTCGTTTTTGCCCAAGATTCAAGTTCAGTCTTACTGGGTTGTCACGTCTGAGGAAGCGGTTCAAGATCCAGGGCACTTGCCACAGAGAAGACAACTGGCCTTAGATATCCGTTCTCTGTATGAAGCTTGGCAGCATACCCCCTTTGTGCAGTCAGTCGCTCATGAAAATTTATGGAAGGCGACGGATGCTTATCGGCAGAAGTTGCAGACGACACCGATCGCTGGATTTTGTTTCGCTGATGTGGCCCGGGCTATTGCCGACACATTGCCGACGCGTGACCACGGTCTTTTTCTTGGCAATTCCACAGCGATTCGGGCCTTCGATAGCTGGTGTGATCTCCGGGGACGTCGACTGTCCTGGGTGGAAGCCAATCGGGGTGTCAGTGGTATTGAAGGTTTGGTCGCGACCACCCTGGGCTTGGCTGCAGGGTCCTTGCATGCCTGGACTGTGGTGCTTGGAGATGTTTCCATGATCCACGATCTCAATTCCATACTCTCATTGCCGCAGTCTCAGTCGCCTCTCATTGTTGTGCTGGTCAATAACGGTGGCGGTCGCATCTTTGAAACTCTGCCTATCCATGCGCATGAATGGGTAAAAGATCCCCTGATCAGCACCCCACATAGTTTTAGGTTTGAAGGACTGGCGCAGATGGCGGGACTTGACTATCGCCTCTGTGAAACGCGAGAAAGTTTCTCGCAGGCCTATCGCAAGGCTCTGGATGCAGGGCGCAGCTGCATCATCGAATGTGTTCAAGAGCCTTTAGCCGATCAAGCTTTTAGCGTAGCTCTCAAACAGCAGGAGTCTTAATCATGGACATAGTGAGCTCTCAAGAGTCCAGGGCCCCTATCGTCAAACCTGGAATGCTGCAAGCCCTCCTCATGGCCATCAGGCCTCCCACTTTGTTAGCTGGGTTGGGGCCGGTTTTGATCGGTATCAGTCTGGGAATTCAGCAAAGGACGGCCCTGTCCATTGCCACGGGATCCATTGTTGGTCCGTCGATAGCCGCTCTTCTGCTCGTGGTGTTTTTGCAAGCAGCTGCCAACCTAGTTAATGATGCCAAGGATGCGGAAAAAGGTGTTGATCAGGGAGAGAGGCTCGGGCCTATCCGCGTTGTACAGAGCGGTATCCTATCGATCGCTCAGGTTCGTATGGCCTATCGCACTCTCTTTGCTTTGTCCGGCCTTTTGGTTGCTGGACTTTACCTTTGGCAGCCGCATTGGATCATTCCGGCAGTCGCTCTATCCTGTGGCTTGGCTGCTTATCTCTATACCGCTGGACCATTTCCATTAGCTTACTATGCGATGGGCGAAGTCTTGGCCTGTTGGTTTTTTGGACCTATTGCGGTGATGGGGACGGTCTATCTATTGACCGGAAAGGTGATTTGGCAAACAGCTTTTTGGGGCTTGGGTTCGGGTTTGATTGCGGCAGCGATTATGGCTGTCAATAATCTGCGAGATCGAAAGGGTGATCGTGAGGCAGGCAAGCATACTCTGGCCACCCTCTTCGGTGAGGAAACCGCTCGCAAGCTGCCTCTTTTGCTGGTGATGATGAGTGCGACCCTGTTAGCCTGCTACGGTTTCGAATATCAAAAGACCATCATTGCTGTGCCATGGACTCTGCTGGCATTGATGTTCATTCGTCGTCGCATCACGCCCCGACTGATGGGGGAAGGGCCGCTGCTGAATGAAGCATTAAAATTCACAGCGCTGTTTAATCTTTTCTACGCTCTGCTATTTTCTAGTATGGTTCTGCTATGAGCTTTCAATCTCTGACCCTTCGCTTGGAAGAATTTCCATGGAAATGGCCTCTGAGCATGGGTGGGGGAGTGCAGATGCTCCGGGCTCGCACCATCGTTGAAGCCATCGATAGCGAAGGGCTGGTGCATGAAGCCGAATTGGGGCCGTGTCCAGGTGTTCATCCGGAATCTCATGATGAAGCTCTTGCTGTTTGGAATGAAGAGATGGAGCCCCTGCTGCTTCAGAAAAGTTTTCAACTTCATCTATGGAATTGGAAGAAACCTTTCTTTGGTCTGATCGACCATGCCGGTTCCCTGAGTTCCGTTCAAACAGCAGTCGAACAGCTCCTCCTCAGTTGGGCATCCAAAAGCCATCCCGAAGAATTCTCGCTCCCAAAGCCTCTGCTCCTTCCAGGGTCAGCCCTTTTACCCATTCGTAAAGCAGCGGATGAGGAGCAGAATTGGCTTGAATTTTTGGGGCTTTGGCAGGAAGGTTTTCGGGTCTTTAAATGTAAGATTGGCCGTTATGAGGCCGATCATGAATTGCGCTTTCTTAAGCGTATGCATGAATTTGCCGGAGATCAACTGGAACTCCGTTTGGATGCCAATCAAACTCTTGCGGGTGAAACACTTGCGCGATGGCGCGACAGCTGTGCTGAACTTCCTATCTCCTATTGGGAGGAGCCAGGGATTCATTGTGAGCAATCCTTGCATCCTTTGGCACTCGATGAAAGCCTTTGGGATCATGATCCAGCGCAAAGGTCCGATCAAGCCGATGTGTGGATTCTAAAGCCAACGCGTCTTACTTTATCGGAAACAGTGACTCTATTGAAGCGAGCGGCAGAGGTTCATCGACCCTGTATTCTGAGCAATGCTTTCGATTCGGGCCTCAGTCTGCGTTGTTCGGCTTGGATCTATGCTGCATTTTGTTCCCAGCCGCAGGCTCTTGGGTTTGGCACGTCGCGATTTTTACCTGATGACGCCTGGTATAGCCGAGCCTGGTCAGCGCCCTTGGTGACGGTTCCAACGCAGCCCTTTGCCTTTCAAGAGAGGAAGCGGTGAGATGATTCCGGTGCCTTCTCTGCAAGACATACTTTGGCGATGGAATCAGCAGCCTGCCTGGGAGACAGGAGCAGGCACCCTGAGCTTTGCTGAGTTAGAGCAGAAAATCCTTAACTATGCTGCAGCCATGCCGAGCAAAAAAGGTGAATGCTGGGCCATCGCCGGCCTGCCAGCCTTGGAAACGTTTGCGATACTTTTGGCTGGAATGTGCCGCGGATCTCTTATGTTTCTGCTGCCCGATCGTTTGCCGACCAAAAGTCAGGAGTTGATGCTAGCTCAGGCGCCAATCGTGGGGGTATTCTGCAGTGCAGCCCATCCACCCTTGCCCTATCCTCGCATCGAAATCTTTGGTGATTGTGTTCCAGGTTCGGTCCGTGAAGAAAGTCTTCAATTCGACAGTGCGGCGGCGGCGGTAGGCATCTTCACATCAGGATCCACAGGCACACCGAAAGCAGT
This sequence comes from Oligoflexus sp., assembly GCA_041736645.1. GTDB lineage: Bacteria > Bdellovibrionota_B > Oligoflexia > Oligoflexales > Oligoflexaceae > Oligoflexus. The sequence goes on along the minus strand of JBGSTF010000077.1, from coordinate 73,268 downwards.
CATTCATAGTTGGGCCTCTCTTTGCAGTTCGGCTCAGGCCACTGTTGATTTTTATCCCGTTAAGGCCTGTGATTCCTGGCTCTTGAGTCTAGATCTGGCACATATTGGTGGATTGCAGATTGCTATGCGTTGTTTGCTTGCAGGAGCGATTTGTTTGCACTTCGCCGAGCCCAAGAATCTCCTGCCAATCCTCCTCCGATATTCTCCTCAGTTTGTATCTTTGGTGCCGACTCAATTGTACCGCATGCTCGATCAGCCTGAAGTTCTTGCCAGACTGCGCGCCTGTAAAGCCATTGTGTTGGGGGGAGCCGCGGCTTCATGGAATCTTCTTCGTCTGGCGCAGGATGCTAAGCTGCCTGTTTCGGTCAGCTATGGGTCAAGTGAAACAGCTGCTCAGTGCACAGCATTGCTGCCTTTTGTCTACCCTGAGCATCCTGGGGATGTGGGTGAGGTCTTGAGCCATTGGGATATGCAGCATCATGGTGAAGAGCTACGCCTGCGGGGCCCAGCAGCGATGCTGGGAATATATAGCCAGGGTCAGTTTACCAGTGGCAAGGATCAAGAAGGCTGGTTGACGCTGCCTGATCGTATCCTTTGCAAGACTCGCCGAATCACCGTACTGGGGCGATCGGATGGGCTTTTTCAAGTCGGCGGGGAAAACATCGCGGCAGCCGATATCCTTGGACCACTCGATAGCCTTCGATCTTTCGCGGATTTTTTGCTGATTCCCGTGGACGATGAAGAGTACGGTAAGCTGCCGGTCTTGATCGTGCGGTCGATTCAAAAACCTGATCCGCAAGTCATCCTGGATCTTTGGCACGGAAACCTCTCTGGAATTCAGAGACCCAGAAAAATCTATTGGCATGAAAGTGATGAGATCAGTAAACCATCACGTGGATACTACGAGTTCGCTTTGCAAAGGGCAGATCTCGCCTTGATATGGAGTCAGGAGCTTGGAAGAATTTGATCTCATCGTAGTGGGAGCGGGTGCGGCGGGCTATTTTGGTGCTATCGCTTGTGCCGAAGCGCGACCAGGATCCCGTATTGTCATATTGGAAGCGACTCATCGCGTGTTGACCAAAGTGAAGATATCGGGGGGTGGTCGTTGCAATGTCACTCATCATCAGTTTGATCCAAAGCGCTTGGTCGGCAATTACCCGCGTGGTCAAAAAGAATTGATTGGAGCTTTTCATAGATTCCAACCGAAAGATACGGTCGCGTGGTTTGCCGATCATGGCGTCGAGCTTAAAGTTGAAGATGATGGCCGGATGTTTCCGGTTACCAATAACTCCCAGACCATCATCGATTGTTTGGAGCGAACAGCGCGCGAGCAGGGCGTGATTGTTAAGACCAAAAACCTAGTGCAAAAAATCGAGCGCACGGCTGACGGATTTGAAGTTCTTAGCAAAGACGGTGGGCACCTGCGATCTTCTTATCTCCTTTTGGCGACCGGTAGTATGCCTTTTGGCCAAAGCCTAGCCAAGGATCTTGGTCATCGATTGGTTGATCCCGTTCCGTCTCTGTTCACCTTTGAGATTAAAGATCCCTTGCTCGAAGGTCTATCCGGGACGAGTTTTCCCAAAGTTCTAATCCAGTTGAAGGTAAAAGGTGCGACCCAAGATTTTCAGCAGGAAGGACCTTGTCTCATCACTCACTGGGGACTCAGTGGTCCTGCTGTCCTGAAGCTTTCAGCCTTTGCAGCGCGAGAGCTTTTCAATTCTGAGTACCAAGCCGATTTGCAGATCAATTGGCAAGCCCCACTTAAAACGGAAGCGGCCCTGCAGCAATTGGAGCTATTGAAGCAGCAGGTTCCGAAGAAAAAACTCAGCAATGAAAATCCCTTTCAATGTACGAGGCGTTTTTGGGAGGCGCTGTTGCGCGAGGCCGGTGTGAAGGAGCATCAGCTCTATGCAGAAACGGGACGCAAACAATTGCAGGAGATCGCTCAGCGCATGACGGCAAGTCTGCTTTCGGTGCAAGGCAAGGGTGTTTTCAAAGAAGAATTCGTAACGGCTGGTGGCGTATCTCGCGAGGAAATCGATTTCAGACGTATGGAAAGCAAGGTTCAGCCGGGTTTATTTCTGGCGGGTGAAGTGATCGATGTCGACGGCATCACGGGCGGATTTAACTTCCAAAATGCCTGGACCGGCTCGTGGCTTGCAGGTCGGGCTATTGCCGACGGTCTGGAGTCAGTGAAAAACCTGTGAGTGTTTCACTGTATGGCTTTGCCTGTTAGCCTCTGTTGGACCTCTTGTTGGAAATGATTTCTAGCTGGTAAGAGCCTTGCAGTCTGTATCAGCGCTTCGATGCGCGAAGACGCCACCATGGCTGAAGTGGGAAAGCAGGGTCCACCCGGATGCATAAGAACAGCACAAAAGACTGCATTTTGAGGACAAAGACCATCAAAGACCGACAAAAGCTCCTTGTCACCTTCGGGGAATCGTAGTACGAAATTCTACAGCATTTCTGCGAAAACTGCCTTTTGCAGGTCAGACATGCCGTCCGCGGCGAGCTTCGGCCAGTCCTATCGAAACTTCGCAAGGGCCACGCACACATTCAGGATGCTCAGTTTGCTTAACATAGCCTGGAGACATTGTGAATATCTATCCAACCCTCAAGGAAATCAGGGGTTTGGCGCAGCGTGGGTTTCCGCTGATACCTGTGGGTATCGAAATACCAGCGGATACACTCACGCCCGTCAACGCCTTCTTGCGCCTTCGCGCGAGCGGGTCCACCCACACCTTTCTGCTCGAAAGTGCCGATGGTGGCGAAGAAGTTGGTCGCTACTCCTATCTTGGCATTGATCCCTTTGCTTCATTGATCAGCAAAGCTGGACAACTTACCTTTCACAATTTTTTAACAGACCAGAGTGAGACTCAGGCAACCAGCTTTGCTGCTGTCGGTGCTTACCTGGATCGTTACAAGACCCCAAAACTCGAAGCTTTTCCGCCATTTGTAGGCGGTGCTATCGGTTATTTTGGTTACGATTGTGTGCGATATTTGGAGCGAATGCCGCAAACTGAAGCCAGCGACGCGCCGTACGAGCTCAATTTCATGTTCTTTCGGACAACCTTGGCTTTCGATCGTTTACGTCATCGCCTGTATATTGTGACATTGATTCCAGGCGATGCCAAAGATTTGGAAAGCACTCTGAGTGAAGCCGAGCAGCGACTGCTGGCTGTGAAGAAAAGGCTTCTGACAGCTGCAGGACCAGACGAACTCCTGGATATATCCCTTTCTGAGCTGCAGCACACGCCTCCAGTTGAAGCCGAACCGATGTTGGGTCAGGATCGATACATCGAAGCCGTCGGCAAGATTAAAAATCACATCAAACGTGGCGATATTTTTCAGTGCGTGTTATCTGACCGTTTTAAATTTCCTGTCAAAGCTGATTCATTCACTATCTATCGTATTTTACGCATGATCAATCCATCGCCTTATCTCTACTATTTAGGGTTCGGCGATGAGGTGCTCTTGGGATCCTCGCCTGAAATGCTGATGCGTGCCGAAGGGCAGACGGTAGAAACCTGTCCGATCGCAGGCACGAGGCCGCGGGGCAAGAATGCCGAAGAAGATCGCAAAATGGAACGTGATCTCTTGGCCAGCGTGAAGGAACGAGCGGAGCATTTGATGCTGGTCGATTTAGGACGCAACGATATCGGTCGCGTCGCCAAGCCCGGCAGTGTTCATGTGAAAAGTTTTATGCATGTTGAGCGCTATTCTCATGTCATGCATATCGTCAGTCAAGTGGCGGGTCAGCTTAAATCGGGAACGACGAGTTGGGAGGCTTTTGGCGCTTGCTTTCCGGCCGGGACCTTGACCGGAGCTCCCAAGATTCGCGCCATGGAGATCATAGCTGGATTAGAGAAGAAAGCGCGAGGGCCCTACGGCGGAGCGATTGTTTGCAAAGATTTTGCAGGCGATTTGAATTCTTGTATCACGATCCGCAGTCTGTTTCTGCGCGACGGCTTTGGCTATGCCCAAGCTGGAGCGGGAGTGGTGGCCGATTCCAAGCCGATCAAAGAGTACGAAGAAGTCCTCAATAAAGCGAAAGCCGTTCGAACAGCTGTTGCTGTTGCAGAAAAGGTGTTGGAGGCCAAGCTATGATACTCCTCATCGATAACTATGACTCCTTTACTTACAACATCTATCAATATTTGGGGTGTCTGGGAGCCAAGGTCAAGGTTGTTCGCAACGATGCGATGGAAGCGAAGGCGATAGCTCGATTGAAACCGGAAGCTATTGTGCTATCGCCAGGTCCAGGGACTCCAGATGAAGCCGGTATTATGCTAGAAACGATTCGCATGTATGCTGGCAAGATTCCGATTCTGGGTGTGTGTCTTGGACATCAATCGATAGGCCAAGCCTTCGGTGGCAAAGTCATTCGTGCCGGCAAGCTGATGCATGGCAAAACTTCTATCATCAAGCATAAGAATAAAGGCGTCTTCAAAGGCCTGCCGAATTCTTTGGAAGTGACGCGATACCATTCCTTAATCGTCGAGAGAAAAACTTTACCGGATTGCTTGGAAGTGACAGCGACGACCGATGATGGTCTGATTATGGGCCTTCGCCATAAGCGATTTCTCGTGGAAGGCGTGCAATTCCATCCGGAATCATACATGACCCAGCACGGCATGGATATGCTGCAGAACTTCCTGGATTTGGCAGCGAAGCGAGGAAGCAAACTGTGAAGGCGTATTTGCAAAAGCTTTTTCATTCTGAGGATCTGACGCGCAGCGAGGCTGAGGACGCTATACGTTTGATTATGAGCGGCGAAGTCAGCGCGGAAGTGATCGCCGGTTTTCTAGGGGCTTTGGCCGGCAAAGGCGAGACGGTCCAGGAAATCGTCGGCTGTGCCAGCAGTCTGCGCCAACAAGCTGTCAGGATGCAACCCAAGCGTCAAGACCTCATCGATGTGTGCGGGACCGGCGGCGATGGTGCTGAGACCTTCAATATATCGACTTGCAATGCTTTGATCCTGGCAGCCGCTGGGCTCGGTGTCTGCAAGCACGGCAACCGAGCCGTATCCAGTCGCTGCGGGAGTGCGGATGTGCTGGAAGCCTTAGGGATTGCGATCGATCTGGCAGCTGATCGAGCGGCACAGGCCATCGATCAGCACGGCTTTGCTTTCCTCTTTGCGCCGCACTATCATCCGGCCATGAAACATGTCGGACCTGTGCGCCGAGCTTTGGGTGTGCGGACCATTTTTAATCTGCTTGGTCCCCTTTTGAATCCAGCCCCCGTTAAACACCAGGTCCTTGGAGTTTTTGATCCGCATCGAGTGTTGATGATGGCAGAGGCTTTGCAGCATCTAGGCACCGAGGAGGCTCTTGTGGTGTGGGGGCATGGAGGATTGGACGAACTCAGCCTATCAGGTCCAAGTCGTGTGGCTCATTTGCGCCAAGGAGCCATTCGTGAATTTGAATTGACTCCCCAAGACTTTGGAGTCGCGCCTGCAGCTTTGGAAACTTTGAAGGGTGGCGATAAAGAACTGAATGCCCGAATGATTGAAGCTCTCATCCAAGGTGAAAAAGGTCCGCGACGGGATATCGTGCTCATGAATAGCGGGGCAGCTTTGGTGATTGCAGGGCGTGCCAAATCCTGGCGCGAAGGTGCCGACCAGGTGGCCCACATCATTGATAGTGGACTTGCTCAAAAAACCCTCGAACGAATAAGAGCCTTTGTATGACCGGCAATGATAATAACACGACGAGTATTCTGCATAAAATCGCGACGACCGTGCATAAGCGTGTCGCTGATGACAAGACGCGGCTGAGTTTGCAGGATCTTGAGCAGCAGATTGCCCAGGGGTCGCATCAGCCGAAAAATTTTCGAGCCCTCTTCGAAAGGCCTGGCTTTAACATCATCGCCGAAGTTAAACTGGCAAGTCCTTCCCGGGGGGATATCGCTGCCCAGCTCAATCCAGTTGAAGTTGCGGGTCAATATCTTCAGAACGGAGCTGCGGCTCTGTCTATTTTAACCGAACCTATCTTTTTTAAGGGCGATATAGCCTATCTTAAGGCCATTCGAGCGGCGTATCCGCAGGCCTATCTTTTGCAAAAAGATTTTGTTGTCGATCCCTATCAGCTCTACCAGGCAAAGCTGGTAGGAGCGGACGCGATTCTGATCATTGTCGCTCTGTTAGGTGAACAAGGTTCCCTGGAAATTTTGCAAACAGCTCGTCAACTCGGGCTCACAGCCTTGGTCGAAGTTCACAATGAAGAAGAGATGGCCATTGCGAGTAAAATCGGTGCTGATTTAGTTGGAGTCAACAATCGCAATTTGAAAGATATGAAGATTTCCTTGGATGTATCAAAGCGCCTCAGGCCGCTCGCGCCGAAAGGAGCTCGTTTGATATCAGAAAGTGGCATCGAGACTCATGCTGACCTGCACCATTTGCAGGCCGAAGGATTTGATGGTTTTCTGGTCGGCACCAGTTTGATGAAAACCGGTGAACCCGGTGAAGCTTTGAGAAGGCTCTTGCATCATGCGCATTAAAATATGTGGGATCACAAGGCTCGAAGATGCGAGATTGGCGATGGAACTCGGCGCTTGGTCCTTGGGTTTTATTTTTTGGGCCAAAAGTCCAAGGTCCATCGCAGCAGCGGCTGCCAAGGATATCTTGGTGTCCTTAGCTCAGCTCGGCCTTAAACCCCAGCATGCTGTGGGAGTTTTCGTCAATGCTTCGGCTTCTGAGATTCGGCAGGTCGCAACTGCCAGTGGAATTGATACAGTTCAGCTGCATGGTGACGAATCGCCGGACTTGTGTGCGGAACTGCAAGACCTCCATGTTTGGAAAGCTTTTCGCTTGCGATCAGCCGAGCAACTCTTGGCGCTGCCTGATTTTGAACCGAGTGTTCAAGCTTTTCTGTTTGATGCGGCTGTCGCCGGACAATACGGTGGAACGGGTCATACAACCGATTGGAAGCTGGTCACCAGCATTCGCAGTCCGCAATCCATCATTCTTTCGGGTGGACTCAACCCAGAGAATCTGGCGACTGCTGAAGCTGAAGTCGGAGCCTTTGCCTACGATCTGTCTTCAGGAGTCGAGAGCGCTCCTGGGGTGAAGGATCATGAAAAACTGAAAAAACTCTTTGCACAGAGGGGTCGTGCTTATGTCGCAGAATCCTGACGAACGCGGTTACTATGGACGTTATGGGGGGCGCTACGTTCCCGAAACTCTCTATCGCCCGATCATGGAGTTGGAGGAAGCTTACCGACGCTATTCCACCGACCCTGATTTTCAGGCCGAGCTGAAGTACTACCTGCATACCTATGTCGGTCGGCCCACACCCTTGAGCTTTGCCAAAAGGCTGACCGATCACTTGGGTGGAGCGCAGATATATCTGAAGCGCGAGGACCTCACTCATACCGGTGCTCATAAGATCAATAATGCTCTGGGCCAGGTTTTGCTTGCCAAACGAATGGGTAAAACTCGCGTGATTGCCGAGACCGGTGCTGGCCAGCACGGTGTGGCCACCGCGACAGCTGCGGCGCTGTTTGGTTTGGAATGCCAAGTCTATATGGGTAGCGTGGACATGGCGAGGCAGTCGCTCAATGTCAGGCGTATGAAACTCTTGGGCGCTCAAGTTGTGGCGGTTGAGAGCGGTGCAAAAACGCTGAAAGATGCTGTCAATGAAGCGATGCGCGATTGGGTCACCAATGTCCGCACAACTTTTTACAGTCTTGGTTCGGCTCTGGGTCCTCACCCTTATCCGCAAATGGTTCGTGATTTTCACAAAGTGATCGGTGAAGAAGCTCGCGCTCAAATTATGGAAGCTGCTGGACGATTGCCTGATGAACTGGTGGCTTGCGTGGGTGGTGGCAGCAATGCCATCGGTCTGTTTCATCCATTTCTGGCCGATTTACAGGTGAAGATGACAGGAGTGGAAGCTGGTGGTCGCGGAATAGTTCTGGGTCAACATGCGGCGCGATTTGCAGGCGGCAAGTTGGGCGTCTTGCATGGAGCGCTCACATGGCTTTTGCAAAACGACGATGGGCAAGTGCAAGATACTCACAGTGTTTCGGCAGGACTCGACTATCCAGCCGTCGGTCCCGAGCATGCGCTCTTGCATGAAACCGGTCGCGCTCAGTATACCTATGCAACCGATCAAGAGGCCTTAGAGGCTTTTCGTTTGCTTTCGCGTTTGGAAGGAATCATCCCGGCCTTGGAGAGCTCCCATGCGATTGCCTATGTTATCAAACACGCTCCGACTTTGAGTAAGGATAAGATTCTGCTCGTCAATCTATCCGGTCGTGGAGACAAAGATTTGGAAGGAGGAGCCCAATGAGTCGATTGCAAAAGACGATTCAAAGCAGGCAAGAGGCAGGACAAAAGACCTTTGTTGCTTACATTACTGCCGGTGACCCGAACTTGACGGAAACCACAGCCATCGGTTTGGCCTTGGCTGAATCGGGTGTGGATATTATCGAATTGGGTGTACCTTTTTCTGATCCTCTGGCGGATGGTCCGACCAATCAGCGAGCGGCTGAACGCGCTTTGGCCAGCGGCACCAACCTCTTGAAAATTCTGGATGAAGTTGCCGCCTTTCGGCGTAAGAACTCTCATACGCCTTTGGTTATTTTCTCTTATTTAAATCCTATCTATCGTATGGGGTTTGAAACGTTCGCGTCAAAAGCCAAAGCTGCTGGTGTGGATGGTGTTTTGATCGTTGATTTTCCACCAGAAGAGGCCGATGCCTATCGGCAGCTCATGCACGCGGCAGGCTTGGATACGGTTTTCCTGGCATCACCGACCAGTGACGCAGGGCGATTGAAACATGTCGACGAACAGTCGTCTGGCTTTGTCTACTACGTTTCCAGAACCGGAGTCACGGGGATGCAGTCCCAGCTTTCGCAAAGTCTGGGCAACGAAATGGAATTGGTCAAACGCTTCGTCAAAAAGCCAGTTATGGTTGGCTTTGGAATTTCCGATGCAGAGCAGGCTGTCGCAGCTGCACGTCTTGGTGATGGCATCATCATCGGCAGTGCGATTGTAAAAATCATAGAAGATGCTGCAGATAACTCAGCACGACTCGCCAGCGTTCGAAGTTTTTCCAAAGCTATACGCGAAGCTTTGGACAGCCATTACCATCCTTGAACATAAGCTTCATTCAACTGCAGGGCCTCTCGGGCCCCTGCATCGCCTGCCTCATAGCGCAGCATGAGCTGGATGGTCGCGCTGATTTGAAATTCCAGCTTTTCCCGGCTGAGAGGATCGCCCTCAAGACCGGTCCAGATAGAAGCTCGCTTTGATGGAAAAGCTGCACTGTGGATGTCGACAAAAGCCCTGGGAAAGTGAAGCACTTTGGGTTCCGCACAGTCTTGAAACATAAAATTCCTCCGCAAACACGCTTTGTTGCGAGGATTTGCGATAAAACAAAAAAAGCCAAACTCAAGGTTTGGCAATTTTGCGCATCGTATCGGCACTTTAGCAGAGAAAGCTGCAATCGGCCACAAACCCTTGTTGAGCTAACGATAAGTCTCCGCTCTTTGGAATGCAAGAAAAATTTTCCTGCATCCCACCGACAGGTTGCTCATGGATTGACAGAAGCCGACAGTTTGGTGCTCTCTTCATTTTGTAGCTTTGTTTGAATATAGAGATCCCCGGTGATCACGCCGTTGGCTAGGACATAGTGCTGATTCATTTCACTGCTCCCTTCCAATTCCAAATTCCAAACGATCGGTGCTTTTTCAGGAGCGGGCACAAGAGCAATGCTTTCGACCGAAATTGTTTTTCCAGTGGCTCCAAAAACTTTATCACCATCTTTTAAATCGAAAGCTGGTTTAGGTCCCTGCGCCGTAGGGAAAGGATGATGACCGGTGACTCGGACCGTTTTGCCTTCGATTGTCACATCAAACATGGGGACCGCTTCCGGGCCTTGGGTCATGCGCAGAATAGCTTGAGATTTTTTGGTCAGAGGATTCCACACTCGGTCCTGAGCTGTCAGCTCAGTGATCTTTTTCTGCGTGTTTCCGTCACCCATCGTTATAAGGGTTTCATCGGCGAAGCACCCACAAGCTCCTCGTTGAAACAGAAAATTTCTTTTGCACTGGGGGACCGTGTAGTAAATATAAGTGAGATCTTCCCAACCCACAGACGACAGCTCGTCGAAACTAGCAGCTGGGCGTCCGTTCTTGGCAATAAAATTCTCAGAAGGAATTTTTATATTCTCACAAAATTTGACACTCTTAATTTTTAACTGATCGTTGCGCATGGTCATTTGATGATTGCGGGAATAGTCGCCATACTTTCTAGCCTGAGCACTTGCTATGGCTGGAGCTTGGTAGCTGTCACCCTCATACCACGGGCACTCTTTGGGACAAGCCGCTTTGAATTCCTCATCTGTGAGATCTTTACCAAAGCCTTGAAAATTAGTCACCGTGAAGGATTGTGTCGCGATGTTCGATTGGGCTTCTGAGATGACTCCTTTGGCATTGAAAAGAACGGCTTTGATGGAATACTGGCCATTGACTGGAGCCAGAGCACAATTTTTTGGATCCGATACGAAACCTTGGAAGGTATATGTCGTTTGTCCGATCACTTCATTTTTAGCTAGAACATTAGTCGCTTTGTGATTCGTTGGTTCACCCGTGTCTTCATTGAAAACGCCAAGCTCCGCGGCCAATTCATTGTTGACGTAAATCATCGCCTTATATACGACCCCGGAGGCTTTGACTCGAATATCATAATCGCCAGCAGTGACGGTTCCCATCTGAGAGGTCCAGACATTAGCGTCTTTCGGACTAATCTCGAGAATTGGGTCGCTCGGCTGTGGAACAGGGACTGGAATCCTCGCCTTGCTGACAATCGTGCTGGACCGATCCTTGTCTACCTTGGTCGTCTTGACTTCAACGTCGACTGATTCCACATAGTCGAAGTTCACAGTTTTAGCGAAGTTCGCTTTGATGATTCTAACGAATCCTTCTTGGGGTTTGAGCATCGTTTGGCGATTGGTTCCCTGGAGCACGGAGGTCAGTTGACTGGAACCCAAATCTCCCGTATCGACTAGGCTCATCTTTACCCATTCGCTGCCACTGAGTGGTTGCACGTCAGCAGAAGGAATCTGTGGATTTTTTGTTATCTGACTCCAGTCAGCCAGCCAATAGTTTTGGGGAAAAAGCGCAGGTAAATAGTCGCTTCCGACCTTGCCATTATTCAGCAAAGCTTTGAACTGTGCGACAGCATTCAAATTGGATTGGCCTGCCGCCTCATTGGTCATCGTCACGCGAGCATGAGAGACTTCATCCTGCAGTTTGCGTTGGTTTTGTACGACATAGAAACTAGCGAAGGCAATCGCTGTAAGGGCTGCGATTCCTGTCAAGGTCGCTGACCCACTTTGTGATTCTCGCGTCCAGTCGCTCATGGACAACCCCCTCTATGTGTTGGGGCCAGCTCTCCCTGGAGAGCGGCTTCATACTCTGGCGCTTTCTCGGCTTCTTCCTTCGGTTTCGGCATTTTGACGACTGAAATTGAGGGGCTGAAACTATACAAAGTAGGTATGAATTCGACCTTAATTAATATAATAATACTAGATTGTTATGAGTATAAATAAGGCAATTGAACAACAAAAAAGAGAGCCTGTGCTCTCTTTTGGAACTCATACGCGGAGTCTATATTCCTTAGCCGACCATGGTCGGCTGAGTTGCTAGCCAGAGTAAGGCTGCGCTGATAAAGACGCTGAGGAGGGACAAGGCCATAAACAAGACCGAAAGACTCAATCTTGCGAATTGTTCTGTGACGCGGTTGATGCCACCCCCAAAAGGCTGGCTCAGGGCATGAAGAGAGTGCAACTCATGATTGAGCAATCCCATCGAATAAACAAAGCTCATGAGGCTCAGCATTGTAATTGCGACTACAAGTAATGGCATAAATTCATCCTCACAAACATCCGACATTGTATAACCATTCGGAGCTAACGAGGAGCACTGAACAAAATCCTACAACTTAAGATAATAGTTGACTCAATTGTGATTATTTCAACGCTTGCAGGATCGCGCCAGGGAGCGAAAATCCGAAACTTACCAGCGGTCTTGAAGGCCGAGACTGATCCGTAGCTCGCTCCAAGAGCGTGCCTCTTCAGGACTCTGGTAGGCCTCTCTCTCCATGATAAGGTTAGGATGCAGGCGATAGCTCCAAAGATAGACGCCTTCCAATCCCAAAAGGCTCATCATCATGGGAGCTCGTGAACTCCCCGATGTGAACCGATCCTGATTCAGGGCGAGGCGAACGGTCCACCTTGTGTTCCACGGCATATCTTTGGTGACAAAACTCGAGAGGCCTATTCTCTGTCGACTATCATCTCGGGATTGATCATAACGATAGTTCCAATCTTCCAAGCTCAATACCAGAGGCCAAGACCAAGCAGGAATTTCTAGGCCAAGGGATAAGGATCTACGACGTACGCTTCGATCCACTGCATCGACTCGTTCACCACTCAAAGCATCCAAGCGGTGAGGATTTTGTGGCAAATAGTCGAGATTTTGATCCTGAGACCAGCTGAATTCAGGCTTCCAGTTGATCAGTGGCCATCCATAAGAGAGGCTATAGCCGAAGCGATCGAGACCGCTTTGTGATCCCATCATCAGGCGTGAAATAAAGGGCCGGAGCGTTACTTTCTGTTGGTCAGAAAGCTTGAGAAGGATAGGCAGTGCAAGTCCGGATTGGACTCGCTGAATTTCACTTAAAGTTGAATAGGGAAAAATCGTGAAATCGAGGAGCCCCTCCACGGCTAGGTGAAAAGTGTCGCTCCGTTCGAGGCGATAGGGTAGGCGATGGGTACTCGAGAGAAACCAGCTGGACCTACGGCCAATCTCTGGTGGAGCCGCTTCACCACTCGGCAGATGCAAGACGTTATTGGCGAAACCCCAAGAAACGGTTCCTTTCCATGAAAGTGGCTTTTTTCGATCGAGATGACTTACCCACTCTTTAAAGGATGTTTGAAGGGCAGCATCTTGGGGATCTGATGGCCATTGCTCCCAGAAATCCAAGGCTTCCCGCCAATGCTCCTGTCTTTGTTGAGTGCTTGCATAAAGGTAGAGCTCATCCGTACTCAGTGAGCTCAATCCTTGCTCTTTGCTGTACTTCACTTCTGTCAAGGAATGTTCGCGTAGAGAGGAACGCAGTTGTTCTAATTTCAAAGGGAGTGCATACATCGAGGTCTGTGTCAAAGGAGGGAGTCGTTTGATCGCCAATTCATGTTGCTGAAGCCGGAATAGACAAAGGCTCTCCCACGCATTCAGTTCATCGACATGATCGGAGCTTTCGACGTTCTTCACCAAGCGGACGACGGTTTGAGCCTCCTCCCAACGTCCCTCTTGCACGAGTTTTTGTGCCGTGCTTTTGTCCATAGGCAGCTTGTTCAAGGATTTTTTGAGAAATGTGCTACGCAGTTCCATGAAGAGCTGAGATAAACGATTGCCCGCTTCCTGGTTCTGTAGCAGCTGGGGCGAACTGCGAAGGATCGGGACTTGCCACTCACTCGGCCTTGGCAAGGCGATTGTATAGCTCAAATCTGAGCCAGCATTCAGATTCAAAGTCTGACCCGCATAGATGGTCAGCTTCAATTGGTTCCGCTGGCTATCTTCCCAATCACGCAGAAGGCCGGGATGCCTGTTCGAAGTTAAAGGCGTTTCTGCTTCGAACTGATGCGCTACAGCTCCTTTTACGACAAATGTTTTCCATTGGTTTTTGTCGTATTTGATGAAGAGATCGCTCTGATGCGCGATGTTCAACGCCATATTGCGCCAAGAATTGTCGGGATCTGTAGGTTTGACAATGAGGCTCATAGCCTGATCAAGAGTGGAAAGTCGAATGAGACCTCGATCGCCGATTAAAGTGATCTGCCACGAAGCATTGATGGGGAGCAGGCTGAGACTGCTTTGGGGATAAAGTATGAAGAGAAAATTTTTCGGGTCGGCTAAGGACATGAAGCTCTGACTGGGACTGTAGATCCGCGCTGCCGTCTGCAGAAGAATCACCTCTTGGCTTGCAATCTGGGCCTCACGTCGGCCTCGATGGACAAAACCTTTTCGATTTAAGGCGATCAACTCCAAAGGGGGAGCTGAGACGGAGCCTTGTTCTTCGACAGTTGCTGCAGGGGGTAGAGCAGCGTTCTGTCCTTGGGAGCTATCCATCTGGGGAAGAAAACCTTCAGAATCAGCCGGACCATAGATTTCTCGCGGTAAAATAAGCTCCGATTCCGCCTTTAAAGGGCTGAAACTGAAGAGAATAGCGATGGCATAAAGCAAGCTCTGCATGGCCCAACCATAAGGTTTGAGAAGTCTGGTGGCTCTATCGGAGTTTTTGCTGCAGAAGTGCTAGGCAGAAATTGCAGGGCGAGGGTGAAAAAATGATTCCCTTCACCGAGGTAAAGGGAATCTTGGCGACACCTTACTTGCGGATGGAGGCGAACAGGAGATTGCCGCTTCGTTCCAACTGCAGAAGAACCTTATTGCTCGACTTGAAAATCTCGACGAATTCTTTTACCGATTTCAGCTGGGCTTGGTTAGCCTTCAAGAGGACATCTCCGGGCCTAATGCCAGAGGCTCGAGCCTTGGATTGTGGATCAACGTCCAAGACCAAAAGTCCATTGCCGCTTTCTATTCCAAATTGCTCGATATACTGTGCATGCTTTTGTCTATTCAATGGTTCCAATTTGAGCCCGGCAGTGAAGTCAGCCGTATTTCCAGCAGGACCATCGTCATCTTTGTCAGCTTTGGCTAACTGTTGCGGGGCTGCTTCGAATTCGCCCAGCGTCACCGTTGCCGTAAGCTGTTTGCCATTGCGGAAGTAGGTCACGGGAACTTTGGCTTTTGGCACCGAAAGACCAACGACGTTGGTTAGTTCTTGAGCGGTGTGAACGGCTTTACCGCTCACTTCTGTGATCAAATCGCCCGATTCCAGTCCGGCATTTGCGGCTGGTGTTCCCTTTTCTACTTTAGCGATCAGGGCGCCTCGGGTGCCTTTGGGCAGGTTGAGTCCGGCGACCAATTCATCGTCCAGCTCTTGCTGGGCGAGCCTTACTCCGAGATAGCCACGAGCAACTTTGCCCTTGGTGACCAGCTGTTCGGCGACGCTGCGTACTAGGCTGGAGGGAACGGCAAAACCAATCCCTGCAGAAGCTCCTGAACGGGAGAAGATGGCAGTATTCATGCCAATGACTTGACCGTCCATGTTGATCAAAGGACCGCCACTGTTACCAGGGTTGATGGCTGCATCGGTTTGGATAAAGTTGCCAAGACTGGTGATATTCAAATTGCCTCGACTGGTTGCCGACACAGCACCAAAGGACTGGCTGAATTCTAGACCAAAGGGTGCGCCCAGAGCGATTACAAATTCGCCGACTTTTACGCTATCTGAGTTGCCGAGGGCGAGTTGGGTGAGCCCGTCTCGCTTGAATTTTTCATCCTTGATCTGCACCAAGGCTACATCGGTATTTTGATCCCGACCCAGGACTTTACCATCATAGGTATCACCATTGGAAAGCTTCAGGGAAATCTCGTCAGCATCATCCACCACATGATTGTTGGTGATGATATAGCCTTTGTTCAAATCGACAATAAAGCCTGAACCTACGCCAGCCTGTTGCTTTTGCTGAGGACCTTGCGGTTGCTGCTGACGAAAGCGAGGCCCGAAGAAAAAGTCAAAAGGATCCATTTCGTAGTAGGGATGACCTTTGACAATCTTGGAGACAGAGATGAGTACCACCCCTTTGCCTGTTTCAGCGGATAGTTCGGCCACGCCGGATGAAATCTGTTGAAGAGACCGAACATTCTCGGAGTACTTATTTTTTTCCCCTTGTGGCAGTTGATAGGCAAACAACGACGAGCTGCCGAAGGCGGCACTGAGGAGTGTCAGGCTGATCTTCTTGGATAACATAAGTCTGATGAACCTCTCTGAAATTGGTTAAGCTTGCAAACACCCATATTCTGCAACTTTGATCATGAAATGAAAATAAGATATCGTGGAGAATGTTGTGCCGTTGGAAGGTCTCTATGAGAAATTGCTAAGGACGGATGGACACGTGAGCCTAAAATCTCTGCATCCCCTCAAAACTGGTTTTGGTTTCGGAGGCTATATCCCCCGGTGTTTGGATGCATCGGTGAGCATGAGCTTTGAACAAAAGGAAGCTGAGGATATCCATTGGATGCGCCTTGCCCTCTTGGAGTCGATGGAAGCCATTGGTCGATCTAATCCCAATCCGCCCGTGGGCGCAGTCTTCGTCCGTGACGGGCAGTTGATCAGCAAAGGCGCAACCCTGGCCTATGGAGACCGTCACGCCGAACGGGTGGCCATTGATGCTGCGCATGATCCCGCAAGGCTTAAGGGTTCGACCTGTTATGTCACATTGGAGCCATGTGCGGGGACTGGCAAGCAGCCCCCTTGCGTTGAGGCTCTCCTGAAAGTAGGAATCAGCCGCTGCGTGGTCGGAGCGACGGACCCCCACCCTAAGGCTGCTGGTCAAGGACTCAAGGCTCTGGCGCAAGCGGGAGTGTCGATTGAAACCGATGTCCTGGGTGGTGAGTGTCGGGCCTTCTTGTTTCCATTTCTGGCTTTTCAACAGCTGCAAAGACCTGTCGTCATCGGTAAGTGGGCCCAAACTCTGGATGGTCACCTAGCCGATGACAATGGCCAATCCCAATGGATTTCAGGCCCAAGAGCTCGGTCCTACACGCACTGGTTAAGACAAAAATATGATGCCATCCTGGTCGGAGTTGGTACGGCCTTGGCCGATGCGCCTAGTCTCACGGTTCGTGATGCTGCTCCCCCTTTGCATCGTCAGCCTCACAAAATTATCTTTGATCCCAAAGGACGTTTGATCACTGGCCAAGAACAGGTTTTCGCAAATCTTCGCAAAGGTTTAGAGGCCACCGGACCAGTCTTGTTTTACGCTGTTGAAGCACCCAATTGGCGACCGGCTCCTTGGATGGATGACTTTGCTGAGGTGCTTGAACCAGTGCTCATGCCGCCTCAATGCTCCTGGTTGGAATTTCTGCGGCTCATGGATCATCAGCATCGACTGCGTTTTGGACGTGAGCTTCAATCGATTATGGTTGAAGGCGGCGCGCAGATACTGACTTTGCTGGTCAGGGATGAGCTCTTAGATGCCTTGCAGGTGTTTATTCGAACGGGCATTTTAGGTGGCAGTCGGCACCGGATTGGTCGCTTGGATCCACGTGATGGAGCGAGTGCTCCACCGGTGAATCCTTTGCTGGATCTAAACGCTCGGCATGATTTTCAATTGGTGGCTACCCAGCAGCTGGGTGACGATGTGGTGTTGGAATGCGCTCATCGCCGATTCAATTTCTGGTCTTTTGAAAAGTCCTGACCAAAGTTATACGTAGCTTCAGCCCGGCGAAACTTTGTACAATCCCAATGGAGTTTGGCACACAACTCGGACCGAAGACTCGTCGTTGACAGTCATTCAAGCTTTCTGGAATAGCGCAAACTGGTCGATTCTTATAAGTGAGCTGTGGCGAACTCGAAAGTCGCGACCATATGCTGAAACTCTTCTTATGATCTGGTATCTGCGAGCACTCAGGCCTATGCTTCACATGCGAGACTGGTTCAGTAAGTACGAGAATTGATCTATTCCCTAGCTCCCATTCATTCATGTGACGTAAGCTACTTGTGCAAACGACCTTTCGGGCAGTGCAACCCCCAAGCATGCACTAGGTCAGGCCGAATCAGCTATTCATGAAGGGAAGTCCTGCTTGCTTTTCTGCAGCAGTCAGACTTCTTTGATGACCACCATAGATACCAAAGCCCTTTGTGCTGTCTGAGCCTTGACCACTCAGCACAGTCTTCCAATCACTGGCGCCGATCGATTCCATCAGACTGATCAATAACTGATTGCTGGGAAATCCTTGGCCCTTGGGCTGCGAGGCCACTGCCAAGCAGCGACCCGGTTTGATGGGAATATTTTTTCCTGAAAGAGTCATAGCAATCAGATTGTGACTGCTATGATTCGATGGAACATCACCGGCACCAATATCACCACTGACATAAATAAGGCAATTGTCAGCATAGCTTTGTCCCGCACTACTGCTGATGGGTGTGCTGAGCATTTTGAAAGTTTGAGCGACTTTGCCAAATAGAAATCGATCAATTTGCGTTTGATCGGATTGTCTTGCCGTCGAGTGCGATATTTCGGAGTGATAGGAACCTTTTGTATAGGGGGTTGTGGCCAGTTCGAATACAGTTTCATCGACTGTTGCAGCCAGCTGAAAGTTAAACACATTGCACACATTGGTTTGAATGGCGGCCACCATGAGCTCGATCAAGCTATCGGTCAAACTCATGGCGTTTGAGTTGGAACCATGATGCGGCATTTTTTGCCAACCATTCTCGATTTTCAATGCGTTCAAAGTAATTGTGAGCGGTTCGATGGTTAGAATAACTCTCCGACATTTGTCCTCCGAGAAAGTTCAACAGACCTTTCAAGTATTCGAAGTAACCCAGATGCTCGTTATAGACCGGCTCATCAAGTCCACCTAATCGTTCCCAGGCCTCTGCATATTCGCCTAGGCGAATCAGGTAATGCAATTCGGGAAATAAACCGGGCGCAGCCGATATGTCGTCAAATTCTGCCAAATACATACGTTCGCTCCATTACTTGAGAATCTTGCGGGCGATGGCACCGTAAGAGCGATTTGGTAGGTCGAGCAAAGCCAGCGATAGATCAGCCAGCTGTGATAATTTAGAGTATCGATTATGGGAGACATTAAAGTATTCCCAATTGAGCCAGCGACCGCTTTTATGCTTGTTTATAAAGATTATACGTTGGCCCGGATGACTGAGGTTCAAGTGTTCGTAAAATGCCTTCTTTACTGAGGGCGGAGCGAAGTCAAAATCCGAAATGTTGGAAAAATCTCGAGATCGTGAAGCAAAACGTCGGCCACTAACCGATTCGGGAGTTGCGATGTGAGCGATAACATCGGCTACACAGTAATTGGGACTGTGCTGCTGCGAAAAAAGCTGAAATCTTTCGGTCTCACTATTGAATCCTACCGCGTGAAAATTTGGCAGATCAAAAGCACTAAAAGTTTCTTGTAAGCCTTGGGGCGTAATATACACCTCCATGACATCCCGTAGAGCTTGGGCAGAATAAACGTATTTGTTAGTTGCCAAGTTCAGCAAGCGTCTGGTGCGCGAAGTTTGATTGAATTTGCTACGCATCCATTGATCGTATTCGGGAAGTAGGGACCGGCGAAATAAATCATGCTGGTCGCCCCATAGATCCAGGCCGATCCGGCTCCACCGCTTATACCATAGACACCAGCAAAATCGCGGATATCAGGCAAGGAAAATTCTTGCAAAATAGGGTAATACGTCCAAAAATTTATGCCGGTCCCCGCAAAGACCAAGACTACAGATTGACGGTCTTTGGGCTCTTGAAGATTGAAATGGGATTTAAAAGTCCAAGGAGTCGATTGCGTGTTGGATGAACTGCATTGCATCGCTTTTGCTCTCAAATGTTTTCAATTTTTCGGGATAGATTGGTGCCGAATGATGGCTACTGATTTTAGCAGTAGGCAGTGGAAAATGATGATGAAGTATAGTCATTTTGCGGTTGCAGCTATGCATGACTGCAACTAATGGTCTGCCACTGCCGACGGAGAGATCGTAGAGTGAGGCTTTGGTTTGATTATACGGGCCGCCAGCATCCGTTCGGATATAAGCCCGTCCTTGATGTGTAGCTAGAAATTCAAGGATTTGCTGGAGAGGTTTCGGCTGTCCGAATTTTCGAGCATAACGAAAGCACGGCTCATGGCGCAAAGCAAGCCCCAATGACCCTATGTAGGATAGCGCTCCATGGTACCCTATCCACGATGCTTGGAGTCTTTGGCGAAAAGTATCAGCTAGAAAGCTCGCCAGCACATCGGTGTGAAAGGCATAAACAATTGCATTTGATGGAATCTTGCTGAGGTCAGGCGCTAGCTCTCGTGAGTAACAACGCATCACCGCGGCTAACAGAAAGACTAGTCCAGCTGCCGGCGCCGCTAGGATCAGTTCGCGGTAATTATACTCTTTTGCAGGAATTCCTTCGGATAGAATCACAGAGAAACTCCAGTCCAGAAATTGGCGTGAGGAGGTTGGCGCCCGCTCTTGGCTTTGGAAAGCAAGAGATGCCAGACTACCCCCCAATCTAGCGTAAAAGGTCCAGAAAGTCGACTTCCTCAAAAAGATAGAGAGGAAAAATTGAAGATTATAGCGGCATTTTCGGAAGATTTGGATTTCGAAACAACTGTAGAAAACTTTGAAAGACTGCTGCTGCAAGCGGCTATCGATCGCCACAATTCAATTGGGAAAGTGAGTCAAGCGCTCAATATTCCGCGATCAACCTTGGACGCCAAAAGGCGAAAGTACAAGTTAGACTAGACCTTTGCTTGGATCGCTGGATGATTCAAACTCTAGCTTGAAAAGTGTCAAACGTGATGAGGACCACGCAGCTGGGCAAAAGGCAGCTGCCGCAGCACATGATCCATAACGCATAGGAGGGCCATGGCTTCAACCATTGGCACGGCGCGTGGCAAAACGCAAGGATCATGACGACCTGCTTTGGGTTTCATCACTAATTCCTGGCCCTGTCGATCGACAGTCTGTTGCTCTTTAAAGATAGTCGCTACAGGTTTGAAAGCCACCCGCATATAGATAAATTCGCCGTTGGAAATTCCGCCTTGAATCCCGCCTGATCGATTGCTTTGGGTGCGAATTTTACCATCTTGGTTGATGAAAGCATCGTTGTGTTCGGATCCGTAGAGGTAGGTTGAAGCGAAACCCATTCCAACTTCAAAACCTTTGCTGGCTGGAAGGCTCATCATAGCCTTGGCCAGATCCGCTTCCAATTTGTCAAAGACCGGTTCGCCTAGTCCAACTGGGCATTGGCTAATGCCGCAGAAGATAGTCCCGCCGACACTATCACCAGACTTTTTCGCCTGAATGATAAGTTTTTCCATAGCATCGCGATTGGTTTCATCAGGACATCGCAAGGGATGATTTTCTACCAGTTCGCGGGTCAAGGATTCACCGTAGTCGGTCCGGGCCTGGATATCTTTCACCCGATCGACATAGCCGACCACTTTGAAGCCGGGAATCAACTGTCGCAAGACCAACTCTGCGACTGCAGCAGCCGCGACGCGACCTATGGTTTCACGAGCGCTGGCCCGACCCCCGCCCGATGGAGCCTTGACTCCATATTTAGCATCCGTTGTGAAGTCAGCATGTGAAGGTCGGTAGACATCTTTTAAATCATCGTAGTGATCTTGTTTCGCATCCTGGTTGCGAACGATCAGGGTAATCGGAGTGCCGAGGCTAATGCCATTCACCAAACCGGAAAGACATTCCACACGGTCCAACTCCCCACGTGGGCTGGCCAGATGACTTTGTCCGGGGCGTCGCCGATCCAACTGCTCCTGGATAAAACTCAGATCGATCTTATGTCCGGCCGGACAGCCATCGATCACCACGCCGACCGCTCCGCCGTGCGATTCACCAAAGCTTGTGATGCGGAATAACTGTCCGAAAGTATTAGCCATTGTGTTGTTTCCAGGTGCCGAAGGCCATGAGGGTTAAAAGAATTCGGTGCACTCTGTTTCTAGGTAAACCAGAAGGGGT
The DNA here is from genome assembly GCA_041736645.1 of Oligoflexus sp. Classification (GTDB taxonomy): domain Bacteria; phylum Bdellovibrionota_B; class Oligoflexia; order Oligoflexales; family Oligoflexaceae; genus Oligoflexus. Next base: position 51,649 of record JBGSTF010000077.1, on the reverse strand, counting down.
GACTTTGCCAAGTCCTGGCTGCATGAGAATCAGCCAGGACGTCGCAGCGGTATCTGTTTTTGTGGCGCACATGACCGGGTCGTGGCTTTTATCAGCGCTTGTCCTGATCGATCAAGGCATCGAAGCCAAACAGGGCGAAGACCTCCCATTTTTCCCCGACAACTTGTCCTGTGCCAACACCCATATTAAGCTTCACACCTTTAACGTCAGCCTGCAGATCCAGCTTATAGCCGTGCGCCGCTGTACCGCTGTCGAAGCGAGGCTGGATTTGTTGCCACCAGGCACGACCGTAGTTGATGAAGGCTGTGGCATCCAATCTCTGCAGATAAACAATATGCACCAGCTTGGCGATGTCGGCGACCAACGGTGTTGTCCAGGAAAACTGTAAGCGACCTTGAGTGTCGGCATACTGTGCGCTGGTTAAAAATTGAGGGCCGTAGAGAGGGGTATTGATTTCATTCAATCCGCCACCACTACCAGGGACGTAGGTGCGTAGAGGTCGATAGGCTTCCTTTAAAAGTTTGCGCCGTGAGCCACGAACACGACTATAAGAAGCGCCCCAAGATTGAGTCGAAGTCCGGTTGAAGAAGTTCATAGGGATGGAAAGGTTCAATCCGCCGCCGGTTTGTTCGTAGTCATAGTTACCGTTGAATTGTTTGGAAGCGATCGAACTGCTCAGATAGTAGCTGAGGTAAGACCAGTAGAAATTGTGGGACTTATTCATACTGATATTGAGTTCTCGCAGATAACCGTGAGCCAAATAATTGTCCCAGAAATTGCGATCGCCAAGGTATGGCAACATCCAAGAGTTTTTGTAAGATACCCGCAAGCCAAGATCTAAACTATGCAGATAGCGTGCAGCTCCTATTTCCGCACCACGCTCGTCGAAATAGTAGATATCAGGTCCAAACACACCATTCCACGTTTGCTTGCGGAACACATCCAGTGTGAAAGTCGTTTTGAAGCGTGTCGTGTACGCGCTCACCTGCACATCAGGGTATCGACTTTCTGCGCCATATAAAGCTGTGAGCTGGATATTTTCATTCTGCATGTGGTCCATCAGTGGAACCGAAATAATCCCATAGGAAAGCCCCAAGGCATCATAGCCAATCCATGGAAAAGCAAAGACGGGTCGTCCTCGCCAATGGATGTCTTCAGATCCTTCGCTTTGCGGCATTTTCTTCTGACCCAAAACAGCAGCACTGGCTATGCGTTTCTGATCGTCTGTGATGGACGCCTCGCTTCGGTTGAGCCAGGGACTATCAGCAATCAGTAAATCCTTAAGTGGCTTGTCACCGTCGAGCATGGCTCTGAGCAAGGGGGAGCTTGGTTCGTCGTGTATGCGGCAGGGTTTCACAGGTGAATCAAAGCCATTGACCCGGACCACCAGAGCGCCACTTTCCTGCCAAAGACTCATCATGAGATAGTCTCCGGTTCCATTGTGCAGACCGCTGACGATATTGGCTAAATCCCTTTCTTCCAGGCAGCGTCCTACGCTATCGAGTTTTCTCAGGAAATGATGGGTATGGTCGGCCAGGGCAAGCCAGGTATCTTTTTGATTGAATGCAACGGAAATGGGTTTGCCATGCAAGGCTTGGGGGAGTTCGCGGAATTTTCCATCGGCAGGAGACCAACGGAGAATTTTATGGCGATCGCCATAGAGAGTTTCTTCTGAGCGGCTCAGCCAGATTTCACTGACCAGCTCTTCACCATCCGAGCCCAAGCTATCGCGTTGACCGAGAATATTCAAGGTTTGAGGATAGACGGCAGCAACTGGGCAACGGATGTCGGCTTTTTTGATGGTCTGGCCACGTTCCACGAGAAGCCGCGGAGCCCAGCAGATTTGAGCTTTTTCTAAAAATTCTTCATACCATATCAACTTATCTTCGCTCAGATAAAGCGATGAAATATAGGCGGGCCTAGTGAAGAGTGCAGTCTTTTTATTGCCTTTTAACTGCCACACTGTTCGGGAAGGATCCAGGTTATCGTTGTTCTCGCCTGTAAGGTAGAGCATATAATTTTTTCGTACCAGTCGAATACTCAGGGCATCAGAAGGCAGGGAAACCACTTTTTTATATTCGGTGGCGATGTTTTTATTCCACAGGACTTCGGCTTCAAAGAGATCGCTGCCATCGCGATTGATGAAGTACAGCTTGTCGCCGCGACTTTGAAAAGAAAACGTCGAGTTAAAGGTAATGGCTTCACCCGGCAAGCCCAAGCCTGGAGTATTGGCGGGCAGTCCTTCGTTTCTTTTGAGGATTTCGAGGCCTTTGTCTTTGTATTGATAGAAGGCGAGATCACTTTGACTTTTCCAGTATTGAGTCGAAGCCTTTTTATAGTCCTCATACAGCTGGGCTCCGGTCTTGCCTGTGAACTGGATGAGGGCTTCATCCATAGGCATGAACTCTTTAAAAGGCACAAAAGTGAGAGGCCACCACCACGGCATGCTGTAGTCGTAGAAGGTGCTCAGGACCTGAGGCAAGCGAGCGCTGTCATAGCTTCGAAGGATATAGGAAACAAAAGATCCTGATATCGCATAGCCGATGGTCGAAAAGCGGCTACCATCGTACAGAGCATGCAACTTATCATAGCTGGGCCAATTGCCAGATAAAGCGTAGTGTCGTTCGATCCCATACTGTAAGTCCGAGCCATTCGACACGCTCAGTGCTTCGGCAAGTCCCTCGATCCACCAGGCGGGCATCCAAGGCAAATGAATGATGCTGCCAGCTGGACCGAAAATATTGTCTAAATGTCGATACATTGTACTGTGAGTGTATTCATGCCAAGCGAGGTCACGTCCCCCTCGAGCTGTGGTCTGTAGCTCAACGGCATCGGTGATAAAGTTAGCGAACGAGGGGTTGGCTGTTGTCGAGGACAGAATCACTTTCAAAGGATCCTTGCGTTTCACCTGCATCCAGTTTTCAAGTCTGGGCCTGGCTGACTCCAGGGCTTCCAGCACCAGCTGGGCTTCGTGGGGAGCGCGTTCATCATGGTAGATGAAAAAGTTCGGGCTGACGATCTCCTTGTATACCAAGTCGCCTTGATTGCGACCAAAGCCAATGGGAAGAGCTTGAGCGATTCCGGGAAGTATGGCGAGGAGCAGGGCTAACTTACGAAAAGCGGGCACGGGCAGCCTCTAAATCTTCGGGTGTATCGATACCGATCGCAGGATGGTCGGCAATGCTGACGACTATGGGAATATTGTGCCCGAGTGCGCGCAGTTGCTCCAGACTTTCCGCCAGCTCCAGTGGATGCTGAGGGAGCGTGCAAAATTTCTGGAGTGTTGTGGCCGAGAATGCGTACACGCCTACATGCTGCCAAAAAGATTGAAAAGTCTGAGGCGCTCTCAGATAGGGCAGAGGTGACCTCGAAAAATAGAGGGCTAGCGCGGCATCGTTAGTCACAACTTTGACACAATTAGGGTTTTCGTAGTCGGCCATCTTACTATTCTTATGCATCATGGTGCCCATGGCTGCTTGCTGGTTTATCATCAGCTGCGCAAGCCTTTCCAGATCACCTAGGTGAACAAAGGGTTCATCACCCTGGACATTCAATACATAGGGACTCGGACGGAAGCGGGCAACTTCTGCACAGCGATCGGTCCCGCTTTGATGGCGAGTGTCGGTAAGAATGCTGGGCACCGCATGGGATCGGCAAACCTCTTGCACCCGTTCACTATCAGTAGCCACGACCACATCCGCGCCTTGATCCAAAAGTGGTTTCAGCCGTTCAAAGACTCTCACCACCAGGGGTTTTCCGGCTAAATCAGCCAATGGTTTTTCGGGCAATCGGGTTGAACTGAGGCGAGCCGGGATCACTATGAGCCATTTGTTCCAGATCACGATTAAGACCTTTTTGCAAAAGGGGTGCGGACTTTGGCAGTATAGACGGAATCGCTCAGGCACTCAGCAAAAACCGCTGGAAAGCTGGCTTCAGTTCAAGGACTTGCCTTTGCGCCTAGCATTAGGCGGTCATACTTGCCACCCGCATCCTTTCAGGGGTATCCTATACTTTGCATTTAGAAAAAATATTGATGGATATCCGCTGACATTGGGGTGCCGGGATATGGCTCAGAATGGTGCGCGAAAATACGATGCTGGGGCTGCCGCCTTCTTCGTTGAAACGCTTTGTCAGGACGCAGACACACTCTTGCGCTTTGGCTTTGCCATGACCTTGAGCGAGGATTTCGCGGGTCGCTTGGTTTTTAAAACCTATGAATCGATTGTCCCCAGTTTGCCTGAACTCTTGAATCGGGACGCTACCGTTATTCGCCTCCAACTCCTAAGGCGAGCCTGGGAGCTGCATCATGAGATCAACCAGGAGGGGAACAGCAGTGAAAACGTGCTCTATCCCTTGCTGAAACCTTTGGATCTAGAAACAAGGGCCTGTCTTTTTCTGGTCGATGTTGTCGGACTTTCGGTGGATGAAGCCCGCGAGATTACCAAGATGGACGATACCGAACTACGCCGTCACCTGACTGTAGGTCGCAAAAGGCTGTTGGGTTTTCGCTTTGAATAGTCTGTGAGGAGGATCGAGGCCATGGCCCAGAAGACTGCAGCATTGAGCGATGAAGAATTTCTTTATGCCTATCTTTCCGAATATTTAGATGAAGCTTTGCCCAATGATCAGCGCAAACGCTTTGACGAAATTGCCAAACGCTTGAAACTGGAAAGTCTCACGACTGACTATGGTATTCGTCGGGGACGGCTGCAGATAGAAGCACAGAGGCTTTATCTGGACGAAAAGCATATGCACGATATCCACGATTTAGTGGAAGACGATGCTGCTCGTGCCAATCACGAAGCCCATGATATCGATGATGTCGGACGTTCGGAGCTGTTTGGCAACGCTATGCGTTTTGTACTGCTGATCGGTTTTCTGGGTCTGCTTGTGTATGGTGGCTTTAAGTTTTTCGGACCAGAAAAGAAAGCAGCTTTCAAAGCCCTGGATTCACTCATCTATGAAGCGATCGTGATGTCGGAAGATCCCGAGGGTCGATTGGATTTCCCGACCGATAAATTGGACGAACTCAACACCTATTTTAAGCGCGTGCCAGAACTCGGCTTCCTGCCCAAGCCGATGCGGGAACCTGGGGGCGATTGGGAGTTGAACGGTGGAACGGTGATCGACTATGAAGTATCAAAGATAATGGCCGTGCAATTCACCGGCAAAAACAATCGTGAGAAGCTTTATCTCTTTCTTTGGGATGGCAAGCTTGAGCAGTTGCCCAAATCCGAATCCGGTAATTTTGAGGGATTGGTGTATCAGACCTATGCCTCTGATAAATGGAATATCGTAGCTTGGCAAGCCTCGCCGACTGTGACGGGCATGATGGTCGGTCATCGCGGTGGCAAGGAAATGGCTGAGCTTGCCTTTAAAATTGTTGGACTCTGAACATTCTGGTAAAAGTACCGCTTTCCCGTCATCCAGAGCTCCGGTATGGTCGCATGCTTGGTTGAAAAACTCTGCATAGGTGCGACTATGGCCCGCAAGATTCTGCTGATTCAGCTTCGCCAACTTGGCGATATTATGCTCACTACGCCTTGCCTACGTGAGCTCAAGCGCGCTTGGCCTGATGCAGAAATCGACTTTCTCTCCCATCCCATGGGCCGCTTGATCGTGGACAGCAATCCTTATGTTCGGCGGCATCTGACTTACGATCCCAAGGGTAATCTTCGGCAAGATGCTGCCTTGGTCAAGCAATTGCGCCAGGCTGAATATGATATCGTGTTGGATTTCATGTACAACCCTCGCAGTGCTTTGTATGCAAGGCTCACTGGAGCGAGCCGCAGGCTGGCCTTTGCCTCGCGTCGTTCCTGGCTGTTTACCGAGCAAGTTGAGCAGGGTAAGCAGGTGGAATATATCGTAACGGAAAAATTTCGATATCTGCAAAAGCTCGGCATAGCTCCACAAAGCCAGCGACTTGATTTGCCTTGGAATGAAGCGCACACCGCCCCCCTCTTGCGTCTTCTTCACGATGACAAAAATTTTGAGGCTGCCCCTTTGCGGGTCGCGATCAGTCCGACTCATAGGCGTGAGGATCGGCAATGGCCCAAGGATCGATATGCTCGGATAGCTGATCAGCTGGTTCGCCATTGGGGTGCTGCGGTGATTTGGCTTTGGGGGCCAGGCGAAGAGGGCTTTGTGCGAGATGTCATGGCCCTTTGTCATGAGCCAACTCGTTTGGCACCAGCGACCGGCTTTCGGGAGATGGCAGCCCTTCTGGCCTCTTGTGATCTATTTCTAGGAAATTCCAATGGCCCAAGTCATGTGACCGTCGCCGTCGACACTCCCTCGCTGCAGATACATGGGCCAACGTTTGCAAGAACTTGGTGTCCTCAGAATGATCGGCATCGCGCTCTGCAAGCGTCCGACAAGACTCCGCAAGGTCGTGGACCTATCATCGGCATTGAGGAAAAGGAAGTTTGGGCCTCTTTGGAAAACATGAAAGGTCTTCTGCAGAAAACAGCCGAGTCAAGGCAGCAAAACGGTGTTAGGATGAGCTGGCTGCCCCTGCCAATCTAATCAGAAGGAACGGAGTTGGTATGTTCGTCAATCTCTTCCGCGTCGATCCCAGTGAAAAAAGTCGCTCTCGGAAATTTTCCTGGCTGCCCCGTTTCGGAATCGTGATTGATTTTGCAGGGCGTCGATTTTCATTGCGCCATGCTCCACTGATCGAGACGATAGCCAATCTGTTAGAACGTGGACCCACTCGATCCAATCTGGAAAAGATTGTCACCGAGCAGCTGTATGAGATATCCTTGCCGTCCTTGATTCGCCGAAAGACTGTCGACGTCAAGTCTCGGACCATACACGATCGGCCTAAGCGTTTGAAAGAACGAGGTAAAAAAGGCAATTGAAGGTCTGGGACCCCATCAAGGGAATGCCTTGTCAGAAGATTTAACAGGTCTCTGATCCTTCGAAGCTTCTTTAACAGACCCTGTCGAAGGTTGAGAGAATCACAGCAAAGGTAGAGGTTGTGTCGCTTATGTTACCGTTTCGCGTATTCGATAAAGAAAAAAAGCAGATGTGGCAGGTGATCAATTATCATCCGGGGGCCAATTCTGAAGGCAGCTATCTGGCGACCAAAGAAGATGATGACGCTTCCGATGGCGATATGCGTATCATTCCAGCCGCCGAACTCGTGAGCTTTAAGTTTGTGGACTTCCTCGAAGAAGTCGAGCCATTTGAAACTTGAACGAGAGCCTTAAGGCTCCCGCTCTTGCTGCTCATCAATGATCAAGAGGCCTGGGCCTCTTGCTTGCCCTTCTCTACATTGACTTTATTCAGCAGTACCATTCCTACCACAAAGAGCAGGACGATAAACAGAACGCTCAACCGACTGCCTCCAGTGTTTTCGGCTAAAATTCCGAAGATGAGTGGTCCAAAGACACCGGCAAATTTTGATGAAACGCTGAACAAGCCAAAAAATTCCCCGCTATGTTTCAATGGAACCATCTGGGCAAAAATCGAACGACTGACTGCCTGACTGCCGCCCTGCACACTTGCGACTCCAATCGCCAAGATCCAAAAATGGACCGCCGTTGTCATGAAATAGCCGACGATGGAGATAAACGTATACACAAGAAGGGACAGCATTAAAGCCTTTTTGGGACCGATGCGATCAGTCAAGGGGCCGAACAGAAAAGAGCAGGGTACGCCCAAAAATTGCACAACTAAAATTGCAATAATGAGATCATTGGCTCCAATGCCGACCTCTCGTCCATAGATGGTTGCCATGTTCATAATGGTACCAATGCCGTCACTGAAGGCCCAAAAAGCTAGCAGGAACATCAAGACTTCAGGATATTTTTTAAGTTGAGTAAAGGTGGTCTTCAATTGCACTATGGATTTTACGGCCGTGAGCAGAATTTTTGGCCGAACAGCTTGCCGAATAGAGGGTTCAGGAACATTTCGGAAGAGCGGTATGCTAAACAGAAACCAGCAGACACCGACCGAAATAAACGATAAACGAACTCCCGCACCGGAATCCGCCAGTCCAAAGAGCGTCGGATTAAGGACCCACATCAGGTTGATAGCCAACAGGACACCACCCCCAATATAACCCACGGCATATCCTGAGTTGGATACGCGATGAATCTCGCTATCCTTGGCAATATGGGGAAGCATGGCTTCGTAAAAAATATTCCCAACAAAAAACGAAAAGCAGCCCAGAATAAAGAGCATACCTGCAAGCATCCACTGTCCCGGTTGGACCCATGCCAAAGCGATGGAGGAGAGCACACCTGTAAAAGTAAAGAAGGCCAGGAACTTCTTCTTGGCTGCGAAAACATCCGCAATATAGCCAAGGGAAGGAGACACCAAAGCGACGGCGATCATCGTTGCTGTGTTGAAGTAGGCCCAATAGGCCGTTCTCATATTGGCAGGCAAATCTTTGGCAATAGAATCATTGAAGTAAACCGGAAGGATGGCCACCATGATGGTGGTGGCGAAGGCAGAATTGGCCACATCGTAGAGGGCCCAGGATCGCAGCTCCGGTCGATCCAGGCCAATTTTTGCAAGCAATCGGGACCACGGCGTCGAGGTCATGTGCGCTCCATATCCTGCGGGAAAAGTGCTGCTTGTTTTTACGAGTGTATATGGATGCCATAGAATCTGCACGAAAAACGTGGTAGAGGATAGGGTCTTATCATTGCGCTCACCATGTGCCGGTAAAGAGTATCTTATGAAGATCATGCTGGAGTTTCTTGAATCCTTAGGGCTGGCAATCTGTTTGGTTCTGGCAGCCCCCCTGAGTTTCTTTCGGCGTTTGGATCATCTTTTTCAACTTGCCGATCATGCCGGCTACTTGATGCGGCAGAGACTCTTTGCTGCTTTGTTGCGAGCAAGGCTGGATTGCCGAATGGGTAACTATCAGCAATCAGTCGTGCTACTAAGGCCTTTGGTCCTGCATTTGGAACAGCAGCAAAAAGCCGGTAAACCCCTGCCACTTAAATTGCGCAGGTTACTTTGTATGCTCTACAGCGACATGCAAAGGCTTTATCTGCTCAGTGGACAGGTTGAAGAGGCCGTTCAGATTGTCATTCGGGCGCAGCAAAATCTGGGTATCGATCGTCTGCCTAGCAATCCTGACCTGGACCTGAAAACCGCCCATGTTATTCGCGCTGGATTGGCGGCGAGCAAATTGCTGGAAGAGGGCGGTCTCGCGACCCTAATGGTTCGCCAGGGGGAAGAGCCTATTGTCAGCCGACCAACGTCACTTGAGCAAAAAAACAAGTCCCATCCTTTGAGGTCACAAGCCCTTAAATCCAAAGGGCGCGGCGCAACTATTATTGAATTTCCCAAACCCGTGCGCTAGTCCCAGCAGCTTTGACTGCTGTGATCTCTGCTTATTTCCCTATCCCAATTCTTCAGTTCGCAGCGGATTGATCCGAAACGACTAGGAGATTATGGGATAATTTTATGCCTTTGCGTCGACTCAGCCAAAGTATCATCACATGTCTCTATGTGTGGGTGTTGATCCCAACGATTGGGGTCGCTGCGTCCTCTGTCTCCACAGATTTAGTCGAACTGAAAAGCATGGTCTTTGACGCGCCTGAGCAAGCCATCGTCCGGGCCGAACACATGTCCGAATCCATAGGCGGATCGAAAGCCGGCCAAGCTTGGCTAGAAATCAAAGCCTTGCAGGTGCTGGCGATGACCAAACTGGAAAAGTTCGATGACGCTCGCCGCATCGCCGCCGAGGCACTTCAAAGCGGTGCTTGGATTGAGAACCGGCACCATAAATTCTCGCTGCAACTGACCGAAGTCGACGCAGGTTCCTCGCTCGGCGCGACTCCATGGGACAAACTTTCGGCGAAATTTGATGCCCTCATCGAAGCTATTGAAGCCACGGGTGATGATCAGATCCTTGCGCGAGCTTTAACCAGTTATGCTGCCGCCGCCGCCGCATCAAGGCGTCCTCTTTTGGGTGCTGGCATGATGCAAAAGGTGCTTGCTCTGCTGCCGCGCTTGGAAAAAGATGAATTCTACTATTCCATCCTCAATGATTTGGTCGTTACTCAGCAAAATCTGCGGGAAGGCGGAGATCTTGAAACAGTATTGGCCTTAGCCGAAGAGGTTCGGAACTTCCTTAAAGATCACAAGCGGCGTTTTCTAGGCTTTGAGATGCTTTACAATCTGGCGATTGCTTATGCAAGCTCTGAACAGCTGACGAAAGCCCAAGAAACTATGCAAGAGGGTCTGACATTTGCCGAAGCACTGGGCGATCCCAATGTAACGGCTTTTGGCAAGCTGGGGATGGGCTTTGTTCTCAATCAAGCCGAGCAGTATGCTCAGGCCGAAAAACTGACTAGGGAAGCGTTGTCTGCTTTTGAAAAGATAGGCAATCCCTTTAGAGTTCAGGAAAGTACACAACTCCTGCTTGACCTCTTGCTGCACCAATCTCAAGTCGATGAAGCAGAAAAATTACTCGCGAAAATTGAAGCTATGCAAAAGGACAGTACCGATCTTCCTAAAGTGGATATGGATGACTTTAAGGCAAGAATTCATTCCAGCCGAGGCCGCTATGAACAGGCCACTCAAACAATTTATGAGAGTTGGAAGCATTGGCGGGATTTCATAGCCAAGGAAGATTCCGACAGAACCCAGCGCATGCTGATGGAATTTGAAGCTTCAAGGCAGGAGATGGAGCGACTCAATCTGCAAGAAAGAGAAAGAATTCAACAACTCCAGCTGGAGCAAAATCAAAAGCAAGAGCAGCTCAAGATTTGGATGCTTATTTCCCTGGTGATTATATGCCTTTCTTGTGTTTTTGACTTTGTGCGCGTCAAGCGCAAAACGACCGAAATTCTGACCATGCACCGCAGAATGCGTGGGCAGGTTTTGGGACGTTTTCTTGCCCCTGAACTAGCTCAAGCTGTTGCCAATGGTCAGGCTAATTTTGACGAGAAGCCGCGCGAAGCGACAGTGACTTTGCTATTTGTCTCGATTGATGGGTTCAAGCCGGGTATTGGATCCCTGCCCTTGGCTCAGGAGGTGGAACTGCTCAATGAGATGACGGAACTCATGAGCCAAGCGATCTTTGCTCAGGGTGGAACCCTGGATAAATGCTACGGTGGGCGAGTCTCTGGTCTATTTGGAGCGCCGATTAGCCTTGATGCAGCAGAGTCTGCAAGGCGTGCTATTCAATGTTTGCAGAGTCTGCATAAGGCGTTTCGAGAGGCCAATCATAAATGGCAACCCAAGCTGCAAAGACCACTCACGCTTCGTGCGTCGCTCCATCAAGGCAAAGTTATAGTGGGAAGTTTTGGTTGCGCGCGCCGCATAGATTTTACGGCATTGGGACTGGCTTGGCAGGTGGCTGAGGCTATGGAAGTGGGAGCATTGAGTGGACAATGTCTCCTCTCGGAAACGGTCATTCCCTTTGCTAAAGCTGAGAGCATTCGGGAACTTGGATTTCAGCAGATCAAAGGATTGAACCGGCCCATGCGGGTAGCGGAGCTTATCCTTGAAGGGACCCGTGTCCAAAAAAACCTTGCTTCGTAGGCACAGGGAGAAGATATGATCGGTCGACGCCTATTCCTATTCCTTTGGCTCACTTGGCCATTCTTGGCTACTGCGGCGTCACGTCAGGAATTGGACGCACAGTTTCAGCAGATCGAAGATGCTCTTCGGGATGTGCCGCAGCAGGCTTCGGCCCTTTTGGAAAAAGTGGCTTCGAATCCTCTGGTTCAAAACTCCCCGGAATTACGCCTCAAAGTAATCGTACATTGGCTGGAATATGAAAGCGTAACAAAAACCTTTCGCAACTCCGAGCGACTTTTGGACGAAGGATTCACTCTCCTGAAGAGTCATCCCGATCCTAAAATCGAAATCACTCTGCTCCAAAGTAAGGCAGCCTTTGCCTATGATCATGATAAAATAGACGGAGTTCGAGCTGATCTGGATAGGGCCTTTGAGCTCAGTTTGAAACTAGGTGATTACGATTCTCAAGCTTTGGTGCTCAGCAATCAAGGCAATTTGGAGAAGGATGAAGCGAACTACCAAGCCGCTTTGATTCATTACCTTCAGGCCTATGAACTGGTCAAGAACAAGCCAGAGAGTGAGGTCTATGGGAGCGTCGCCAACCGACTGGCATTGTTTTATGTGGGCGGTCTTCGGGTGCGTATTGGAGAAGGCATCAAAATACTGGAAGAGCTGGTCAAGCGAATCCGGGAAAGTTCCACGCCGCGTCGTCAGGATCTGCAGATCTATTTGTCCAATTTGGGTTTTGCCTATGCTAGCGATAATCAATTGGCATTGGCAAAAAAAACCTTCGAATCTGCCAAGAAGCTGGCGGTGGAAATTGAAGACTGGACGGGAGTTGCTTACTGCGAAAAATACTTGGGAGCAGTTCTTATTCAAGAGAAAAAATGGGCTGAAGCTCTACGAGCTCTGCAGCCTTCATTTTTGTATTTTGAAAAGACCAATAATCTGCTGCAAATAGCAGCGGTTGCTGAAAAGAAAATGGAAGCTCATCTTGAATTGAAGGATAGAAGGTCTGCCGCAAGCGATTGGAAAATCATTCAATCGCAAATGGGTCCCAAGCTGTCGATCCAATCGCGCTTGAATCATGCCCTGCTTCGAGGTCGATTGGCGACTTTGGAAGGGCGATGGAAAGACGCCTATGAGTCATTCGATCAGGTCAATCGGCTGGAGAAAAAGTTAGCCGATCAAAAAAATGTCGAAAGTTCGCTCTACTACGCGGCTTTGTTCAATATTGAACGAAAAGAACGGGAAAATAAGCGTCTCGAACAGAAAGGACGATTGCAGGTCCTGGAGTTAGATAATCACAGAAAAAAGAGCGAAATGCTCAGCTGGATTCTGATATCCACTGGCTTGATCGCTATCATATTTGCTGTCGATTTTTTTCGGGTTCGCAAACGTCGGCATAAGATTTCTGAACTAACCGAAAGTCTGCAAAAAAATCTTTTGCAGCGCTACCTGCCGAATCAAATGGTGCAGGAGGTGATGGCCGGTCGTAAAAATATTGAGGACTCGCCCCGGCAACGTCGCGTTACTGTTTTGCAGTGCGAGCTCTGCAATTTCACTCGAGCCGTCGAGATCCTCGGCCCTCATCGCGTTGGGCGCATGCTCAATACCTATCTCGGAGAAATGATGGATGTTATAGGGCATGAGGGAGGCTTGATTGACAAGTTTGTCAATGGCACGATCCTGGCCGTATTTGGAGTGCCGGGGACAGCTGAAGAAGCCGAACAGGCCCAGGCTGTTGCTCGTTGCTCAAGAATGATGCAAGCAAGACTTGAAGAGTTGAATCGAGTCTGGCAGCAGAGCGAAGGCTGGGTGTTTGCAATGAGAATAGGCATTCATCAAGGTTCGGGATTGGTTGGAATGCTCGGAGCTCCGCACAGGCAGGATTATATGGTCGTGGGACCTGTTGTCGATATCGTTGGGCAGGTCTGCAGCCGGGGGGCGCCCGGTGATACCCTGCTTTCGGGCGCCTTGGTTCCATTTCTCGATCCGCAGAGTCTTATAAGCGTCAGCCGCATTCATCCTGGGGTTGATGGTGAAGTCTTCTCACTCTTGCGCTTGAGTGCTTGAGTCAGGCAGGAGTATATATTTCCCAACTTGGAGTTCGATCTTCAGATCTATAGCTATTAGTTACAATTAGTTAACAACTATTCATGCTTTATTAACTGCAGAAACTAATGATTTATTGCAGACAGGAAGTTATGATCTATTAGAAGCAGAACATAATGGCTCTATCCGGAGACTTATTGTGGCTAAAAAGGTGGCTCCCCTGAACGAGAAAATAGCTCAGGCACTCAAATCGGCAAAAGCAGCCGCTGGGGGAGGAAATGTTTTTAAACTGAGCACACTTTCACGGATCGAACAGACCACCTTAAAAAAATGGGGATGGGTATTTCCCATTTATGCGCCTTGGGGTATCATGATGCTTTTCTTTTGGTGAAAGAAAGTTTGAAGAAGATTCACGCCGGCGGGGATCCAAACCAAATCATTTTTGAGGATCTTGCCGAGTGGCGGGTCGCGCTTTTCAAACACAATATCCAGGCTTACGGCGGTTCAACGGCCTCTATAATCGGCTATCGAAATTCCCCAGTCTATATTCGAGATTCCCAGCACGTTCCCCCATCCCAACACAGTCTGATGGATGCTATGGAAAGTTTTCAGGAGCTTTATGCGGGCGAGACCCATCCCTTCAAAAGAGCTGTGCTGTCGCATCATGCCCAGGTCTATATTCATCCCTACTTGGATGGAAATGGTCGAACAGCGCGGTTTCTTTTGAATGTTGGACTGGTGTCTGGCGGGCTGCCATGGACGGTTATCCCCAAAGACAAGAAATTGGAATATTTCGCTGCGTTGGAAGCTGCACATACGGGCGGAGGGATAGAGAAATTTGCCGTCTTTATCTACAATCTGTTGGTACTTGCGACATAATTATAGCTGTGACGGATGGTCACGCCAGCACGTAGCGCTTCGTCTAGTTTTTAATCTGGCAGCGAGCCTTTTGGCCGGACGCAGCGGGTGTTATGACGAGAGTCGAGGGAACCCCGGGCTGCGGGGCGCGATCAATTTTGAATTCGCACTTGTACTGAGCACTCTCATCGACAGCGCGGAAAGTTACATAGTGCGAGGTATTGGGCGTCAACTCTACAGTCAGAGGGGTTTCCCCTTCGAACAGGCCGTTGTCAATATCGACAAAGACTTTATTTCCAGATGACAAGAGTCTTACCGGAAAGAGCTGTGCATGAGGAAGTTTCTTCAAGAAGATTTTTTCTGGCTTCAGAGTTTCGCCGGCGTCTCCTTGGAAGCGGATGACCTCTCGTTGATAACCGGGACGGCTGATTTCCAGCTCATAAGCACCCGGCGATAGGCGGAGTTTTACAGGTGATTTGACAAAAGCACCGTCGTAGATTTTAACTCCATTGACTTTCAAGGTAATGACTTCCGGCGACGAACGTAGATCAATTTGTAACTTTTTATCGATGATCAGTTCGTCGCGGTTGAAATAGAGGACCCCTACCAGCATTCCCACCAGCAAGAGGACAAGGGGAGCCTTGCTCCTGGTCGCCTTTCTAGGAGGCGGCGAAACATTATTGCGGTTTCTTTGGCGAGTCGCCGTGCTTTCCGCTTGGTAGGCTTGATCGACAACCATAATGCGAGAAGGTGAATTCTTTTTGAATCCGCCTGACAAGGTAATGGTTCGCTCTTCCATGGGCGGGGCCGCAAGATTCGCATTGATGCGGGATGAATCGGTGACTGGTAGCTCATTGTTGGCACTGCGAGATGCGGCTGATTCGGCCAGGATTTGCGCCTGCATGTTGGTGCTTTGACCAACGGCGACGTTTTGTGAAGCCGTTGAAGGCTTCGATGCCTGGGCCAAAGTTTCCCGAATATCTTCTTGGGTTTTATCACGGCGTTTAGCCAGAATGCGCTTGAGGAAGTTACCCAATTCCCGCGAAGTGAATTCCGAATAGCGTGAATGCAGGTAGCGAGAAAGATCCTTTTCAAAGGCCGCTGCCGTTTGGTAGCGTTCTTTCCTGTCTTTGGCCAAGCCTTTCATGACGATGGCTTTGAGCTCTTTGTCTACTTCTGGATTCAGCTCACCAATATCATAGGGGACTTCGCAGTTTTGAACTTTGCGAATACTCTCCACTTCGGACATGCCGGCAAATAGCCGTTTCATGGCCAGAGTTTCCCAGAGCACCACCGCAAGACTGAATACATCTGAACGTCCATCCAGAGGTTTGGCGAGAACCTGCTCGGGGCTCATATAGGAATACTTGCCCTTCACCACACCTGGTTTGGTTTCTGTTAGCTTGTTTTCGGCGGAAGCGATACCGAAGTCGGTAATCTTTACATCCCCCTCGTAGCTGATGAGGATGTTCTGTGGTGATATATCGCGATGAACGATGCCCAAGGGTTCGCTGGTAATGTCATCGGCCTTGGTATGGGCATAATGCAAGGCGCGTGCTGCACAGGCGGCGATATGCAGAGTCATGGGCAAGGACAAACGGGTCTTCGCCGTTTCACAGGCCGACAGCAACGAGCGCAAGTCAGCGCCGTCCACATGCTCCATGATCAGGGCATAGGATCCATCGACTTCGGTAAAGTCATAGACCTGGACGATGTTATTGTGCTGGAGTCGTTTACAGATATGAGCTTCATCGCGGAACATCTCGATGAACTCACGATCCTGGGCATAATGGGGCAGGATGCGCTTGACAGCGACGATTTTTTGGAAAGCAGCTTCGCCAACGGCTATGCCAAGATAAATCTCGGCCATGCCGCCTCTGGCAATTCTTCTTCCTAACACATAAGTGTTCTTCGCCATCGACCCTTCCTGAATTCGAAGCTGTACCCACACCTTGGATACCCAGCCCTGACAAGACGTAACAGGGCTTTCCCTGGGGTGTTTCGGCGGTATCTGAAAAAAGTGTAGCCAGAAGCGTCCATCCGACTTTAGACCCTTTGGTAAGAGTCGAATCTTGCGGCTCAAAGCTCGATTTTCTGGTAATAATGAAAGTTTAAGAGTTGGCCCCTGTTAGGCCAGCAGACCCGAATTGAACCGGCAGATGGAGCGGTCCTAGCATTGCAAGCGCGATTTATTACTGTCGAAGGTGGAGAAGGTGCCGGCAAATCGGTGTTCACGCATGGCTTGAGTCAAGCTCTGCAGATGGCGGGAATTCCCGTCGTTTTAAGTCGAGAACCCGGTGGAACGCCACTGGCGGACGGCCTCCGAGAATTGTTTTTACATCCTCCCGAGGGTGATAAACCAACGCCTGCCGCCGAGTTATTACTGGTTTCAGCGGCTCGGGCTCAGCATGTCGCCATGCGGGTCAAGCCCCTGCTACATGAAGGCAAATGGGTCCTTTGCGATCGTTTTTACGATTCGACGCGCGTTTATCAGGGTGTTTTGGGTGGTTTGGACGCTCAAGATTTGGAGCCCATTGTGGCTTTTTCGGTAGGCAACTGTCATCCGCATCTATCGTTTATTTTGGATTGCCCTGTTGAGCTTGCCTTGCAGAGAATTGAATCGCGTGAGAAGGCTCAGGGTTTAGCTGCTCCTACTCGGAATCGCTTCGATGCCGGCTCAAAGGCCATGCATGAAAAGTTGCGTCAAGGCTATCTGAGCCTCGCCAAAAAATTTCCCGATCGTATAGTTCTGATCGGAGCCGATGCCAAACCAGAAGTGATGGTACAGCAAGCTATGGACGTCATTCGTCAACGTTGGTCGCTATGAGCCGAGCCCCAAAAAAGACCGAAACTATCGCCACGGTTTTGCATCCATTCGATGATTTGATTGGATTTCAAGGCATAAGAGAAGCCTTTGATGAATTGATTCAGGCGGATCGTTTGCCTCAGGTCTTATTGTTTGAAGGCCGAGCAGCAATTGGCAAAAGAAAACTCCTAGCACGCCTCACCGCAACACTTTATTGCGAAGAACGTCGTGCTTGCGGGATTTGTCCTGGTTGCCATTCCGTTATTCATGGTTACCAGCCCGATTTACTCTGGATGGAAACCGATGGTCCCATTAAAGTGGCCGAAGCGGAATTGATCCAAGAGCATCTAAGCTACCAAGCATCGGGTTTAGGTCAGGGTCGAGGTCAACGCGTGGTCGTCATCGTTGATGTCGAGGAAATGACTGATTAGGCCGCCAATCGTCTTCTGAAGACTTTGGAAGAGCCTCCTCCTCGAACCCTCGTGCTCCTGTCCAGCAGTCGACCCCTACAACTTCTTCCGACCATCACGTCCCGACTTGTGCGTTGGCATGTAGAGCCTCCTCCATTGGACGAAAGCCTCGCCCTCCTGATGCGCAAAGCGAAGGAATTGGGACTTGATCATGACGAAGCAAGGGCTCGTGAATCACTGGAACGCTATAGTTTAGCACCGGGCCGTGCACTGCAGGCCTTGAAACTGGCGTCTTCAGCTGAAGAGGAAGCTCTTCAAAGATTGGGTAGCCTACTGCTCAAGCCGTTGGAAGGGCGGGACATGCAGGAAGTCCAGGAACTGCTCAAGCAGCAGGGGTGGAAGGCGAATGAGCTTGCTCAGCACTTCGAGCTGCTATTAAATCGATACTATAAGTGGAGCCTCGGCCTCAGCGCTGAACGATCTTCCTCTTGGCCAGCATCTCTTGGCGCACCCGATCCTCGTCTCCTGAGGCAGAGACGTCGAGTGCTGCAGCAGATCTACCGAGCGGGTGGTCATGGTCAGAACTATCTGAACGTTCAGATGGCAGCTGAAGCCTTGGGGTCGGACACAGCTCTTTAAGCGCACAAGGATAATGCGAAATGGATGGAATAAATATTGTCGGAGTTCAGTTTCGCAGAGCCGGCAAGATATACGATTTCGATGCCAAAGATTTTCGCTTGAGCATCGGTGATCGTGTTGTCGTCGAGACGGAACGAGGACCAAGTTTAGCCGAAGTCAAGCGAGTGGCTTATGTTGAAATAGATAACTCTGAAGGTGGACTCAAGCCCATCGTAAGAATTGCCTCCCGTAAGGATCGTGATTCTTCTGGACGCCTCACTCCTGAGTTTGCTGAGAGCTTCACCAAGGAAAAGATCAAGGATCTGAACTTGGAAATGCGGGTGATCGGTGTGGAAATCCAATTCGGTGGCAACAAAGTCATCGTCTATTTTTCAGCTCCAGGTCGGGTCGATTTCCGAGAATTGGTCAAGGAATTAGCAGGTGGACTCAAAACCCGTGTGGAATTGAAGCAGGTCGGTGCCCGCGATGAAGCCAAATTATCAGGCGGTATCGGGATTTGTGGACGT
Source organism: Oligoflexus sp. (assembly GCA_041736645.1). GTDB lineage: Bacteria > Bdellovibrionota_B > Oligoflexia > Oligoflexales > Oligoflexaceae > Oligoflexus. The sequence continues at coordinate 32,888 of JBGSTF010000077.1, read as the reverse complement.
GAATTCTGCTGCTCGAGTTTTCTGCGCGAGTTTGTGCCAGTGTCGATCAAAATGGCAAAAAATCAAAATCTTGCACTGAATCCGAGCAAGGTTTCAGGCGGCTGCGGTCGCTTGCTTTGTTGTTTAACCTACGAAGATGAAACCTATAGTGACCTGAGGCAAATGCTTTTGCCTAAAGGTGCCCGTGTTCGTTTGCTGGTTGATGAAAGCTACGGCGACGTGATCAAGGGTGACATCTTGAATCAGACCATGCTTGTAGAGCTGGACAGCGGCGAGCAGCGATCCATTCCCATCAAGGAACTGGAAGTCGTCGATGCCCGCCAGGGAGTGGCGGATGATGATTGGGGAAGTGATTTAGATTTCGGTTCCCTCATGGGTGAAGGCGATATCACAGCGTTGGATGATAGTGAAGAAGTCGCTCGCCAGCGTGAATCCGCCTCAGAACCTATTCAAGGTCGTGAAGCGCCAAGGCGTCCGCAGCAGGATAGACCTCGCCAACCGGGTCTGCAGGCGCTGAAACCGCGCGATAAGAATGCCCCCAAGCCTGAAGAACAAGCACGCCCCGAACGATCGGATCGTAGTCCGAAAGCCGAAGGAGCTACTGGAGAAAAATCCATTCAAGCTCAGCAGCAAAATCGTGGTGGTGACCACCAAAGGCGTCAGCAGAAAAAGCCGAAGTTTGATCGTGGCCAACAGCAGGGTGGTGAGAAAAATCGCCCTCAGAATGGGCAAGGTCAAGATCCAGCTGAAGGTGATCGATCGACTCAGAGCCAGGAAAATAGGCCGCGAATCGCTCCTAGGATTGTTCCCAAGGGAGCGACGGAACCCGATAAAGGTGGTGGTGCAGGCAATTCTGGCGATGAAGGCTGAGGAACTCTATGGCCAAGCTCTATTTTCGCTACGGTACTGTTGGCAGCGCCAAGACCTTGAACTTGCTCGCTGTGGCTCACGCCTATCAGCAGCAGGACAAATTGGTGTTCTTGATTAAGCCCCGCATGGATACTCGCTTTGGAGCGGAAGTGATAAGGTCTCGAGCGGGTCTCACCCGCGATGCTGACCTCTTAGTGGACGAACACAGCCAGCTATCGCTGACGGTTCTGCGCGACTACCATTGTATTCTGGTGGATGAAGCCCAATTCTTGGAACCTCATCTGATCGATCAGCTGAGGCAAGTGACAAGGCTTCTGGATGTTCCCGTGATTTGCTATGGCCTTCGCACCGATTTCAGGGCCAAGCTTTTTGCTGGAGCGCAAAGGCTTATGGAACTCGCTGATGCCATTGAAGAGATTAAAACCACCTGCGCCTATTGCAATCGCAAAGCCGTGTTCAATCTGAAATTGTTGGGTGGAAAACCCTCGATTGATGGACCGATTGTGGATCTTGGGACGGAAGAAAAATATCTTCCGACCTGCTGCGATTGCTACTTTCGGGCCTTGCAGCCGACTTCTCCCATCCAGCCACAAGCGGATTCTTCAGCGAGTCTTTGACCCATGGGCATGCTAAGGCATGCCCAGAATCCTGCTGTTTTACCTAAGAAATACCGACTTGCATGTTGAAATCATCTTTGATGACGAGGCGCTTGCGCTCTGGGATTGCATGAATGGATTCAGCATGCTTGGCAGCGAGTTGACCACAGGCTCCTGAAACATCCAAACCTTTTGAATAGCGGACAGGGGCTGGAATCGATCGATCGGCCAGATACTTTTGGAAGGTCCGGATATCTTCATCCTCTGGACGGTCATAAGGCAAGCCTGGATGAGCATTAAAGGGGATGAGATTGACTTTGGTGCGGAGCCCATGAATGAATTTAACCAATTCTTTAGCTTCACGCAGGCCGCAGTTGCTATCTTTGATCAGAATATATTCGATCGTGATCTTCCGTCCTGTCGTTTTTTGATAGTACAGCAAGGCCTCTTTCAACCGATCCAAATTATAACGACGGTTGATTGGCATCAGTGATGTTCGCAAGTCGTCGCGCGAAGCGTGCAAAGACAAGGCGAGTGATGCTCTGGAATCGACCGCTAACTTTTCGATTTCCGGTGCGAGTCCAGACGTTGAAAGGGTGACATGACGCGCCGAGAGAAAGAATCCATCTTCGGCCATCATTACGTTGGCGGCACCCACGGTATTTTCGTAGTTATCGAGCGGTTCACCCATGCCCATGAACACAACGTGAGAGACTCGAAGGTCTTCAGCTTTGAGAATCTCATTGGCCAAATAAAGCTGGGCTAGAATCTCAGCTCGTTCGAGATGACGAACAAATCCAAGTTTGCCCGTCTGGCAAAAGTCACAGGCCAGTTTACACCCTACTTGGCTTGACACACAGAGACTGGTACGGTTCTCGTAACGTAAGATAACGGATTCAATCGTATGGCCTTTGTGGCTTCGAAGCAGAAGTTTGGAAGAACCGTCCACCGAATCCAGCCGGCTGATGACTTCTGGCATGTGCCAGTCGAGCTCCGTGAAAAGCTTCTGACGCAAGTCTTTGCTCAGATTGCTCATCTGTTCCGGATCACGAATGCCGGCTTTGTAAATCCAGTGAGCGACCTGATCGGCGCGAAAGGTCGGGAGTCCCCAGTCTTTAAAGAGCTGGCGAAATTCGAGTCGGGAATAGTTGAGAAAATGAGACTTTTGCATGGCCATCCTAAGGCGATAAAATCGGCCTAAGATACAGAAAAGACCGGGAAAAAGTCAATTGATAAGCGGATTTCCCGGTCGATCCGGTAGGTTAAACAGTAGTTGCGGCGCGGCAACGGTCCCTTGCGAAACCACAGTCATGTCGGCTGCTGGCCATCGGTGACTTGTCTGGAATTCAGAGACAGTCTGAATTCTGCTTGAATTCAAGGTCCCAGTGGGGCGACAATCCTTAGACATTGGAGCTTTTTTCCAGGAGTATAAGCAATGAAGATGGGTTTTCTGATCGACATGGATGGCGTTGTGTATCGCGGAACGCAGATTATTTCGGGTGCGGTGGAGTTTATTGACCGTCTGCATGAACTCGATGTTCCGTTTATGTTTTTAACCAACAACAGCCAACGCACACCCATGGACATTGCCACAAGGTTGCAGCGTATGGGCTTTCGCGTCAACCAGGAGAATATTTTCACCAGCGCGGTGGCGACTGCCAATTATCTCGCAGCGCATAAGCCGGATGGTACGGCCTATGTGATCGGTGAAGGAGGTCTCCTCAATGCCTTGGATCGCGTTGGCATTGCGATTGTCGACCATCGCCCTGATTTTGTGGTGGTCGGTGAAGGCCGAACCATGACTTTGGAGGCTTTGGAAAAAGCTGTGCAGATGGTAACCGACGGGGCGAAATTGATTGCCACCAACCTCGATCCAAACTGTCCAACCCAAGACGGTGGAGTAAGGCCGGGTTGCGGAGCTTTCGTGAAGATGATTGAAGAGGCCACAGGATTCAAAGCCTTTAGCCCAGGTAAGCCAAGTCCCGTAATCTTCCGTGCGGCTCGTAAACGTTTGGGTTTGGAGACAGGCGAGACAATTATGATCGGTGATACCATGGAAACCGATATTCTTGGCGGCAATCAGCTGGGCTTTCGGACGATTCTGGTGCTGTCTGGTGGTACACGGCAGGAGGATATTCAACGCTTTGCTTATGCTCCCGACGAAATCGTCGCCTCGGTGGCCGCTTTCGATGCCAATTTTATTAAGCAACAACGCGATGTTCTGGCAAAAATCAAAGGGCTGAATGCTCGAATTGGTCAGTACCCAGCGTAAACAGAAGCGTAGGCGAGGTTCTTTTGGTTGGTAGACTCGGGCCAACTTTTCAAGCGGATATTCGGGGGGGCCCGTTTGGAGTCAGCTTGTCAAGTTCAAGAGCTTGAGCGTAATAGCGAACCACAGTATCCCATGGCGCTTCATCTGCCATGTGTTGGAACAGTTGTTTCGCCTTCGGATCTTTGGCGAGCCAAGCCTCGATTGCTTGTTGCAAAGCCAGTCGACCCTGTAGCCGCACTTGAATTTCTTTTTCGCTCAGGTGAGTAAACACCTCATAGAGGCCAATAGAGAGGGCTTTGCCTTTGACTTGGACCTGACCAACAAAACGCTGCTCGGCTGGAATTTCATGCAGTTCTTTCACCACAGCCTCTGTCATCAGGACGTCCAATGAAAAATCAGCAGTGAGATGTTCGACCCGCGATGCAACATTCACGGCATCGGAAATAACAGTCCCTTCAAATCGCTCTGCTTCGCCAATAGTTCCCAACATCAAATCGCCAATGTGAATGCCTATTCCAACGCGAATGCCCGGCTCTGATCGCTCTAAGCGTTCTAAATTGAAGAGTGCCACTTCCCTCTGCAGCTCTACGGCCGCTGCAACAGCATTATCAGGTGATTCTGGAAAAAGGGCCATGATGCCATCACCTATGTATTTATCGATAAATCCTTTGTGGCGTCGGATAACTGGACCGACACGGCTGAGGTAGGAATTGATGAATGCAAAGGTTTCTTGAGGTGACATGGTCTCGGACATGGAAGTAAAGGAACGAATATCGGCAAACAAGATTGTCATGCGGCGCAGCGTTTGATCACCTAGTTTCAAATCGACGATACTGCGATGTCCGAGAGTTTGGAGAATTTCATAAGGGACGAAACGCTGAATGGCGGCCTTTTCATCGCGCAATGCGCGGTTGGCCTGCTGGAGCTTTCTTTCATAACGCTGTATGCTATTCAAAAGACTAATGATCAAAAAGATGCAAAGTCCTATCGATGTATAGGGCGTCAGGCGCACGAGAGGGACTCGCATCATACTCAATGTGACATCAATGATAGCGGCTGCGCCACCTAATACGCAAAAAAACAAAAAGCGGCGAGCGTCTTCACGAATGGCCGTATGATGCTCTTGCTTCGCAGCTTTAATCATAACGAGCCAAATATAGAATACTGCCGTGATCGTCAGTACCTGCCAAACCCGAAGCATCTCGACCACCCAACCCAATTGCAGAATGGGGCCACAGATATCAATCACAAAGGGAACGAAGACGACCACCTTCATAAACATATTAAGAGATTGGCCGCGGTCAAAATACTGATGAATAAAGAGCACGGCGAAACTGATCAGTGGATACATGAGAAAACCTTGGATACGCAGGAGCGTGCCGGTATGCTCGAAGAATTGATAGGCAATATGGTCATAGGATATAAAGTACAAGGAGTTGGTCACAAGAAAAAGGCCTGCATTGAGAAAATAATTCCAGGAGCGCATACGAAGGTGAACGTAAACAAAAATGAGACCACAGAAAAAGAGCCCAGAAAGAACAATCAGCCGTAGAAAAACTTCACCCGACATCCCCAGATTCTTCAAGGTATCGATGTGGTAACTAGATTTGCCAAGACCGTTAAGAAAGTTGAAAAAAATCCCTGAAGAATCATGTCGGCCTCGCATTTGAATCGCGAGGATATTTTCTCCTGTGAGCAAGACTGATGATGGGATGATCAGGACTTTACCGCGGGTATAGTGCAGGAGAGGTTCCGTCCCATCTGGCTGCGCCTCAGACCAAGCTTCGTAGACTTTGTTGCCATTGATAAATACACGCCACTGCTCGCCTATGGCTTCCATGGAGAGGGTGAAAATTTGATGTGATTGCATGTCAGGAAGAGAAAATCGAGTGCTGAGGGTATAGTTGTAGGTGCCGGGATCCAAGTCTGGGTAGAGCTTACTAAAATAGATCGGAAATTGTCGAATATTCAAAACGGGCTGGGAAGCGTCGGATGTTGTGTGCAATCCCAGTTGGCTTTGCCATTGCAGCTGAGCGAGATTGATATGAATCTCGTCGGCAGCGAATAGCTGTGGCGCTGACAAGAGCCAGACTAAGAGGAAACCTAGACTTTTTGCAATTCGCCCCAAAACCTCTCCATGAGCTTGAAAGTGCTACAGTGCTTATCGGCACTCTCGCTTCGATTATGATCAAGGAGGCTCGGCTATAACACGGATTTTTGGGAGACTTTTGCTTGGGAAAGACTAGCGGTTGGCGCTAGAAGCGTAGACCAATTTCTAAACCAACGATGGGTAAGGCCATGTTCTCGTACTTTCTGAGATACTGCTCGACCTGCCCGGTAATGAAGTCTTGCTGAGCAATTCTAGCAGTCTCAAGATTATCGGCAGATTGATCATTCGTATCGCTAGCTTTGGGATTGAGAACTTGAACACGTGAAGAAACTTTGGAGTGAGCTCTTAATGGTTTCATTTGACCCAGACTCCAACCCCAAAAAATCGAATCTGAGTTCCAGCGCTGACCGATTGAAAGTCGCAAAAGATCCTGCTCAGTGCGAGTCCAAAGGTCGGCAGCAAATTGGGTATTGCTCGGTTGCTGTTTGCCATCACTTTCAAAAATCAAGGGACTTTCCACGTGGCTTTCCACCTGAGTCACGCGATGGGCAAAAGCCGCTCCCAGAAAAAATGAACCCGACCAAGGATGCCATTCGGCACCGAATGACCATTGCGGACCAAAGTCCATAGCGAAAGGCAGTGTCAACTGGGGAGAGCGAATGGCGATACCTTCCTGCTCAACCAGCTTTTTGCTTGGAACGTCCAAATCAACATGAACAGGCATGATGGGGGCATAAAGAGCTTGAAAACTTAGACTTCTATTCAAATCCCAACCAAAAGTGACGGCTCGAATTTCAGGAAATCCACCCGATAAGCCAAGCCGCAGATGTGACTGAGATGTCTCGGAACGGCCTGAGTTTTTCGATTCAGATTTTGCCTTGGCTTTCGCCTGCACCTGCCCAGGAATGCTTAAAGATGCGATGCATGCGATCAGCACCTGCTGGAATAACTTGTTCATTGCATGGCCTCGGAAAAGAAGGACCCTTTGGGTCCTTCAGGTGTTCATGAGGATCAATGAATCATTTTTTGCTCTGTGAAGGATCATCATCCTTGGCGTTTTGGGAAGGATTATCAGGCAATTCAGGTTTGGGCTGGGGAGCCGGTGGAGGCGTTGGACCTTTTCCGGAACCGGGAGCCTCGGGAAGCGTTACTTCAGTATCGGCGCAGATCTCGCCTTTCACTTTATCAATGACGAAGCTTCGAGTTTTGGAGCCTGCCATGAGGTATCGGGTGGTATCGATAAGACGGAATTGTTCAGGTCCATTGGCTAATTTGTGAAGGGCCATGCGTCGGCTATAAACCAAGGACTCTCCGGTACCATTGATGACTTGACCATTCTGCAGTTCAAGACTCTGCTCAACAGCCGACTGGTTGTAGTTGAAGCGCAGGAAGTCGCGATTACCACTTGGCTGATTCTCATAGAGGCCTACACCAACCTGAGCTTCAAAGCGCAGGCTCTGCACATTGTCTTTGGTTTTCTGATGATTCAAAGACAAACGCCAAGAACGCGCATCCATCTCTTGCCAGGCAGTGGGTTCGCCCTGTTCATGGACGACCTGCCAAGCCATATCAGAACTCAGGGTATCCACCTGATCGCTGGTTCCATAATGTGAGGCTCCGTCCAACTTAATGCCAAGCTCAAAGAACACGAGTTTAGTGACACTGTCCAAATTGGAGGGAAGTGTCGGATGGAGCTGTCCGGCATCTTTCGAGTCGAGTTTGGCCAGGATAGCTGTTTGCAAGATCGGTCTTAAGTCGCCATAGTCTTCCATATCAAAGAGATCCTGGGATCCTTGGATGAGCTTGCATTGCCCTGGTTTCAGGGATCCAAAAAAGCTGAGTCCATAATTGTGTTCTGTTTGGGCGTTGCGACTCACTGAATCCCGGAACTGCCGGAATACAGAGCGCAACACTTTGCGGCCTTCTGTTTTATATCGATCCAGGAAAGCCTGAGCTCCCTGCTTTTTCAATTCCTCGAGGCGCTCAACATTGTCTTCCATTGAGTTCCAGGACTGATAGAGATGCGTTGGCGATAGAGTTTCGCTATCAGCTTCCGAGACTTCACTGCTGGGTGCTGATTGTCCGACATGGACGTTCAAACTGCGACAGCCGATCCAGGGGAGAAACAGCGGGGAATGAATCACCAGATTCAACAGGAGTTTCCGTGACATGACGTGCCCTTTCCATCTTCAATCAATGCTTTTGTGCGTGCTTAGAACAATCACTGATGCGGAAGAATGCAAAGAGCCGACCAACGCCAATCATAAGGCAGAGTCCTCTGTAATGTGTCGTAAGTATTATAAAAAATAGATGTCGGCGCACATGATCGAAGAACTAAATCAAGGCGCCTCAATGGAAGTGTCAATGTTCTATTCAGCTCGAGTTAATTGGTTGATAGCGCGCTCTGCGGAAGGGATACCTTGACCCCACTCCAATGATCCATGAGCACTGAGCTGAGCGGTTTGAAGGAGGGCTTTCACCACAGCTTGTTTTTGTTGCAAGGAATCAAGCGTCGGCTGATGCTGCTTAAGGGATTGCAAGAGCAAGGCAGAGAGAGCAGCCAGTTGAGGGGCCGCGAATGAACTTCCCGACTCGAAGGATTGGGTGGCCGGACTCCACACAGCATCGGCAGGAATCGCGAGGCTGTGCTGCTGAATATCTGTTTGCGCACCAGGAACAGTTGCACTCAATGCCGTTTCCTCGGCGAAACTATCAAGATTTATGGCTAGAAGAGTGAGATTCGATTGATCATCAGACTGGGTGAAGAATTCTTTGATGAGATTGATATCATAAGAAAAGAGATTGTTCACGGGGCCGAGATTCTTGGCCTTGCGGATGGGCGAAAGATTGCCATCAAAATCGGTTCCGGTATTGCCCGAAGCTTTACAAAGTATTTTATTCTGCACCAGAATTTTCAATTGCTCGGCAAAATGAGGTTCCAACGTCGGTTTGCCTTTGGCTTGAGCAAAAGCCCGACTCATATTAACAATATCAATTTGAGGCTGGGCATTGATCGATCGAAGAGCCTCAGTGTATGAGATCGAATCGGCGGCGATTGGGATGATGTCCAGGGCCGGCATGAGTGTTAAGAGGACATCAATGACAGTATTGCCATGGTTTAAACTCACTGGATTGCCATGAAACTGAGTCGGCATTATGCGTGCTTTGGGATAAAGCTGCCGTTGGGCGATCAATAGCTCTTCATCGAAAACGTCAAAGACGGCAACCTGAATCCCTTGACCCTGATAAAGTTTCTGCAGGCTATCTATTTCGAGGAAGCGAAACTGAGGATGAATTCCAAGGAGATAGCGATTGATCTCAACCCGTAGATCTCTAACGGAGAGTTTGTCTCGATCGAAGGTTTTTTGCTGCAGCTTTTTTTCTTTGGCTGGCAGATCGCTGTAAAGAATATCCAAAAGATCGAGATACTCGTTAAGCTGGGCACTCCATCGACTGATAGCTTGACCTTCAATGAGAAGCTTTTGGGCTTCAATACTGAGCAGCTCGGGGTGAGGAGGCAAGCGGAAGTACTGATCGACTATGTCCAAGGAATTGGAATCAGTTTCCAAGCCAACCATTTGCGCAAGTTCTGCGAGTGACTTTTGATACTCGCTTTGACGTGAAGCACCCAGAGCATAGGAAAAAGCTTGAGTGACTATGATCGAGAAGAGAATGATCCTTCCCCAGAAAGCTAAGACGGAAAATCTGGTCCACCGATCCATGCTATATCCCTTACCCGGCAGGCTGTTGAAAGCCTTTATACTGCCAGAGGCGGGTGGGAGTTGCATCATGTCATTGAAGAGTGAAAAGTGAGGCGAGACCGAGTGAGGCTGCTCAAGCCGCTCCCGGATTTTCCAAGGTTTCTACTGTTTGGTGTCCTTTAGCGGAGTCGCTTTGGCGGCAGTTGAGAGCTCACTGTATCTAGGCAGCGACATAAAGGGATTTAGGAATCTGCAGGCGAAAGGCAAAAGGTGCAAAGTCGCCTTCGATGGCTTCCAGCATGATATCGATTCGACCCCCATGGTCTTCGAGGTAGCGTTTGACAGCTCCCATCCCAATGCCTCGGCCCGAAATCTCAGAGAGGCTATGAGCGGTCGAAATACCTTCAGCGAAAATCAATTGAGCAATCACCTGGGGATGGAGATCAGTTTGCCCGGTCTTTCCAGCTATTTCTTGCAGCCGACGCAGATGCAGACCGCGCCCGTCATCCCTATAGATGACTTCCAGATGACCACGATGTTCCTTCAGCTGCAATTGAATCAAGCCTTCGGCAGCTTTGCGCTTCTGCAGTCGTTCCTCCTTGGGTTCGATACCATGGTCCAATGAATTGCGAACCAAGTGAATAAAAATGTTCCTGAGGAGGGTTTTAGCTTCGTGAGACAGATAGATTCCTTCCGACTCGTGCCGGACCAAGGGGACTTCTTTACCCAAGTCGTTGGCTAGGCTTTGGGCGCTGGTCTGGATTTCCTGGACCAAGAGATCGGGTTTAAAGAAAGCGAGGCCTATCAAATGCTGTTTGACTCGATTCAAAGTATGTTTGAGCTGAGGCTCCAGACGCTGCCCATCGATTTGTTCCAGCAAGATAACATCCTGATGAATCTCTTGGCGATTGATGGAAACGATATCGCGTTGTACCCTGCGCCCGAGCTGATCACGATTGATCGAGATATAGGAATTCAAGACATCGGATACGCTTTGCAGTTCCTTGAGAAGGATCTCGGAATTCCATAGAGCAGGATTTTTGAGCAATACGGCATAAGTTTCTTCGGTCAAATGAATCACTTCGGTCAGCTGATTTAAACGATAGGATCGAGCAATTCCTTTGAGGGTGTGCATATTGGTGAAAAGCAAGCGAAGAACTACTGGATCTGCTGCCGGACTTGACTGCAGAGCTCGCTTGTTCTCTGCCAGAAAATAATGGGCGCTCTCTATAAAATCATTGAAACTGTACTCTTCAATGCTGATGATCTGATAAATTAGATCCAAATTCTTCTGCTTTTCAGCGCTGGCTGCTTCCAACTCCCTGAGTCGGGTGACATCACGGATCGTAACAAGGATTTTTTCCACAATGCTATCCTGATTGCAAATCATACTCCAATCGACGGCGAGGATTTTTCGCTTGCCGTTGGGAAACACTGCGACAAATTCCTGCAGCAGGTGATCGACATTGACCTCGAAGTTGATATCCAAGTCGTTGAGTGAACTTACCAACGTGCTGCGAACCATACTGCGCTGCTCTTGGGAGGTTTGGCTGTATTCAAATAGCAGATCGAGAGCGTCGCGATTTCTCAGGCTTTTCGCCTCAAAAATGTCCTCTAAATTCTTGCTGTAGTTTGGCATCACCTTGAGATCGGTATGAATCATAAAGAGTCCTTGCCGCATGTTGTCCAGCATGGAACGTATTTCGCGAGTTTGCCTCGCCACCTCCTTCTGCAGATTGAGTCTTAGATTTTCAGCTGTTCGAGCCGCTTTAGCGAAGCGTTTTCCGGCTATCAAACTCTGAATGACAGTGAAGGCGACCATACCATACTGTGAGAGGTACACAAAATCGTAGCGACGCGTATAAACCATAAAATCATTGATGAAGGTCAAAGCATTGATGGTAAGAGCTCCTGCAGCCAGCCAGGTTCCAGGGTATCGATGCCAGGCCAGTTGGCCCAAGCGAACGAGGACAAAGAGAGAAATCAATCCAATAGGAAAAATGAACAAGGCCCAAAAAGGAACATGGCGTTCGACGGGGATAACGAGCAGGAGAATTCCGTAGAAAAGGGCATAAATCCAAGTGCCATGCACGAATTTGGAAGGGATAGCCTTGGGAAAGAGAGAATTGAAAAATGCCACATAGGAGGCTATTCCGAGAAACACAGCATAGGCACGCAAAATATAGGAAAAGACGAAGAGTCCCAAGTTGGGTTTTTCGAAGAGGTAGAGCAGAAGGTCTTCGGTTCCGACATAGCGGGCTCCTGCTGTTAAGGCAAAGCAGGCCAACCACAGTCCGCTGCGATCTTCTGGACGTTGGACGAAAAGTCCAATATTGAAGATCGCAACAAGAACCAGCATCCCTAACACGAAAAAAGTTTCATGCCGTTTCAAGCGGGAATAGGTTTCGATGCTTTGCGCTTCGCCAAAGAGTGCGGAACCAACGAGGCCGCCAGGAAAGGGTAAGTAATTGCTGATCTGTATAACGAGATAAAAATCAGGGCCTTTGGGCCTAAAACTTATGGGTTTGGAAAAATTGAAAGGGATTGCTTCATCTGCTTTGTCGGACACTTGGCCTTGTTCGATCAGCAGCTCTGCAGAGTAGCCGCCCTCTGTTGCCTCTACCAGATAAAGGCGGTAGCTGGAAAAGGCATTGATATTGGTGAGAGCATATTCATCCACTTCCAACGGTCGATTGATGACGTGCAGAGCATAGCTGCCGATGGAGATAGGCTTTTTCTTTCGACCTTTGAGATTGCTCCAGTCGTCGGGGACGCGAAGGATTTTCGCCTTGTCAAACCATGCTGTGACTTCTTCCGGAGCAGCAAGTTGATCGGGCAAAAAGCGCCAAGTGCCGTCCAAACTCATGTAGGTTTTGGAATCCCGCTGCCATGATCTGAGATCAAATATGCCTTTTTTGGCCACAACCTGCCCCATGCCTATGCCAGGGATAAGCGTCGTGAGCCAGAGGATGAAGAGAATCCCAGCTCTCATAGTTCAACTTTATAAAGGGTAGGTTCCCCCAGCGGGAACCTCGCATTTCATCAGGCCAAGTCTCCGAGCAGAGGGGCCTTGATTTTGAGTGAGTGCAGGATCTCAGTGACTCCCGCTTTTTGCAATCCCGTGAGCATCGCTTGACAGGTGTTGGCGTGATCGAGCTGGTCGGGGAGACCGTGAAAAGACTGTTCAAAACGAGCTTCCTCGCCTTCATAGTCCAAGACGAGAGCTCGGCCAATCGTCATCCCTCGCGCCTTATCAGCGAAGAAAAAAGCACCAAAGGGCATGGTGCAATCACCGCCCAATTTTTCTAAAATCAAGCGCTCGATCGTTGCACAGGCAAAAGTTTGGGCATCGCTGAAGGTCGCCAAATCTTTGCTGAAAGGGCTGCCTATCGGCGTTTCAATCGCTAAAGCACCTTGCGCTGCACAGGGCACATACCAATCATCAGCGAGCAGCCTATGGGGCAGATGATCGAGGCCCAAGCGCTCCAGCGAAGCGCCGGCTAGGATTAAACCGTCCCAATCACCCTCATTGAGTTTTCGGATCCGGGTATCAACATTGCCGCGAACTGGGACCAGATTGATTTGAGGTCCTAGGCCTTTGAGAAGGGATTGACGACGCAGACTCGCGGTTGCAATGGTCATAGCGCCCAGTTGCTTGAGATCGCTTTTGCCCAGAAATTTATTCTCCGGAACTTTCAGTCGACCCAAGGATTTGGGATTGAAGATCAAAGCATCCTGCGGAATGTGCCTTGGTAATATAGCTGCGAGTTGAAATCCTGCGGGTATTTTTGCCGGCAGATCTTTCAAACTATGAACGGCAATGTCCGCCTGATCGGCTTTCATCGCTTCTTCAAGTTCGCGAACAAACAGCCCTTTGCCACCGATCTCGTGGAGAAATCGATCCTGCACGCGATCGCCAGTTGTTTTGATGATATTGAGCTCGGTGCTGAGACCGCGAGATTGGAGGAGTCCAGCCACATGGTGGGCTTGCCAAAGTGCCAGTTGACTGCCGCGAGTCGCGATGCGAACTTTACGATTTGCATTCATGAGTTTTTGTCCATTGGAAAAAGACTTTTCAAAGCCTCAGCTAGGCTCTCCGCGCTGTAGCCCAGGGGTGGATTGTGAACGGACCTTGCTGCGTCGCCATTGATTTTATTAACGATGGAACGCAGCATGGCCTCGGCGGCCTTGACTTGAGATTCATCCAGAGTATTCAAAGGTGACCGCCCGAAGGATTTTTGAAATTCTTGAGCCACTAGAGTGTCCAAGTATTCTCGGAAGCTGCCTAAAGCAGGCTTCAGATTGATATTGCTCAGCCATTTCTCAAAGCCATCGGCGTTATCGACAATGATCTGCCGGCCTTTTTCTGCAGCCTTGCGTCGTTCCTCGTAGTTTTCACCGACGACCTGCTTCAAGTCATCGATGTCGAAGAGATAAACATCTTCGAGATCGGCACAGGTCTTTTCGATATCTCGGGGAAGAGCGATATCAATCAGAAAGACCGGTTTTTGATTTCGGGCCGACTGTGATCTTTGAATGCGAGCCTTATCCAGCACAATATCATTCGCCGCCGTGCAGCTGATCACGACGTCGGCAAGAGCGAGAACTTCGTTCAGTTCTTCCCAAGGATAGGCAATGCCGACTCCCACTTTCTCAACGAGGTTTTCAGCTCGGGAGAGTGTGCGATTGCATACAAACATCTCTTGCGGCTTATACTTGAGCAGATACTTCGCGGCAATTTCGGCCATTTCCCCGGCGCCAACGATGAGCACGCGGCAGTCTTTGATGTCGCCATACACTCGGTTGGCTAAATCGATCGCGGCGTGGCTGATTGATACGGGCTTTTTGCCTATATCAGTATTGGTGCGAACCTTCTTGGAAGAGGAAAAGGCTTCCTGCGTGAGGCGCCTTAGGATGGGGCCTAGGGTGCCACTTTCGTGAGCGAATTGCGCCGCATCTTTAAATTGCCCGGTAATCTGGGTTTCTCCCAGGACCAGCGAGTCCAAGCCTGAAGCAACCGAAAAGGCATGGCGGGCCGCTTCCTTATGCATATAATGATAGCTGCGATGTTTAATCTCTTCGTCCAGTTCCTGTTTAGGATTGGGACAGAAGCGTTGCAGGTCGATAAAGACTTCACGCAGATGGTGGCTGTTGAGTTCACTGTTCTCGAGCACACCGTAGACTTCCAACCGATTGCAAGTGGATAGGACCATGACTTCCTTCAGACCATGCTTTTGAATAACCTGGGGAAGGGAGACGTCGATCTCTTCCCGGCTCAGAAACAAAGTCTCGCGGAAATCCAACCCTGCCGACTCGTGGTTGGTGCCAACGCAAAATAATATGGGCGCCTTCTCAGCCAATCACGTAACTCCAATTATTGATGCCGAACAGACCAAGCGCCAGAAGAATAAAGCCGGCGATGGTCAGCCAGGCCATCTTCTTGGCAGAAAGATTGAAAAAGTTGCGGCAGAGTAGAGCGCCAAGATACCAGAGCCATACCAGGAAGGCCCACAGAACCTTGCCCAATAGAGTTGCACGGTCCCCGGTAAAATAGAATTGAGAATAGATCGAGCCCATAATGAGACCGCAGGTCAGAAACAGAAAACCGAGCCAAATAGAAATAATAAGGGCTTGGTTGAGTTTACTGATGGACACTTGCGTGAACTGGAGGCGATTGAGCTGTTTCTTTTTCAGAGCTTTCTGTTGCAAAAGATAAAAAATGGCCACGACAAAGGCGATGATAGCAAAGGCTTCACCGATAACACTGACGACAATGTGAATTGACATCAAAGCTCCTGGACCACTGGCGTCCGGGTTGCCATGGGGGGCGACGAAAAAAAACTGCACCAGCATAATCAGAGTCGAAAGGGGGGCAACAATCGATCCCAATATTCGCAGATTGAAGAAAATCCTCGTAAATACAGTAATCCAGGCAAGAGCCGTGATCAAAACGAAACTGCTGGTTAGGTGCTGGAGACTATAAAAATAGGCATTGACGGTGTTGCTGGCCATCAAAAAGGCTGCGAGCATAAAGAATGCGTAGGCCGCCCGGTGAATTTTTTCCTGCGTGCTGCTCTTGGCAAAGCTATGCAGATAAAGCGCTGATGAGCACGCGAAGCAAATTAAAGCTGAAATGACGCCTAAATGGTAGAAATTCAAGTGAGCCCCCTCAAAGTGGTTGCCCGACATGGACAGAAGCCAGGGCTTTTATGACACAAAAGGAAGCCGAAGCTCAACCAAGGATTCTATGCTTAAGGTCCAGTCTAGCATGAGCCGCTGGCTAATTTTTGCCCTGGTCTCGCTCGGACCGGAGCTTTGAGGCGGGTGCTCGAGGACTTGCTTGCAAATTTTATCTTAACAAAAAATTATTCAGTTTTTCGTGAAGAGCCCTGCACTTGAGTTCTAAGGCTGCCAGTATCGCCGGCAAGCTGACTTATGATGAGCATGCTTTTCGTGCGGCTTTTATTTTGGATAGGGGGAATTTCGTCGGAAAATTTCCGAAGTGGCCGGAGTGTCGGCCACCTCGTGGAAAATCACAAGGGAACTTCCCGATAGTTTTCTATGATTTCCTTGAAAGTCGCCAGATACTTCGACCCACCTTCACCATCGATGACGCGATGATCAAAAGTGAGACTGACCATCATCATCGGGCGAATAGCGATCATGTCGTCAATCACCACCGGACGCTTGACGATAGCGCCGATGCCGAGCATGGCCACCTGAGGCTGGTTGATGATGGGATTGCTGGTTATACTGCCCCATCCACCTGGATTGGTGATGGAAAAGGTCCCACCTTGAACATCGTCGGGCTTTAATTTCTTATTTCTTGCCCGAGTGACGAGGTCATTCAAGCGACGCGCGACTCCAGAAAGACTCAAATCTCCGGCCTGTTTGATCACGGGAACGATCAAACCATTGTCCAAAGCCACTGCACAGCCGACGTTGATATCCTTTTTCCATAGAACATCGTAGCCATCCACCGAGGTATTGATGATGGGATGTTTTTTGATCGCTTGAACTGCTGCGTGAATAAAGAACGGAGTGAAGGTCAGCTTGAAACCTTCGCGCTTTTGAAACTCAGCGCCATGTTTTTCCCGTAACTTCACGATCTGATGCAGATCCATTTCGAAAACGGTCGTGACATGCGGTGAAACGCGAACGGATTCAATCATGTGATCAGCGATCAATTGCCGCATGCGGGTCATTGGTTCGCGACGAACGGCGACCCCTTCCAGCATTTCCTGGCCATCGACGGTGCTGAGCTTGAGCTGAGTCGAGGGAGGAGCTGCCAAGCTGCTAGGAGCCTGGACCGGAGGTTTCGCCAAAGCCTGAGTCGGCGCTTTGACGATTTGCGGTGGATCCTGTTCGAAATCGAGGAGATCTTTTTTAGTGATACGGCCGTGCATGCCGCTGCCACGCACCTGGTTCAAATCGATGCCCAGTTCTTCAGCCATTTTACGCACCAAAGGTGAGCTGCGCAGAGGGTGATCGTCACTGTCTGTGGGGTCAGAAGCCGTGCTGGGTTGGGTTGCTTGGGCTTTGACCGAACCTGGAGCAGGACTCGAGGCCTTGCTCATAGTCTCGGTACTGACACTCTCACTAGCATCGCTCGAGATCACAGCGAGAATCTGATCAACCTTGACAAGGCTGCCGATGGGAACAAGAATTTTGACGAGGATTCCAGAGGCCGGAGCAGGGATTTCCGTATCGACTTTGTCGGTGGAAACCTCCAAAAGTGGACTATCCTTGCTCACGGGCTGACCTTCTTTGATCAACCAATTCGTCAAGGTCGCTTCATGCACGCCCTCGCCCATGAGGGGCATTAAAACCTCTGTGACCTTCGCCATAATGAACTCCGTTGATGACTTTATCTCTGCCCGGGGATGAGCTGTCATCCCCCTCCTTCATCACATATGAATGGCGCCACCGGTCCCCACGTGAGCCGCTTCGACGATCGTTTCCGAAATGGTCGGATGGGGATGAATGGTGCGTGCGATCTCGTCCAAGGTTGTTTCCAGGACTTTGCCCAGAGCAAATTCCGCGATCATTTCCGTGGCGGTGCTGCCGACGATATGCACGCCGAGTAGTTCTTTGTACTTAGGTTCGTAGATGATTTTCACAAAGCCAGCAGTCGCATCTTCGATCTTAGCCTTGGCCATCGGAGCGAAAGGAAATTTAGCGATTTTATACTCGCGTTTTTCCGCTTTGCACTTCTCTTCCGTCAAACCGATGCTGGCGATCTCTGGAAAGCAATAGATCGCTCCAGGGTTGGCGGCGTAGTTGATAACGGGAGGCTTATGGCCGGCGATGACTTCCACGGCATGATAGGCTTCGGCTGAAGCTGTGTGGGCCAGAGCTGGAGTCGGAATGATGTCGCCAATCGCATAGATATTGGAGACCGCAGTTTTATAATGTTCGTCTACTTTAAGAAATCCACCTTTTTCCACCGTCAGTCCAGCCTTGCTCAGGCCAAGGTCGTCTGTCACGGGCTCGCGCCCGATCGACAGCAACACTTTGTCGAACATACGATCCGGCTTGCCTTCAACCGAAAGCTTAACCTGTTTTCCGTCGTCGCTAACACCAAGCAACTTGCTGCCATTTTCGATTGTTATGTTTTGTTTTTTGAGATGTCGTTCGAGTTCCTTCACGCATTCGCCGTCTTCAGTGGGCAAAATCTGCGGTGCGAGTTCGATGATGGTGACTTCCGAACCCATGCGTCCGAATAGGGACGCGAACTCGGTGCCGACCACACCACCGCCCACGACAGCCATGGTTTTAGGAATATGGTCGATGAAGAGAATGTGGTCCGAATTCAAAATGTTTTTGCCGTTGGACCGAGCGAAGGGCAATTCACGGACTCTGGAGCCTGTCGCCAGGAGGACAGATTTTGTCTGTATTGTCGTGATCTTACCAGCCTTATCGGTAATACTGACGGAGGTTTTGCTCTCCAAGCGGCCGTGACCTTCGAAGGTATCGATTTTGTTTTTCTTCATCAAAAAGCGTAGACCTTTGCGTTGCTGGTCGACGATCTTTTCTTTGCGCTCCATGATTTTGGCCCAATTGAAGGCGACCGGACCGGTGGTGAAACCTTGCTCTTCCACGTGCTGCAGTTTGTCCCAAGTTTTGGCCGAATGCAGCAATGCTTTCGTTGGGATACAACCCCAATTCAAACAAGTCCCACCGAGATTTTCCGATTTCTCGACCAAAGCAACTTTAAGTCCCAATTGCGCCGCTTTCAGGGCTCCAACTTCGCCACCAGGGCCTGAACCAATAACCACAAGGTCGTAAGATGATGTCATAATTTTCTCCTGCGTGGGGTCACCCTCTTGGGCCCCGGCCCATCGCCCGAACCTTTGCATGGAGACGCTGAGGCAGCGGGTAAAGGCCCATCCCAGCGCCTGCTTCCAAAAAAGGGTCATTCTGAACAGTCGAGGAAACCGAGGGGCGGCGGGGCCGAGCTTCGATTTATAACGGGGAAACTTACACTATTAAATGGTGAACCTTAAAGAGAATATTTGGTATAGTTAAAGTTAGGCGGACCTATTGTCCGACAAGCCTTATAGGGAAAACAGGGCCAGCTGCCCGCACAAGGAGGTCCTATGGCCAAGGTCCTTGAGTTTAAAACCCCGGATCAGCGTCGCGAAGAGACAGTCACTTACAAGCTTGTGAAGATGGCGGATGAGATCGATCAGGTGCTGATGCGTCATCTGGCAGATGAAGAGATCGATCCCCGGGAGTTAGTGGGAGTTCTTTCCCACCGTCTGGGGACTTTGATGAATCGTTTGGAAGAAAAAGACGAGCTCTGGTATGTGTGCCAAAAAGTTATGAAAAAGCAGGCTCAGATCGACTGAGTCTCGAGTTCCAAATAGCTCAAGATATCGGTCCGAACCTCTTCGAGACCGGTTTGTTTCAGGCTCGATACGGCAACGATCTTTTTAACATCGATGCCTTTTTCATCTAATTGTTTCCTGAGTTTTTGTTGGCGGCTGTACACTTCAGCCCTCGACAGCTTGTCGCTTTTGGTCAGCAAAACATAGACCGGAATCTGTCGGCCTAACACAAACATCAACTCTTCATCGACGTCAGTCAAATCACGACGACAATCCATCAAAAACATAAATTCACGGATATTCGCGCGGCGTACATAAGCTTCCACCAAAGGTTGCCACTTGAGAGCCACGTTCTTATCGATCGCACTGAAGCCGTAGCCAGGCAAGTCGGCGACAACCATTTTATCAGCGACAGAGAAAAAGTTGATCATCTGTGTCTGCCCAGGCGTGCGGCCTTTTCGAGCCAGACTGTTGCGACCGAGCAGGGCATTGATGAGGCTTGATTTGCCAGCGTTGGATCGACCGATGAACGCAACTTCGGGCTTTTCGTAATCAGGAAGTTGTTCCGGTTTCATAGCGCTGGTGATATATCTGCAATCCATAACTGACAATGACCTCATGTTCCTTGAAAAAGGGTAGCCGATGGCCAGGGTACATTTACTCGATGACGAGCTGATTAACAAGATCGCAGCCGGAGAGGTCGTCGAAAGACCAGCCAGCGTCGTGAAAGAACTGGTAGAAAACGCTATAGACGCCGGAGCGACGCATGTCAAGGTAATCCTCAAAGAAGGGGGGCGTCAGCGGATTCAAGTGCAGGATGACGGGTCAGGGATGGTGAGTAGCGATGCCATATTGGCTGTAAAAAGGCATACGACCAGCAAACTCCGCGCTGCGGATGACCTGTTCCAGGTCCGGACGATGGGTTTCCGCGGTGAGGCACTCGCTTCGATAGCCTCGGTCAGCCGCTTCACTCTGCAGACTCAGACTCGCGCTGAGGCCGGTTGTCGGGTGCATATCGAGGACGGTCGCCAGCAGGATTCGGCCTGGCAAGGACCGGTCGGAACCAGCATCACCGTTGCGGATCTCTTTTATAATATTCCAGCTCGTCGGGCTTTTATGAAAACTGCCGCTGCAGAATTCGCGGCCTGTCACGAATATATGCAAGCGCTCGCTTTGTCTTTACCGTCGGTGGGCTTTTCGCTGCTCCATAACGATCGCGAAATTTTTGCCGTCAGTGCATTGCCTGTCGATGCAGGGACTTTTCGGGGCGAGCAGGCGATGCGTTCCCGAGCGACAGCCATTTTAGGAGCTGTCGATGCAGAACAATTGATTTATGTGCAAAAAATAGATCGGCATGCTCATGTTGAGGCGCTGATCTCTGCTCCTGGATTGGACAAGAGCACAGCGCGGAGCTGCTACACCTTTGTCAACGGACGTTGGGTACGCGATAAGCTTTTGCGCTTTGCGATTCAAAGGGGCTATCACAGCCATCTGATGAAGGGCAAATTCCCCATTGCTCTGCTTTATCTCACGATCGATCCAGCTCTGGTGGATGTGAATGTGCATCCCGCGAAAGCTGAACTGCGTTTCCAATATGGTCAGGACGTGCAGAATGCCGTTGCCCATGCCATCCGCGAAGCTCTGCGTGACGGCCAATGGGCTGCCGCTCACCCTTCGCCCAAGCCAGTACCGCCTGTGCCTCCAGTCGAAATGAAAGATGATGAGGAAGCCAGCGCACCGCAAGATTTCGATCTTATGCTGCCGCAAAAATCTTGGGAACCCGGTCCAGTTGCCGAGCTTGAGCAGAAACCCAAGTCCGAGCCCCTGCGCGATCGGCCCCTTGTGCAGGCAGCCAAGAGTTCGGTCAGTCTCCCACGGACAAGGCCCGATTTTTCAGAGTCCTTCAAAGCTGCGCCTCGCCCTTTGGAAGATCTCACCAGAACCACCGTGATGCGCTTTGATACGCCCGAGCTTCGCCAAGGCGCCAGTGTCGCTCCCAGGCCTGCCCCGGAGCAGCAGAGCCCCCTTCCGGCCCCCTTACTATCGACTCAAGTCAAGAAACCAGGCAGTCAGGTGCCTGCTCCGGATGGACAGAGCACCATTCCATGGAACGAATTGCAGTATATTGGTCCCTTTGCCCGGTGCTTTTTGCTGTTTGAATATCGTCAGCAAATGTTGGCTATCGATCAGCATGCTTTTCATGAACGTATTCTTTACGAACGTTTGCTATCTGATCCAGAAATTCTGCGGCGCACGCAGCCTTTGCTCATGCCGGAAGTTATAGCCTTCAGTCCGACCGAATGCGAAAGATTGGTCCACATGCAAGATACCTTGGCAGCGATTGGTCTAGGGATCCAAGGTGTCAGTGAAACCGAGATAGAAGTGCTGTCGGTACCCAGTCTTTTGGTGAACAAAGATTTAGGCAGTCTCCTGGCAGCGATTCTTGGAGGCAAAGATTCATCCAAAGAATTGGCTCATGACGTTCTGGCGACTATGGCCTGTCATGCAGCCGTTCGGGCCGGAGAGGAGCTGCCGCCACCTGAGTTGCACGCTTTGCTTCGAGAAGCCGATGGCGTTGATTTTTACCATAACTGCCCACATGGTCGGCGCGTTTTCCGCTGGTGGAAGCTGGCTCAGGTTGCTGCTTGGTTTGATCGCTGAAAGAGAAAGCAAGGAGTGCGCAGTTTGCCTATGCAGTCTCAGAAAGAATATCTTGTCATTGCCGGTCCTACTGCCAGTGGCAAGTCGGCCCTTGCTATGCAGCTGGCGGCAAGATTTCGCGGTGAAATCATCAATTGCGATTCGGTTCAACTCTATCGTGGTTTTGATATAGGTTCAGCCAAGCCAAGTGCGGACGAAAGGCGGCAGGTTCCCCATCATCTGCTTGATCTTGTTCATGCCGATGAGAACTATGATGCTCGCAGTTTTGCCGAAGCGACGGAAACTCTGATTCAAAGCTTACGAGAGCACAATCGATTGCCTCTGGTCGTCGGAGGCACTGGACTTTATCTCAGGGCGCTTTGGCGAGAGAATTGGCATGATCTGCCTAAAAGTGCAGAACTCAGGCAGGAACTGGAAACTTGGACCAATGAACAGTTGCAGAGTCGCCTCACAGAACTCGATCCAAAGCGCGCAGCCCAACTTCATAGCAATGATCGTTTTCGCCTGCAAAGAGCTTTGGAAATCGTCCAGCTGACCGGTATCCCGATGCATGAACAAAAGGCAGTGGCTGGTGAAAAGCATCGAGCCTTTGCCATTCGCGTGGTTTGTCCGAGGCCTTTGCTGGTGGAGCGGATCCGCTTGCGTGTTGGTCTCATGTTGGAAGCTGGTTTGATAGCAGAAGTTTCAGCCCTGCTCGCGTCAGGTGTGGATCCAACTTGCAAACCTATGCAAAGCATAGGCTACGCTCAAGTCGTCGATTTTTTGCAAGGAAAAATTACCGAACAGCAGCTGCCAGAGCAGATTGAAATCGCGACCCGGCAGTATGCAAAACGGCAAGAGACCTGGTTTCAGAAGGTGCAGTTCGATGCCTCCTGGACGAGCGGGAGCCCCATCGAACCACTTGTTGAGCGGCTCAGTCAGATCTGGCCGCCCACCTCATCGACCTGAGCTTATAGTCTCAGGGTTGTGCAGGAGTTTCGGGCACTGGAACTTCAACGGCCTTTTTCTTCAGCACCAAGTCCACACACTGGTAGTACACATCTTCTGAAGCGTAGGATGGATCGTAAGGGGCGTGGATGGGAAATGCGTCGGTCATCACCTGGATCACCTGCAGAGTGCAGTTGTCGCATTCCACGTCGGGTAGTTTAACATCCCAGCTGTAGCGCTGGTTGAACGATCCGGCTTTGTGCGGTGACAGGTTGTCCATGAGCACGCCTGGAGTGTTGTAGAAATCGGTAGCGCCGCACTTGTCAGCAGGATCGCTCAGACAGGCTCGGTTGATAGGCAGAACTGTGGCTGGATTGATGAATTCATCGTCACCATCCTGATCGAATGCGATCCGGAAATATCCTGGATGGGGAATGAACTCGTCAATAGCGACATTGATCGTTTCGCCTGGTTGAAAGGTAAACACATTGGCTCCTCGGACTCCGTCTTTACGTCCGCATGGGCCTTTCTTGATTTCCTTGCGGCCATAACGAGATTTTAAGGTTCCAGCTTTATCCATATCAAAGTGTGCGAGTGCTGCATTGCTGACGAGTAGCGCCAAAGGCAAAGCGAGGGAGCGAGCCATAAAGTTCATCGGGATCTCCTGTTCGTGCGTTGGTTGGATCTCATGAATTGCAATTATTGTGTGCTATGAAATAGCAGGCAATTCAAGCTTTGCCTAGCGGGTAATTTCATGTGTATCGATAGGGGTGAAGCTTAGTTGTCGTCATTGAGAGCGATGATGAAAGTCGGTAGGAAGCCTTGGATCTGGGTGAGGCCAAAGTCCAAAACCTCCAAACGATAAGGCGATGGTCTAAGGTTGGCTGGCAAGTTTTTCAGCTTGATCGATAAGTCCCTCGAGGTAGTCGCCAGCTCCTAGAGTTAGCTCGCGCACGATACCTTTTTGATCGATCAGGATAAAGGCAGGGATGGAGGCGATCTGGTAGTCCGTTTGAATCTTGCCCTGGGCATCCATGGCTACCGTGTAATTCATGGGTTCGATCTTAAGAAAGTTTTTAATCACATCTTCTTTTTCATCGGATACACCAATGATCGCAATGTTTTTGTGCGACTTGGCCCACTGATTCAATCTGGGAATCGCCGACCTACAAGCCGAACACCAGGTCGCCCAAAATTCTAGAATCGTGACTTTGCCCATAAGGTCCAGATTCTTGATGGGTTTCCCATCCGCGACTTTTACGATACTGAATTCTGGTGCGGGTTTGCCTAGCAGTTGGCGACGCATGAGATCCATTGTATCGGGAAGAGCCTCGAGTTTGAGAAGCCTCGTCTCACTCTTGCCTTTCCTTTGAAATTGAACTTGAACGCTATGACCAACCCCCTTAATACGCAAAGTTTCCATCAGCTCTTTACGGGTTTTGACTTTGGTCTCATCGACTCCGGTGATCAGGTCATCGACCTGAAGTCCGGCTTTTTCCGCGGGAGTTTTTTCGAGAACAGCTTTTATCAAAATACCGCCGGGAGATTTTTCATCGACAGCCACGCCCAGCCAAGGTTGGGTTTGTTGCAGGCTGGTAGCAAAAACTTGCGAGCTAAAGACCAAGAAAAAGAGGAAAAGTTTGAGCATACGAATCCTTGTCGGCTAATGTTGGGCGTTTCGCCGGGTATCAAAAAAATTAAAAACATCCTCTAGAAACTGATGACGTATCGCATCTCGTTCATTCCATATTTCGTGATAACTCCCGGGATAGAGATGCGATTCACACTGCCATAGACTCTCGCAAAAGCTGAGCATTTTCTGGGGTTTGACCAGTCGATCATTGCCCGCAATGCCTATATAAATAGGCATTTTAAGCAGTTGAGCTTGCTGTGGACTGGTCACAGGTGTGATAGCTTCAAAAGTTTCTATGACCCAGCGGTTGGTTGGACCGCCCGTCGCCAAGTCCTCTTTCAGACTATCGCTCCGATATCGTTCAAATCGAGGCTGGGAAGATGTTCCGGCATCCTTGAAATGCCAGTTATCCAGGCTGGCTCTTTGCTGAAAGATCGTGTATTGATCCGGACCGAAAAGCCAGGCGAGCAATTTGGCTATACCCAGGCCCACTGATACCGGTAGCCCACGGAGTGAGGGTTCAAACATGGGTGCACAGAGGGCAGCCGCCTGAATACTCTGTGGATACTTTTCCATGAAAGCAACGCTGATGAGGGCACCCATGGAATGACCGAAGAGATAGAGGGGACGGCTTCGATCCCATGGCATTTGATCGTAGAAAGATTTGAAGTCGGCTACGTAGTCGGCAAATTGCTCCACATCAACGATATACCTTTGCGCCCCTATGCGACCGGATCGGCCATGGCCCCGATGATCGACAATAAACACCGAATAGCCTTGTTGGTAGAAGTTGTAAGCAGTTTCGCGATACTTCAAACTCTGTTCAGAATAACCATGCGAGATGATGATTTGAGCTTTGGCCTTAGGATGTATACGTCGCCAGGTATAGATTTGGACTCCTTTTTGGCCCTCCAGAATCTGACTGGTTCCTTCTTTCCAAAAAGGCAAAATCAATTCTTCAAAGTCTTTGGTAAAGCTTGCTTCACTGATTTGCCATGAATTCCTTTGAGCTTCTGGGTCTGGTTCTGCTGCTTGAATTCTTGCCTGTATCAAAAAGAGAAGGCTGAAGCTTAGAGCAGAGATCACGCGCCTTCTCATTTTGGAGTCCTCGTCTCAATTCAAAGTGTTTGCAATGTTCTCATTCTAGCAGAAATGCTTGAGGTGCCCCAACCTTATGGTCAGACAATCTTGCGCTGATCGGACCTGCAGGGGTGGATTTGATTCGAAGCTTCAGGCTTGTCAATCGCCAGATCTTAGTTTACCTCTTGTTTCTTTCGAGGCAAAAAAGTTTCCCTGCTCCAAGTCATTGAAGGGCGGACCGATGAGTTCTTATAAATCATGGCTTAAGTTGATGGCTACATTAGCTTGTTTGAATTTGGGGTCCACAAAGGTTCTGGCGGCTGTGCCTGTGGCCTTGACCGAAATGGTAGATGCCTTGTGGAAGGGGCTGACGGAGCCGATTCTAGGTATGCAGCATCTGCTGTTTGGGCTCATGGCTGGGCTCTTAGCATTCACGATGACAAAAAAGCCCAAGACCCTCCTCGTCTTTTTGTTGGCGCTAGTGCCTGGTTATGCCCTGGAGTGGTGGAGCCCTATGCCGGTCCTTTTGGTAAAATTGGCCGCGGCGACGAGTGTTGCCGTTTTGTTAGGCATGCTCTGGTTTCACGAGAAACTAGGTCGTTTTGCCCCTTTGGTCTTTGTGCTGGGTGGGCTTATTCATGGTTTGGGACTGGCTCAAGAGGTTCGAGGCAGCAATCCGTCTGAATTCCTGATCTATGTCACGACTGCGAGCTTGGTGCAGCTGGTCATTTGTTTCGGCTTTGGACGCTTTACCTTGCAGCTTTCCACCGATTCTCCCGACAGCTTCGAAGGTCTGGAGAACATCTTGAGCGCGACGGCTACGGGGGTTGCTATTTCCTACTTCGTTTTGGCGTTCTAAAGGCCGCACAATATTCCTAACGAGTTCGCCTGGCTTGAGCTCGGGCTAGGCTCCGGCTGCCGGCAGCAGACCCGGCTATTTGCTTGCAATTCCAGGACACAAAAGCTACAGAGAGCCACTTGGCTGAATTGAGACTATTTGGACGAAAGGACTAAAAATATGAGTCGAGTTCTTATCATCGGTGCTGGTGGTGTTGGCGGAGTCGTTACCCACAAATGCGCACAGGCCGCTGCCGTGTTTGATCATATTACCTTGGCCAGTCGGACCTTGGCTCGTTGCGAAAAAATTCGCCAGCAAGTGAAAGAGTTGCAAGGTCGTGACATTGATATCGCCCAGGTCGACGCGGACAACGTTGCGGAAACTGTCGCCTTGATTAAAAAGGTCAAGCCTGACCTCGTGCTGAATGTGGCCTTGCCGTACCAAGACTTGCCCCTTATGGATGCTTGTTTGGAAGCTGGAGTCCCTTACCTTGATACAGCCAACTACGAACCACGCGATGTGGCGAAGTTCGAATATAAATGGCAATGGGCTTATCGCGAGCGTTTTGAAAAAGCCGGTTTGATGGCTCTCTTGGGTTCCGGTTTTGATCCTGGCGTGACCAATGTTTTCTGTGCTTATGCTCAGAAGCATTATTTCGATGAGATTCATGCCGTTGATATCGTCGATTGCAATGCTGGAAGTCATGGCAAAGCTTTCGCGACCAACTTCAATCCTGAGATCAATCTCCGTGAAGTGACTCAAAAAGGGCGCTACTGGGAAAATGGCCAGTGGATTGAAACCAACCCTATGGAAATCTCGGAAGTTTTCGATTTCCCAGGCGTTGGCGATAAAAAAGCCTACTTGATCTATCACGAAGAATTGGAATCGCTCGTTCTCCATCTCAAAGGCTTGAAACGCATCCGTTTCTGGATGACCTTCGGTGACGAGTACCTGACGCATTTGCGCGTGCTTGGTAATATCGGTATGACTCGGATCGATGCCGTTGATTACAAAGGAACACCTGTTGTTCCTATGGAATTTCTGAAGTGCCTGTTGCCCGATCCCTCCAGCCTTGCCGAAAATTACACTGGCAAGACTTCGATCGGTTGTATCATCGAAGGCGTGAAAGACGGTAAACCCCGCAAGATTTTCATCTACAACGTCTGTGATCATGCTGAGTGCTACAAAGAAGTGCGCGCTCAAGCCATCTCCTACACCACAGCTGTTCCTGCTATGATCGGGGCGATGATGATGGTCACTGGCAAGTGGAAGAAAGCCGGCGTTGTGCACATGGAGCAGATGGATCCCGATCCATTCCTGGAGCAACTCGCTAAGTTCGGTTTGCCTTGGCATGTGAAGGAATTGTGATGAACGCTTCGCGGCCCGAGAGGGGCATGCTCGCGATTGATCCCAGCAAGGTGCCTGAGTCACCCAGCTGGGTCCTTGACCTCGCAGCCTTGGAAGACAATTTAAAAATCCTGGCGGACGTCCAAGCGGCTGCCGGCTGTAAAATTCTGCTGGCTTTGAAGGGCTTCGCGGCTTGGAAGACCTTTCCTTTGATTGGTCGTTATCTAGCAGGTTGCACCTCCAGTTCACCTCACGAAGCAAGACTGGCTCGGGAAGAGATGGGCAAAGAGGTTCACGCCTATGCCCCAGCTTATAGCGATGCGGATATGAATGAAATCGTGGAACTCTGCGATCATATCGTGTTCAATTCCTTCAATCAGTGGCAACAGCACAAAGCCAAAGTGCAAGCCAGTGGTCGAAAGATTTCTTGCGGCATAAGGCTTAATCCTGAGCATCGCGAAGCTGAGGTTGATCTCTATGATCCATGCGCACCGTGTTCTCGTTTAGGCACAACTCGGGCCCAGTTTCATCCCGAAATGCTGGATGGCATTGAAGGATTGCATTTTCATAACCTTTGTCAGCTGAACTCGGATGCCTTGGAGCGTACGCTCAAGGCTGTGGAAGAGAAGTTTGGCGAGTTTATTCCGAAAATGAAGTGGATCAACTTCGGTGGCGGCCACCATATCACGAGGCCTGACTACGATCGCGAACGTCTGATTCGAATCGTTAAAGACTTCAAGGCTCGTTACGGGGTGGAAGTTTATCTGGAGCCCGGCGAAGCAATCGCGATTCGCACGGGCGTACTGGTGACGACCGTTATGGACATCATTGATAACGGTATGCCTTTGGTTATTCTGGATACCAGTGCCACGGCTCACATGCCAGACGTGCTGGAAATGCCTTATCGACCAGATATTGTCGGCGGTGGAATGCCGCAGGAGAAAGCCTACACCTATCGTCTGGGTGGATTGACCTGTCTGGCTGGTGACGTTATTGGAGATTACTCCTTTGACCAAAAGCTGAGCGTTGGCTCGCGTTTGGTGCTGCTGGATATGTCCCACTATACCATGGTTAAAACCAGTAATTTCAATGGAGTACGTCTGCCCTCTATCGTGTTTCGTCACCCTGACGATCGCTATGAATTGGTCAAATCCTTCGGTTACGAATACTATCGGGATCGCTTGAGTTGAATTTCCGGCCGCAAGGAAGCTTTTCCTGCGGCCCGACCTTTCCCTCTGGGAGCCCTGCATGGCTGCTGACCGCAACTTCGATGAAATCTTTGAACAGTTTCAACGCCGCATCAAAAGCTCGAAGAAGGGACTTCTTCGCGAAGCTCTAATTCGAGAGGATCTGCTTTCGGTCCTTGGCGATCGATGGGGGCAGAAACTGCGGATTCTGGATGCAGGCTGTGGCTTGGGTGATATGAGCCTTTGGCTAGCAGAGGCAGGTCACGAGGTTTTGGCTACTGATATTTCGGAAAAGATGGTGGAACATACCCAATCTTTAGCTCAGCAGCATGGACTCTCGCATCGGATCAAAGTCGAACAAAAATCAGTTCAAGAGGTGCTCGGGTCGGGACAGCAGTTCGATGTCATTTGTATTCATGCTGTGATGGAATGGCTAGCGGAACCCTATGAGATGCTCCATCTTATCCCGCAGAGTCTGTTGCCTTCGGGAGTCTTGTCCCTGACGATTTACAATTTGCATCGCTCGGTGTTCAATAGTCTGATCAAAGGCAGTTTTCACAAGGTTATGGCCGAGAATTTTTCAGGCATCAGCAATGCAATGACGCCACCCAATCCTATCGAACCCGAGAAGGTGCAAGCGATCTTGCAAGGGATGGGATTAACCATCGAACTGCATGCTGGATTACGCTGTTTCTATGACTACTTTTCGCCCAAGGCGAAAGAGGAGCACAGTCTGGAGGATGTTCTGACCCTGGAACGTCGCTATCGGAAGCTGGCCCCCTATCGGGATTTTGCTCGCTATGTGCATTTTATGGCGAAAAAAAGTGAATCCTGAGTTTGTGATCAAGATTTGCCGTCAGCCGTAAACTCTGCCACCGCTGGGCTCTTGCTTGATGCGGAATTGGGTTGGGGAGAGTTTCGCAGTCCGCGTTCTATTGCGAGCTCCGCTCGACATTTTAGCTATCTATAGATCTATAAAATCTCGAAATCGACTGTTTTATATCCCTGAAGGAATATAAAATGTCAATTATGCATTTTTATATACCTATAGTAATATAAAATGGTCATTTAATATGCTTCCAAGGTCATAAAATGAGCGTTACAATAATTATAGCCCCCAGGAAACCGAAACAGGCACTTATCGTTTCACTTACGATAAATTCTACCGACAACAGCCCGGTGCTCAGGCCATCAGTCTAACCTTGCCCTTGGGCACGGAAATCCATGAAGACAAACATTTGTTTCCTTTCTTCGATGGTCTTATCCCGGAAGGGTGGCTGCTTGATCTAAGCACGAAAAATTGGAAATTAAACCCCAAAGACCGGATGGGTCTACTGTTGGCAACGTGCCGAGACTGCATTGGAGCGGTGCATGTTCAGCACGAATCTGATGAGGATCAGTCATGAATCCTTATGGGAAATGCTTAGTATGTTATCGAGTGCTGGCAGATGAGCTCTACCATGCACAGTGTGCTCTAAAACTATTTGGAACCAAAACTTTACCCGCTTTGGATCTTGACCAAAATGATCTCAATGAGTTGGCTAAAACTCTGATCAATCAACGATTGGCCATGACTGGGGTACAGAGAAAGCTATCTTTGCAGCTGGAATTACCTTCAGAGCAAGCCAAAGAGCGACTTACCATAGTCGGATACCTTGGCGGGAGTCACATCCTGAAACCTCCTGCTCCAGAGTATCCTCATATGCCCGAGTTGGAACACCTGACGATGCATTTGGCAGAAAAATGCGGTATTAAAACGGTGATCCATGGTTTGATAGCTATGAGGGATGGACAGCTCGCATACATCACAAAGCGATTTGATCGTGCAGGGAAAAAGAAGATAGCTGTGGAGGATCTTTGCCAACTCTCAGGAATGATGACAGAGCAAAAAGACAAAAGCACAGCCGAAAGAGTAGGAAAAGTCATAAGACACTATTCATCTAATCCCGGCGACGATGCCCTTCGCTACTTTGAACTCACGGTCTTTGCTTTTTTGACTGGTAATGCCGATATGCATATGAAGAATTTCTCGATGACAACGGATAAACCCAACCGGGTAGCGCTATCCGCTGCCTATGATCTCCTGCCTACACGTCTCTTGATCAGTGAAAAAGATGATTCCGAAGAGCTCACTCTGTCGGTCCAAGGAAAGAAGTCTTCGATTAAGCGATCTAACTTAATTTTTCTGGCAAAAAATCTCATGATTCCTGAGAAAGCGATCTTACATACACTTGATACATTCATCAAAAGCCAATACGTTTTAATAGAAAGCATTCATCAAAGCATTCTTCCTGAGCACCTCAAACAGGAATACATACGTTTGACCAGTATTCGAATCAGCAAAATCAAAGATTCCTGATCCCAGGGCCAAAGGGCCCTGTTGCGTTTGCAGATTCTGAGCGAAAGTTCAGCTGGACATGAAAGTCGCCACTTCCTTGCTGGACAGTGGCCGTATCTGATTTTTTGCAGACTGCTCTTACAGACGACCAATAGGAGCCGTTTGGGGTTCGGCGTAGAGGAAATCATCTGCAGCGACCACATCATCACCATGCATTTCGCTGGAGAAATCACTCAAGGTAACATTGCCCATGATGATACGGACTCTGTTGATAAGGGTTCCGTCGGTAAATTTCACGCCTACAAAGGATAGACTTTGATCGGCATGGGCAACAGCAGGAACCGCGACTGTCAGGACTTTACGACCGAATATATCGAAGTATTCCATGCGTGTATGACCAGCAAGATCCACATCCGTGAACACAGAACCAAAGGCACTGACAGTTGCAGGATCAGTGCTGCCAGGAACCGTGAAGATGACATCAATCACGCGACTATTGACAGCAGCGAAGAGCTTCTCGGGGCTAAAGGCTTTGAAGATTTTGCTCAAATCCGGGTTGATGTTGGCAAACAGCACATCCGGAGTTTCCGTGAGTTTTGCACTCACTTGCAGCTGATTGCCCGGTGAGCTGAACAGCGCGCCGCGAGCTTTAAAAAAGTCAGCAGGGAAAAGATTGGGAGCCGATTTATCAGCCGGAACACCATCCCAGTTGATTTCACGGTGGCCTTGCGCCTGGGTACCTACGGCACCTAGATTATTTGCACCGCCGAGGTCTAAACGGAACTGATCAACCGCCTGCTGGATATCAGCGATCTGTAGACCTCGCGCTTGACGTAGCACATAGTTGCTTGCTGGAAGAGGCGCCTGAGGCCTTGGCGTTGGCGAGATCGTGCCGGGAACAGGAGTCACAGTTGGTGCCGGTGCGGGAGTTGCTGCTGCTGGTGTTGCTGCTGGTGTTGCTGCAGGTGCAGCTGGATTAGTGTTGGCGGTGTTTCCTGCATTGTTAGCTTTATTGTTGTCATCATTTTTAGACTGGGGCGCTTGGCCACAAGAAAGAGCAAAGGCCAAAGGGAGACTCAGCAGAGTGATAGAAACAGTGTGATTCTTTTTCATGTTCGTTTCCTTTTGTTAGTCGAGAAGGTCAGAGCACCTGACAAGGGCGGTTATAAGCCGCCCACGCGGCGCTTGCACCTCAGGCCATCTGTAGCCTCATGATGGGTAATGATGGGCTGTGAGAGCTTCACTCTATCCCACAATGGCAGTTAAAGCTCCCCCTTGAACTTTCTAATATATTGAAATTATTGATATAAAAAATGAGTGGGGCGGGCGGCGCAGCCCATCAAATCCCATCACGCGATTGAAGATGGGCTTAGCAGCGTCCGAGCGTTCATTTCATTAAAAGGAGCGTGGCCGTTGTTGATTGCACGAGAGGTGATTTATGATTTTACGTCGTCTTGTATTGTTTGTGCTGATTGGTGTATCGGATATTGCGCTGGCT
>JBGSTF010000042.1:0-5457 GCA_041736645.1 Oligoflexus sp. | reverse complement strand
CGGAATTCTCTTTCTTGACGAAATCCATGCCCTAAACATCTCGGTCCAGCAAAAGCTGCTTCGCGTACTCAACGATGGCACCTATCATAGACTTGGAGAAAATAAGCTTTATAAAAGCCAATTCCAGCTCATAGCCGCATCCACCAAGGATCTCGACGACGAGATCGATAGTGGAAAGTTTCTGATGGACCTTCGTAACCGAATTTTGGGCATGGACATTTATCTTAAGCCCCTAAGAGAGCGAAAAGAGGAAATCGAACCTCTGGTGGCTCTTTACTTTGCAAGGCGTGAGATCCCCTTAAGCCCGTCCCTCTTCAAGGATCTTACGAATCACCTCAAAACCTACTATTGGCGCGGCAATATCCGTCAACTTTTTAAGGCACTTGAATCCTGGATTTTGTCTTCCGAGTTTGACGAAGTGCCTTTGGCCGTCGAAAATTTCCCAATTTTCAAAGGTATGCTTTCACCCGAGAGTAAAGATTTAACCAGCAGACTCGCCCAGGTATCGGGAGACGAAGCCGAAGCGACTATTCTCAAATCGCTTCATGAAAACATGAATCATAAGAATTCCATGGATCTCTATGAGAAAACGTTCCTGGCCAATGCTCTGCGCCGCAATGGGTCCATCGCAGCATGTTGCAAGGCACTTGATATTTCAAGGTCAACCCTTGATAGCAGACGTAAAGCTTTTGACTTGGACTAGCAGTCGCCGTCGTGAAGTAACACAATTCCACTTTTCAGGACCTATCCGATGCGTTTCAATACGAACCTGATATTTGTTCTTTTTCTGCTTAATAATGTCTGCTCTGCTGAGGAAAAATCGTCGTTAGAGATCAAGCCGATATCGATTCTTGTAAGTGATGCCGGAGAAGATCCCTTTGATCCTGAACAATCTGCCCAGGCCCTCTTTACCTTGAGGGACTCTTTTTTTTGCTATCCATTTCGTATGAACGATAAAAATGAAGCTGTTGGGGACGCTATCAAAGCTTGGAAATGGTCCGACGATTTAAGAACTCTGAAGCTGGAACTGCACCCAGACCTTAAATTTCACGATGGCCGACCTATTGACGCCAAAGCTTTGGAATTTGCGCTCGTAAGGCCCTACATTTTAACAAAAGGTGAAGCTCAGCCCAATTTCAATGTCATCGGTTCAGAATTGGTCAAATCAGGCGGTACTTTCAAATCGGGCATGATAAATGGTATCAAAGTTACTGGGTCATTGACGGTGGATATAAGCCTTAAGAATGCTGATCCTGATTACTTGCTTCACCTGAGTCACTTAGAGCATCAAATTGCGCCACTCGACTCTTACCTAGCAGACTGGAGCACTTTCAAGGGAACGCCGATAAGCTGTGGAGACTATAAGGTCGTGCATTCAACGCCGAATAAGGAACGAATTCGTCTTGAAAAATTCAAGACCCAGCTATCAGATGCTCCTGATTTCATCGAGCTTTGGACGTATGACTTCGATAAATTGCCTGAAAAGCCGGACATCATGATTGGCGGCCTATTCAATAAAGCAAAAATGGATCAAGAATTTTATCGTTTGGTATATGAGAAGGATCCAAGTACTGTCTTTACGTTACATTTGAACGGACAATGCCCCCTTACAAAATTTGATAATTTCCGCAGAGCAATCGATCTTGCATTGCCACGCGAAGCAGTCGCCAAAGTTAGAAATGAAATTCCAACAAGAGACCTTTCACCGCTAGGTTTTGATTCCTATTTAAATCGACCTATCGTCTATGATTTAAAGGAAGCCAAGAGATTGTGGGAAACTCTTCCCAAAGAGCTACGTTCTAAAGAATTCACGTTTTTTGTGAAGACCACATATCCCGGTAAATACTTCGAAATAATCGAGCAAAGTTTTCGATCGATAGGCATGAATATTCGACTGATTGCGAAGCAAAAAACAAAATTCGAAGATGGTGAAAATGATGCCGTCGTGCTTGCACTCGGTCTCAAACTTTTGAAAAGCAGCCAGATAGAAATGTTCATGCATTATGATGCTCAAAATAAGCGGCCTTTTCCATATCCGGATTTCGCACAAGTTAAATTGCAAAAATTGCTCGATAACTATAAGGCCGAATTGAACCATGATCAGCGAAAGCTGAATGCAAAAGCAATTGCATCTGAGGTTCTTGAGGGGAATTATATAATCCCATTGACTTATGGTTCGACGTATATTGCTTTGAGTAGACGGGTCGCAGATATCGGATCGCCTCAATCTGGTATCAATGCAAAAAACATTAGGTTGGCCAAAAAATGAGGGTATACTCTCCGAAATAGTCGGGGTCTATTTTCAAGCATTTTCAAACTCGGAGATTCGTTCAGCCTGCTGATTTACCGTTAGCCGCAGATTCAGGTGCTTTTCGGCTTCTTTTGCAACAGCCAACGCCTTCTCAGCTGTTAGGCGTTTGGAATAAGCCGTTCGGGAATTGATGTTAAACGGAAGAAGTACGAGATCTATTGAGATTCAGGGGTATCAATACCAAACCAAGGGTCCCGTTGATACTATAACCCCCAGCATGCAAAGTTAGAGGTTAATATTGAAAGACCTTGACTATCAGGACCTGATGGAAAAAATCTCGAAAATTCTCTTTGAAGAAGACCCTATCGGGATAAACTTTGAGGAAAATACAGATGAATATGATACGGAGGCCCGAACAATAGTGCCTAGACTTGGCAACAGCAAATCTATTGAAGATATTCAACAAATCTTGCATGAAGAATTTTGTCGATGGTTTGATGAAAAGACCGCTGGAGAAATTTCAAGATACCGACGAATAGCTGAAAGGATATGGACATTAATTGCTGTACGATAAAAATCCGTTTCACAAACTCATATCCTCATTCATCGTGCCATTCATGGGTCTTACCTATTCATTTATATGCGATCTGTTAGGATTTAGCTAGAATTGGCATCAACCCCCAACATCACCCTCCGAATTCGAGAGGTCGAAATTGAAACTATCTTTGTATCGATTGTGTGTAGTTATACTGTTTTTTGCAACTTCCTGCACAACTCCAACTTTCAAATGTACCGTAGTCCTTCTGACTGATATTGATATCGAAGGCACCGCGAAAAACATTCGAGTAACTGAATCAAGTTGCAATAAAATTCAGACTGACGTAGCGGTTCAACAAATGGAAAAAATAAAAATGGATCGCTCAAAATCTGGACTGAATCCTCCATTTAAAAACGAACGAATTGAAATACTAGTAAATGACACCAGAGCGCCTGAAGATTTCAGCTCTCCTCTTCCAATCCCCCCAAAGCAAGAGAGTGCCGATTCCGATTAGCACATGGATTGGGACCAACTGATCGCAGCCGATAGCATCTCACAGCAGCTGCAATCAGTTCGACAGTCGAGCAAGCCACTCCCGCCGCATTTCGTCCTTTCTCTCCGGATCCATCTCGCACGTCACGAGAGTCAAAATCCGCACCTTCTCCGCAGCAGGCAGCTGGGATTTCATCAGCGCCTTGGAAAACGCCCCGCTACCTGGCCGACGCCGGTTCGCGGGCCGATGGCCCAACTTCACAAAGCATAGTATGGACTCTCATTGTCTTCGAACAGCTCCTTCATCACAGCGGCGCTGGTCGCTTTCGTCACCGCGTCTTCGATGCTCGTGATCCGCATCATACCCATCCAGATTTCTGCCACAATGCTTCCAGACTTGGTGCCCACAGTCAGGACCTCGCAAGACCCGTTACCGCGATTCAGCCAAATAAGGAAGCGCGCATCGTAGTCATTCAGCTTGATGTTCTGCGATAGATGAAACTCATTGCCGGCTCTGTCGCTCGCATCGGGGTCAGGATATTGGCGTTTGGAAACTTCGATGAAGTAATCTTTCCCACATGCGAGAGCAGCGGTGTTAAAGGAAAAAATGCTGGCTGCGGTCCCGGACAGGACATCGGGCTTCGCTGGTTGACCGAATTGAACAGCCTCCTCGGCCTGCTGACCATTCAAGGAATAGCAGGCCCGCGTGTCACGTATCCATGTGACATTTTCCAGGCGTTTGGTGAACGCGGCCGTATCCGCAGCTGTGGCCTCGGCAAAATCGGTTAGGCCACAAAAGCTGTCAGTCAGCGCCGACGTCCCCGTCGGTGCCGGTGCCGGGGTTGTGACATCTTTGTCCTTTTGGCAGGAAGCTAAAATAGCACTCAGGATCAAGGCGCAGGACGAAGCAGTTTTGGATTTCATGGAAGCCCTCCGGAATATACGCTCCACTCTAGACGTCGAAGGGGGCATTTTATTGCGTTTGTGCCGCCCGCTTGCCGTTTTTCAAAGGTTGTAACCATGTGAAACTACAGAAAGGGCTGAATTGGCGTGATCCTGTGATTTTAGATGCTTACAACTCTAGAAAAAACAAACGCAACGGACCTTTTATTTCAAAAGTTCAAGTCAATTTTCTCAGCCATTCCTGCCGCATTTCATCCTTCCTGGCTGGATCCATCTCGCTCGTCACCAGGGTCAAAATCCGCGCCTTTTCCGCAGCAGGCAGCTGGGATTTCATCAGGTGTTTTGAAATCGCGTCCAGAAAGGTCAGCGAAGGTATAAATTGCTCCCTCTTTGGTCGAGACCACCTTTAAGCTGCTGAACCGCGCCCCGCATCTTTCAAGTTTAACTTTAAATTTAGGACCGCCATCGAATTCACCCCCATGAGTAGCCCACGAAGCACGACAAGTAGGACCGCTCTAACAATCATTGCTTCGCTATCGGTTACCCCCATTTCCTTGGTCTCGTGAACCTCTGAGATCCGCTTTTGGATGCTGGACACTTGCTCCCCAAAGAGAGCCATGTTTTTCCAGGATCGTCCCTTGGTCGCTGTCTCTAGGGCTTCTTGAGCCTTTTTCAGATCTTCGTGCAACTCAGCTTTTGCCGTGGCAGTGCCTGGTCCTAGCGTGGCCGATGCCTTTAGCTGATTTCTAGATTGGAAAAAGACGTCAAAAGAAAGTGACGAAACGATGTACCCTAACAGCAGCGCGTAGAGCACAATCCGGACTGTGTTCGATAGGCCTCGGCACTTGTGCGTAATCCAGCCATTTGCGACCGCTAAATCCAGCGAATCCGACCACTGAATCCAAAATATCCGACCGCTGATTCCCGGTATGTGACAGGAAAGATGTCGTGGATTGCGCACCTAGCATTTTCACCAGAGTCTCATAACCCCGTTTTCGGTATTTAGAGACATCAGCGCGTATTTGGTCCAACTCTGACTGTCAAAAATCCCTAGTTTCATCAGACCGCTGAACATCGCGCATGAAAAGAGTTGCCAAACGCATTTGGAAATACGCGTTAGCTCGATATGTGAGTCTTAAAAAAGTAGAGTCTGTGCCAAACTTGCTTTTGGGAATTGCCATCATGAGTGACAGCGGAAGCACAATCGGTTCATCGAATAGCGCTGCTTTCCCATGACTTGGCAGTCCAAGGAATCGGTGCTGTTCGTTGCGCA
>JBGSTF010000041.1:0-12033 GCA_041736645.1 Oligoflexus sp. | reverse complement strand
TCTGGGGCTGAGGCGGTTTGAATTTGAAAAGGAATGAAAACCAGATGCTGGCCTCCTTTGTACAAGATCTGGACACACCCTTCCTTATTTGATATCAAAATTTCATATCTGGCATATAAAATTTTGAAAAGCTGTCAGTAGTGCCAGTCAAATCTATCACTACATTTTGCAATGGCCTCCAGAGATCAGAACGACATGCTTGTTGCATGAGCGAAAAACCAAATTTGGCCATGGTGGCCAATCCATTCGACAGGCTACTGATGCTTCAGTAGTTGTAGACTTTAAAAGGAAAAAACTTATGAACGGTACTCTAAAAGTTTTCGCAGCAACGATTTCTTTTGTTTTGCTTACTGGGATTGTAGCCTGCGGCAGCCAAACTTCTAAATCATCCGATACTCTGGCAAGTTCGTCTTCTAATCGCGGTACAGTTAATTTGCCAAGCAGAACCAAAGTCTGCTTTCAAGAAGATGGCGTCTATAAGCTTATAAAAGCCGATCGTTATGTAGGTGTTGAGGCCGGCGAATGCCGTGTATTTAACAATAGTAATAAAATTAGACTTGGAGTCGATGCGATAGCTTTCTACCCTTCAGGAAGAAAAGAATTGATTAAATCTGGAACGGTGGCTGTGATTGGCGGCTAAAGCGCCCAAGTTGAGGCAGAAAAATAAATGCCAAGCGTGGGCCCATTAGCGGAAAAGCGTGGGCCAGCTGACCTAGTGGTGATGGGGTTTGCATTTCCTACTGCAGAGTATCTGGTTCCCATCCAGAGGGCTGTGAGTTCGAGCCTCGTCTCCCGCTCCAAAGTTTCCTATCCCTTTTTCAGCCGCAGTAAAAACTACAAAGGCTAATAAGTTCAATGCGATGCTAGTCATTTGCTAAAATTTCATCACAAAAGCGACCTTGGTTTCTATCCAATCGCCAATTCTTCATTCCTTTCAGCATCTTATTAAGCATTTACGACTTGTCTTTGGTACCCCTCAGACAAATCCTCATCCCTGCCATTCGCTTCAACTCAGCTTGTTCATTGCCTTTGGCTTTAGGTATCGTCTTTGCATTATCTCCTTCGAGCACACGAACAATAACCAACTGCACCTTTGGACTCGCCCAGCGACTTCGAAGGTTCAGCAACCGAAAACAAAGGGCATCTCTATGATGAAGTCTCCATGCATCGCCTTGCTGAGCAGTCTTGTTTGGATGAGCTGTGCCCAACATCCGAGCCCCCATGCTCCGGTGGTCACGGCTCGTGGCGAAGCCCCTCAGGCAGCGAACAGTGAACCAACGCAGCCGACCACCACAGAGCCAAACGGCGTTCCTGCCAAGCCCGAAGACAAGCCCAAGACTCCCCCTGCAGAGGCCCCTGTCGAGCTTCCTGCTGTCACTTTAATCAAGCCTTTTCCCGGCGATACTTATGGCTGCAAAAATCCCTATCAAAAGCCTTGGGCTTGCGAAAACGTGACTCTCAATGGAGTGGAGCAGGGTTCGTTTTTAACCATTCAACGGCCGGAAGCCAAATATTTGCTGGCCGCTCCTCATGGTTGGTTTGATGCCGGAACCGACGCCATCGTGCACAGTATTTTTCCGGCTAATATACCCGCCGGGTATCCGGTGTGGAGTCAAATGATTGCGCATTCCTTTCGCGGCAATGCCCCCTCTGGTTTGCAGCATAACGTCAATCGCCCTAGTACCCTGACCAATGATGTCTGCACCAATCCAGCATCGCTCGCGACCTCCAAGATGGTGTATGACGTTTATATGGGGCATATGGATCGTCTTACCAAACAGCCCGCCCTCTACTTTGAAATTCATGGGCAAAATGAACCCGGACTGGAAGCTAGTTTGGAAGCTGCCACCGAACGCGTGTCTGCAGCCGAGGCCGAAGCAGTTCGCAAAATTATGACCGAGGAGCTGGGCAAAGCCGGAATTGCGGGCATCAAAGTTGTGATCGAGCCTGTCGATACGATTTTCTTCAACGCTGGTCAGACCAAACAGTGCGGATCCATCAATCACGTGACCCCCGGACCGGCGATTCATACCGAAATTCCTAAAATCATGCGTGAAGGTGATGCGGCCCAGTTGAAAACTGCGGTATTCTACCGGGCTCTGCTGAACCGCTTGGCTAAGGAAGTGTTTACGCCGACTCGAAAACCGGTCACGACTCCTACGGCAGCCATGCTGGTGGATTTCGAATCGATCCCTGCTCGTGGAATCGATTGATTCTTAGAAAAAAGAAACGCTGTTTGAATAAAAACAGCGTTCGCATCATGTTCGGCCAAGCATGCTTAGTGGATGCAGTGCGCGGTGTGAAAGTTAAAATTCGGAAGCCATCAAAATATAAATGCAACAACAAGACATTCGCTGTCAAAATTCTGGACAGATGACTGACCCATTGTTGCCGTTATGGTGCTAAGCATGTGATTATCCAGCAAGCTCTCACTGGAGAATCACTTGCAGAGACTCTGTAGCCGGCTTAGCTAATGGTGACAATAAATAATGCCGCCAGTCGCACAGTCGAAACAAACCCCATCCCGATTGTTCTGGAGAGAAGATATGTCGCTGCTCAACCTGATCCTGGTCCTAATCGTCGTATATCTCAAGAAGATTGAAACCTCTGAAGGCATTCGGCTGTTAAAGCGAAGTCTTTGGATTGGCATCATCTATTGGCTCAGCATTATCATCGGAAGTGCCGTCCTCAAAATTTCGCCTGAGACATTGGGATACAAGGCCCTGATCGCTGAACTTTCGATCAAGCTGTATACGACCTACCTTTTCTATCAGGCACTGAAACTCGCGGCGAAGTCTTCAGGGAAAACTTGGCTCTATTGCATGATAGCGGTAGGGCTGGTTGATATTGTAGCGGTCCTGGTCGGTTCGATGCTTTAAGCGGTTTAGCAAAATTTTACTTCCAAATGACGTCGGATATGGGCCACTTCACCAATCATCATCTTCAAGGCGATGAGTGGCTAGGGCCTAATCTGCGCTCCAGCAAGCTCTTCCGGGCTATAAACGTGAACACATCGGTGTCAGATGACAAGGGCTGATCCGCACTGTAATCGCCAAAGATTTTTATGTCGCAGAAACCAATTTTTTCCAGCAAGGATCGAAACTCTTCAATACCGTACCAGCGCAAAGCAAAGCTTTGAAGTTCAGTCGCAACCAATCGCCCAGCGTTCCACTTCTCATACTTTAAGTAGGTCATCGTCTTTTGCTGCAGAAAGTCCACATTCACCATCTTAGATTCCATAGTGATAATATGCGAATCCTCTGTTTCCCAAGTCTTGGTGGATACCCGCCCCAGATCAAATTCTGTCTGAAGAAATATGTCGACGATGAAGCTCCCGCCGGGCTTTAGGCATTCGTGAAATCGGGTCAACGCCTCGATAGACTCAGCCCGTTCGTCCAGAAGAAGAAAAGATCCGGTTGGGAGGATCACAGCTTCGTAAGGTTTGTTGAATTTAAACTCTGCCATGCTGGCCTGCCAAACGTGAGAGTCCAGTCCAGCCTCGTCTAAACGCTTTTTACAGGAATCCAGCATCTCGGGTGAAATATCGAAACCTTCGACCAGATAACCCATCTTGAGCAACGGAATTAAAACGCGCCCAGAACCTACGGCTGGTTCGAGTATGGGACCATTCAAACCTTTGAGATGATTGCCATAAAACTCAATTTCACCGAAAGATCGACCCACCGGCTTATCGATGTCATAGACCTGAGTGGAGAGTTCTCCATAGACGCTGAACATGTTTGAGCTCCTTGAATTCAATGGATGCTTGTCACACAGTTGTATAGCGTTTGTAAATTCAGAGCAAGAGATGGCAGGGGTTAATCCCCACCACAGGTATTTTTCATTACTCTTTAATTTTGTCCGCAACTTTTGAAAAGGGTTGGCAATTTTTGATCCCCC
The DNA here is from genome assembly GCA_041736645.1 of Oligoflexus sp. Taxonomy (GTDB): domain Bacteria; phylum Bdellovibrionota_B; class Oligoflexia; order Oligoflexales; family Oligoflexaceae; genus Oligoflexus. Next base: position 8,133 of record JBGSTF010000041.1, on the reverse strand, counting down.
ACGGCTTGAAGTCCGCTTCATTTGCTGTGGCAATCGGCACCCCCAAAACACTTGCAGTCACACCGATCAGAAAATTTTCAGTATGGAATATTTTTCCGTTCAATTCCTGTTCGGCTCGCATATGGGCGGCTAGAATCGCAATTTCATCGTCAACCAGATAGGCTCGGACTCTCCTTTGAACAAGGACTTTGAACGATTACAGGGACTTCGTATACCGACAAGGCCAGGACCTAGCAGTTGAATCTACTGATATTTTTGCTAAATAAATTTTCTTTAAGGTAATACTTGATATGATTCTATATTACGAACCACCGCGATCTTAGTGTCTCGATCTGAGGTTGGTTTTGATCGCAAAGATTCTAAGCTTGAGTCAATTCATTGAGACTTTGAATCACGCGAACATCCGGATGGCTCAGCAGAAATTGCGAGCGCCGAAGAAAGCGCATCGGCTGCCCCTGAAGCCCCAGGAGAATCACCTTTCGCCCCGTCTTCTGAATCTGTTCCAGTGAACTTTCTAGGATCACGTAGCCACTCACATCCAGAGTGGGCACACGGCTCAGATCAATCACCACCTGTTGTGCTTCGTCCAGCACCAGATTCAGAGCTTGCATGGCTTGTTCAGCCGCTCCGAAGAAAAGCGGACCAGAGATTTCATAGAGTACGGTTTGTTCGGGCATCCGAGCCACCTCTTGCGGCTGCTGATGGCTGTGATACTTACCAGAGCTACTCCGACTGATGCGGCGCAGAAAGAGTAAGGCAGCCAAACCTAATCCGCCGCCAACTCCTATGGTCATATCGTAGCTCACCGTGAGAACAAAACTCGCCATGAGCACAGCGATATCACTGCGCGGTGCAATGCGGAGGATGCGCTTGAAATTATGCATTTCAGACATATTATAGGCGACTAGCAGCAACAGTGCCGCCAGCGCAGCCATCGGCAGATACGCGAGCCAAGGCGCGAGCACAACAAGTGTGAGCAGAGCAAACAGTGCATGGATCATTGTTGCCAATGGTGATCGAGCTCCGAACCGAATATTGGTCGCTGTTCGAGCCAAAGCTCCGGTGGCTGGGATGGCACCAAACATGGGGGCGATGATATTTGCGACTCCCATAGCCATCAACTCAGCGTCAGGATCATGCCGAGTCTGGGTCATGCCATCGGCAATCACACTGCAGAGTAGAGATTCAATCGCCCCTAAGAGGGCAATGGCGAAGGCTGAAGGCAGCAGAGCATGAATCTCAGCCCAACCCACATGCGACCAGCTCATATCAAAAACAGGCAAAGACTGGGGTATACCTCGAATCATTTCGCCATTGATCAGCGTTTGAAATCGATCGCCAACCGTCATGACGTGAAAGGACGGCAGATATTGGGAAAGCCCAAAAACTAGCAGCGAACTGAGACTGAGGGCCACGATCGGCGCTGGAACCTTCTTCGACACTCGCGGCCAGAGAAACAAAACAGCCAAGGTCAAAGTCGCAACCGAGGTTTCCGTCCAAGACCAGGACGGCAAAGCTTGCCAGAGAGCTTGAATTTTTCCTGCATAGGTCTCCTGCTGACCTACAATCTTTAATCCCAAAAAGTCTTTCACCTGAAGGGTGGCGATCACCAGCGCGATGCCAGAAGTGAATCCTGTCATGACCGGAAAAGGCAAAAGTCTTACCCAACGGCCCAGCCCACTCAGGCCCATCAGCAGGAGCATAACCCCAGCCATGGCGCCAGCCAAAAATAAACCTTGAATGCCGTGTTGAAGCACCACGGGCAGCAAGAGGCCAACAAAGGCCGCTGTTGGTCCGGTAACGCTGAATCGGGATCCCCCCAAAAGGCCGGCCAGCAAGCCAGCTACAATCACCGTATACAAACCGTTCTGCGGCTGCACGCCACTGGCAATCGCAAGAGCCATCCCCAAGGGTACGGCCACTGTGCCGGTGATGAGCCCAGCGATGCAATCACTACGGAAGTCCTGTCCGGTATAGCCTTGCTGCCAAGACTCACGCACAGCAAAACCCAATTTTCGAAAGATGTGCCAGGGATGCGATGAAGAAGCAGATGAGGACATACTTAGGCCTTTGTGCAAGAGACTTTGGGAGGCATAGCAGCCTCCAATTTGATCTCATGGCGCAAACTACGCCTAAGGGAAGCCGAGGGCAAGAGTTGAGTCGGTTTCAGGTTGAGTTCGTCACTTTTTGTCAATCGTCCCAGCAAGATGCCATCAGTTCCAGGGCTCCCTAGAACTGCGGCTCAGTTTGACCCTCTGAATCAGGATTTCATGCTAGACATGCTCCGCTCCCTTACAGCCCTTCGAGGCAGACCTTTCGGTTAAGAACAGGTGACATTATTTTTGTCAGAATCCCAGCATACTTTGGCTCCGCTTTTACCTTTCAAACTCCCAGACCTCGTCGAGACATCCCAGACGACGACAACGGATGCTTGAGCCACCGGATCGTCAATAACCGTTAGCTTGATCTGATTGTCTTTGAGAATATAGCTGACCGTTCCGCCTTCCTTAAAATCGGCGCTCAAATCTTGTTCTGCAGTGATCGTCAGCTGTCGATCGGTGTCACTACTAACCTCCCAGTCGACCGCAAAGAGTTTTGACGTTGCCGTTGGAGTTCTGGCATCATTGATGGTCCAGCTTCCACTCTTGGCTGCTTGAGTGGTGCCCTCCAGCCAGGTGTAGTTGCTGCAACAACCATTGCTATCAGCGGGTGAGCGATCGACCACCATAGTCCACTGAGCACTGTCGGCACTCAATATTTTGCCTGTCAACTCAACCACAAAAGGTGACGAGGTATAAGCGAAAGTCCAAGTCGCGTCGGCATTCTTGGTGGGCGTTTGGGTCAAAGCGGCTCCGATCGCTCGACTCGGAGGCGTAAGAACCGTAGCTACGCTCGTATTGATAAGGCCGACCACGACCAAACCTAAAGCATAGTTGCTCTGAGCAGCGGTGAGAGCTCCACCCGGCTCTTGAAACCCAGAGTCAGAGAAAGAGCTCACATCAAGCGACAATGAACCGGACGGCGGAAGGCTCGGAGCAGATTCTGCTAGGGTCGCATCCTCGTCTTTCTTACAGGCAGATAAAGCAAGCAGGCACGCTAACAGGCATGAAGTCTTCATGGAATTCCCCCGGTGAGTGGATACCCAATGATACCTTCGCTGGAAGCAATTTTATAGGCTGAATATTGTTTACCCTGTGCCATGGCCGCATTGAAACCAAGGCTGTCGGGCGTCGATCAGAATTCCGCTTGATGGCTGGCTATATCGCCCTTTTTACCAGCGAAATGAGACTATTGATATCACCTCCCTTCTGCCAAAATCCTTGCGTTTGTTCCCTGGGATAATTGAAATCTTGCGAACCATATCCGGACATCACAATAACCGGCAGCAGGGGCTGCACTTTATGGATACTCTCAATCAATCGACAGCCACCGCCGTCTGGCATGACAAGATCGGATAGCACCAGGTCCACTGCCTCGTGCTGAAGCCTATTCATAGCCTCCGGTGGACTGTTCGCGGTTGTCACGGAAATACCCTCTTCTTCAAGAAAGTATTGCAAGAGTTCCACCATAACCTGATCATCATCAACTACCAGGATATGCATGGGCTTTACCTCGAATAATTTTGACACAACGCGTGCAACACGTATGTGTAAAGCTTGGAATAGGGAGCTGCTGAAGAACAAACATATCACCCAACGCCCGTTCAATGGGGAGCCATTCCTTGCTGTCTTCAGCAAAAATATCCTGACACCAGCTGCACATGCGCAGAGGTGCTGCCCAATCCTGTGGCACAGCAGAATTGAGCTCGTAGGGATCAATGAGCACATAATCGAGACTCACCACCAGCTCCTCGTGCTCGTGACTTTGCAAGTCCAAAATGAGAATGGACTTGGCATCCATGCGGTCGCAGCGCAAAGTGAGTTTGAGACCAGGACCAGGTCGTCGACGCAGCACTTGAAAGAGAGCTTGGTAGACAAGTTTCGCTTCCGGGCCGCTCAGAAAGTCAAAAAAGTTATGTCCGACATATTTTTCGCGGGAGAATTCCACGCCATGAGCCGCCAGGGATTCTCGCCCCCACTCCGGAGAAAACCAGAGGAAACGGTTCTGTCGATCGAGACCGTAAGATTTCCTCGGATATATAGACTTGACTATACGACTCTCGAGCTCAGACATGCCTCTTGCCTCCTGCGTGCCCTAAAGTCTTTGTATAAAGATCCAAGGTAAATTACCAGTGTGAGTTACGATTCAGTCGCGTTTATATTTCCAATACTTTACAGCTGCGCAAGAAAAAATCTGCTCGCAATTCTGATGAATGCGGCGGATTTTTGCTTTACATACTCAAACAGACGACTTAATTGCGTCCCCAGTTGCGGACTGCGTTTCGATCAAAATTCTTATGGCAGCTGAAACAATTACCAAAATCCTTCAACACGACGCGATTGTCGGCACCATGTTCGCCTCGCCCTGTATTGAAATGACAGGGAAGACAAAAGTCTGCCTTAGGCGTGCTATGGGTGAAAGAAAAGATCGATGCTCCTTCATCCGGTGTCCGGTGACAAGCGGCGCAGTCTTTCCCTACATAGTGCTTACTACCCAGGGCTTTGGGATCATTGGCCACAAAGCCGACAGGAGGCCCCTGATTCGGATAGGCCCGCAGTCCGACTGTCGTCGGTCTTGTGTGACAATCTTCGCAAACAGCTGGCTTGGGTAGATGACTGAATGCGACCCGTTTGAACGAGGGAAAGGAGTGACAGCCGACACAATCCTTGGTGGCGATATGCGGCGCTGGTGGCCTTTTCGCTTCATGACAGCCAATACATGAAGTTGGTGCAGGTGAATGATTGAACCCACTCACAGCCAGATTGAATTTTGGAAAGCTATGACAGCCCACACAATCCTGCTTCGCATCATGCGGGGCCACCGGACGATCTTTTTCATGACAGCTCACACAGGACGTCGGCAAGGGATCATGACTCGCCGCGTTCAAGGTTCCTTTAAATGCAGGAAAGCTATGGCAGCCGACGCAGTCAGCTTTTTGATCATGAGGTAAAATCGGCCGATCTTTGGTGTGACATCCATTGCAGGATTTGAAGCCGGAGTGCATGATCGCCAGCTGATCGGTGGTCATTCCGGTTTGAGGCGGTAAGTCAGCAGGGTCTGCATTGCTGGAATCGGTAGAACTCTCGTTGGTATTGCGGGTATTCTTGGTCTTCAAGGGATTGCAGCCAGCTGTTCCCAGCAGTCCTAACAGACAAAAAAGTGTCAAAATTTGATACAGTCGCATGGATCGCCCTCCCTATTCCATCCTTTCGGTTGCGATCGGCGCGATATTTAAGTTTCCCTCTAAGTTCTTGCGAGAGCTTTTGATACCTATTCTCATTATCTTAGATAATCCTGTGATTCAAGATCCTTGGACTAGCTCCTTGAGCTGAAATCAGAAGCTGTGCCTCGGACTTTTTTCGCACCCATTTCTTCGCATATTTTGCACCGACAGGCCAAGAGCGAAGAATGGGCTTCATCTTAAATTCAGGGCCCTTGCAGACTCGAAAAAACAGGCAAAGATATTCGTATGATCAGTCCCTCTGTCCATCAGTAACCCGCTAACCTTACGAAATAACACAAGTTAAGGGGTGCCCGACAGAGGGGGACGGACTGCGGCAGGGTCGGCAAAATGCCCCTCATTTTGCACACGCTTTCCAGGCGATAGACTTAGAGCGTCCTATTAGTCATCACGGCGGCAATCTCCATAATCTTTTCTATGACTACTGGTTTGCGAATGCGCACGACCGCTTGAGCGGAAAATTCATCACTGCTATCTTCCACTTCCGCGCTCAGCAAAATAATGGGCGTCTTTAGATTAGGCCCTTGTCCTGCTCTTAGCCTTCTGATGATGTCGTGACCCTTCATGCCGGGCACATTCATATCCATATTGATGAAGTCATAAGCATTGTGTTCCAGCTCTTTGAGAGCCTGATCACCATGAGCCACGAGCGTGCACACAGAATCAGCAAAGTACTGCAAATAGCCTTCAAGGAGCATGGTTGATTGAGCCTCGTCGTCTTCTAAAATCAGAATCTTGAGCATACCTTTGTTCCTTCCTGGTACTTGTTCCATCCTGGAATAGCGACATCCTCCCTACGCCAAGGCCGAACTGAATTCTCAACCTTACAGATCGAAAGAGCAAGGATGCACTCCTTAAGGTTTAATCACAGCGGGCTCTGAGTTGCAATGAAATCGGTCTTGTTGAATTTTGAAGGGCTGCTTCGTTCAACTTGGAAACAGTAGCTGTTACGCTTTTTGGCTTTTTGATATATTGTCCAAAGGAATCCGCTTGTTCAAACTCAGTTATGGGGATCTCTTATCGATAAGACAGAGGGATTTTAACGAAAGTTTTAGGCAATGATTCAGCCCGGAATGTCTCCTAAATCTTTTATGAAAGATGCCAAAATTTGACTCGTCTGACAAAGTCTCATAATAGGGATCGGGCATGAATGTGGTTCATGATTCTGCCAATTCCCGCTTTCTTTTCTTACGCTGGATCGGTTTCGGACTCGTCTTGCACGGTCTTTTGCTCTCTGGTCTCGGGCTTCTCCCTGAAAAAGTTTCGCGGCCAGCCGCCGTCGAGCCAATTCCCGTTTCCATCTTCATCAGCAAAAAAATCCAGCCCAATCCGAAGGCGATGCAAGAGTCAAGGGCTACGTCATCCCCTACAAGAGCGCCAGAATCCCCGGCGCCTCGTCCCATGACTGACCCTCAGGCTCAGGACACCACCAGCGGCAAGAGTCGTCAAACTTACGAAAAACTGCTGCCCAGCATCCAGGGCAAGGGGCTAGCACTTCCCGCTGGCCCAGACAATTCCAACAAAGGTTCTTTCGCTCAGCATCAGTGGAACTATGCTTACAGCTCAAAACAAAAACAGGATCTGATTCTCGAAGCCGGTTCATTGGCCGCTCTGTTTGATGTGCCTTTGGTAGTGCGGAAAATTGGATTGAACAGGAAGGCCTTCGTTCGCCTGTTCTACGACCGTTCCCAGTCGACCCTTTGGATCAAGAGTCTGGATGGCGATCCCATGCTACGGGCGGCACTCTATGAACCTCTGCAGCAAGTGTCTGTTCAAAAGATTATTCGGCGCCTCATTGAAACTGTTCCGGGACAAACTGTCACCATTCATCTGCAAGTTCGGGGCGATGCTGTGCAAAAGAGCGACATCGATCAGAGCTTTCAATGGCAGGGTTCGCAGCTCTTTATTTCCAAAGCGGCACCGGCGGCTACGCCTTCAGGAGGTGGCTGGCCCCTGCCAGACGAAGAGGCAGCGAGAGCCATTCGCCGCGATCAGGTGCATCGCGACCGACTGATCCAATCACCGGCCTTTAAGGCTCCGCTAGCGGAATTCCTGCTCTGCAGGGCCTGTTAGAAAAGACGGACTCCGGTCTTTTCCGCCTCATCCTTGTCTGAGACTCTATTCGAATTTGCCTTTCTTCCCAGACGATGGCAGTCTCTGGCATCGAACGCTCATATAAAAAAGGACACTTTATGAAGATTCAACAAGTGCTATTGATAGGCGGACTGCTCTCTGCTTGCACCAGTCCTAGCCCCGAGGCTTCCCAGGCACCTGCGACGGAAGTCACGCCGGCTCCCGTGGAAAGCCTTCCCAAATCGCTGAGCGAAGCGCTGAACAGCAATTTTCGCAGTCCCGAAAGTCGCCGGCGTGACAGCTATCGACACCCCCTGGAAACCCTGCAGTTCTTTGGCATTAAACCTGAGTCCACAGTGGTCGAAATCACCCCGGGCGGCGGCTGGTATACAGAGATACTAGCGCCCTTCCTCCAAGTCAAAGGGCAGTATATTGCCGCCGTTGTACCCGCCGAAAAAAGTGCCTACGCAAAGAATTCTTTCGACAAACTCGACGGATGGTTCAAGAGTCGCCCGATCCTCGTGGCTAAATATGGCGCGTTCAATCCTTCCGATAACATCGCCATCGTCCCCGCTGGATCCGCTGATCTCGTCCTCACCTTTCGTAACATTCATAACTGGATGAGCAATGGCGCCGATGCCAAAGCATTTGCAGCCTTCTATGCAGCTCTTAAGCCAGGTGGAGTGCTCGGAGTCGTCGAACACAGAGCTAGTGAAAAA
>JBGSTF010000274.1:0-16183 GCA_041736645.1 Oligoflexus sp. | reverse complement strand
CGCCTGTTCTTCTTTTGTGAAAAGTTCGTCTCTGATGGATGCATAGTCATCCATTTCATCAAGTCTAGTTTTTGAAAAACGTCCCATGCTATTCCTCCCCATTCATGCGTCTTTGCGCAGTTTCTATATCTTTCGATTGCGAAGACTTATTGCCGCCTACCAGCAATATCACTACGACGTTATCATCCCAACAATAATAGAGCCTGTAGCCTGGTCCGCTTTGCCTTTGATCTCTCAGCTCATGAAGTCCCTGACCAAGGTGTCTTGAATAGGGCATACCAATATCCCTTGCCTCCTGCCGTAAGATGCTGATCAGTTTATCGATCTGCTTTTGGCTTTGAGCATCAAGCTCTGCGATCCAGCTTCGCACCGACTTAGACTTTGATCCCGACTTTCCCGGGTTCCAACACTTTACAATAATATCAGCCATCGACATCCTCTAGGGATAGGATCGGCCCAAAAGGTATTTTACTTTAGTAAAAGATTTTACCAAAGTAAAGTATATCGTCAAATAATATTAGATAGTTATGCTTGGCGCGACAATCCAGGAGCAGGGTTGGGCGAACCACGAGAGCCGCATTTTCATTGATGGTACCTGTTTTCCTCTTTGCCCTCCGAATCAGTCTAGCTATCACACGAATATCTCTTAAAATTATGACCCGTCAATAAGCAAAGATCTTTCGCAACCCCGACACTCAATTACTAAGGTGCTGATATTGCCCGTTTCTATCTATTTTCTATTTTGAAAAACAAACTCCGAAAAATGACTTGAAGGGCAATTTTAATCGAATTACTCTTCAGGCGGGATTGATATCGGTCAAGTTGTCGAATTTTACTCGAAATAAGTTGTTGATTTTATTGGGTTTTACTGGGATTCGGTTTTCGGTTGGCCTGACAGCAAAGCTTATAAAAAAAGACCCCGAATGGCGCGAGCCGTTTGGGGTTTTTGTTTTTGAAGATGATGAAGGAAAATCATTGGCCCATGAATCCATGGGGATGTCTTTGAAGATTTGAAGATGTCATTGTCAATTTTTTTCTCGGACGAATATTTCTTCCAGGGCTATGGCAGAAATCTATGCAGAATACAAAAGACATGAGCCTGAACAAACTATTCTCTACAGTGTTGTGGACGAGCATGCGCCCATCTTTTTCGATTTTATTGCTGGGAATCCCGATAGAAAATTGTTGCCGGAATTTGTAAAGCGCGAGTTTGACAAGTTTCTAAGCTGCGGCATTTTATCTGAGGGATTTGTCAGACTGAAATGTGACGCTTGCATCCACTCGATCATTGTACCATTCAGCTGTAAATGCCGTGGTTTTTGTCCATCTTGTGCTGGTCGTAGGATGTCGGAGCGCTCAATTCATCTCGCTGACAATGTTATCCCATTTGTTCCAACTAGGCACTGGGTTTTATCAGTCCCCTTCGAGCTTCGCTATTGGATGGCCTCAGATGATAAGCTTCTAAAAGAGGTCAATAAGATACTTTGCGATGAGATCAATAACTATCTTCGAAAAAAAGCCAGAAAGCTTGGGATTAAAGGTGACGAAACCGGCATTGTATCTTACCTGCAGCGGGCCGGCTCAGCGCTTAACCTCAATCTTCATTTTCATCTTTTGGTCCTTGATGGCATCTATACGGTGGACGGCGAGGGTGATGCTATTTTTCATAGAATCCCAGGAATCCATGATCACGAGCTAGCGCGTGTGGTGGATGGCGTGTCTAGGCGAGTTATAAAATATTTGCGATAGTCAGGAAAGCTTTCACTTGAAGGCGAGGAAATCTGTATTGCTGATCCATCGCGTGATGAGGATTTGACACTTTCTCACTTGAAAAGAGCCTCCATCTCGAGCCACATAGCTCTTGGACCAATGGCGGGATTCAGGGTTCGGCGCATCGGTGGCTCCTTTGGCTATGAGGAGGAAATCCCGAAAAGTCAGGGGTATGGCTGCGCCTCTAAAAACGGATTTTCCATTCATGCCGCCACTTCCATCAAGGCGCACGAACGTGACCGACAGGAGCAGCTCCTTCGCTATCTTGGTAGAGGCCCCGTTGCGCATGATAAAATCAGCCTTGATCACAAGGGCAATATCCTCTACGAGCTGAAAAAATCATTCGATGGCGCGACTCACGTACTGCTCTCTCCTCTTGAATTTATCGAAAAATTAGCATCGATCATTCCTTCTCCCTATCGTCATCAAGTCAACTATTATGGATGCCTCTCATCGCACAGTAAGCTCAGGCCACTGATAGTTCCAGATCAACAGGTCAATGCTGGACCTGCGGAAAAAAGCCGAGCAAAGGAGTTCTTTTGGAAGAATTGCTAAGCGGTGACTTCGAAGAGCTAGCTGAAAAGCCATCGAGGTATATTCCGTGGGCCGAGCTTTTGAAGAGGACATTTGGTATCGATCTTACGGTTTGCCCTCAGTGCGGAGGGCATGTGAGGATCATTGCTGCCATTATCCGCAAGGAAGCTATCCAAGAGATCCTTGGGCATTTAAATCACCAACAGGGCCGCCCAAAAGGGCAAGCCCTCCCGAACGGAATATGTTTATGAGAGCTTTGCCTGACTGGGCGGGATCCTTGCTGTTAAAATTTTCTAACATGTTTTTTATATTAGATTAAAAGTAACTCTGTACTACCAAAGTGGCTAACTGATGGGACTCTAGAGCGGCAAATAAGCTTAAAGAAGCCGCGTTTTGTGTTATTGTGGCTACTGCGACAAAAGAAGAGAATTGAAAATTACCGGTTCGAATTACTTATCCGCGGCTCTCGCCTGGAATGCTCCAGCAGGAGAAGGCAACCAAGCTTTGGCAAAGGATGCACTCTTGGATTTGGTCGCCGAAACTCAGACTCTGGAACCGCAAGGTCGAACTCGAATGTTCGTTCTGCTCCCCGACGTCTGGGGTCAGGAGCGCAGTGGACCAGTTTGGGTTACGGTCTCTGGGCCGCGCATTCACAGCACGACACATAAAAAAGTAAAAGGCTACAGCACCTGGATCGATGTCGAAGCCAAACCAGAATATGGAACAGGTTTTTTCGTCACCGTGACTGTGCCTCTTTCCAATGGAAAGTTTGCGGAAGCGACCCGCGCCTTCAGTATCGTCAATAAAGATCGACAACTGACGATTATCCGCTCCACGACGAGGCTCTTTTATCAATTCCTTGATAATCAGGTTGCTGAAAAGGGAGTTGAAGAACGCCATTTAAAGGCTGTGTGATTCAAATAAGCCGAGTACAAGGGGCAATACCCTTATCCTCCACTTCATTCCGTTTTTCTGATCCCAACGGCAACAAAGTGTATTTCACCAAGAGCGATGGGCTCTATAGCTATAGAATTCAGGACCAATCCGAGGAAAAGCTAATCGATTTGGAAAAAACGATAAAGACAAAGGTTTACATGCCTGCCAGCATACTGCGGGATCAAGGTGACCAAAAAGTACTGATTGGCATGCTCCATCGCGGACATATCTTCGAATATAACGTCAAGACACGCGTGGCGACCATACGAAAATGGGTGGAACCGCGCAATCCTACACTGATATCTGAGCTCGCTGCGGGGCCGGATGGCAGGATTTATCTATCAGGGTCCATTTCATTTGCCTCCACTTTTCAGCTATTTATCTCATTCGTCAACAGCCCCAACTTTTTTCGCTTCAAGCCGCAATATTATAAATATCGTTGAGTCTCAACAGCTAGGTAAGAAGTCCTCGACTCTGAACAATTTGGATTTTTTCCATAGAATGCGTCCCATGGTCGTATTTTAGTGGACTCGGGGGGATGAACGACCAGAGGAATAAATTCAATCGGATAGGTGTGACGTCCATGAAGCCCATCGTTTTCTCAGCTCTACTTGCCTTCCTGACAAGTCCAATCGCCAAGGGAGAAACAGCCTTTAAGCCTCAAATTTTCTTCAATATTGCTCAGGAGCAGCCAGCTCGTATAAACTTGGAGTTAACGGCCGTGAGCTACGAAGAGCAGGATATGGCATGCTCGCTACTGGTTCGAGCTAACTTGGGCTATGAAAGTGTACCAGGGGTCCAAACTTCAATTCTGATTCCAAATGTCGAAATCCTGGTCAAATCAATGGGTCAAAAGTCAGAGACCGTCTCTTTTGGCAAGCAAGAATTGACTGATCAGGGCGTTCCTGGCTTAAGATTTGTTGACGCTCAAATCGAAACTTTTACATGCCACGCGATGATTCGAGCAAACGAAAAGTTTTCCATTACGAGAAGCAATGTCACCTTCACGGCCAAAGGGCCATCAGGCATACTCATCCGCGGCGAAAAGGCCAAGGTTGAAGGACAAGTCCAAGCAGAAGGATCAGAATTGACCGGCGTACTCAGTTGTGACTTTGCCGCATTCACCACCGGCATTGACCTGCGCGACATGCATATAAAAGAAAAGGTCTTGGAGGTTCGAAAATACCCCACCAGTACCCTAATATTGACTTCCTTCTCCTTCCAAAGCAATCAGTCATCGCCATTTAAAGGAATACTCAAATTCCACGGCATCGCGCACGAAGTGAGCGGGGCAGCAAAGATTGTCCGAGATCAAAATAATCTAAAAATTGACGCCGCTTTCAACCTGAAGCTCGGCGATTACGGTGTAGAGGTACCAAGTTATTTAGGGTTTACCTTTGCTGATTCCATCGCCGTCCATGTTTATGCTGATGCAGAGGTCATACCCTGAAGAGAATAGCTGCACGCGAGAAGTATCATGCAGCAAGGGAATAGAAGATCTATCCGCATCCCGCCGATCGTATCCTGCCTCATCACCCGGAGTTGGTGATCTTAAAAGAGTTCTATTTTGAATGATGGTTGGGTGTAGTGAAGGCCTTGAATTAAAGTATCTTAGGTGTGAATGAGGGTTATTTGATCAGGGCGAGTACAATATCTGTTTCTCGAAAGAAATCGTAACTCGCAAAAAATCAGCCTCCCTCTGTCTATACCATAATTCCCATATTAACCCTGATCAATCCATGAGAGAATATATCCGCTGTACATTCATTTCATTAGCTTTGCTTTTGATTGGCGGCGGTGGAAAGAGCGGCGATGGGATGGATCAAGCGGTTGGGCAGTATATACTCAATGCTACCTAAAAGGATCAATAATCGAACTGGCATTAGAGTGTAGGGGCCTGGCCGAACTCTCTGGCTATTGTAGCCCTCCATAAAAATAGGCGTGGGAACATTTTACATTGATGGGATATTTCGATGGATTTCCAGGCAGAATTTTTGGACGAGGCGGAAGAAACCTTAGTCAGATTAGAAGGTCTATTTTTGAGGGCTGAAGATTCTATTGTCGATCGAACTTTGTTGGATGAATGCTTTCGTGCGGCTCACAACTTGAAGGGATCTGCCCTCTCCGTTGGTTTCTCGGGCCTCGGTGCTTTGGCTCACCAAATGGAGGATTTTCTGGATCGGGTTCGTGATGAGCGGAATCCTACACCAATGATCAGAATTAATGAACTGCTACGTTACCATGATCTTCTCATATCATATGTCAATGGTCTGCGTGGAAATCGAGATTTTTCAATGGATATCGGCGATCTCGAGGCACCGGTCTTGACTCACATGCAAAAGGTCGAAAGGATTTCCGATGAATCAGTGTTTCATAAGGATAGTAACCTTTACTATCGTGCCTATATTCAGGGAATGCGCGAGACTTTTCAACAGGAACATATGGAACTATTTGCCAGTTTTTCCACTCTAGCCATTCCTTTCCACCAAGCTTCCTCGTTTGCAGAACTCGCCCACAGCGCCTTTTCCACCAATCCTATTTTTAAGTCTATTGCAAGAGTGTGTCTAGTGCGGAGAATTGGATTTGCGAACCAACTGGAGGTGATTAGCTCCAGTAATGATGGATCTGTAAGCCTAATGGCAAATGGCTATCGTTGTTTTGTGGATGCGAAAGGCAGTCTATTCAATATTTCGAACAACTCCATCCGAATTTATGCTAGCGCGCAAAAAATTATCGAAAGATATCAAGCCGAAGGTCGCCCGGCGCAGCGATCCATTTCCCGCATCGCTGCCATGAAATTGAAGTCGGGAGCCTGCTTTGGTATTTTTTCTGGTTCGTCCATGACGGGTTTGCTCTTTCTAAATGCTCGCGATGAATTTCTGACCAATATACCAAAGGAATATCTGCCCATATTGAGCTACCTGTCAATGCTTGGCCATAAGCAATTCCTGGGAACTTTACCGAACATACTGTATAAAGAGGTTTGGAACGCCGAGCGAGATCGCCTTGTAGGTTCCACCTTTGAAAGCAAACTTTTGATTCAAGATATACTATGGGTGATGAAGCGCATTGATCCTACGGTTCATTCGCCTTTAAAGATCAAGTTCGATGGACTTCAGCATTACCCAACCTTGCTAGTACATGGTCATGCCTCCTACCTGATCGCGCAAATGGCCGTTTATTTGAGAGCTACAGAACTGCGTATCGTAGTGTCGGTTTTTGATTCGACGATACAATTTCGGTGTATTTTCATTGCAGAAGCGTCCTTCGCGGATTCACCCAACTTACGCACTATGATTCATGAAGCAGTGAACCTCGGATATAGGGCGAACTTAGTTTCCAGCGATACGGTTCATTTAGAGACTGGAATGGACTCTGATGGCATAAATGCTGGTACTCATTACAGCATCGAAGACGATGACGGCCATTGAAAAGCGGCACTGCGTCTTACTGATTTTCCAGCTGGTGTAGGCGTTCGCCTAAAGTCTGTACCTTGCGCTCACGCTCTTCATTTTGAGGGTTGATAATATAGAGACACGCGACATGTAGTCAAAAAATGGTGATCAAATAACAGCAGGGCCTGTTGAAATATTCGGAATCCATTGGGCTGCAATGCTTTGAGTATTTCATAAATTTGTCAGGCCGCATACTGCATCACCCTTTTTAAATTTTGGACCATCGCGATCATATACACTTGAATTTGAACTTTCGATTTCCCTCTGTACTTTGCTCTATGAAGACAATGATTTTGCTTCGCTTCAGCAAATAAGCCTTCAATTTTCAATTGTCTTTCGGCCATTTTATCATGAAATTTGTTTGATTCCATGGCGGCACGAATTTCTTCGTATTCGTTTGCAAAAACATTTCTATTGATCCACTCTTGCTTTCGAACCCTATCGACGGGAATACAATTGTCGCGTACGGGGCATATTTGGCAAATTCCGCCCTCAGTTCGATACCTCGTTACACCATTTAAAGGCTTTTGAGGTTGCAAAGTGTGTCCCTGAGGGCATCGATAGATATCTTCGTCTGGTAGATATGTGCAACCTTCTGAAGAGCAACGCCTTCCTTTTCCAACTGATTTGTCCCTTAGCGGGATAAAGGCGGTGATACCTTCGCCCTTCAAAAATTGGTAAATAGGGCCGAAACCATATCCGGAGTCTGCTGTAACTTCGGTCACAGGAAGGTTTAGATCGTGTTTTAGATGTCTAATTTGATCTGCGAATATTGTGCACTCGTATTTAGCTCCTGTGGTCACCAAGAAGTCGGTAATGATTCGTGATGAGGAGTCAATTGAATAGTGTGCCTTGTAGCTAACCTGCTGTCTGTAGCCGGGCCTCCCAACAATGGTTGCATCCGGATCCGTAGTACAGACGTGGGTCTTTATTGAAATATTCTTGGCATCTGTCAATGATTCGCCGTCGATCTTAATTACTTTTTCAGTGGCCGCATTAGCTGCAAAAATAGTTGCATCACAAATTACCCCCTGACCTTTTAATAAGCCATTCTCTCGACATCGATCGATCAAATGAAGAAATACAGCCTGGAAAGTTGCTTCTCCGAAGCGATCTCTAGTTCGAGTTATTGAAGAGTGGCTTGGAATCTTATCGTTGAGCCTCAAACCAATAAACCAGCGATAAGCCAGATTCACATGAATTTCCTCGATGAGTTTGCGATCACATTGAATCCCATCTAAGTAGCCAATTATCAAAATTCTGAAGAACATTTCCGGCTCAATGGGTGGCCGTCTTTTCTTGGTTGAGTAGCAGTTCTGAACCAATGTTGGTAAAAACGAAAGATCCAGGACTTGGTTAAGTTTTCTCAGTCGATATTTTTTTGGCATAATAGTCTCTAGGTAAATCTGCTCATCACAGACTGTAACTTCCTGTTTTTTCATGAGTCTTTTCCTTCAAGTTCCATCCATGGAACCGAGGTAAAGTCATAACATTATTTAGGAATTTTTCAACAGGCCCAACTCTATTATGATCACCAACTCCGGGTGATGAGGCAGGATACGATCGGCGGGATGGTTTTCCATTCGTGGCTTTATGAGGCGCTTACAAGGAATCAGCCTTACACGCGATAGGTCAAAGGTTCGAGTCCTTTTGCCCCCACTATCAAATCATCGATTTGCAGCAGATTTTCCCGTAAGGAAACCTCACTCAAATCCCCGAATTTCAGAAATCAAAGCTATTTCACATGATCCTTCATTTTCAATAGTTTTAATTGCATAGGTCAGTGGAGCGAAGAGGAAGAACATTGGGGCCACAAATGCTTCATTTGGACTTCCGTCCTACCTCTATTTTCCCTCGACATGTGAGTACGAGTGACACGCATCATTAGATGCTCCAAGAATTATAAAAACTAGCATGCGAAGTGTAAGAAAATTAAATGACTTAAGCCATTTGATGAGTTCCATCCTTGCTCCAAATAAAACCATCCCTACTGGGCCTAGGACGAGTCACGCACTTACCTCGAGTAGCTAAGAAGGGTCGAGAGCTGCTGGCCATTTCGATTATACTCTTTGCGGAAATTTGGTAACAGACGTTCTCTGGAGAGCAAAAACTGTTACCTATCGCCTGGTCCGAAGCCACAGGAGCCGAGCTCTTTCCCTCTCACACAATCCCAATCTTATCCTTCAATTACTCTAAATAACGCACCATTCGTCCCTCTTGATTCTCTTTCTTAAGATCGCAACTGGTCAGTCTCAACATGAGAACAGAACGTGAGATGCATTTCGTGTCGTGAATATCCAGAGGAAGGTAAACTCTACTTTCGCCCGGATGAACTCGATAAGTCTCTCTGCATACCAACGTCATTTTCCCTTTTTGATTTACGATTGCCTTAAAGGTTCTCATTTCCATTTCACCACTTTGGACAGCATAGATTACCCAAGCGCTGCCGTGATCGTGTGGCGCTCGGTAAAGCCCTTCTGTTTCAGCATGTGCCAACAATAAAAACCCATGTTCAGGGTCCCTATACAATTCAATATCAACATCCGTCTTAGCCATGAGGTTCGCCATCCATTCTTCTGTCGTCGAATCCTTTACCAACTTTTCTAAAAGCTGCTGACAGCTCGACACCAATTCAGACGAGAGCGGACCCCACACCTTTTTTACTTCAGAAATAAATTGATCCAGTGAATTGCGATTCATGCTTCTTCCTTTTTGATTGAATCCCTGTTCATATAAATTGCGATGACGAGAGCCATAAAAATCAAACATATATCCACCAAAAAAGTGGACTTCATGCCAATCGCAACAGAATGGGAACTTGACTTTGAAATCCTCGTTGACCCTGAGGCGAAGGAGAAGACCGCTCCCATGACGGAAGCTCCCGTGATAAGACCAAGATTTCGCGATAGGTTTAAAAGACCAGCAATGACGCCTCGCTCTTCTGATTCGACATCTATCATGACTGCTGTATTATTTGCGGCTTGAAAGAGCTGGTAACCAGGACTCAAAATAGCAACAGAAATCATATAGCCTATCCATCCAAATAATGAAGGAAGAAATAAGAGAGCACTTAGGCCAATAGCCATCTCTCCAAGGCCTAGAGCTGTGACCAATGATGTCCCGAATCGATCCACAAATCGCCCAGAAGGAATGCCCGTAAGGATAGACATGATTGGACCAACAGACATGACAACTCCAACAAGTATGGTGTCCAAGCCCAATGCACGAGAAAGATAGAAGGGACCGACCACAAGCGTCGACATCATCACAGTGGCAACAATAGCATTCATAACCAGGCTTGCACTGATTCCACGATTCCGAAATAGGGAAAGGCGAACGAGGGGAGATCCAAGCTTGGTTTCAGCGAACAGGAACAAGACAAGACCGATAGCAGTGGCTACCAACAGAACCCAGTTTATGTTGCTCCAATGCCCTCCTCCCAAAGTAACTCCTAGAGAGTATGCTGCCAGCGTCGCTCCCAAAAGCCAGGTTCCTATCACGTCCAAACCTTGAGATTCGAGCACGACTTGCGGTTTTCTCAGGGGAAGAAAACGCAAGGCCAAAAAAAAGCTAACGAGGCCAAGAACGGCCATTACAAAAAAGGCGCCTCGCCATCCAAATCCGGAAATGACGAGTCCGCCTATGGATGGTCCAGAAGCAGTCCCAACCGCTGACATGGTGCCCATCAGACCCATGGCGCTTCCAACTTTATCCTTGGATACCGTTTCTCTCACTGAAGCCAAGGTCAAAGCCATAATCAGCGCAGCTCCAAGACCTTGAATGGCTCGAGTTCCAATAAACATCCAAAGCGTTGTTACGAAACAACAAAGAAAGGCGGCACCCGTGAAGAGTAAAATACCAATGAGTAGCACCTTTCGTCGTCCATAGAGATCGCCGAGACGACCAGCGGTAACGGTCATTACGGTCATGACAAGAAGATAGATCAAAATAATCCATTGAACTTCCGAAAACGTCGCTGCAAATTCGAGGGCCAGTGTGGGCAAGGCCACATTTGGAATGCTCACTCCCGTCGACGATAAAAGCATAGCAAGTGCCAAGCTTCGAAGTGGCCATTTTTCTAATCTATGCTGCACTACGTCCGTCACCGTCTCCACTGCAAAATACCTCCATTGTCTCCTGATTCAGCCTGGCTTTTTGATTGAATCCTTAAAACCATGGATGTAGGATGCCACCTCAAGTCAACTTGAGGTCAAGCCCGAAAGAGATTTTTATGAAAAAAAACCTGGATATTGGTGAAGTCGTCCAACTTACAGGACTCGCCCCATCAACCTTGCGGTTCTACGAAGAAAAAGGACTTATTCAATCGGCTGGAAGAAATGGCTTACGAAGATACTTTGATCCACGTGTTTTGGTAAAGCTCGACTTTATCGCTATGGGACAGCATGCGGGATTTTCTTTAGATGAAATTGCCGACATGTTTACGGCCAACGGTCATATTCAAGTCAATCGAGGGCTGCTTGTACTGAAAGCTAAAGAAATACAGCAAGAAATCAAATTATTGGGAGCCATTTGCGATACTCTTCAGCATGTAGCAAAGTGTTCAGCATCAGATCACTTAGAATGCCCAAAATTTCAGCGGCTCCTTCGCTTGGCGGGTAAAAAAAATACAAAAGATCGGAAAGTATCAACGCTAAAACCTAAGAAAAGTAAGCATATCAAACCTTAGACTTGCATCTCGATGCCTCCAGTGAGTCAATTGATTGGCAAGAGCGACAATTGGTCCTGAGGCAAGAACGTATTCAATCATTTTTGTTAGGTGGGTTCTCTAGCCGGAATATCTGATATGACTTTGTATTGAAGGTTGAATGCCGTTTATCTATTGCCTTCCCGCCAACTGTTCTGCTACTGGAGGCTAAGCTTTTTGCGTTTGGCCGAACATCATGATACTGCCTTGAGCAGTCGATCGTCCAGGGAAATGACAATTCGCCAGCAGGTGTTTAGGGGTCAGCACAGGGACTTCATCTGGCCTTTCCTGGTGAAGAAACCGTCCCGCTCCATGAATACGGACAACATCAAGCCCCGCGGGAAAATCGGAAGAATACATGAGATCGTCATGGAGCCTCGAGTCCATGCAGCCATCGAGCGATCCTGTAATGGCTCTAGTTGGAACTCGAACTTTTGCTTTGAGCAGTCTATTGATCCGACGGATCTCATGAGGCCCCCGCAAGAGTAGATAATCTCGATAGTATCCAAGTGCCGTCTTTTTCACCCCAGATTGACTATCCGCAGGAAATGGGAACCATGCGTAGATACTTCCTGGCTTTTGCTTTTTGGCTCATGTGATTGACGCAGCAGGCGAACATGCACATTCCATTTAATCTCTCCGGCTATGATGGCAAGGGGAAGAAGACTTTTTCCGCTATCATTTTGTGTGGCATTCGGGCACTTCCATGAATGTGCAAAGGAAACATGAACGCACGATCCCTTGAAGCCGTCACTCGTCGCGGCAGATCGTCTTCAGAAAAATGGAATTGTTTCCAGGGGCTTTATTTTCAGTGTGGCTATCTACAATTTTTTCCACTTTCTCTCGACACGCAAGAGTTTTCCCCAGGACGCTGCCGACAAAGCGAATGCAGCCGTTTGGTTGACAAATTACAATACAGCCTAGCTATTCTATTCCAGCAAGGATTCTGACCGGCAACTGGCTTTCACTTTCGCCAATGGCGTTGCTGATAAGACTGACAGTGTGGTTTGGATGGTCAATTGCAGGGCTGCTTATGAGTTTTAGAATAGCAAAAAATTTGACCGTGAACTGGCTTTCGTCTTTGCCAAAAAAGCCGCCGGGAAACCAAAGTCGGAGAACTGGTTGAATGCCTTTAAGCTAGCCTATCTTTTCTACAATAGTAAGAACACCGACCACGATCTGGCCTTTTGCGGAACGAGATGTGAACCAACCTGAGTCTTCTTCGTGGTTGAAGACTTACAGCGCAGCTTTCACGCACTTGTATAGCAAGACCAGCTTGCGTGAGGCATCATAGGATTTCGCAGATCTCATTGTTAGCAAGAATCAGGCTAATGTTTGATTTGATGCCTACTTGAATGCCAACAAGACAGCTCGCAACGGCATAAAAAATCGTGATTATGCGAGTACGGCTGCGAAGGTCGCTGCAGATCGGTTGGTCCAACAATTGTGGACCAATAGGTCCGGCTTTGTAGCTTTTGCAAAGTTTCTCCCTCTGAATCTGCAAATGCGACAGAGCCGTACGATCTGAATTCTTTCGAACAAAAACCAATACATTTCCTGATGAGTCCGTGGCGACTTGCCCATCAAATCAACCGCGGAAGAAAAAAAACCATAATAGAATAACCAAAATGCCAGGAACACCCAAAACCCATAGCAGTAGCGGTGCCGCTACGGCACCTTCCGTCCTTTTTAAAAGATTCATCATATTTGTCCTTTTCCTTCAAGTTTCGTTCACTCATTAGTTTGACTGCAAAGATAAGACCAAACTCCAAGATAAGACCAACTGTCTGGATAGCTGCTATCGGAGTGGTGATTGACAGCGTTCAGCAGCGGTTAATCTCGAAAATGAGACAGTGTGTCTGATAAATCTAGAGCACCGGCTAGACTGAGTCATAGTTCCTCTTTGAACTAAGGTACCACTTCAAGGAAGTCCCAAGGCATGGTGACTGCCAATACTCATGTCAAATGCCTCTGACGCAAAACATTGGAATGCATCGTGACCGCCACCAGCAAACTGCAGGGGTGTTTATAGCACAGAAGACATAGCAGCTGAGCCTTTAGAAGTTTCGAGTCCCACTATTGATTCTTGACAGCACTATATCATCGGCAGCGAATTCTCCTGGAAGATTCATTCCTATAATCAACTGGGGAAGGTAGCCTACCCGTATCAGCTTGATATGATCAAAACCGGGTATAATTTTGAAGAGACGATGCCTAAACAGGAAGGGTACGGGAGGATGAGATGAGATGAGAGGCTATTTCCGTTTGGCACCAAGGCACATCTTGCAATCTTAAAATTCGATCGGTGAAGATTTGCAGAATCTGGAAACAGATTCTGCCATCCTTGATTGGACGAGCAAGTTCTTGGGCGGAGCTGTCACGTTCGTGGGCGGAATCGGTGCCCTTATCACGACACCGATCGACGATCATGCTGATGCTCTTGCCTATGCGATGCTCAATTCTAGCGAAACCAGGGCTATGCTTAGAAAAGGCATGGGCGAATTCTACGGAAAGGTGCTGAATTGTTCCAACGCCCAGGGTTCGGATCACTGTGCATCCATCATTGGGGAACACGCGGTCGGGCTCTGTTGCATATACTAAGTGACAAGATATCATAGGGCAATTTACGTAGGGAGATAGCCCATGCTTTTTGACACTAAAGGACACTGCTTTGAGCGGGATATTATTATGCTCAACGTCCGCTGGTATCTAAGCTACAAGCTGAGCTATTGCGATTTGGAGGAAATGGCCGCGGAACGTGGGCTTGAAGTTGACCATACCACGATTTACGGCTTGGTTATCAAGTTCAGCCCAGAGCTGGAAAAGGCTGTTCACCTGCTTAAACGGCCAGCAGGTAAAAGTTTGAGAAAGGACGAGACGTATATCGAGATAAAAAGACAATGGAAATACCTTTATCGCGCGGTCGATAGAGAAGGCAATACAGTGGACTATTTGCTAACTGCAAAGAGCGATAAAAAGGCCGCGAAACGCTTTATATGCAAAGCTATCAAGTCAAACGTTGAGCCGATAAAAATCAATATCGATAAAAAGGGAATTTCTACGCTAACCATGGGGCTATCTGTACAAATAGACAACTGGCGGTTCATCGTTCCTATAATCCTTAACATGGGAGAACGGGGAAATGAAAAATGCATTAAAAAAAGTCAATGAGTTGGTGTCGATTCGAAATCCGGGTGACGTTCGGCGGGATCTGCCCATCACATCTTACCGCCGGCGAATGATAAAATGCCTGGCATGATATGTGCTTTCTATGAGTTCTCGGTTTCTTCCGAGGCATTCTTCCCCATTTCAATAGAGAGACAAATCATGGCAGGTAAAAACACTTCAGTCTTTGCTATCTTTCACAGCCGCGACGCTGTCGAAAAAACTGTGGACGCCTTTAAAAGTGCAGGCTTCCGGAATTCGGATATTTCAGTGCTATTTCCCGACAAAGAAGGTACCCGTGAGTTTGCGCACGAAAAAGCCACCAAGGCTCCCGAAGGTGCAGCCACAGGCGGTACGTCCGGTGTCGTCATTGGTGGAACCCTGGGCTGGTTGGCTGGCATCGGCGCTCTCGCCATTCCTGGTGTCGGTCCGCTCATTGCAGCGGGTCCTATCATGGCAGCGCTGGCTGGTGCCGGCATTGGCGGCGCGGTTGGTGGTGTGGCCGGCGCCCTTGTGGGCATGGGCATTCCTGAGTACGAAGCAAAGCGCTACGAAGGTCTGGTCAAGGATGGTGGAATTTTGATGTCCGTTCACAGCGACAATTCCGAGTGGACCGACAAAGCCAAAAAGATCTTTGAAACCCAGGGCGGTCAGGGTATTGACTCGACTGGTGAAGCGACCACCAACGTGCTCAAAGGCACCGAAAGCAAAGACGTCACAGACAGTCCTATCAACCGTTCGTCGTCTCATTATAACACCTACGGGGCCGACGCTCGTTCTCCGTCCTGAATATGAAGACCGACCTGTTGTCATAAAGCTTCAAGTCGGTTGCCGCCTCCAGACCGTTATTTGACACCCACGGCATATCCTACATCAGAACCGATGGACTTCTTTCAATGCTAGACGGTTCATGTTTGAAAAGGCTGAAAAATAACGTGGCTGTCACATCTCTACGAACGAAGCATTCCCGTGGGGAATATCGAATCAGGATCCTTAAGCAACGGCTGATTGGCTTCAAATATTTCCTGATAGCGGTTGGCGCTGCCCAGATATTCCTTGGCAATCGCCGACAGTGTGTCGCCTTTCCTGACCTTGACCATCTCGGAAGCAGTGGCTTCATTGTATGGTGCCAGCACCAGTGGTATGGACGGCACGCTCTGTCCCGCGTGATAAGAGGCGACCAACAGACCGTCGTCATTCACTTGAGTCACAAGCCTATTATTGCCAACGATGACCGGGTTAGTTCCGGATCCTTGGCCGTAGCGGCGATGCCGCTCAGGGTGGCTAGACCATTGCTGAACTGAAGTTGAAAATTCTGGATCAGAATGCCAGCCTTCTTCACTTCATAGACCAGCAACGCCTGGATTTTTTCTTCGGTCAGAGTTTCATCGTGCTTTGGCAGCAGCAAATCTTTGATAAATTCAAATAATCCCACGAGTGTTTCTATTAACGAGTGACTTCGATTTCGCTCATAACATTGTCTTGACCAGCGACAGCCTTGGCCAATCTCTCGACTTTCAATTTCTCGTCGTTATTCCGAACCGGGCCTTTAAGTACCACACGACCCTGAACCGTAATGATTTTTTAGAGCTGCACGCCTCGCTGCTGTCGC
Organism: Oligoflexus sp.; assembly: GCA_041736645.1. GTDB lineage: Bacteria > Bdellovibrionota_B > Oligoflexia > Oligoflexales > Oligoflexaceae > Oligoflexus. The sequence continues at coordinate 6 of JBGSTF010000274.1, read as the reverse complement.
GCAGCC
>JBGSTF010000321.1:0-4089 GCA_041736645.1 Oligoflexus sp. | reverse complement strand
GCTCGAGGCATCCTTGATCATGGCTGCAGAGCTATTGAGGTTACTGACAAAACCCGGGTCAATGAAGAAAGAGCTTTCGGCAAAGACATTGCCTCGATTGCCGTTTACATAAGGCTTGATAGCTGTTCCGCCGCCAGGTGGGGTTCCACCGCCAGGAGTCGACCCCGGCGAGGGTTTGAGAGGATCTCCTGTTGTCGTGGGACTTGCTGGAGGGTTGGTGTTTCTGTTCACATGCTGGCCACGAAGGTTTTCGCTGGTTGTTCGACAGCCAGCAGCCAGAGGCACACACAGGACTAGAATCAAACAAAGACATTCCCAACGTAAAGCCATGAACTTCACCTTTCCGGAGTATGTGAGCAGGAAAGCACGATATTATCGCCCCTTAGGATAGCACGGTAAAGCTCAATTTTTTTAAAGAGTTTTCCTGTCGTTCACGAAGCTTGAGCCGTGGCTCTCGAAAGGTTCTCCGAGCTTAGGGAATGCAAAGGTAACTTGAGGATAAAGCGCCCCTTGGGACCACCGGTGCAAATCAGATCGCCGCCATGGTGCCTGGCGATACTGCGCGAGCTGGATAGTCCCAGTCCGGTGCCTTTGCCGATCTCTTTGGTGGTGTAAAAGGGCGTAAAAATAGTCTCGCAACGATCCTTCGGAATTCCCAATCCAGTATCCTGCACCCACACCAGAAAATCTTTACCATCCACATGGAAGCTGGCGATGATTTGCTTTTCGGCTTGATCATGCACTGCATCGATGGCATTGGAAATCAGATTGATAAGAATTTCTAATATTCGCCCCTTTTGACCATAGATGACTCGAGAGCCCAACTCATGCTGCTCCACGATAAATTGAATTCTTTGTTCTGCCATCTGCTCCTCAAAGAGATGGCTCAAGATTTCGGGAAGCTCATGCAGGGCTACTTGCTCATAGGCATCCATGGGACTTTGGGTGAGAGACAGAAGTCGTTGCACGATTTTTTTAATGCGCTCTATGGCCTCGTAGCCTTTATGAATTCTGGCGATGAATTCGGGTCTATTTTGCAAGGTTTCATCCTGTTCGAGGAGCTGCAAAACAAAGTGGACTATCGTCAGTGGATTGTTGACTTCATGAGCGGTGCCAGCGGCAATGCGTCCCATATCCGCTAGCCTTTCGGCATGCACTCGCTCTTCGGTTTTGCGAAGAACCTCTCGATAGAAAAGCTCGGACTGATAGAACAGCAGGATATAAGGCAGCACGGCCATGGTAAAGGCGCCGATCGTATGAATAATCACAAGAAATCGGGCCAATTGAGCTGGCAATGACACGGCAGCCGCCGAATCATAAGCAAAGTGCAGCAAGACGAACATGATGATCGAACCACCCGTAAACAGGACGATCCATCGCCACTCCCTGCCGGTGAAGAGGACAAAAGGAAACATCGCTGCCGGTATAAGGTAGAGCCCAACCATACCCTCGCGCCCAAAAAGATAGACTCCTAATGAGATTCCAAGCCAGGCAAGGACCAGAAAACAGATGCGAGCCACCAAGAAATAGCCAAGATGACAAAGCAGCAAAAGGCTGGGGAAAAAAATCAACCAAGGCATGAGGGAAGGCATGCGTTCGTAGTATCCAAACAGCACAAAAACCACAAAGACCAGAGAGCAGACGGATACCACCGCCATGACTGTGCCGTTAAAAGCCAGGAGGCGCATTCTAAGCAAAGGATCATGAATCTTGTCGCTGCCAGACAGAAGGATTTTGTGAAATTTTTTAGTTGGATCAAAGCTCATAAAACTCACTTCTACGGCTGCGAACAGCTCGCAATTCCCTTTCACGTTAACACGAGTCCATAGGCAGGAATGTCCAGGATCAAGATATTCGCCGGGTTTTCTCTGGTTCCAGGCCTTCCTCTGCCTTGGCGCTTGTGTTCTGAGCAGGCCCTTGTCACAATATAGGATCATGGCCATTGGAAAAAAAGGAAGCTTGGCAATGTCGCAAAAAATTGCTGCTCTTTGTTTGCGTTTAGGGGGATGCCTGGGATTTATGCTGCCGGCATCTGGCTTTGCTCAGGACAGCACGGTAGCCGAAGGCTCGTCGCCGACTCATTCTGTGCAAGCATCGGAAGACATCAGCGCCGTCGATGAGCCTTCGCACTTTGCCATTGAAGTCGGTCTGGGACTCAGAAAAGTCCCTGGTCCTGAGCTTCGTCTGACTTGGATTAAAGACGATGATCTGGTCCTAGGATTAAAATTGAGCCAATTTCAGGCCCAAGATATTTCTGGCTTTGATGATCTCACTCTGACGAGTATGGCTTTGGTCACTCGTTTCACTGTGGAAGAGTCGTTTTTCTTCGAAGGCGGCGTGGATTTTACCCAACGCAAGGCAACTATCGACAGTCCCAATCTCTCTTCGGACGCTGGCAATGGCAGCTATTCCTATCAAGGCTCGGTGCAACAGACTTATATGGTGCTGAGTGTCGGCAATCAATGGCAATCAGGAATGTGGACCTTTGGGGCGGATTGGTTGGATCTTTACCTGCCGTTCTCGAGCAGCATCAAGAGTTCAAGTTCGGGAACCGTCGGCGACCTCGTATCCCGCGAGCGGCGAGACGAACGGAGTCTTAAGACTGAGGCTTGGACCATCAACTATGGCGTGAGCATCCATGGCGGCCTGAGCTTTTAAGAGAGGACCTTTGCCTCAATAAGCTTCCATCACATAAAGATAGATTTGGGGTCCACCCTGATCCTGGCCCCAACCAACATCGAGGCGCACATTGATGCGCTGTTTGGGACTGATCTGATAGCGAAAACCCGATCCATAAGATGGTTTGAAGGCTTCCTCAGGCATCTCTGACCATTCCCTCGATACATTGCCCAGCCCGGCAAAAAAAGCCAAATTCCAGTACTTGGCAATGCGATAGCGAGCTTCCGTCTGCATGATGACCAGCTTCCGATCGCGATAGCGGCCCTTATAGTAGCCACGCAGAAGGTCATTTCCACCCAGTTGAGCCAACTGATAGAACGGAGGATCGCCATTTTGGTTTTGGATAAAAACCTGATGCGCCTGAATCCAATTGGGGGCTAAGAGCTGGTAGAAACGGGCGTCGAGCTTCTGACCTGAGAAAGAATAGCGACTGCCCCAAGGCTTAAAATAGTGCTGGCTGAATAGCTGCACCTTCATGCCTTCGCTCGGAAAAAAGTTGTCGTTGGTCGATTCCCACAGGAGATAGGTCTGAGCTCCCCGCTGAGGCCCGCCCCTTTCACCAAGATACCGATCAAAACCGAGCAGTCCTTGGCCGGACTTCTCGAGGGATTCAAACTTATCGTTACGCAGCATCAGGCCAAGCCCGACGCTGAGGTGGGGAATAATCTCCCGGTCACCGCCAAACTCTAAAGCCTGGCGTTCCTCTTGATAAGCCGTGGAATCGACTCGACGGGTGTCGCGCCCGGTCCCAAAGAAGGTCTGAGGGAATTTGGCGATTTCACTATAAGCATAGACCGAACTGTCTTCGCCTGGCAGGATTTGACGAGCTCCAAGGCCCCACAGGATCTGCTTTTTTTCCGTATACATCAGCCCCGAAATGATGGGGGACGGACGTTTCTTATCGAGGCCACTGGTGTAAAGCAAAACGCCACCAATAGCCATGCCGGTTTCTGGGGTTCGGAACAGCAGTGGCATGCCCCCCATATCCGAACCAACCATCTCTCCAGCCCGTCTTTTCTGGTCTTCAGTGATGTCCTGAGCACACAAAGTCAAGGGCCGCAGCAGCAGCAAGCACATGATGATGAGTTGGCAACCTTGTCGTCCCAGGTGCCTGCTCCTTAAGATAACGGCAAAACCCACGGAAAACTCTTCTCAGGGGACTATCGGCGAGGAAAACACTCACTGTAGGCACTTTACCGTAAAGGAAGGAAAGATCGGCTGAAAAACCAACCAAAACGCAGAGTATGCTGACCTTTCAGTAGGAAGCATTGATTCCACGAGCTTGAGCCACCTCTTGATCGAAAAAGCAGCAGAGTCTAGGTTCAGCCCAGCCCTCAATTATTCGAAGCATGAAAGGTACACGCTATGCACCCTTTACGGATCGCCCTTGGTTTGTTTGCCTGCACAGCC
>JBGSTF010000319.1:0-4581 GCA_041736645.1 Oligoflexus sp. | reverse complement strand
CGCTCACGTCCCACCAGCTCGCTAAAAGAGAGTTCGGCCAGGATATGATAGGCAGGATCAGCTGCTGTCGGCATTTGAAACGAAGGCTCAATGCCCTGATAAGCCGTGGTGAAACGCTGCAGCTTCTCGCTAAAAATATCCTGAAAGGACAGCGCTTCGATAATTTTTGGCAGCTCAGTCACGGCTTAGACTCCTATTGCCATCAAGGTTTTCCCCACCCGAACAGACACCTGCATCTCGCTCTCCACCACCTGATCCACGACCGTCTCAACCGAAACTCCGGCAATCGATCGCTCAATGGTCTCAGAGATCTCTCCAGTCAAATCGAGAACTGAAGCCTCGGTAATAGGCGAAGCCAGCTGCCTCAGATAGCTGCTTCCAAACCATCGCGTCATGACTTTTGTCCCTCTGGATGTTCTCACAGCCCGCCTCACGGCCTGCCTTAGCCACTTTTCGCCTTGGATTAGCTTTCCGGTACGCTCGTCCATTCCCATCATGTAACCCTGCCTCCGGCGATGGGGCCGCCGCCAGAAGAAGCCGTTCCTGTTACGAGTGCGTTGGCCGTAATGTGATCGATGATGGCTTTGGCCACTTTTTTCCAGGCTTCTTTTTGATCACCCAAGGCGCCAGTGGCTGCGCTACTGAGTGCCTCTGCAAGCAGGTTTTCTGACCCTATAAGCGGCATCTATGCCCCCAGAAAAGATGAGAGTTTTGTACGGATAGAAGGCAGCTCCGTGGCTGCGGGCAAAAGCTTTTGCGGTCCCATCATGGTCGCGGTAGTTGATAGGGTAAGGGATTGAAGGCAGTCAGAAATCAGGCTCAGGACTTCGCTGCCAGCTGCGTTTTTGATGGCCACTTTTTCTGCACTAAACTGCAGCTTTTGAGTTTTAACGATGACTTTCAGATCACTCGAACGAGAAATTGTGAGCGTATGGCTAGTCTGATCATATGAACACTCAAGACCATCGGAGAATTTTCGCAGCGTGACCTTTGGATCTTTCGATGGTGCAGGGCGGTAATTGGAATAGATTCCGGTCAACGCAAAGCCGCCAGCCATCTCCCCACCAGGGGAAAGGACAAGACACTGCTCGCCGACTTCTGGAGGGTCCCAGTCGATTGTGTTACCAGCCCGCTTTGCAAAATAATTAAGCCAGCCCGACAAGAATGGTTTGGCTGCATCCCCTTCCCCTAGCTTCACTCGCACCAGAGCTTTGTCATGATTCACCTCAGCAATGGTGCCAGCCCTCAGCAGGTTATCCATGCGTCTTATCAGATCCTGGAGGATGATCTCAGACATCAACACTCTCCCCGTTGACGGAAACTTCGGTGGGCAAAGGCTGGGCGGGTGCTTCCGGATAAGGTCTTTGGTAGCGGAAAACGTAAGTCTCGACCGTATGCCCGACCTCTATGGAACCTTCCATGCCGCCCATAAAATGGGTCTTCTCATGCATGATATCGCTCACGAGTGAAGACAGCTTTTCGTCGGTATTGATGGCATCGAATAGCGCCCCCGAGCGTTCTATCGATTCAAGCTCGGTGTCGGCCTTGGGCTTAAAGGCTATAGAAATGGTGCAAGTGATATCCCGCTCTTCAAAGCCATTGCGCTTATCGTTCAATTGATCGACCGTCAGGCGGATATCGCAGAAGGGCATTTCACGAACTTCATAGTTCAAAAGGCGACCGCCAAAGCACGGAATGCCTGTCGCATGTTTAACGACCCGATGAAGTTCGCTTCTGATGTCGGCAAGAATCATATCCGTCCCTTTCCGACTTCCGTCTCTTTCACTTCGCCAATTACTATCTCCGTCAGCCCTACGCCCGAGCGGCGCTTATCCTTTATCTCATAGGACTTTCCAGTCTTCTGCCTAGTTAAGACTGTGCCGATTTCGATCCCAGCCAAGTCCGAATCTTCTGCCAGAATGGTCGCTCTGGGGGCGTTCAGTCCTGGCTCTTGATTGCCGAACAGAATGTCGATTTCAGTGAAAATACCGTTCAGAGTTAAGCTCTCCGAGGCGAACGGTTCTTCGAGTTCAGGAATTAGTGGATCAGCTGGCATACTTGAGCAGTCCTCAATTAAGCTACAGTGATTAAACTCGCTGTGTTTGGATCGTATGTGACCAGCAGCGGCGCGGATTGAAGGAGCACCAGCCGCTGGCTTGGGTCTTCGATTTTCCAGGACTTTGCAAAAATGGGCTGCGGTCTCGGGCCAGCGTCAAGATCATGGATCGCACCAAAGTGGCGAACACCCTGGATACTGTCGCAGAGAAAGAGCACCTGCTTTGGATCGATGTAAAAATTGCCGTCATCAGATTTGCCTTCATGGACCCAGATCGAAGCGTTGCCGTAGTAGCCTTTGTAAATCACATTGGAAAAGGACTGGTTGAGCTCCGGCGTTTGCTCAATCGAAAGGTTCGCCCCGCGCATGTAGTCGGGAAGGAGCTTTTGCACCTCCGCGTTCTGACGAAAAAGATTATAGGCGTCATGGCCCATAAGGACGGTTCTAGGCCTTGTTTGATTGAGGTTCAGAGCAGCCACATCCCGCTGAACTCCCTCGAAAAACTCTGTCATGGACTGGTCTTTATTGGTCCAGGCTTTGGTGCCGGTCAGAGTCTTGGTGAGACTGGCGTCCCTCTCGTAATCCAGGAGCGCATTGATTCCTTCGCCCTTGATCGTGAGCTTTCCCGTTTTCACCACTTCGGCTGCCATCAGCTCCATACGGTTACGGATGCGCTCATAGAGGCGATTGGTGTCCTTCATTAGCTGCATTTCTGCCCGCTGAAGCGGAGTCATTTCACCCCCGAAAGCCTCACCTGGAAGTCTTGTCCAGCCCTTCTCGGCAGTCAGTCCCGTCTTTTCTTTGATATAGGCAGGCTTGAACGACTTGGTTTTATAGCCTTGCTCACGGATGGTTGGCGCTTCGACCAGGGGATGAACGAAGGGAGCAATGCCGACTCTGGCGCCCACGACTTCATCGAAATAAATCTCCTCCTTGTCCGATTGCACTTCGCTCGGAAAGAATTTATCGAGGAAAAAGCGCGGCTGCGGCAGGAGCTTTTCGATAAGCCGGTTTAAATAGTAAGTGCTATAGATTGGAAGCGAAGCCATTTTAGTCTTCTCCCTTTTCAATGAAAATGCTGCGAAGGGCCAGATCATCGTCTATGCCTTCGAGCGTGTGCCCCTTGCCGACCGTAAGGTCTAGGCCAAGGAAGGCCCCGGTTCTGAATACGGGGGCGTAAATGTCAGCACCTGTGGCATCAATGTCGATCTGCAGGATGCAAACCGGCTTTTCGCTCCCATCTGCAACTGGGGTATCCGCATCTCCCGCTGTTTTTGAGCACAAAACGAATTTTCCCGAGGTCGTTTTACGGCCCAGAATAGACCCTGACTTTAGGACCTGACCTTTTTCTAGGGTTACAGATCCACGATATACAGGGAAATTGCCGCGATGGGTGAATCCTGGCTCATAGCTTGAAACTGTTCTAAAAGATGGTTGAAAATCCATTTTCGATTCCTTATCTGAAATTCAGGCCAAGTTTTCTGGCCAACTCAATCGCTTTATCCTGCTGCTCCGAGAGATCTTTTGCCTCAACTGATGGGCGAGGAGGCACATCGAGGCCACCAAGTGTCCGATCAAAAGCAAGTCGAGGATCCTCCGTTACCTTTGACTTTAGGGAGCCGCCTTTTTTGACTTCGAGCAGGATTTTTAGAGCTGCCTCCTCTGCTGAGACGCCGGCATCGATAAGCGATTGGCAGAATTCCTCTGAAACCTGGCCGTCAGCGAGAAGGCGAAGCGTCGAAATTCGCTTTCGCTCTGCTTCCACGGAAGCTTTAACCTTCTCTTGGCCTCGGGCCACTCCAAGCTGAATGAATTGCTCTGCAATAGCTGGGTGCTTTTCGGCAATAAATGCCGCAGTAATTTCGGCTGTCATATTTTTTTCCCCATGCTTTGCTAGTACGCTTTCGAGTGTTGTAATTTCATCTATCATTCCCCTATGTTTGGCTTCAGTTCCGACAAACACAGATCCCTGACCGAATCGATCTAGGACCTCTTGCCGCCTCGTGCCGCGATTTCTGGCCACTTTTTGGACGAATACTTCCGCCAAGCCATCAATTACGGCCTGGACTTCTTTGGCTCCATCCTCGGTTGCTGGGTCACGGTTTTTGTTGGGCGATTGGCTGGATACGAAGCGAATTTCGCCTTCTGCTTTTTCGGACCTCATGGCGGATTGAACTCCGATGCTTCCAACAATTGCAGAATCGGAAGCGAAAACCTGATCACATGCGCTGGCGATCCAATAAGCTGCTGATGCACCGGTCCCTCCGATATAGGCGGAGATAGGCTTTTGCCCTCGGGCAGAAAAGATATGATCTGCCAGCTCTGAGCAGCCGTTAGCTTCACCGCCAGGACTATCTATATCGAGCACAATGCTTTTAACCGAGGGGGATTCGATCATCTGATGAAAGTCTTTGAGCAGAGTCTCATAGCTTGTGGCACCGCAATGCTCGGTCATGAGATTTGCGCGCTTAAATAATGGGCCACGGACCGGGATGATAGCCACCCCGCCCCGAATAGAAGCTGAT
>JBGSTF010000318.1:0-3230 GCA_041736645.1 Oligoflexus sp. | reverse complement strand
ATCAGCTTCTATTCGGGGCGGGGTGGCTATCATCCCGGTCCGTGGCCCATTATTTAAGCGCGCAAATCTCATGACCGAGCATTGCGGTGCCACAAGCTATGAGACTCTGCTCAAAGACTTTCATCAGATGATCGAATCCCCTTCGGTCCAAAGCATTGTGCTCGACATCGACAGCCCCGGGGGCGAAGCCAAGGGCTGCTCTGAGCTAGCTGATCATATCTTTTCTGCCCGTGGTCAAAAGCCTATCTCCGCTTATATCGGAGGGACCGGGGCATCGGCAGCTTATTGGATCGCCAGCGCTTGCGATCAGGTGTTTGCATCCGATTCTGCGATTGTTGGAAGCATCGGTGTTCAATCCGCCGTGCGATCAGAAAAGACTGACGGGGAAATTCGCTTCGTATCAAGCCAATCTCCCAACAAAAACCGTGATCCAGCGACCGAGGATGGAGCCAAAGAAGTCCAGGCCGTGATCGATGGCCTTGCGGAAGTATTCATCCAAAAAGTGGCCAGAAATCGCGGAACAGGACGGCAAGAGGTTCTGGATCGATTCGGTCAAGGGTCTGTGTTTGTCGGGACTGAAGCCAAAGCAAGGGGAATGATAGATGAAATCACAACCCTCGAAAGCGTACTAGCAAAGCATGGAGAAAAAAATATGACAGTCGAGATTACTGCCGCATTTATCGCCGAAAAACACCCGGCCATCGCCGAGCATTTCATTCAGCTCGGAGTGGCTAAAAGTCAGGAAAACCTGAAAGCTTCGGTGGAAGCAGAGCGAAAAAGAATTTCCACACTTAGGCTCCTTTCTGACGGCCAAGTCTCTGAAGAATTCTGCCAATCGCTGATTGATGGCGGTGTCTCAGCAGAGGAGGCTGCTTTAAAAATCCTGCTCGAAGTTAAAAGCAGCGGATCCGTGAGGTCAAAGGCAACCGAGGATCCTCGTCTGGCTTTTGATCGGACCCTGAGCGGCATTGATTTGCCTCCACGCCCATCGATTGAGGCAAAAGATCTCTCGGAGCAGCAGGATAAGGCGATTGAGTTGGCCAGAAAACTTGGCCTGAATTTCAGATAGGGACTCGAAAATGGATTTTCAACCATCCTATAGAACAGTTTCAAGCTATGAGCCAAGGTTCACCCATCGCGGCAATTTTCCCGTATATCGCGGATCTGTAACCGTGGAAAAAGGTCAAGTATTGAAATCCGGGTCGATTCTTGGCCGAAAAACGGCCACGGGAAAATACGTTTTATGCTCAAAAACTGCAGGAGATCCCGCTACCCCGGTAGCTGATGGGAGCGAAAAGCCGGTTTGCATTCTGCAGATCGACATTGATGCCACAGGTGCTGACACTTACGCCCCCGTATTTAGAACCGGAGCCTTCCTTGGCCTCGACCTTATCGTTGGCAAAGGCCACACGCTGGATAGCGTCGACGATGATCTGGCACTTCGCAGCATTTTCATTGAAAAGGGAGAAGACTAAAATGGCTTCGCTTCCAATCTATAGTACCTATTACTTAAACCGGCTTATCGAAAAGCTCCTGCCGCAGCCTCGCTTTTTCCTCGATAAATTCTTTCCTACCGAGGTTCAATCGGACAAAGAGGAGATTTATTTTGATGAGGTTGTCGGTGCCAGAGTAGGTATTGCGCCTTTCGTTCATCCCCTTGTAGAAGCGCCAACCATTCGAGAGCAGGGCTACAAAACCAAATCCTTTAAGCCTGCCTACATCAAAGAAAAAACGGGGCTGACTGCCGAGAAGGGCTGGACCCGTCTGCCGGGTGAAGCATTCGGTGGGGAAATGACCCCGCTTCAGCGGGCAGAAATGCAGCTAATGAAGGATACCAATCGCCTCTATGAGCGAATCCGTAACCGGATGGAGCTGATGGCAGCCGAAGTCGTCAAGACGGGAAAGCTCACGATCAAGGGCGAGGGTATTAATGCACTCTTGGATTATGAGAGGGACGCTAGTCTCACCAAGTCTCTGACCGGAACCAAAGCCTGGACCAACAAAGACCAGTCGATGACTGAGTTTTTCGAGGGTATCCAGCGTGATGTGGCTGCTTTGAACCTCAATCAGTCGAGACCCAGAACCGTCCTTATGGGCCATGACGCCTATAATCTTTTCCGTCAGAACTCGGAAGTGCAAAAGCTCCTACCTGATTATATGCGCGGGGCGAACCTTTCGATTGAGCAAACGCCAGAGCTAAACCAGTCCTTTTCCAATGTGATTTACAAGGGATACTACGGCAACGCTTCCATCTGGCTCCATGAAGGGAAATCAGATGATGGCAACTTCTACATCGATCCTAAGCAGGTCCTTTTTCTTTGCGACAGCATCCAGGGTGTTCGCCACTTTGGAGCGATCCAGGATCTTGATGCCGGCCTAAGACCGCAGCCGATTTTTGCAAAGTCCTGGAAAATTGAAGACCCTAGCCAGCGGCTGGTGCTCCTACAATCTGCGCCACTGCTGGTCACATATGATCCAAACACGGCGAGTTTGATCACTGTAGCTTAATTGAGGACTGCTCAAGTATGCCAGCTGATCCATTAATTCCTGAACTCGAAGAACCGTTCGCCTGGAAGAGCTTAACTCTGAACGGTATTTTCACTGAAATCGACATTCTGTTCGAAAATCATGAGCCAGGACTGAATGCCCCCAGGGCGACCATTCTGGCAGAAGATAGGGACGCGGCTGGGATCGAAGTCGGCACAGTCCTAAACAGACAAAAAACTGGAAAATCGTATGAAGTAAAGGATAAGCGCCGCTCGGGCGTAGGGCTTATAGAGATAGTGATCGGCGAAGTGAAAGAGACGGAAGTCGGGAAGGGGCGGATATGATTCTGGCCGACATCAGAAGTGAACTCCACCGGGTCGTTAAAGACGCTACGGGAATTCCGTGCTTTGGCGGACGACTTTTGAATTATGAAGTTCGGGAAATGCCCTTCTGCGACATCCGTCTGACTGTTGATCAACTGAATGACAAGCGAAGCGCCTTTGAAGAGCGGGATATCACTTGCACCATTTCCATCGCCTTTAAGCCCAAGGCCGACACCGAGCTTGAATCGATAGAACGCTCGGGGGCGCTATTCGATGCCATCAATACCGACAAAAAGCTGTCGGCTCTGGTCAATGACATCATGCATGAGAAAACCCATTTTATGGGCGGCATGGAAGGATCCATCGAGGTCGGGCACATGGTGGAAACCTATGTGTTTCGTTACTGCAGACCTTATCCAG
>JBGSTF010000247.1:0-67158 GCA_041736645.1 Oligoflexus sp. | reverse complement strand
CACTCGTCCTCTGGCGTGAATGACATGAGATAGAGATCGAATCGCTGCTAGCGTGCTGGTAACGCCGATCCTTTGCTGGCTTTCTTGGGAAAGCGTGAGGGGAGCCCGCCCCGAGGGAGTCGGAGCGGATGCTGTCGCACTTCCTTCCCAATCAAAGTGGCCCTCCAACTCCATCAGAGTCCGCTCACAACGCCTAAAAACTTATGTCGTATGATGATTTTGGGGAGAAAAATGGTCGGGGCGACTGGATTCGAACCAGCGACCACACGCCCCCCAGACGTGTGCGCTACCAGACTGCGCTACGCCCCGACACGGGAGATAGAGTTTTTACTGTAATTTCATGAGCGGTTCAACTCAGAAACGGCCTGTGCAGAAAAAATTTCGCCTCCCTTGACGGACTTTGGCTGCCAATTCAACCCTCTCATGCCCACTCACGGTCAGAAATTTGGCGGCCTGCCCAGGTTTGGACAGCCTCGTTAAGATGTACATAGGAGAATCACGCCAATCAGGAAGGTTGTGCTATGCGCCTCGCAACCCTAGCTTTATTGATCAGCCTGACGGCTTGGACCCATCCAGTATGGGGTCAGTCTGTGCCTTCGGCCGAGAACAATCTGCAAGCCGACTCCCTTTTCCCGGTAACACCTATGGTGAAGCTGCAAACAGAGTTCTGGATCAAAGTCTTTCGTCGCTACAAAAGTTCTGCGACAATCATTCACGATCCCGAATACGTTGATATTATCATCGATGTTGTCGACTTCGAAAACTACAAACAGAAATATAACGGGGGTCGTCCCTTCAACCGCAATGAAAAGCGAGAAATTTTAACTCGCTATATCGAGCGCTACCAAATAGCCATCAACAGGCTGCAAAAAATAGGCAAAAAAGCCTTGGAATACGGCCCCATGGAACAGCGAGTCCTGCAAGTTTACAGCAAGCGCAAAGACGCACTCTCGCGGCTCTTTACTGAAGAAATTTATCTGCGCACCCAACAGGGCCTAGCCGATGAATTTGCCCGAGCAGCAGACCGGGCTGACACCTACCTGCCCTATATGGAACGCATCTTCAAAAATCGCGGTCTCAACCATGAGCTGACGCGCATTGCCTTTGTGGAGTCCATGTTCAACCGCGAGGCGCTGTCAAAGGTTGGGGCATCCGGTGTTTGGCAATTTATGCCAGACACAGCTCGGCTCTATATGACAGTCAATAGCTACATCGATGAGCGACGCTCCCCGCTGAAAGCTTCCTATGGCGCTGCCATGCTCCTGGATCAGAATTATCGGCTCCTCAAGAGTTGGCCACTCGCCATCACTGCCTACAATCACGGACCTGGAGGCATGCAAAAAGCGATACGAACGGTCGGCTCCAGAGACTTGGACGAAATCATTCGTCGCTACACGGCTGGAAGTTTTGGTTTCGCAAGCCGTAACTTCTATGGCGAATTTCTTGCTGCAAGGCAGGTTTATAAAGATCTTTATCAAAAGCAGCAATTGGCCCATAAAAACCCTATGCGAATCGACCACATTCGCTTGGATCGTCCTGTTTCGGTGCATCAATTGATCACGCACACCCCTCTCAAGCAAGACCTCTTGAAAGAATATAATCAGTGTCTTTTGCCAAAAGCCTTTGCTAGCTTCAAACACCAACCCTTACCCGCTGGCTTTGAAATCATCGTACCCCAGGATATGGCGGAGCAGGTAAGGCGATCTTTGAAAGCCATCAACACTCCTACTGTCGCCAGGGGAGGGAAACCATGAGCCATAGTTTTCTTCCGGTCTTCGCTTCCCTATGTCTCCTCTTGAACAATGCTGAATCTTTCGCCCAAAAACGCGAGACTCCCAGCGGCAATGTTCTTGATCGTTTGGAACGCAAACTTATGGAGCAGGAAGCGGCTGCCCTGCATATTTCCGCACCGCCGTCCAATCAAGGACCAACTAAGGGAAAAGCATCGGTTCAAAAATTCGACATGCCGACGAGTACGCTTGCCGCTCCTTTACCACAGGAACAAGGATTTGATTCGATTGCCAAAGATATCCGAGAGCTGGAGCAAGATTCCGACGAACTCTCCGGACAAGTAGAAAAACTCAAGGCCGATTTTCTGGCAATGGCCGACAAAGGCAATTGCATTGAAATCAAACTTGCCATTGAGGATCCCGACAGCATGGTCGTCCGCTCGATGGCCTTGGCTATTGATAAGCACGGAGTTTATGAAACTCAGGACAGAGAAGGTCAATGGCTACCAGGCCCCGAAATTCTTCTCTACTCAGGACCTTTGGATCCAGGCACTCATGAATTGCAGCTCAAAGGACGAGTCGTAAGGCGCTACGGTGATAGTGTCCCCATTGATCAGAATCTCTATCATTTATACGAACAAAACATTCAGGTGACGGTGCCTGCAGGAAATTTCCGGCAGGGATATCGATTGAAAATAGCCAAACCCGAAAAGCAGAACATCCATGCTCAGGCTATCCTGGAAAACTATCAGGTCCCCTAATCACCGGGGTCTCCCGCGCGACTCAGCTCTGCTCATTCCAGCAGGGTTCTTTGCGTTGGCAGCCTTATACCTGCAGCCTGCCTTGATTCAGGCTGCGGAGATACGCGACGATTTGCCTCAAGCCATCGAACAACTCGCCGAACGTTTGGAAGGTCTCAAGGCAGCGGACGATCATGAAACGATGGGAGTTGTGAAGCAATCGGCAGATCAAGCCTTTGCATTGGCGGAACAAAATCTAAAAGACCAGGAATACATCGCCGTCATTCGCAATCTCAACTTCGTCCTCAATCAGGTTCCTCGCCTGCCTCATGATCGCTATCTCAAAGCTCAATACATGCTCGGCACAGCCTATGAAGAACTTCGGCAAATGCCACGAGCAGGTAAAGCCTGGCTCCGCTATCTCAGTAGCTATACCACTCAAAAGGGTGACGACACCATTCGACTCTTGGAAGTCATTCGCCACCTTCTTCTCGTTCAAGAGCAGCTGGCCGAAGATCAACGTACACAGTTCCAACGTCTCTTAGCCGATATCACAGCACTGCAGATGGCACCGGAAATTCGTGCTGAGATTCACCTTCTAGCAGCCATTTCTGCGATTCATGGCAGACAGAATCGCCTAGCCACCAGCTGGCTGGATAAAGTGAAAGCAACCAAGGTATCCCAAAGACTCTGGGCCGAAGCGGGTTACTATGCGGGTCTCAACTTCATGCAACAGGGCGACGTTCAAGCTGCTGAAAAGGCTTGGTTGGAACTAGCGGCCATAGGCGATGATTCACTCATCATGGTTCGCGACCTCGCAGCCTTAAATCTGGGTCGATTGTATGCAGCAAGAAAGATGCCGAAAAATGCATTGCAATGGTATAGCAAGGTCAAGTCACCTGGTATCTCCAGTCGAATGGCATCCTACGAAGTGAGCTTGCTGCTCGCGCAAACTAGCCAATATCCACAGGCGTCACAATTTGCTCAAAGTTATATCAGCAACTATCCCAAAACCAAAGAAGCCTTTTCCCTACAGGAAAAACTTCCTCTCTTTCTTTACCAGTCGGGACATCTGGATCTGGCGGAAACTCAACTCAAAGCGCGAGACAAGGAGCTCACTGAACTCAAAGAGTGGCTAGAAGTCACGACCCGTGGTCGCTTGGCCATGAATGCCTCCGACCTCCTGGATGTTGATCAACACTTAGCAAAGTATGCCATCAGTTCTCCCATTATTGATCGCAGTCTGACGCTCTTTCAGCGCTTGGAAAAGCAGTTAAAAGTGCAGCAGGAACAACGCAATGAGCTCCGCAGCATGATGCTCACACTTGGCCGCGTCCTAGACCCTGAGCTAAGACCAAGAATCGCATCTACCAATCGACAATTGAATCAATTGATTGATCAATGGAGTTCTGTCGGAGAGCGTCTGGTCGCAGGTGAAAAAGAGCTCTATGGCAATCAGTTGAGCGCCGCCGAACAGCTGAGCCTGGATCGATCATCTTTGCGCCGTAAAAAACTCCAGGATCTATCAAGCGAGTTCCAACGTCGATCGACGAAGACTTGGCAGGAGCTCTCACAAACATCCCTGAGCCTAGGAGAACTGGCTCGACGCCTGGAAAGACATCAAGCTGAGCTCAGCGCCATAATGCTGAAAGGTCAAAGCAGTAATCACCAGAAAATCCTGGAACAATCGGCCTTAGCGAAAGATTATGCTCAACAGATTGCCGCTTTGCAGGCTCGCGCCAATAGCCTAGTCGAACAACACCGCAAACGTATGCTATCCCAGCAGCTCACCGACTCCCCGTATCAAGTCACTCGCAAGAGGCTGCTGCTATACGCTCAGGAATTTCTCGAAGCTGAGGCTATTTTCGCCAAACAGAGAGATTCCTTCAATCACCCTATGAAGAAGCATGCTCAGGAAGACTATCAACAAACCTGGAATGGCTGGCGCTCAATCGCCGGTCAAACACTGAGCTTTATCTACGCCAAGGAAAATCAAGAAAAGGCCTGGTTGAATGCACAAATCAAAACCTTTGATCGCCTAAACCAGAAATCAACAGAATTGCATGGTCGCCAGCTGGAGTTGGAACGACGCCTTGCAATCTTGTCTGGAAAAGTTTGGCCGAGTGTCTTGGATCATACGGGATATCATATCAATGAGCAGCAGGCGCGCGCCAAAAAATGGCTTGCCGACCTGCAATGGCAAAGATCTATGGATCAAGCGCAAAAGCGCTCAGACTTGAGCAACGAACAGGACCGTAAAGAAATGGATCTTCAAGAGGGCCTCAAAGATATGGAACTAGAAGGGGCATTGCATGAATAAAGCGCTCATCATTGTCATACTCTTTAACCTTCTTTGGCAAACCCAAATTTTCGCTGCCAATTTGAGGCCTGAAGTACCGGATCCAGAGTCGGTACAAGCCTACGGTCAATTTTGGCGAGCATTTGATGACTATGAAAATCATCGAAGGAATAGTGAGCAAAGTGAAAAAATGGGCGCGTGGGATCAAATCCGCCAGGAATTTACCTTTCAAGATTCAGCTGCCCGAAGCCGAGAGATTGATCTGCTGCAGGAAGCTGCCGATCGTTACAAGCAACATTTGGAAAGTCACCCCGAGGCTTCCAACGCTGCCTATGTGAAACTCAACCTAGCTCAGATTCATGCCAGCATTGCCAGTCTCAGGGACGAACAGAGTCCAAAATCTGGCGATGATAACCGAAAGGTAGCTCTCTCCATTCTTAGTTCCCTGCAAAAAGACTACCCAGCTTTTTCGCTCTTGGAAGAAACCCAGTATCTGCGCGCCACATTGCTGGAAGGTTTGGGCCAAAATGAAACGGCATTCACCATTTGGCAATCCCTAGCGAATAAATCGCGAAATTCTATCTTCGGCGTTCATGCTCACCTCGCTGTTGGCGATCACTTCTTCGCCAAGGAAAAATCTCTAGAGGCTCTCCAGGCTTATAGGAAAGGTCGCACTCTCCTTCAAAGCCTGGAGGTAAAGAACAAGGACCTTGAAATCCTTCGCTTCCAGTATCGAATTGCCTGGGCATCCTATAGGTCTGCGGAACTCGAACAATGCATTGCAACCAGCATAGAACTTTTGGAACCAGGTCGCGAATTCAGGCAAATGAGCGTGAAACAAAAGGTCGAGAAAGATGCCATCGAACTTGCTGGAGATGCGCTCTTTGAACAAGATAGCATGCCGGCTATTCGAGCAACTCTTCAAAACAAACTGATACGAACCTATGCAGCATCGATCGGACTCCGCATCATGAATCGGCAAATGGGTCTAAGCAACAAAGAAAAACTGCTGGAAATAGGCCCTTTTTTGGTCGAAAATTATCCACAAGCCAAAGAGATGCCTGAGATTTTAACTTTACTATCCAATGTTTATCGCGAACAGAAGCAAGAGGATCGCTACCTTGCGACATTGGAAAGACTCTCCCTTCTCTTGCCTTCCAACAGCCTTTGGCGTAATCATCAGCAGTCTGACCCCCAAGTCATACAGAATATGGAAGAAAAGGCGATGGCAGCCACTCAATTGCTGGCCTCACATTCCTACGAGCAAGGTATGGTTCAGGGAAATCCAGCCAATTTCAAAACGGCCATGAGCTACTATGAAAACTTGATCCGAACCAAACCGCAACACAGTGAAATCGAAACTTGGAAGCTTCGACGAGCGCATTGCCTTTATTTTGCCGATCAGTGGTCGGAAGCAGACAAAGCCTATGAAGCTTTCAAAACAGAACGCCAGGTCACTCCAGCCAACTTGGAATTAGCTTCCTACCAGCAGATTCTGGCCCGGGAAAAGATCTGGCGCCAATCCTTACAGAAGACTGCAGTCAATCGTGGAACACCTGGCAAGGATCCATTGGTCATCGAAAAGCTCCGAAAGCTCGAGCAAGGTGTTGATGACTTTGCTGACAGATTTCCAGGCCGACCGCACACAGTTGACCTTCTGCTCTTGGCTGCTTCAGCAAATAGAGATTTGAATAACTATACAGAGGCCGAAAAATATTGGAGTCGTTCTCTCCTATCTGATCCCGCTCCAGGACAGCGAACCATTGCTATTCGAGGCTTGGTGCAGGCTCGAATCAAGGGGGGCAGCCCTCAAGAGATCGTGGCCCTGACTCGAAACTATCTTAAATTGGAAAACTGGGATGAACTCGGTTCCAGTTTCGGTGGTGAATTGAAGGGAGTCCTTTCAACCGCCGCAAAGGATACCGGCGAAAGCCTCAACAAGAAGGGCGAAGTCCTAGAAGCGGGCCGTATGCTCCTGAGCCTAGCAGAAGAATTTCCTGACATTCCAGACTATGACACAATCTATCGGGACGGTTCTTACTATCTGGCCATTGGCGGTGCTTGGGGAGAGGCAGAAAAAGCCAGTGAAAAGTATCTGGCAAAAAATGATCGCCCCCGCTCTGCAGACCTCCTCTACTTGAAGGCCCGCTCACAAGAGTATCAAATGCGCTTCAGCGATGCTGCTTCCACTCACTTGGCCCTGGTGGAAAAGTTTCCTCGCTATGCCCGTAGTCCTGGAAGCATCCAAAGAGCGGAAGATTTAGCCTTAGCCGAGGATGAATACAAAACAGCCGGTCGAGCCGCCATGCTTGCTGTGCAGTATCAAAAGTCATTAGACAATCGCTATGCCTGCTACATCAGAGCATCTGGGCATTATAAGGAGACGCAAGCCTGGGATCAATCTTTGTATGCTTTACAAGAGGCTCAAAAGATTTCCAAACAACCAGGAACTAAACTCAAGACCAGATTAGAAATCGCCCGATTGATGCTCGCCAAAGGCGACAGCAAAGAGGCCGCTGAAATTTACCGACAACTCGCTCAGGAAACGGCGCGAAAGCAAGAAAATATCGACAAGGCCACTTTTCAATCTATAGCTGGCGAAGCCAATTTTCAACTCGCAGAATTTGAAAGACAGAGCTTCGAATCGCTTTCCACGGCTGGCGATGAAGGATTGAGTGCCCAGCGTCTTCAGGAAAAGGAGCTGCGCTTGGAACGAAGTCTTAATCTCTATGCTAAAGCCATCGCCACCCAAGACCCCGAGTGGGCAACTCGGGCTCGATTTGGAGCAGGCCAAACAGCTGAAAAAATGAGCCAAACCATTCGCAATGCTTTGGCCCGTCGAGAAAGAGTCAATACCAATGGAGACTCTCAGAGTATGGGCGATCAAGCTCAACGCTGGCAGAGTCTGGCACAGGAGTACTTTAGCCAAAATCTATTGGCTCGCAATCGAGAACCACATCGCTACAAAAATAGTGTCTGGATAGAAAAATCCGCCATGAAAATCTCGGGAATGGCTCAAGGTGGACCGAAAACAGAAGAAAAAACTGAGGTCCCGGCTTCAGTCGGAACGACAACACCCTATATGTGGAGCCACTGATGCAACGCTACCTTGCCTGCTCAGCATGCTTACTCATCCTGAGTTGTTCCAGCAACGAAGCCGATAAGAATACTTTGGATGTGAGTCTTCCACCCAGCGCTCCGAGCACCTTGAGTATAAAATCGACCGGTAAGCCAGAAGCTATCGATCCGCAACAAGTGTTCGACTGGCAACGCTATTATAAACAAGCTCCGAATACGCAGGAGCAAAAGGCCATCAATACCGCTATTTCCACGATAACTCCTGCGACGATTGAAGATCGACTGAAACAAGCTCGCAATGTTATGTCTTTGGGTCGACGTCAAGAAGCCAGACGTATCTACGAAAACATTCTTCGCGACGACCCCGATCAGATAGATGCCCAGCTGGAACTCACTCATCTCTATCTTTCCGAAGGTAAAGTCGACCGAGCTTTTGACTACCTTGGCGCCGTGAAAAAGGTTTTGGCCAGCATGGAAAAGCCACCTTTGGATCTCAGCTTTCGCTATCGCTATGCTTTAGCATTGACCTATATTCAAAGCCAGAATCGCAAGAAGGGTCATGAAATTCTCACGGAACTCTTGGCTCGCGATTCTGCGTTCATCCCTGCTTATGGGGCTCTCGCCCAATCCTACCTCGAACAAGAGAAGATGGATGTGGCAGAATTTATTGCTAAAAGAGGGCTCGACAAAGGACCTGATGATCCTAGACTGCTCAATATATTGGCGGTCGTGGCCCTTCGGCGAAACCGATTGGATGAATGCAAATCCTGGCTTCAAAAGACACTGGAGCAGAATCCTGACTATGTTCCAGCCCTTATCAACAGAGCCAATCTCGCCATTCAAAGACGCGAGTTCGTGATTGCCGAAAACGATCTGCAACGGAGCGCTAGTATCGAACCCATGAACAGCGAGGTTCAAATTGCGCTCGGTCTGCTTATGAAAAGAACGGGTCGCGTCAGCAATGCTAAGGCAGCCTTGGAAAAGGCTGTAGAACTCGACCCTCAAAATGCTTTTGCTCGCTACCACCTTGGTCTGGTTCTGAGCGACGACTACAAAGACAGAACGGGAGCCCTGCAGCTGTTCTACGATGTACTGCAGGCAGATGAAAAATATTCTGGACTTAAGAATATGGCAAAAATCCAAATAGAAGCGATCCGAGACAGTCGTTTATACGAACGATAATAGATCACGCTTTGCTGTTCGGAGGACTTGCTGCTTAAGCTCTGGATCTTTCTACCGATAGAATAAACGATCCTCGCGTCATTCTCAGGTGGAAAAGGAGCCTCTATGACTATTCAGGATCGTGTCTACAATCGCTCATCTTACATTCTCGTGGTCGATGACGATGACACGTTGCTCAAATTTTTCAAAATCCACTTGAATAAGTTCTTCTCGCGAGTGATCGTTGTCAAGAATGCACAGGAAGCCATCGATACGCTGAAGGACAAGGAAATTGATCTTGTGATCAGTGATATCAAAATGCCTCGTATGGATGGCATTCAACTGATGAAAAAGGTCAAAAACCATGACCCATCCATACCGGTATTCTTGATCAGCGGAGCACTCTTGGACGAAGATCAGTCCAATGCTGTCGACACCAAGGCTGATGGATATCTTAAGAAGCCCTTTTCTATCGACGAATTGCATGACTTTATCGATCGCGGCATGAAAGTCCGAGATAAGTATAAAGAACTGCTCACAATCGTCGGCGACAAAAAGAAGTTTTTGGAACTGATTCAGGGTAAGAGGCAGTTCCGCTTTATCAAAAATGAAGATGATCGCGTCAAAGCTCAAGAGATTATGGATTCGCTTAAGGCTAGTTGAAATCCCGGAGCCAGGCTTTTTCGTCCTGCTCCAAGACTTCCAGTGCCTTAAGTGTTCTAGTTCCAAACCAAGACAGCATTTGGCCATCGATAAGAGCCATTCGCGGCACCTCCGGCCACGCCTCCCTCAACTTCATTGCATCACGCTTCCGAAATGGATAGGGCTCACTGCTCAAAAACAGGATATCAGGCGTGCATGCCTGCATATCGGCTATTTGGAGAATAGGATAGCGCTGCTCGCCTTGGTAGGATGGAATCAACCCCAAGCGCTCCAAGCTTCTCGATATGTAAGTGTCTTGGCCTGCAGCCATATAAGGATTCTGCCAAATCAGGTAGAGAAATTTTGCTGGAGCATGCCGGGCCTTCAGAGAAAGCTTTTCCTCTATTTTCTGTGCCCAAGTTTCAGCTGAGACTCTCGAATCCAAAAAGGACCCCAAACTGCGAAGCATATCTGGTACATCCAAAGGCCCTCGAGGATAGGTAATCAAGGTGGAAAATTCCCGGGCCAAAGCCAACACAGCATCCTTCACATTTTCTTCCTGATTAGCCAGAATATGAGTGGGACGCAGGGATCGAATCAGATCTAAGTCCGGGTCTTTGGTTCCACCGACAGCCTGAGCCGTGCGATGTAAATCTTTGGGCTCTATACAAAAGTGAGTGCATCCCACAAGGCTTTCGCGCAGTCCGAAATCGCAGACTGTTTCCGAAAGACTTGGTACGAGGCTCACAATGCGTCGGGGGATCGTCATAGGCTTTGACGTCGCAAGAGTCTATAAAACAAGGCCGCAGCATGTGTCCCGAGGCAAGCTAAAGCGAGCGAAAGACCCAATCCAATGGAAAGGCCCACGGTATCGAAGGACTCACTCGGGCCACCGAAAGCTCGAATCATCATTCCTGGCCCCATAGCTAGTACCCCAGCAAAGAGTCCCAAGGTTTGCCATTTCTTCCAGCGCAAAGCCAAAGGTGAATACGGTAGAGTCAATCCCAAGGCAACATGCAGCAGTCCAAAAAGATTGCTATGGCCGTGGGCACTTTTCATGAGATCCATCTGCCAGGTTTGCAACTGGGTTGTATCGTGCAAATAAGCCTGGGTTATATCGAAAGACACGAATGCCCCGCCGCATGCAGCCAGGAAGAGGACGAGAAAACCAAGAGCCATATTGAGAATGGATAGTCGCGACATTGTTTTGCTCCTGCTTAGGATACCAAACCAAAACCTCTGAGCCCTTCACCATAGGCTGCTCTTTTCCATGGAACTACACCCGACAAGAGTTCTGACACAGTTGTCCATTTCAAACCTTGGAATTCTCCATCAGAAAGTTCCAAATTTGGAACGCCATCAGGCAGGAGTTCGAGCAAGAACCAGGCTTGCTGTTGCCCTCGATACTTCATAGCAGGACCACTCTTCATATCAGACGGGAAATCGTAACGGATAAAATTTGGCAATTTCTTGAGCACTTTCAGCCGATCCGTTCCGATCTCTTCACGAAGTTCGCGAAAAAGTGCTTCTTCAGCCGATTCCCCTTCATCGATGCCACCTTGTGGCAATTGCCAAGCACCAGCGTGATCGGCTCTCTCACCAACAAGGAGTTGGCCTTTGGCATCTCTTATGACCGCTACTACACAGTCCCTATAGGGCTTATTCATGCCTGCCTCCCATGAGCGCCAATCTATTGGCGACTCTTACGAACCCTGAGGCCCGTGTTATAATGAGTACGTGGCTGAGCATAGTAGAAAAAATTCAACTGCGCTCGCCTGTAGAAGTGACCGATGAGATGCTAAAGAGGAGTTTACGCATGGATCGATCGTTTTTCCTGCGCATTTTTCTTCCCCTGTGCCTCCTGCTGGACACGACCCTGGCTTCGGCTGTGGTCAGCATAAGTCTGTCGGGGTCGTCTGAAACATCGAACGCCGCCTTGGAACGACAACGCAGCAACTCTCTAAGCGCCAATATTTCCGTCGGGCTTGGCGAGCACTTTCTGCTTGGACTGACACATCGTCGCTCCTTTGATAATAAATTGGGATTGAAAAGACAGGAAGCGACCGACCAAAAATCTTATGATTATTTTCCTTTTGAAGATAACACCCAAAACATCACCAATTCGGTTGACCTTACGGTTATACCTTTCAATGGCACCGTTTCTCCCATGGTTTTCGGAGGAGTTGCCAAGCGAGACTATGCCGGTCAGCTAGACTATCAGGGCAACAGTCTCGTCAGCCGACAAACTCTGTTTCCCATCCCAACCTATGGCTTTGGTATGGTCATACAATTAGGGATGGGCATGCAGCTGAAAATCACCCAAACCTATTCGCCTGGCGTCAAGACAACCCTAGAAGATGGCCAGGAAATTAGCAGAATCGTCAAAGATTCATACACTCAAATATGGATCGGCTACCGCCTCTAAACCCAGCGACGTCTTCGCGAAATATCTTAAATTTCTCTGGCTTTGTCCGATATGAGACTAAGCGCGGAGGAATCAACAGACATGCGGGCTTCTACCCTAATAGCCGCTCTCATCATTTTGCTGAGCATAGCCTATCTAGCCTGGCAAATGATCAATTCCACCCTTGCGGGGCGGGCTCGGCGCGAGCAAAAAAAGCGGAAATCAGACCGTCGACGCCTCTCCGGAGCGGAGAAAAGAGCCTATAAATACGCCCAAAAACTGTATCAAGAAGGTAACTTTCGAGGTTGTTCCAAAGTCCTCGAACAGCTAGGTATGCTTCGAGAATCTATTAATATTTTGGAAAAAGCGGGCCTCATCAAGGACGCTGCCGATGTGTTGGTCCGCATTCAAAGACCTAACCGTGCTGGCTTTATGCTGGCCCGCTACGGAATGTGGAAAGAGGCCATGGAATGCTACAAGAAAGCCAATATCCCTCTTGAAGTCGGTAAATGTGCTCGCGAGTTGGGCGATTTGCCAACCGCCATCCCCTACTTCCTGGAAGCAGGCGCCACACTCGAGGCCGCTGAATGCTACCTTGAACTGGGCAAACACCATGATGCCGCTCGACTGTTTTTAAAGCATAAAGAACATGACCGTGCCCTGGACCAGTATATTCATTTGGTGGATAGCCACCCTGATATCGATAAAATTGACTTTTCCGAAGACGAGCTCAACTTTATCATGCGCAAATTGATCGAAGAGAAGGTCGATACCCGCCTCGCGGATATTCTTGTCGCTCGAAAGCGCATGGTGAAGCTTATGGTTGAACTCATCCGCAACAACAACCTGGCCTCAGCCAGCGCCGCCTACCTAAGAAATATCAGCGATATCGGTCCTGAACTGATCGCTTATAAGGATTTCACTCGCGACGAGAACCTTTTGCTCGGCGCTCTCTTCAGCAACGTCGGCGCCTACGAATACAGCGGTATGGTGTACGAACGAATGACTGAATTTGATCGAGCAGGCGAAGCCTTTGAAAAAGGCGAACTGTTTGAGCGGGCTGCCTATTGCTTCGAACGAGCGATGAATAAAACCAAAGCGACGGAAATGCAAATCATGTCGACCCAGCGAGGCACTCGCAATGTTGGCAAACCACCTTCCAGCAATCGGGCGCCTGAACCCATGGCACCACAGGCTCCCAAGAAGGCCGCTAATCCCTTTTCCATCCAGGACACATCGACTGATAACTTGGTTCATGCCGACCCAGCTGCAAGGTTGGAAATAAAAGGTCTCGGGGCAGCAAATATTCCCAGTCCCCAAGATGCCTTCAACAATCGGACGACACCCTTTGAAATTCCTAAGCCACCCGCGCCTCCTGAAGGCCCGGATCGGAGCTACAATTGGGATGCTTTTCTGCAGGCTGAATTTCTAGTCGACTTGAGTACCCCCGAGCAGGAACTTCTTCAAGGAATCTGCAAAGCTCGCGAATATCCCAAAGGGTCGGTCATCCTCGATTTTAATCAGGAACCCATAGGCATCTATTTCGTTCTCAGGGGCGGAATCAGCGTATGGAAACGCGATACAACTGGCACTGAATTCGAAGCAGACAAGCTGGAAGAAGCTGATACCTTTGGCGAACTCTGGCTGCTGATGGATCAACCAACCCGGGTAAAATTCGTCGCTCTGACCGGCGTTCAAGTGGGTTGGATCAAACGAGCCGACTTCGAGGCCCTGATGGACAAAAACGGAGCGATCGCCAGAAAACTATACAAACGCTATGCCCTCCGCCTCGTCACAAAACTCGTAAATGAACGAAATGAAAAGAGTAACCGCGTCGCCTCCTAAGCCTTTCGACCTGGCATAATACCTGCTTAATATAACTCGAATGGACCTGATGCTGATCCGATGCTGTTGAAATGGAAGGGAAGTTATGGAAAAGATCGTTTGCTTGTGTCACCCCAAGTATGATGGCAAAGACAATCCTGATTTGCGTTGCAAGGCTTGCTGTACGATTTTTGTTAATCGTATCAAAGAGTTAAACGCCAAACGTGCGATGGATGTTGCCTCCTGGTTGGACAGCAAGAGCAGTCATAGAAAAACTGGCTCTAAATAAGCCTGCAAGGGCCCAGAAACGGGCCCATGACATGTTCTTAAGGTGATATGAAAAGAGCTCGACGGACCTAGGTCCCGAGCTCTTTCAACGTTTTAGAGCAATTCAACAATCATCCCGCTTGCTTCACCCCCGCCGATGCAGAGAGTCGCAAGCCCGCGCTTTTCACCTCGATGCCGCAGAGCATTCAAGAGAGTCACCAAGATTCTGGCACCCGAACAGCCGATCGGATGGCCCAGCGAAACCGCACCCCCCAAAGGATTGACGCGTGTTGGATCCAAATCCAATTCGCGAATGGCTGCCATAGCGACAACTGCGAAGGCTTCATTGATTTCGTAGAGGTCGATATCCTTAGCCTTCAGTCCGGTTTTGTCAAAAAGGCGTTTGATGCAACCAATAGGCGCCGTAGTGAAGTGGGCTGGATCCTGAGCATAGGATGCTTGAGCGACGACCCGAGCGATAGGCTGAAGGTTATGAGCAAGGGCCGCTTCTTCGGAGGTCAAAACCAGCATGGCGGCGCCATCATTGATAGATGATGCGTTGGCTGCGGTGATTGTTCCATCCTTTTCGAAGGCGGGACGAAGGCTGCCGATCCGATCGAGATCCGCCGCAAAAGGCTCTTCATCAATTTCAAAAGCCTTAGTCGTTTTCTTGTCAGGTACCTGTACGGCGACGATTTCATCGGCAAAGACGCCCGATTCTACTGCCTTGCGAGCTCTCTGGTAACTCTGCAGAGCGAAGGCATCTTGCATCTCACGAGTGAATCCGTATTCCTTGGCGCAAATTTCGCCGCAGTTGCCCATGGCCGTGTTGTTATAAGGATCCCAAAGTCCGTCCCACTGCATCGAATCTTTCGCTTCTATAGACCCATAGCGATAGCCTGTGCGGGAATTCATGAGCAGATGAGGGGCGAGGCTCATGTTTTCCTGACCACCAGCAAACACGATCTGAGCATCTCCCAAGCGAATCGCTTGATCAGCCAGCATGACCGCTTTTATGCCGCTGCCGCAGACCTTACCAATCGTCGTCGCACAAACAGCATGGGGCAACCCACCGTAGAGCGCGGTCTGTCGAGCCGGTGCTTGACCAACTCCAGCCGTTAAAACATTTCCCATGATAATTTCATCGACTTCGGCGCCGGTGAGCTTCAATTTTTTTATGGCATCAGCAACCAGAGCTGCTCCCAAGCGTGGGGCAGGTGTCGAGGCCAGAGATCCACCCAACTTGCCAATGGCAGTGCGACGAGCGTAGGCTATGACAGTTTGTCTTTGTTTCATCAACTCGAACTCCTCTTCTATACGAGAACGGTTCCCTTTTGTCGAAACACGTCCGTGAAAGCGGACTAAATCATAGCTAATTCAAGGGGAATCGGCTATGTTCGACCGCAATTTTTTAACCTGTGTCGAGGTCAAAGAACCCATGCGCCAGAAATGCAAACTCGTCCTCTCAGATGGCAGCAGCTTTCAGGGGGACCTGATTGGGGCCCCGCTCCGGGCAAGTGGAGAACTCGTTTTTACCACTGGAATGGTCGGTTATTCGGAAGCAATAACCGACCCTTCTTATTTCGGGCAGATTCTCTGCTTTACGTATCCCTTAATCGGTAACTACGGGATTCCAGATCTTCCAAAAGGGATCGGGCTACACCTGCCTTTCCCTCGCGGATTCGAAAGCGGAAGGGCTAATGCCGCAGCGGTGATACTGACTATCGATAGTCCTGAAGTCTTTCATTGGAATAGTTTCCAATCGCTTGATGAATGGCTCAAAAATCAGGGTGTGCCTTGCATTGTAGGTCTTGATACACGCCACCTAGTGCATCTGATTCGCTCGCAACCCAATCTTCTGGGTCGGATCGAACCGGAGCTTCCCGAAGGCTATCGCGATATGGGTGCGCTCACACCTAAATCCAATTCGGCGTTTTTCGATCCGGGAATGAATAACATCGTCACGGAAGTATCGTGCAAAGAACGCATCGTTCTTGGCAAAGGCAAAACCCGCATTAGCCTTGTCGATTGCGGGGTAAAGTGGAACATCATTCGTCAGTTCATTAACTACGAATGTGAGGTTGAACTGCTGCCTTGGAATACCGATCTCAGTCAAGTCGATTGCGACCTTTGGCTCTTGTCTAACGGTCCTGGTGATCCAACCCGAACAGGCGACCTTACAGCTCAGGTCGAAAAACTTTTGCATGGTGATCGCCCCATTCTTGGTATTTGTCTCGGTCATCAAATTCTATCGCTGGCAGCAGGTGCTATCACGCGACGGATGCCCTATGGTCACCGCAGTCACAACCAACCCGTCTATGAAGTTGGCACAAGGCGCGGCTACATCACCAGCCAGAACCATGGCTACGTGGTGGAAGATGCCTCACTTCCTTCAGAATGGGAGGCCTGGTTCCGCAATGTCAACGACCAGACGATCGAAGGCATTCGGCACAAGACCAAGCCGTTTCGTTCCGTTCAGTTCCACCCGGAAGCCTCGGGCGGGCCGCGTGATACATCCTGGATCTTTGAACAAATCCTGGCGGAGGTGAAAAACTAATATGCCTATGCTCAAGCAACTTTCTGAACTGGGACGCGCTCCCAAAGTCCTTTTGCTTGGCTCCGGTGGACTCTCCATCGGCCAGGCAGGTGAATTTGATTACTCCGGGACTCAGGCGATCAAAGCTTTGATTGAAGAGAAGATCGAGGTGATCGTCGTCAATCCAAATATCGCGACTGTTCAAACCAATCCAGTGGCTGGCGTGAAGGTTTATCTTTACCCAGTGGAAGTGGAATGGGTTGAGAAAGTCATTCAAAAAGAAAAACCTGATGCCATCATTGCAGGTTTCGGCGGGCAAACTGCTCTGAACTGTTTGATGGGACTCCATGATGCGGGTATTCTCAAAAAATACAATGTTCTCAACTTGGGAACACCCGCCGCCGTCCTTCGCTTGACAGAAGATCGAGATGAATTCGCTCAAAAAATGCGCTCGATCGACATGCCGGTTCCATCCAGCTTCGCTTGCGAAACTTATGAGCAAGCCCTAGCAGCAGCCAACACGATCGGCTATCCGGTTATTGTTCGGGCAGCTTTCGCTTTGGGTGGATTAGGATCTGGATTTGCCAACAATGACGAACAGCTGAAAAACTTAGTTCAACCTGCTTTGGCTTCCTCGCCGCAAGTCCTGGTGGAAAAGTCCCTGAAAGGTTGGAAAGAAGTTGAATATGAAGTGATGCGTGACTCCGAGGGGAATACCATCACGATCTGTAACATGGAAAACTTCGATCCTCTGGGCATTCATACCGGTGATTCCATCGTTGTCTGTCCAAGTCAATCCTTGTCCGACGACGAATATCAGATTTTGCGCAATGCGGCGATTACCATTGTCAACTCACTTGGCATCGTCGGTGAGTGCAACGTTCAGTATGCCCTCGATCCTACTTCACTGAGCTTCTTTATCATAGAAGTTAACGCCAGACTTTCTCGATCGTCAGCACTTGCTTCGAAAGCTTCGGGCTACCCGATCGCCTACATCGCAGCAAAAGTTGTCCTGGGTTATGATCTTCTGGAACTGAAAAATCCAGTAACAGGAATCACCTATTCCTTTTTCGAACCAGCCCTCGACTACGTGACCATTAAAATGCCTCGCTGGGACCTGCTGAAATTCCAAGGCGTCAATCGCAACTTGGGATCGACCATGAAATCAGTCGGTGAAGTCATGGCCATCGGTCGTAGCTTTCCGGAAGCCATACAAAAAGCGACACGTATGGTGACCGAAAACCCCGAAGGTCTGAGTATGCTTCGCGCGCCTATCACCGATGACGAACTCTTGGAAGAGCTCAGCGCACCAACCGATAAACGCCTCTATGCGGTCACCGAAGCTTTCCGTCGTGGCTGGTCCATCGAGAAAGTTGCCGAGCTTTCGGCCATTGATAAGTGGTTTCTATACAATCTTTTCCACATGATCAAAATGGAACATGAGATCGGTGGATTTGCCAAGAATGCCGATGTCAGCCAAGGCGGAGAAATATTCACCGCCAAAGCTTTACAAAAAGTCTCGGGAGAAGACTGGCGCCGGTGGAAAATTCAAGGATTCGGCGACGAGCAGATCGCTGCCGTTCTGCTCCGGGCTGCGAATTTGCCATCAGGATCGAACGAAGTTCGCAGAGCTTCTCTGATCGTTCGCAAGCTTCGCTTGGAATTTGGCGTAAAGCCCGTCATCAAAAAAATCGATACAACAGCCGGTGAATATCCTTCACCCTCTAACTATCTTTACATGTCTTACGGTGGACTCTTCTCTGATCCACTCCCAGACGATCAGAAAGTCTTTTCGGCTATCGTCCTGGGTGGCGGCTCCTATCGAATCGGTACATCTGTTGAATTTGACTGGTGCGCTGTGTCTTGTTCGAAAAAACTTCAGGATTCAGGCTGGCGATCGATTATCGTCAATTGCAACCCGGAAACAGTTTCGACCGATTATAACAGTTCCGACCGCTTGTATTTTGAGGAACTTTCCTTGGAACGCATCCTGGATATCGCTGATGTGGAAAGACCCGTCGGCGTCATCTGCTCCATGGGTGGGCAGCTGCCGAATCGATTGGCCAAGCCTCTGGCCGATGCCGGTTTAAAACTTCTGGGTCATAAACATGACAGCATCGATCGAGCCGAGGATCGCAGTCGATTCTCAGCTCTCCTCGATGAATTGGAAATTGGTCAACCGCGTTGGACCGCCGCAAAAGGCAAAGCCGACATCCAAAAATTCATCGATGAAGTTGGCTTCCCCGTTCTGATCCGTCCCAGCTACGTTTTGTCTGGTGCGGCGATGAGCGTCGCCTACGATGACGAGTCTTTGTCACTCTGTCTGATCAATGCCAACGACGTCTCGCCCGAACATCCGGTGGTGATCTCGGAGTTTATCGAAGGCGCTCGCGAAATCGAATTGGATGGTGTCGCCAAGAATGGCGAAATCCTCACCGCTATCGTTAGCGAGCATATTGAAAATGCTGGCGTGCACTCTGGCGATGCAACTTTGGTGGTCCCGGCTCAGAAGCTCTATGTGGAAACCGTCCGTCGGGTTCGAAAAGCGGGTCGGGCCATCGCCCAGGGTCTGAACTTGAATGGCCCCTTCAACATGCAGTTCCTGGCTAAGGAAGGCGATATCAAGGTGATCGAGTGCAATGCGCGCGCCGCTCGCTCTTTCCCTTTTGTTTCCAAAACAGTGGGTTTGAATCTGGCCGATGTGGCGACCGATGTTATGATTGGTGGCAAGCCAAACCTTGCAAGGTTTAATGAAGACGATCTGCCTTATGTCGGTGTGAAAGCCGCCATGTTCAGTTTCAAACGCTTGGGTGGAGCGGATCCGATTTTGGGTGTGGAGATGGCGTCGACAGGAGAAGTCGGTTGTATCGGCGAAAACGTCGATCACGCTTTGCTGCTCGCCATGGAATCGTCCGGCGTGTTCCGGCCCGAAAAAGGCGTTTTGGTGAGTTCAGGGAGCGAAAAAGAAAAGCTGCGATTCCTCCCGGCTGCGAAAATTCTGACCGAACTGGGGATTGCTCTTTTCGCTACCAAGGGAACCGCCAAGTACCTTCAGGATCATGGTTTCCCGGTCACAGCTTTGGACTGGCCAGGCGAGGGTCCGAATGATGTGATTCAAGCGATCAAAGATGGCAAAGTCGACTTCGTCATCAATATTCCCAAGAGCAGCCAACGGGGCGAACTCACACGAGGTTCACTCACAAGGCAAGCCGCGGTCAAGTTCGGCTGTTCGCTCCTGACGAATATGGAGATTGTTATAGCTTACGTTCAAGCCTTGGGCCGTTGCCCAGAATTCCTGACCAACCATCAGGTATTGTCCTTACCACCCTATAGAAGCTAATCCTCGGGGGGCATTTGCCCCCCTTTGACTTCCTTACTTTTCTCGCTCATTGCGAAATTTTCTGAAAAATCATAGGAACTGGTCTTTTGACCAGGAAATATGATTCTCTCCTTGTTTCATTATTTCCAGGCTTTACCAAGTCTTCTGAAGATGCCAACTATGACGCCGATGGGGTATTTGTAAGAAGCATGTAGCATCAAATCGAGATGGTCTCGGGCTGTAAAGTCCGGTAATCAGGAGGTAATATGAATCTGCAAACTATCCGTAAGATACTCTTTACCATGATGGCCTTGTTTGCCTTCGATGCCATGGCCGAACAACAGGTGGGTTCATGTGGAAGCAAGGCAGCTCAATTACCGCTCGATACCAGCGGTGATTTTGGCAAACAAGCCTCGGTCGGTGCTGCAGCGTCGAGTTCCGCTCAAGGTCTCATGCAAAACGCGGGTTTGCTTTCGAATCGTATCGCCGGCGAAACCAATGCCTCTTGTTGCAAAATTTGCCGAAATAGCCAATCCTGTGGAGACGACTGCATCAACTGGTCGAAAATTTGTCACGTCGGCCCTGGTTGCGCTTGCCAGCAGTAATCATCTGGTGACCATCTCTGTCGATTACTCGGATCTTATCGAGATCCGAGCGCTCCGTCAGACTCTTAGCTTTGCCAATCAAACTCACATCAATCCAAGCGTTTCGTCTGTCGGCGAAGTTCTTCCTGTGCCTCAGCTTTTTTCACGATTTTATAGATATCTGGAGAGTTTTGTAGAAAGTAGAGGAGAGAAGCCTTGAGCTCGACTTCCATAGCGGGAAGTACCGAATAAATACCCATCTCCCGAAAGTAATTCACGATCATTTTTTGCAGTTCTTCGGACTCAATCCGCCAGTTTTCTGTGATCGCAATAACATTTTTCTCGGTAAAGCGAGTGGTAACAAAGATTTCGATGGGAAGTGGTTCAGTAAGCATTGGCAGACACTCCTTTGTTACCTTTCTATCGGCTAGGCAAAGGAAGTTCCTAAGTGGTGTCCATACCTTTTGCCGACTCTAAGGCAAGTCTTAGGAAGTAGCCAATCGTCCGCCTTATTTTCGATCGAAACGTATCCATGGCTGTCTTTTAGCACAATTTTTGGTAAAATGGATAACCCCATTGATATCAAGGCATTGGAGCTAATCTCCAACACACTTGATGAACTTCAAAGCGCTGGATTGAGACAAAGGGCGCCGATGAGGCGGAGTCTATGACAGTCCCTAAGCATTTCAATCGGAGCTGCCAATGTCGTTACAAGCTGTTTTAGCTAGCCTCCTGCTTGCATACTCATCCATGTCCTTCGCCAAACCCATGTATGTCCTTGTCAGTCCCGACTCCAATCATTGGAAGATTGAAGCGACCGGACATGAGGCGCTATCCGCCGAGGTCGAAGACATCATGATGAAACAGCCCGAACCAAAGACGCGTGGAAGCCTTGGCTACGCAGTGAAACGCGCCGATTACCCGCCTTTTTTAAAAAACGTTCAGAGCCTGCCCGTGCTTACGATTCAAGGCATCAAGAAGATGACTTTAGAAAACTCCGCATACGCTGATTTGGGTTGTTCGAATTCCACCTTCTTCGCGCCGCTCAAAGAGTCGAGAAACAAGGCGGCTGGCGAGTTTGCCATCGGATTGCTTGGTGGCAACTTCCCAGCTAGAGCGTTTCTCAAACCCGCGCAGGTGTCCACAGGCAAGGATCACAAGCCTTTGGCTGAACAGATCTGGCTGGGAATATTAGGCAAGGTAAAACCCAGTGCAAAAACGCTACTCGCCTCCTTGAAAGCCGAACAGCTCCGCTTTGTCCCTATAAAAATGGGATCTGCGCATTGGATCGTTTGGCTCGAAGAGTCTGTGAAATCCAAAGGTCCGACCAAAGCGGCCACGAGTGTGGCATACTCCGGATTGTTTGATGGAAACGGAGAGATCGTCCACGAGTTAGTCGACTTAAACGAGTCGACTATGAGTGCAACAGGCTGGCGACCGAAAATGATTGCCGACTTGAACGGAGACGGCATCGAAGAAATTCTCGGAGAGCCACACTATTACGAAGGCGCTTCGATGGTGATTATGGAGCTTAAGGACGGAATATTCACTAAAACCGTCCTAACATCGAACGGTTGTTGACTCACGAGCGAGCTTTTGCTGAAGCTCCACCCACGCATGCCTTCGAATAGATCGGAGCCTATTCAACGGTGAAGTGGAACACTTTGAGAGTTGACAGAAAGTAAGTGTCCGAATTCGTGCCAAGCCTCCATAAGTTGACGTCTTTGCGTCCCTCGCCCATGGCCTGGAAACTTTGGATGAAGTATTCACCAGGAGGGAAACGCTCATCCAGAAGCACGCTCAGAGTCGTGGTTTCCTCGCCAGCAAGGGTGAACTCGGTGCTTATTTCATTGCTGTCAGCGGCAGCACCTTGAAAATCGATCCAGGCATTATGAATGCCTTTACCCGGCTTGGTCTTGGCGATGAGATTCAGCGTCTCGCCCTTTTTATAGTTTGTCTTGTCCAAGACGAGAGAGACAATATTTGGCCCATCAAAGTCCTTGCCTGTAGTTATTTCGTAAGAAGGAACAGCGATCTGCGTGCCAGGAATGACCAGATCATCGCTTTTAAGCTCAACCCGTATCTTATTCTGTCCAACATCTTCAACTTCCAGAGTCTTGAGGCGATAGGTACCGTTGAGGGTATCAAAGCCGATACCTGCAGAAATCACCTGGGTGAAGCTGGGTTCACCGAAAAAGCTTCCATCCAGCCACATCTCGCTGTGAACACCAATCATGGTATTTTCAAAAATTGCGTAAACACGGGACACAGGGATTTCGCCTTCAAACTGCAGCGTGGTTCTAACCATACCCAAAGCACCGCCATCAACTTCGGTCTTGACGCTTGCCAGCCTGGCAGGAACCGCATCCATTGCGAAGCCCTTTGTCACATTGAGGAAAGGCACTGGAATCTGGGTCTGGCCTATGAAGGCCGCATCTACGGGTACATCCACTTCAAAGTTGTGGGCAAAAGCCTCACTGATCCTGATGAGGTTGAGGCGATAATTGCCTTTGTAGATAAAACTCTTCTTGGGTATGGCAAAGCGCCATGTATTGGGGCTGACTTTGAAGAAGTCCTCGGAATAACTCGAGAATACTTTATTGGTTCCCTCCAGAGTGAAATCAATCGATATCGAGGTAGGATTGCCGCCTTCGACTGAGGCTTCATAGTAAAATTTGGGGCTTTCCGGCGATTTCGCTTCCAAGGAGCTGAGACTCGTGAGTACAGGGACTTTACCTTCATCACTGAGACCATCTGTGATGTTCAGCAGTATGCTCTCTAGCCCCCCCTCATCATCAAACGATCGCTTCATTCTTTCGGTGGCGCTATTTGCTGAATAAAATATGGACTCGTGGCTGTCCGAGATGATCATGAGCTGTGAGAGAAAAACTAGTCCATTTTTCGAGACATAGCGACGCGGAACGAGCGCACTGATAGTTTTCTCATCCTTCGAAATCATCGCCTTATTTTCACAGGGAGCGCGCGAATAGGATTCTCCTTCGTACCTGACTTCACAGCTTAGATAGCGCAGTGACATCGGTTCGCTCAGCTGCACTTCAACCCGCAGAAAGTCCGCATCATGTGACGCCGATTATTGCAATGGCTTCACTTCAAAGTTGACGTGCCAACCCAGTCGAATCGCACAGACCTTCTTGAGAAATCTCAAAATAAACCCTGCCCAAATCCGCTTCCCCGTTGACAAGGTCTAACAAACCCTTTAAAAATGGTCGCCTTAGCTCGTGGCGAGGTAGCTCAGATGGTTAGAGCGCGCGATTCATAATCGCGAGGTCGGCGGTTCAATCCCGCCTCTCGCTACCACGAAACCCCCTGAATTCATTCCGTTTTTCTTTAGGTACCAAGCCTAGGTGCTACCAGTTTCCCGCAGCACTTCTTTCAACTCAAGAAACGCTTTTATCGAATCAATTGACGCTATGGCAGTCCGTTCTAGGCAATCCTATGCCTTTGCAGCTTCACTCCAGCATCCTGATCAAGCGCGCTATCCAAAGGTCTAGCTGTGGATTCAAGGTGAATCTTGCGCTCTCAATACGTAAAATAAGATGACCAAATCGTTACCGATAAGCATCGCGACTGCACGAAACCTTTTTACCCTGAAGGTCAAGAGCTATGAATTGCGTCCTTAAATCTATGATTTGCCTTCTGCTCTTGCCGATTCTTATCAAGATCCCGCAAGTCCAAGCCCAGGATCTGCCTCCCAGAGGCACTTCTTTTTTCGACTCTATGCAAAGCACAATAGGCATCACCTATGACGGCAAGCCCTTGCCGGAAGAGGTTCACCCATTCGAGAGTCTCCTGAAAAAACTCAACCAGCACTCCACTTTCTATACTTCCGTGGTTCCCTTCGGCCGATCCCTGCAAAAGATGGCCGCCTACCCCCAGTCGCTCAAATTTCCTCGTGTACTGGTTGCAACGAGTGAGCACAGCAAGAGTATGAACACTCACTTTCGGGGCCGACTCTTTATCGCTTACGTGGAAGCGGCCAAAAAACTCGAGGTCATGAGCTTCAATCCCATGATGGGTCGTTATGAATTCCAAATTGTAGATAACTTTTACCCAGGTGGAAAAGCCCAAGCTCGCTATATGCCTCGGACTCTTTGCCTGCGCTGCCATCAGGGAGGGACTCCCATCTTTGCGGGAGGCGAGTGGCAGGAAACAACAGCCTTCAACCCAGAACTGTTAAAGTTGACGATAGCTGCCATCGGTAGCAAAGAATACTTTGGTATCCCCTTGACTGGTGATGACGTTTCTTCAAAATACGAATTGATTCCAAAGCCCGAGCATTTTGAAGACATGGTCCGCTTCGGCGCTCTGCTGATAGGCTATCAAAAAGCTTGGCAAGATATCTGCTCGGCAACCAAACAGCCAACCACTTGCAAGAAAATGCTGATCAAGTGGATGCTTGTCACCAATCTCTTCGACAATCTCTCCTTGGAACCTGACCCCGAACTTTTGAGAGCATTTGTCTCGGTGCTGGGCCAAGGAACGATCGACTTGGCCTCTGAAAAGTTGCCTGACCACAATCCCATAGTGAATGGACAGCTGTCCTTGCAGATGCCTGCAGAGATTGATCCGAGCCTACCAAGAGAGCCCTTACAGATTATAATGGCCTCCAAAGGTGATCCCTTGGGCCTTCAGTTTTACAAATTTCACATTTTTGTTAAAAGCATGGGGCAGAGCTACTTTACAGAGAAGGACTTCAGTCACTTGCGCTCAGTTCTTGGCGTGAAATCTGAGCGAATCTCCCAGGAACTAAGCTTTCGCAAACAAACATACAAAACGCCACAAATGGACAAGGATAAAACCTGCTTGCCCGATCCAAATATCCTTCTCCAGGGGTTGAATGCGCAGGATGAAATGAAACTGCAGATGCAATGGAGCTGCTTTCCAAAGCGATCATGGCTCAATTTTGTTAAGGCTATAGACACCATAGACCTTGAATCAAATGAGCCTCTTTCAAGAGAAAGCATTCTTCATAAACTTGACAAAAAGTCGGGAGCTGCATACGCTGCGAGCCTCTGCTGCCAGGCTAAGCTCACTGCTTCAGTAAAAATGAATGTAGAGAAGAAAGTGCTACTCGATCCGGGGTCCATTAAGGATAAGAGACTCCAATCTTTTGTGCAGTTTTGCAGTGAATGCCATCTTTACCAGGATCTGCCTCCACCATTTCTGGCAGGTGAAAACGAGCAGCAAGTTCTACAAAATATAAAAAATAGAGCGAACCTTATTCAGTTTAGGCTGCAGAATCAGCAGATGCCACCTCACTATGCACGCCACCAACTGAGCACTCAAGAAAGACAAGACCTCCTGCGAGATCTGAATGCAATTCTAGAATAAAAAAAGCGGCAGAAACCCGCCGCTCGATAGATACCGTATTGAGGTCAAAACTAAGGGCAAATCAGCGGCGAATGCGCGGAGTTCCCCACGGCGTTGACTGAAACGACAGTAAAGCAATAAGCAGTTGGAATTGGGACCGTAGCCCCCAACGCTGCCTTGACCTCGTCACTGGTCACAGCCACCGAGTATTTCAGTCCGTTTTTCTGCAAAGCGGCAAGAGGGTAATTCTTGATTTGAACAGGCACATCCGTCTTTCCAGGAAAGCGCGAGTTTCGATCGGGAGGCACAATGAAGACTTTATATGAAACAATAGCTGGATCAGTCGAGGCATCCCAGCTCATAGTAAAATTCGAAGCTACCGCCGGGGTTCCTGGATTGGCTGCAGGAGGCGTTGTTTTAGCGACCGGGACATCAGGCTTCTTCGCTTCAGTGGTTTTTGCGTCTCCCTCTTGACTCACAGGCTGTGCAGTACCACCAGAACTTAAATTTCGGCTGTCTTGAATCACTTCGGCCTGGCAGGCATGAATCAGTATCGATAGTAATAAGGTCCCTGAAAGGCCAGCAGCGGTTTGTTTGAAATTCATCTTTTGTGCTCCTTTCTTATTTCGTCACAGCAAAGCCGCTTGGCACTGCTGGAGGTGGGGCGTTGACAGGCGTAATGATCACGTCAACACAAGACTTGTAATTCAGAGTCCCGCTCATATCCTGAACGAATTGAATCGTACAGTCGGTGCAAGGGGTGTTGGGAACTGTAAACTGGAAACGACCCTTGTTTGGCACAGCACCTATGGCCTTAGTGTCATCCGTTTGCGCCGGGACCAATGCAGTAAAATTCACTTGGCCCATCGGCGAGAAGTTCAGCTGAAATGTTCCGACGTGGTCGATCGTCTCTTCAAAATCGGCGCTAATCGACTCACCAACCGTGAGAACGACAGGATTGGTGCCTCTGGTCGCGTTGGTCGAGCCGCAGGGCGATGAAGCATCACCTTTGTTTCCATCACTGGAATTTCGCGGAATAAGACGCGGAACACCACCCGCAGCGGTTGTTACACTGAGGCGCGAATGCCCGAAACTCACAGATGCTAAGAAAAGGTTGGCGCTCGCCGAGAGTGCAAGCAGGTGCTTCGTGTTCAATGGCTCATCCCCCTGATTTGTGGTCAGACCGGTCCCGAATTCGTTATCGGTCAAAATTGAAAAAACCATCAGATAAAAATGTAACAATCTGTTATTATTCGGATATGTTGGTTCCTTTCGAGACCTAAATGACCCTGACCCGGAGCCGATGTTAAGCTTCACTAGATCGGGTACCCGACGAGACTTTGCCGCGAAACTGCGCAACTTCAATTCAAGCAGAGACTACGCCACAAAATTCCTTTCGCATTGACTTGCACGCCAAATAATATATAACCAGCAGCAAAGTCGTGAAGAGATGTCGCCTTCCCTTAGGCCCTAAAAGGCATCGCTTACGCGCCCCTCTCGAACCACATTTTTTACTCTATATTTCAGGATGTTAAGAATGATCTCTTTTAAAAATCTTCGGCCTCTAGCTTCTAGCTTTTTGCTACTCACTGCTCTGCTCAGTCTTCAGGCCTGCGAAGCTCCCAAGGAAGAATCAGAACTCGACGGCCCTGTCCGCATCTCGTGGCCGACGACTGATCGGGAAGGTCTGATCGATGCCGCTCTTCCTCCCTTCGAATTAAAAGACAAAAGCTTTGCCGGCTCTGGACGATTCAACAGCGTCTTCTGGTTGGATTTTGAAGGTGCCACAGTAAGTTCTAAAGACTCATTCATTGTAGGCAATGCCGGCTTGAATCAAGTCGTCATTCCCCCCTTCGCTTCTTCTGATATCGGATCTTCGGAAGATCGCGAAAAGCTTAAACTCAATCTCGTGCAAAATTTGGTCACTCTCTTTCCTGATGTGGACATCAAACTCACAACAACAGAGCCTCTAACCCCCAACTACTCAAGGGTTCACATCGGTGGCCGTAATTTCACCGGAAAACCCCGCGTCCTGGGTATCGCCCCTTTGGACCTCGGCAACCGAGTCCCCAATGATATTCTCTTTATCTACACCCAGGACATGAAGAGTCTAGGTGATGTGGCAACCGTTCAGACGGAACTCACTCACGTGATCGCTCATGAAATTGCCCATGCTTTGGGTGCAAGGCATATCAACAATGAATTTGGTCTCATGAAGCCAAGCGTAGCTCTCGAAGCTGACTCCTTCAATCTTTCTGGACCGGTTGTTGGTTCGCCGAATGAAATTGAAAATTCCTTGCAGATCTTGCTCAATAGCTCGGGCTCTCGCAATGCTGCCTTTGCTGATCGCGGTCTTCCCGACATCCAAGACCTCGGCGCTTTTGCCACCGAAGGAGTGATTCAATACACGGTCATGAGCAAAAATAATTTTGCCGCCAACCTTGGATTGAGCCTAGCTGATTACACCTATCAATGGAATTTTGAAGGCAAACAAACCGAAGGCACTTCGGTTCTTCTGAGCTTTATTGACAATAATGAGCACATACTAAATCTGACAGTCATTGGAGAGAGGGGAGCGAGTCGTAAGTTCCAATTCTCTGTTGGCCACAGACGCTGATTCGAATAGAGAAGGCGATTTTTTTCAGGTTCCCGCTAAGAATTTCGAAGCAGATTGCCTTTAAGCAAAGCTTTCAGCATCAATTGAGCCTTTCGAGAGTGAGGCTTACCCTTCCCATCTTTATCCTTCCACGCTTGACTTGCATCACGCCCGCACCAAGGTGCTAGGTCGTATTTATACTTTTGATGGTCTGCCAAAGCTTTCGTGATATCGTAGATCTTGTCATCAATGGCAATCCAGCAGTCTTCCTTGGTGTTGTGCAAGGCGAGTTCTTGCAATTGAATCGTTTGCGACAGAGATGCAGTAGAACCTAAGCACAGCAATGCGAAAGCGCTTGGTATCCAAATCGCGAGTGTCATGGTCTCATTTCCTCGGTTATGATGTTGTGTCTGGAAAAACCAAAAGACTGCAATTTTTGCCGGATAAATTGCATGAAACGCGGCGGCCCACAGACTAGAAATTTAGGATTTTTCATGTCTCGTGCCCAGTTCACTATTTGCGCCATTTCAGGTTTTTCTGTAGCCTTGACCTTGTAACTTGTCCAAGAAAAACCTTCCATAGCTTGGCCGAGACTTGCTATCTCAGCATGCAAGGCTTGATTGTCTTCTTCGCCGACAAAGTGAATCAATCGAACCTTGGAGAACGTCTTATACTGAAGGCAATGCATAGAGCCTAGGAACGGAGCTATCCCAATTCCTCCAGCAATCCAAATCTGATCAATATCAGATCCAATCGAGAACTCGTCATAAGGTCCTGCAACCAATAGATATGCCCCGTCCTGGAGCTTAGGCACTCGCGAGGTATCATGGCCCAGACCTTTGATCAAAAGCCGAAGAGTCGGTTCAAACTGACAAGATGCGACCGAGAACGGATGAAAACTCGAACTGAATCCCTTCTGCAAAAAACGCACATAGACGATCTGTCCTGCTTTGTAGCCACTTGCACGAGGACGATTTGCAGCAGGCAGCAATTCCAGTGCATAAATACTCGCGGAAAGCTGTTCTTTTTTGAGCAAGCGGAAGGTTTGAGTTGAAGAAGACCCTCTCCATCGCATGGCAAGACTACCCAAACTTGCCAGTCCTAAAATACTAAAGATTCCTATGAGTGAACGGTCCAACCAGGAAGAGCTCATAAATAGGATCACGTGAACGATGGCCAGGGCAAAACCAAGAACCAATAGCATGTGCCATCGACGCCAAATGACGAATCGCCAGCTAGCGATATACGCTAACCCAGTGCCGACCAGAAAACAGCCTAATGCCAACCATCCGCTTGCCATTCCCGGATCACTGAGGCTTATATACTCCCCCAATTGATACGAAGGAACGGAAAGAACTTCCAGTGCAACATGCAGGACAATCGCCATGACACATCCCAAGCCAAAGATGTGATGAAGTCGAAATTGAACTGCAAAACCACCCAAAAAACCCTTCCAAAGCTTGGTTCGAACGGTAAGCACCAGACTGACTGCTAGAAAGAAGAGACTCAACAAAGCAAAGAAGCGAGACATGACACGTCCTCGTTAGATTCACTTCTTAAGTCATAAACTCCTGGGAGAAACTTGCAATCATTGTTTGATTCAAATTCAGAGTCAGTACCCATGTCAAGGAGCTTCAAGGCCTTGGTAACAGACGCCACAGGTTTCCAGGCAATATCCTTGACCAACGACCCACGCCTCACCACACTTGTTCCAAGCCTTTTGCTGTTGGCAGGTGAATTCTTCGGAAGGAGGCCGATCCGAGCAGTGTTGGTCGCCATGGGTCTTGATAGAAGACAGCGCAGAAGCCTTTTCCTTGAGAATTTGCAAAGTGCTCAGATCGCTATCATAAACTCCGTACCAGCCTTGATGTTCATGCGGCGGATCACCTAACCAGGGATCTCCAGCTTCCCAAAGTGCGCCCGGTACACGAGGCCGTCCCTCGCCTGACCAAGCCCAAAAATAAGCGGCATTGAGCGGCATGCCGTCTTGCGCGGCACGCTGCACTTCATCCAAAACACGTTCGTAGTAACGATCTCGCCAGGTGACAGCACTGTGCGCATTAAAATTCCGTTGATCCCGCGCTAGTCCAAATTCTTCTAAAATCATTGGTTTTTGTAGGTATTGAGCTTTGGCTATGTGGGTTCGGATGTAGCTGAGAGTCTTTTGCCAAGCTTCTTCAAAGGTAGCTTCAGACCTTTCTGGATCATACCAGCCGAAGTTTTCTGGCCAAATATGAATAGTGCCATAGTCTATGTTCGGAAAATTGTGATCGATGAAGTAGTCACTCTGCGAATATTGAGGATGCGGCGTATCGCCTTCAGCTCCCAGAGTGATCAATTGCTGCGGAGCAAGACTTCGCAGAAAAGTTGAAGTGTCATCGATCCATTTGTAATATTCTTTGGCATGATTCATAGCTCGGGGTTCACTGCAGAGTTCCCAGGCCATAATTGTTGGATCTTGGTTGTATTGAATTCCACTCAGACTGTTTCGACGAAGCACCATCGCCTGGATATGCTTCTCAAAGAGTGAACGAGCTTTTACGTTTCCATAGAAGCCAGCAACGAACTTTTGATAAACATCAAAATCTCCATCCAAAGGCGGTGGATAGGGAATACGATCGGCTTGGCCACTCCAAACCAAATACTGACCCAAACCGCCTGACCACTCCCAGAAGTTGGCAAGAATCAACACCGCCTTCATGTGCCGCTTCTGCATTTCGACCAAAAGAAAATCGAGCCCTTTGAGCAAATCTTGATTGTATTGGCCGGCAGCGAATTGCAAGGAAGGTCGAATCCGTATCGGTTCGCTATCAGGGCCTTCGCTAGCGGCAAGAATACGCAAATTGTCGATGCCAATCGACTTCAATCGATCAAGCTCTCTCACAAGGCGCTCTCGACCGGATTGATCGCCCTCTTGAGCCAAATTCATCCCGTACCAAAAATTGGCAGCTAAAAAATGATAGGGTTGACCGGCCAACCAAAACTGAGTTCCCTTCACTTTAACGAATTCATCCGGTCCGCCGCTTTCTGCGGTAAGAGTTGTAGCCTGCAGGGTTAAGCCTAGACACAAACCCAAGCTAATGATCCAATTCAGCATGTTCCCGCCTCCTTAAATGAGCTCGCGGGAATATTACAGGCACTCTATGAGCAAGGGAAGCACCCATCCAGGATCAAATACATGACTATCAGTGATTAATTCCTATCATGGTTTTCGTATCTATCTGTTCGATGATGTACTCAACCCGTCTATTCTGGAGCCGATCTTCGTAGGTGAGTTCTTTCTGCAAAGGTTGAGATGACCCCATCCCTCGGGCCACTAGGCGAGTCCCAGCAATTCCATGATTCTTCAAGTAAGCTTTGATTTGATCAGCACGTGCCTGGGTTAATTCAAGGTTTTTCGCCTCAGAGCCGCCAGAGTCAGTATGAACTCTAATACTCAGCATTTGCAGGGATTTTTGGTCTGAAAGAATCAAGACTAAATCATCAAGCACAGGAAAAGATGCCTTCTGAATCCGGCTCTTGCTTTTGACAAACTGCAGTGCAGGAAGATTGATGCTTTGCTTCAGGCTGAAACCAATATCTTTCATATAATCAAGATGAAGATCCGATAAAAGATAAGGAAAGGCTATGAATTTGCTTCGAAAGCTTTCCTGACCGTTGCCAAAGATGACGATCTCATAGGTTCCTTCTTTCAAGCCCTCAGCGTTCACTCGATTGATGGGTCCCATCTGATCAATAGCTTCCAGCCGATAGCTTACCTTCTCCGGAAGATCCCTGCTCGCGCTCAATGACAGCCTCAAACCCGCTCGGGAAGGCGCCTTCGAGGGATCACTTTTTACATCCATGACATAGGGAGCGACAATAGAGCGAATCTTTTGCTCATGAAGATTGTTGGCCCAGACTACGCGACCGCCACCTATCCAACACACTATCGAAATGAATAACCAAATTCGAAGAGCCATCATGAAAACTATTCCTCCAGGAACTTGTAAGAAGATTATAGGCTAAAGAAATCTGTCTCCACCTGGAAACTTTGCTTCAATATTCCGGCTATAGCAGGCTTTCATCAGCCTGTCTAAGCCAAAGCACTGGGTAATATTGGATCAAAAAATAAAGAGTGATGGGATCATAAGGTTAGCGA
Source organism: Oligoflexus sp. (assembly GCA_041736645.1). GTDB lineage: Bacteria > Bdellovibrionota_B > Oligoflexia > Oligoflexales > Oligoflexaceae > Oligoflexus. The sequence continues at coordinate 34,506 of JBGSTF010000247.1, read as the reverse complement.
ATATAAAGAAAGTTAGTGACTCACACAGTTGGATGAGAATACCTAGGTAGAAGCCTCTATCCCCTTTAATCAGCTCCCAATTTAAAGGACTGTCTAATCAGAAACTTGCGATAGTCTCAGATTTCAAAACCGGAGGCTGCTGCTAGCACTTGCTCCCGAGACAATGGAACCTCTATGAGAACCGAGACTCCCAGCCCTAATCTGCTTTCCACCTTGAGAGTTCCAGATAGCTCCTCAACGACGGCAGAAATGGAACTCATGCCCACTCCCCGTCCCGAAATGTCAGAGACTTCTTCCGCAGTCGAAAATCCTGGGGCGAATATGAATCTATAGATTTCTTCATCCGAAAGATTTTGATCCTGGTTGGGTAACAGCCCGAGCTTTTTCGCCTTTGCTTTAATGGCGAGAGTATTCAATCCACATCCATCATCCTTGACGGAAATCCTTAAGGTTTGAGCACTCTTTTTAAAATCGATGACGATCTGTCCCTGCTCTCCCTTGTCACCGCGATCTTCTGGCATTTCTATGCCATGATCGACGGCATTTCTCACCAAATGCACCAAATTTCTCAATAGCGGCGAAAGCGTCTCATCCACATGCATATCGGCCCCTAGAATTTGACACTTCAGGGTCTTCCCCAGTCGCTTGCCCAGGGCCTCCGCTGTGGACTTAAGTGGACCGACATAGGATCGGATTGGCTTCTGACAAGCTCTCTTCAGCATCAGCCTCAATTCCTGGCGTTGTCGGGAATCGAGATTTGCAGTGCCCCAATCGATAATAGCATCGTAGTCCTCCTGGGGGAGTTCGAACTTGGCACTCTTTTCCTCTAACTCCAGCAAGGATTCATTGTCTCTAAGAAGACTATCCACACTCAAAGAAAGTTGGCGAATATCGTCCGCCTTTACATGGGAACGACCTTCCATCTCATGGATCATTTCCGCCATTTGATGCATTCCAAAGGCCCCTAAGTTACCCTTCATAGTATGCAAAAGATTCCGAACCTCTCGGTCACAGCCCGACTCAATTGCCGAAAGGGATTGGGCTATCTCTTTTCTGAAGTCTTCCAGGAACACTCGAAACGAAGCTCGCTCACGTAAAATATGAATAAGCATTTCATTGTGCAGGATAGATCTTTCAGCCTCTTGAAGTTCGCTGACGTCGGTAATAGTGAAGAGTATCGCTTCAGGACGTTCAGCACTATCGACCAAAGCTGCTCCTGAAATCCCCAGAGTTCGCTGAGCAACCTTCACTCGACTTGGAATCTGAGATAAGGCAACATCAAGCGGCAAAAAGTTTTCATATACTTGAGCCACTGCTCCTCGCAACATCTGTTTGGTCGACTGATCGACCTTGAGGATCTCAACCAGAGCATCACCAGCCTTCAGCCTTGTGTCAAGCAACTGATGGCAAGACTCAGTGAATCCGGACCTTAGCTTCCCATTTCGATTTATCAGAAGAAACCCTGAGCTTACATTTCTGAGAATGACATTAATCTCTTCGGTCCTTTCCTTTACCTTTTGCTCTAGCCCTTCATTCAGCACTCGAACTTCTCTTTCCGCTCGCTCTGCCTGGTCAAAAGCTCTATCAAAACGTTTCGACAGTAGGATGGATTGAAAAAAGATTAGGGCGAACGTCCCTATATGGGACATCGGTGGACTCTCAGTAATCTCCATTGCACTAAGGATATCAGCTAATCCCGTGGTAAAGAATATTCCGAAACCCATGAGAAAGATGACTGCACCTTCACGCCGTCGCAGAGAGGCGACGACTAGGGAAATAATCTCCCAAGTGCCGGCAAAGGCGACTAGAAGCTGAAAAAAGCGTAGAAATCTGGGAAAAATATTGCCACTACTGCCAAGGATTAACAGCGCCCATGCTCCTGCAATGGCAGCTATGGGATAAGCCACATATTTCTTAAATTCTCGCGGGTAGAGATCATGAACGAGAAGTGTCAACGCAGCAAGTCCAATGGCTATGCCTATGTATTCAATTTTGAGCTGCAGCTCGAGAGGTGTTTCGGGAAATACTTGCGCCATGATTTGACCTTGACCAGCCACCAGAGAACGTAGTCCTACGGCCAAGCAGAAGGATCCGAAATAAAGTGGCGACAGTCGAATCTTTCTCATCCACCAGAGATAAAAGTGGTAGAAAGCCATGATCAAAATGGCTCCAAAAGATATCGCATCACGAACGATCCTATCGACTAAAGAATCCCTTAAGGGCTCGGGCTTTCCGATGACAATTCCACCTACCCAGCCGTGATAAGCAAAGGAGTAATTCGAAATCTCGATCGTGATTGTATTCACTCCACTTTTGGGAATGAATGTATGAAGAAATTGCCGTTGCCTTGCTGTCGCTTCTTTGCCATCTGTCGAAAGTTCTCCGATCGTCTGAATCACTTGACCATTGAGCCACACTCTGACCGCCGAAGGCATACGCGGAAACCATAGAGTCATAGGCTCATGACCAGAAAGATTAAAATTCAGATGATAAGTCGCAAATGATCCGGCATGCATATCAATTCCAGGAAGATTGGCGTCGATCCAATCAACATCAGGCGATAGATACCCCGACAGGGTGCCTTTACCTTGTTCGATATCCTGAGGTGACAAGAGCTGCTGCCAATAGAATTGCCATTCACCTTTCAGCAAAACGCCTAAATCAAATCTCGGAGAGCCTGTGCTCAGATCACACAAGCCGCTATTGGCACAGGCCATCCCTTTGCTTGTCGAAGTAAGCAGAGAAAGGAATAGGAAGAGAACGAAGCTCGCATATCGACAAAGCATGAAGCCCAATCTTTCACTCCAGGTGCTGCTTACCCAAGTCTTTTGGGCTGATGAATCGTGTTAATATTTTACCATAGGTGACGACAAAGCCCTAGAAGCACAAAAGCCACAGCTAGATAATGAAATTCATTGGAACTATCGAACTCTTTATGATTCTAGGAAAATGCTGGCTTAAAGTTGGCAAGATGAGGCGAGAGAGGGCCAAAGCCTGAGAGAAATATCTGCAGGCTTTTAATATTGGCACAAGTCTTTAAAAATCTGGGGCAAAAATTGGTCCTAACTTATCCAATTCAGAGCCCTTTCGTCCTCTAAATCCAACTATATGTCGTCCTTCAGGGGCGCTAAATTCCAAACTGGTTCCCGTTTTTACACCACCTTCAAGCACCCGCCCTAGGTTCGTGGTGAAACGGATGAAATGAACCGAGGTGGTCCCCTTTTTCTTGCCAAGGCACAGGAGAACTTTTCGGAAATACTCCTGGTCCTCCAAAATCAGTTCCCGCTCTTGTCCACCAGTGCCGCCATGATACCAGCTTTGCCCATCGGCATAGCCAATTTCAATGGCATCGACTCGCTCCCCACTCCGGATCTGGATCGATTTCACTTGTGAACTTGGGCCCAAACGTTCCTCGTCATTGAAGTAACTTCCTCCTGTACCGCCCAATTCACCAGGGGATGTAAAGAATCGAGGTTCCAGAGGAGCTGGAGGAGCGAACTTCCCAGATTGGGTTGCCTGGGCTTTTTCTTCTGTTATCTTCTGAGCTCCGGTTGCCACAAACATGGCTCGTCCCATCTCTTCTTCCAAGCTCTGCTCTTGATGAGGCACATACCAATACTCCAACGTTGCGCCGTTGGACTTGAGGTCGACAATTCCATAACCATGTCGAGTGCTTTCAAAGTAGCGGATATGTGAGTTAAAGGCTTTAATAGCAGTCTCAAATCCACCCTTGGCAATTTTAGTGAATATTCCGGTCACCTGTTCGTCGAGGTTTCCTCGCGTCACACTGCTGGGCAAAAATTCTACCGCGACTGATCGGCCATCGACCTCAAGATTAGAAGCATAGGACAGATGGGAATCACCGGTCACGACCAGGGTATTGGTAAGATCACCCTCGGCAAGATAGCGAAGCAATCGCTCTCTATCTTTTGGATAGCCATCCCAATTTTTTTCATCGATGGATTTGCCAAAAACTTTGCATGGGGCCATAAGAATCTGATTGCCAATTACCCGCCATTGGGCGCTTCGAGAATCATTAAGCTGTGCCTTAAGCCAGCCGAATTGCTCATCCCCTAGAATGGAAGCTTGACCCGTTTCTCCACTCACAGAATTTCGGCCAATATGTCTGGTATCGAGCATGATGAGGTCGAGCATGGGACCGAAAGACAAGCGTCGATAGATTTTATTGATATCAGCAGGATCGGGAGAACGAATGGGAGTCCACTCGTGAAAGGCACGTATGCTTGCATCCTTGCCGGCTCTATTTTCTATATCATGATTGTCCCATACAATAACCCATGGATGCTGCTGATGAGCACGTCTCAGCTGGGGGTCTTTGCGATAATATCGATAGCGTTGCCGAACAGCTTCCAAACTATCAGGGTTCAAAGTATTCTGTACATTCGCTGGCATGTTTCTCAGTTCGTCGGGATCAGGGACATCATAGATATAGTCCCCAAGATGCACCACCGCATCCAGATCATTACGTCTGGCTATGGCTTCATAACTATTGAAATATCCGGACCAAATGCTGGAACAGCTGACGACTGCTAACCGTACATTTTGCTTGGTCAGTGGCGTCGTTCGAGTCCGACCAACTATGGACCAACAATCCTCGGCGAAGAAGCGGTAGTAGTATACCGTTCCTGCAAATGGTAAAAGGGCATCCACCTTGATAGTAAAATCGCGCTCGCGATCAGCTGCACTCATTCCCTCTGAGACAATTTGGGCAAACCCGATATCCAAAGCTACCTGCCAACGCACCGGAACCGAATCGTCAGCGTCCGAGGACACTCGAGTCCACAGAATGACTCGATCTGACTTGGGGTCTCCGGAAGCCACTCCATATTCAAAAATCCGAGCCATTTTTGCCAATTCTTCGCGCGATTGTTTTTCTTCACGAAGACTGACTTCAACTGCATAAGATTTTCTACCAGAAACAATGGCCCCGAATACTCCACCACCAATTTTAAATAAGTTGCGACGCGAATGAAGCATAGCGCACCCCGCACAGGTAAGATCGATATTATGAGAGCTTTGTGAAATTACAAACGTCTTGTACCGGAGCCGCTGCAGAACAACAAGTTAACTCTTGTGAATTCTCGCTGTCGAAAAGTTAAGCAATGAATATTTTTATCTGCTTTATAGAATCTTTAAACGAGGCGTGCCTCAAGCTCTCCTCGCTCTGCAATGACATCAATATGCTGCCATGCATCGAGGTCTCGAAGAACTCTACGCAAGAAAACTTGATAGGAAGGGGCTTCCATTCTTTGCGGTAAATGCTTGAGGCAGTCGCGGACCACTTGCCACCTTTTCATGAATTCACGCACATCTTGCGTTACATAAGATTCCGTAAACTTTTCCCAGATATAAGCGATCGCTTGTCCGTTAGGATGAATCATGTCTTCATCATAAAATCTATAATCGCGAAGATCGTCCATCACACATTCGTAAGCCGGGAAATATTCGACTCGATCAGGGTTTTCCAAACTCCATTCATGCAAAGCTACTCGCAAAAGACTTTTACTCACACTATTCGCCACGATGGTGTCTCGAATATGCCTGACAGGACTCAGGCTACAAAGTATCCGAGTTCCCTCTGGTAGAATTTTCGTTATGTTCTCAAGACTCGACCGAATTTCGTTAGAACTCAACAGCCGTTTCCGGAAAAGAGCGGCTGGTTGTTTGTGACAATTCGCAACAACCACTCCACTGCCTTGAAGCTCATAGACGAATGAAGTTCCTAAAGTGATGAGGATTAAGGGTGTCTGTTGTAAACAATTCGCAACCAATTCCGATGTCTCTTGCCACTGGTTTTGGAGGATCTCTCGGCTTTCTCCATGAAAACGACTGTGCAATTCATAGTGGAAGAAGCTGCCGTCATGCTCGACGAAAAGACTTGAATCAAGGGTTGATCCATCAACGCAGATTCGAAGCAATTTTTCCAGAGCGAGTGGATGAAAAAGGGTTCCAAAAGGAGCATTAAGCCCTCCCCATTTGAAATCCAAGAGGCGTTGGCCTATATGTTCCGCAAAGCAGGAACCCAGAGTGAGAATAGGCTGCTCATGTCGAATCTGAAAACCGGGGTTCAAATAAAGTTCGGTGCGAAATGGCTTCATCATTTTCAGATCCTCACATGACAGACCACAACAACACGGTCATCTTAGGGGAGTTGCGCGCAGTGAGCCATCCTTTTTGCTAAGTCCAAGCTAAAGTCCGACATATAAGCCGACTGCCCTGGTGAAACTCATTGCAAGCTTCCCACGGCAATCGCTACATTAGCCCGGCGATCTATCGAGTCATCGGAATTTGGCCCTTTTTTGCCTATTCCGCGAACCTTTGGGAGTTCATCCTATGCGAGTCTCATTGCAACTTGCCATCATGGCTTTGGCCTGGATTCAGGCGCTTGACCTGAGAGCTGCTAACATCAGCGAGGTGAATCGACGGGAAATTGGTAACCTTGTTCTAGAAAATATTCCTGACATTCCAATCTCCCTCAAACAACGACTTACCCAGTTTGAGAACATTCGTTCGGCATCCGTTCAAGGCTGGCTACCAAACGATCAAGGGCTCTTGATCAACACTCGATTTGCCGAGGCAAGTCAGCTCCATACTGTAAAAGCTCCTAACCATTATCGCAAGCAGATCAGCTTTTTTGAAGAGCCCATTGGTGCCGCCACTGTGAATCCCGAGAAGCCCCTGATTCTCTTTTTGAAGGATCAAGGTGGCAATGAATATTCGCAGGTTCATCTGCTGGATATCGAAACGGGCCGGACCCGCATGATCACAGACGGACAATCGCGCAATGAAAGCCCCATGTGGGATCATCAGGGCAAATTCTTTGCCTTTGGCAGTACGCTTCGAAATGGCAAAGATACGGACATTTATATCCAAGATCTCAGTCGAACCGAAAGCAAGGCTGAGCTTCTCGTGCAGGAAGGCGGCAGCTGGACTCCAGTCGAATTTAGCTACGATGGACAGACTTTGCTGGTCATGAAAAATGTTTCGGCCAATGAGAATTTTCTCTCTTTGGTGGACCTCAAAACTAAGAAAGTTGAACAGCTCTTTCCAGGAAAAAGCTTCGCCTACAGCTCAGCTGCGTTCTCCAAAGACAATCAGCAGCTGTTTTTGGCCATGGATAGTCAGGGAGAATTCAAGACACTCTATTCCTACTCAATTGCAAATAAGACTTTGAAGCCTCTGAGCTCCACTATCCCATGGGACGTTGAAGGCATAGAGCTGTCTCCAGATGGCAAGACTTTGGTCTTTGTTACGAATGAGGGCGGCGTTAGCAAACTTTATGCAATGGAAACCAAGTCCCTGACATATAAAGAAATTAAGGGCTTTCCAGTCGGACAGTTGGGCGGCATTCGCTTCCATCCCAATAAATCCAATCTTTTCGCTTTAACAGTCTCGAGCGCCAAGGCACCAGGAGATGCTTATGTCTACGACTTTAAAACCAGGAAATTGGAAGCGTGGACTGAAAGCGAAACAGGCGGACTCAACCCCGACCGCTTTGCCGAACCTGCATTGATCAGCTACCCAAGCTTTGACAAAGTCGACGGCAATGATCGAATGATTCCAGCTTTTGTTTACCGGTCCAAGCTCGCTAAAGGCAAAATTCCGGTTATTATTAGCATTCACGGCGGACCAGAGGCTCAGTTTCGTCCTGGCTTTTCCTCTAGTTTTCAATATTTTGCGACCGAACTCGGGGTCGCCGTTATTGCTCCAAACGTTCGTGGCTCATCAGGTTACGGCAAGACTTATTTGACTCTCGACAATGGGATGAAGCGCGAAGATTCTGTAAAGGACATAGGCGCGCTCTTGGATTGGATTGCCAAACAACCCGACCTTGATGCCAGTAAAGTGGTCGTCATGGGTGGTTCCTATGGCGGATACATGACCTTGGCTTCTCTGACCCATTACAGCGATCGTCTCGCCGGTGGTATTGATACCGTCGGCATCAGTCACTTCATCAGCTTTCTAACCAACACAAAATCGTATCGTCAGGATCTCCGCCGCGTTGAGTATGGCGATGAACGCGATCCTGAGATGAAGAATTTTCTCGACAAAATTTCCCCACTCACCAATGTGGCCAAAATTCAAAAGCCCTTGTTTGTCGTTCAAGGCTTGAATGACCCACGAGTCCCGGCAACGGAAGCTGAGCAAATCGTTAAAGCCGTTCGAAGCAATGGCAACGAAGGTTGGTATCTGCTCGCCAAAGATGAAGGCCATGGATTCAGAAAGAAGGCGAATCAGGCTGTATATCTACAGACCTCAGTGCTATTTTTGGAAAAGGTCTTGTTTTCCAAAAAGACATCGCTTAACTGATTTTTCTTGGTTAGTCATTTGCTTAGGAAGTGATCGCCAAGTTCAAGCCGCCCTAGCCAAGAACCGAATGCTTTCTGGATCATCCAGGAAGCATTTCCCCAATCTCTGCTTTTTTTCCAGTTCCTCTTTTACAACTGAAATCGGAATATGATGCAGCTGAATCTGGTGCAAAATTTCTTGTATATCGTAGTAGTAGGTCTTGAGCAGGTTATAGACATAACCGAGCTCTTGATCACTGCCGTAAGTTTCCAGAGTTAACTTTCGATGCATATCGATGGCCAGCTTCATCTTTTCTCGAAGTTCTTGTAGAGGGATGGGTTTGCCAATGATGTTAGCTGCACCCAATTGAAAGGCTCTTTTCACCGAATCCGCATTCATTGCGCCTGTGATAAAGATAATAGGTAGAGTGATCAGCTTTTTCTTCAGCTCTTCGACCAGATCAAATCCATCCATATGTGGCATGCGAATGTCGCAAAGCATGATATCAAATTGCTTGTGTAAGAGCAGCTGATGAGCCGTGAAGGCATCAGGCGCGTATTCACAGTCGTAAGTATCATTGAGAGCCGCCTGGAGCAGAATAAAAATTTCGTAGTTGTCGTCTACGATTATGCAGGATAGTTTTTCAGCATGATCCTTACGCATCAGCGCACCTCAACTGGGTAGTAGGAAGCCAGCACCTGAGTTCTTGTTCTAAGTTCTTATCCGTCTTCCGAAGTCCAATGTGAAGAGACTCGCGCATACCACTGAAACTACCGGGAAAATTCCCCTGCATTCGATTGGCTCTCCCAAGCAGGTAGGGCGTTTTTTGACGGATTCGCCGGGAAGTTTTCAAAATGGAAGGGAGAAACTGGACGAAAGAGCAACAACCCGATATATAAGAGAATTCGTATAAGAAGCGGCTTTCAATGCCCTTCTCTCTGTTCCCATGTAGCTTGGATTTTTTATGACCTACGAAGCAAACATTCAGCTCGACCCTAGTTGGAAGGCAATCCTGGCTCCTGAATTCCAGCAGGAATATATGAGTAGGCTAAGACAGTTTTTGAAACAAGAGATCAGCCAGGGTAAGATCATCTACCCAAAGGGTCCAGAGTATTTTCACGCTTTGAATTCAACACCGTTTGACAAGGTGCGCGTTGTGATCTTGGGTCAGGATCCTTATCATGGCCCTGACCAAGCCCATGGTCTCTGCTTTTCCGTGAAGCCAGGAGTGCCTTTGCCACCATCGCTGGTGAATATATTCAAGGAACTCCAGGCAGATTTGGGAGTCCCAAGATCGCAGCATGGTTATCTTCAGGCTTGGGCCGAGCAAGGAGTTTTGTTGCTCAACACCGTTCTCACTGTCGAACAGGGTCGAGCGGCTTCTCATCAAAATCAGGGTTGGGAAAAGTTTACTGATAAGATCGTGCAGATCCTCAATGACCAATGCGAGGGTCTTATTTTTGTACTCTGGGGAGCCCACGCTCAGGCCAAAGGTCGGAATATCGATCGAAACAAGCATCTGGTGATCGAGTCACCTCATCCTTCACCTCTTTCAGCCCACCGCGGTTTCTTTGGCAGTCACCCGTTCTCTAAGATCAATCAGTATTTGGAATCTCGAGGTCAAGAGCCGATCCATTGGCAACTGCCACAAAATCTGAACGCATAAAGGACTACAATGGAAAAGAAGAACAGTCAGGAAAATCCCTTTTACAGTCTTATATTTAATATCGCGATTCCGTCGTTGGTTTTGAGTAAACTCAGCAGCGTCGAACGGCTGGGGCCCGTCAAGGGCATGATATTGGCCCTGTCATTTCCAATCATTTATAGCATTTGGGATTTCGCAAAGCGGCGCCACATTAGCTTTATTTCTGGGCTTGGGTTTATCAGTATTCTACTCACCGGAATTGTGAGCTTGGTGCATTTGCCCGTCGAATGGATTGCTATCAAGGAAGCCGCAGTGCCATCATTGATTGCAGTGGCCATCCTTGTGTCGATGCGCACACAAAGTCCCCTGGTCAAGAAGCTTCTCTACAACGACACCATCATAAATGTCGATCTGGTGGAATCACGATTGGAATCAAGTCACCATAAGGTATCTTTCGAACGACTTCTTGCCCAGTCCTCGTATCTTCTGGCTGGTTCCTTTGTTCTCTCAGCCATTCTCAACTTTGCTCTTGCCCATGTCCTTCTCCACAGCCCGACAGGCACAGCAGAATTCAATGCAGAATTAGGCAAGATGCACGCCTTAAGTTGGCCTGTTATTGTGTTGCCATCCATGGCCATCATGGTGTTTGCACTTTGGCGCTTAATGAAAGGCATAAAGGACTTGACAGGACTTGAGTCAGAACAAGTTCTCAAAAGCCATGAAAAGGCGACACCGCGCAGTTGATATACGCAGTTCCTCTCGTGATCGAGCGACTTCACTTTACATTGGGGGGGTCGCGATTCTCATAAAATCCTCAGTGCTGCAAGTGGAAATTTTTTAATCCCCGCTCTACAAAAAAAGAAATTTCGATTGACTTGCCAATCAGTCTTGCATGTTATGCATGAGTTCACTTACACGCAGTTATTTCGACAAAAAAACCCGCTGAACCAGCTATACCAAAGAATACAAGTCTGACTTTCGAGTTGGGGATAAGTTTTTTTTCGAAGCATGAACTGTCACTACAAGTGTCCAACCTGCTTTCATTTTCCTTGATTTTTGTGAAGCTTATACACAGGATGACCCTATATTTAGCGGTTGACACCTGAGACTCACACTAGATATGCTAAATTTCGTCGGTAACAAACGGACTCCCAAAATGCAAACAGACTTGGCTTCCAGAAGTAACCGACACATGATACGCGCTCAAGTTGTTGAGATATAAGTCGAACGGATGGTGAGTAAAAAGTGGTGAACGTACATGCGAAGTTAAGCCAAGGAATCGAGAGCCGCACTCAATAAACTCGGCGGCCAGGTGCGGCATGCGGCCAGAAGAAGCCAGTCTTCTTTTTGTCTGCAGCTACACCCTAAGCGGGACAAGGCACTCCCGCAACTGAACCCAAACAACACCAAGCATATAGATATTAAGAGCGATGCACACGGATCGCCGGGCACCTTTTTCTTGGAATTTCACCTAGGGCCACAGGGAGTGGAGTGGGATTCAAGGATCAAACCGGCGACTACGAAGCTCGAAGGACGCTTTTTCAGTAAAAAGCGCCTTGATGAACGAAAGGCTTTAGGACGTCAGGTCAACTTTCATAGCCCTAGCGAGGAACTGCCATGAGTCTTCACACCCCAAGCAGCACACCCAACGTAGAGACAGATGCCAGCAATGGCCTGCGACGGGAACGCTCACTCTTTATCCGTAAAAGGAACGGGGATAGAGAGCCGCTGAATGCGCTTAAGCTCAAAGAGTCGATCGCCTCTCTTTGTCATGGACTCCATGAAGTTGATGTCCAGCGCATTCTCGATAAGGTCGTCAATGGCTTGTATGATGGAGCGACCAGCGAAGAGATCGACAAACTGGTTATGCACGAAACTGCCATGCTTATCGCCGACGAGCCCGAATATTCCAAACTTGCAGCCCGTCAGCTTCATCAGTTCGTCCTGGATGAAGTCAATAAACTCAAAGTACGAAGCTTCGCCGAATCGATCGCGCACGGTTATCAAGTCGGATTGCTCGCTGAGAGCACTTATAATTTCGTCATGGCCCATCGTGACCAATTGGACCAAGCCATCGACCACCGCCGTTCCGAACTTTTCGAATACTTCGGCATTCGCACCGTTTATGATCGCTACCTATTAAAGGATCCGGAAAAGCGTTGGGTTTTCGAAACCCCACAGTATTTCTTTTTGCGCGTCGCCTGCGGTCTGGCGTTGGACGTCACGGAAGCGATTGAGTTCTACGACCTCATTTCTTCCTTTGCTTATATGCCCAGCACTCCGACGCTGTTTAATTCGGGGACACGTCGTCCACAAATGAGTTCCTGCTATCTGCTCGACTCCCCTCAGGATAGTCTGGAATCAATCTACGATCGTTACAAAGACGTAGCGATGCTCTCCAAATATGCTGGGGGCATTGGCTTGGCCTATCACAGAGTCAGGGCTCAGGGATCGCTGATTCGTGGCACCAATGGCAAGAGCAATGGTATTATTCCCTTTCTGAAGACCCTCGATTCGTCGGTCTCTGCAGTTAATCAGGGCGGCAAACGCAAAGGCGCAGCTTGCATCTATCTCGAAACATGGCATGCCGACATTTTGGATTTCCTCCAACTCCGAGAAAATACTGGCGACGAACAACGCCGCACCCATAATCTCAACTTGGCGAATTGGATCCCCGATCTTTTCATGAAACGAGTGGAAAGTGACGGTCCATGGTCGCTGTTTGATCCGTCTGAAGTCCCTCATTTTACTGATCTTTTTGGCGATGAATTCGAAGCCGCTTATGCCTCTGCCGAACGTGAGGGATTAGCCCGCGCTCAGATCAGTGCGCGCGAACTCTATGCAGCCATGATGAAAACCTTGGCTCAAACTGGCAATGGCTGGATGACCTTCAAGGACGCCAGCAACAAAAAATGCAATCAAACAGGTAAGAATCCGGCAAACGTCGTGCATCTTTCCAATCTTTGCACTGAGATCATCGAAGTCACGACCAAGGACGAAACAGCGGTCTGTAATCTTGGGTCGATTAATCTGGCGAACTACATTGAAAACAAAGCGATCAACTATCCTAAGTTGCGCGAGAACGTTCGGGCAGCGATCAAGTTCTTGGACCGAGTGATTGACATCAACTTCTATCCGATTCCGCAGGCGGCTGATTCCAATCATCGCTGGCGTCCCGTCGGATTGGGACTTATGGGTCTGCAGGATGCTTTTTTCAAATTGAAGCTCCCTTTTGACTGCGAAGAGGCTCGCGAAATTTCGCGAAAAGTCCAAGAGGAAATCTACTTCGCAGCCTTGGAAGAGTCATGCGAGCTGTCTAAAGCCCATGGACCTCACAGCACCTTTCATGAAACAAGGGCCGCTGATGGTGTTCTCCAATTTGATCTTTGGGGCGTTGTTCCGAGTGATCCAGCGCGTTGGGATGCTTTGCGAGAAAAAATAAAAACCCACGGTCTGCGCAATTCCTTGCTGATCGCGATTGCACCCACAGCGACTATCGCATCGATCTGCGGCGCTTACGAATGTATCGAGCCACAAATTTCCAACCTGTTTAAGCGTGAGACTTTGTCGGGTGAATTCATTCAGATCAATAGCTATCTGGTCAGGACCCTCAAAGAATTGGATCTTTGGAATGACTCGATTCGAACCAAGATCAAACTCGCCGAAGGTTCCATTCTAAATATCGAAGAAATCCCCGAAGAAGTCCGGGCTATCTATCGAACGGCCTGGGAAATCTCTCAAAAATCTTTGGTCGACATGGGAGCGGCCCGCGGCGCCTATATCGATCAAAGCCAGTCACTCAATTTATTCAGTGAAAGCCCGACCATCGGTAAACTTTCCTCGATGTATAACTATGCTTGGAAGCAAGGCCTTAAAACGACCTACTATCTGCGTTCAAGACCTGCAACCAAGATCAATAAGACGACTGTGCAGGCCGCGGCCACAACAGCTGTCGCTGCTATCGCTTGTTCTCTTGAAAACCCCGACGCCTGCGAAGCCTGCCAGTGAGGAATACACGATGCTGCTAAGTCCCGGAATGGACCTGACTTTAAGACCTATGAAGTATCCTTTGTTCTATGAAATGTACAAGGATGCGATCAAGAATACCTGGACTGTTGAAGAGGTGGACTTCACCACTGACGTCGGTGATATTCGAGATAAGCTCAGTGATGCAGAAAAGCATCTCATCAAACGATTGGTAGCTTTTTTCGCTACTGGCGACTCTATCGTATCGAATAATTTGGTGTTGAATCTTTATAAGCATATTAATTCACCAGAAGCCCGCATGTATCTGTCCCGGCAGCTCTATGAGGAAGCTCTGCACGTGCAGTTCTACCTCACACTGCTTGATACCTACCTGCCCAATGACGAAGAGCGGAAAGCGGCCTTCGCGGCCATTGAAAACATTCCATCTATTCGCCGCAAGGGTGAGTTCTGTTTTCGATGGATTGATTCCATCAATAGCCTGCAGAGTCTGGAAACTCGACAAGATCGCAAAAAATTCTTGTTGAACTTGATTTGCTTTGCAGGGTGCATCGAGGGATTGTTCTTTTTCGCAGCCTTCGCCTATGTCTATTTCCTAAGGTCAAAAGGTCTTTTGCATGGCCTCGCCTCAGGAACCAACTGGGTGTTCCGCGATGAGAGCTGTCACATGAACTTCGCCTATGCTGTGATCGATCAAGTCCGCCTTGAAGAGCCCGACCTCTTTGATGACGATCTCCGTCGTGATATCACAGCAATGATAGACGAGGCTGTTGAATGTGAAATGGCATTCGCCCAGGATGTTTTAGGTTTTGGCATTGCAGGTCTATCTGAAGGAGACATGCGCTCCTATCTGCAGTATGTCGCCGATCAACGTCTGGTAACGCTCGGCATCCAACCTGTCTATTTGTCCAAGAATCCTTTTGGATTCATGGAACTCCAGGATGTACAAGAACTCACAAATTTCTTCGAGCGTCGAGTGGCTGCTTACCAAGTCGGCGTTACAGGCGAAGTGAGTTTCAACGAAGAATTCTAATGCCATGATATTATTAATCTAATCAAAGGGCTCCACAGGGGCCCTTTCTTATTTTTAAGAAATATTTTTGAAGAAGCCCCAGAAATCGTCAGTGAAAAAGCGCAAATGCCGATCCCATCAATGGCTGGTCATATAGCATTGGGAGTTGGCTTTGTCCGTGATCCTCACATGCCTCCTCTTCTTCGTCCAAGCCGCTTGGCTTGGAGCTCAAACGACTGACGCCCGGGACACCATCGTAAAGGATTTTGTCGAGCAAAGAGCGAACAATGCCAGTCTCTATCAATCGCCACCCATAAACCATATAGTGCCCGCTTTTAATACCATTACGTACGCAGGACAGTTTGAAGAGGTCAATCTTCGCCTGATGGCCAAACCCCAAGACAACTTCCCTTTGAACAAATATGCTGCTGTCACAGTCACTGGCTTCAAATTGGAGCCGCATCTTGCCTTGTCACTCAAAAACATTTGCTTGGGATTTTCTATCGTCAGATCGAAATTGGAAGAAGAATATCTTCTCAAGTATCCTGAAGAAACCTTCGAACAAAGACAAAAGTCGAGTTTAGAAACCAGTGGGCTTGGCCTCAATGTTGCGTTCGTGCCTTTCACCAAGATACACAAACAACTGAAGCTGGCCTTTATCCTGTCCGGACAAAACCTCAATGTGAAGCATTCTCTCAGTTACCTAAAAGCATTGAATGGACCTGTGACCATCGAAGAATCGGAAATGCAGAAATTTCAATATACAGTGAACAATTACTCTGCTGGAATGAATCTCAGTTGGTTCGTCTTCAAACATTTTTCCATCGTGCCATGGATGGATTATTCCATGACCGATTTAGCTGAAGCCAAAGGAATCGCAAGTAGCAATCGATACACCGATACAGGCCTCAAACCCATCATGGAAAATGATTGGAATCTGTTTTTTCTAAGCTATCCGAAGTTTCGCTATGGATTGGATTTTTCTGTGCAGGTTTTAGGCCTTGAAGTCAGGATAGGCGGTCTCCTGGGCTCCTTGGCCAGCTTGAATAAATCCGTGGACTATATCGAGGACAAATCCATCCTGCTCAGCGTTTCGGTTGAGCAAAAAGGCAATTAATGGATCAAGAGTCTAAGCCAACACCTTTGTTTTCCTGCACTCGCCTCACGATATCGCTGGTTGATAGTCCTTCGACAAAAGAAATCCGTTCTACTTTACCACCATTGGCTTGGACTAAATCAGCACCAACAATTTGATGAACTTCATAGTCAGCACCTTTCACCAAAACATCAGGCAGCAAATCGCTGATCAAACGGGCTGGTGTCTCTTCATCAAAGGGCACCACGAAGTCCACACACTGCAAAGCAGCTAGTAGCCGCATGCGCTGCTCGCAGGCAATAATGGGTCGACTGGCGCCTTTGAGCTGACGCACAGAGCGATCTGTGTTGACACCAACAACTAAAAGGTGGCCCAAAGACCGGGCTTCTTCCAGATAAGAAATATGTCCAGCGTGCAAAATATCGAAACAGCCGTTGGTAAAAACAACCTTCTGCTTGCGCTGCCCTATACTGCCGATCGCTAGCTTAAGGTCCTTGCTGTCAGCAATTTTGCCGAGAGTCGTTGTGAAGCCAAAATTCTTTCGCTCCAAATCACTATCGAGCGCATCGATCAATTCCTGTCTTAGAATAGGCTGTGTACCCCATTTTTCGACAACTCGACCTGCGCCTGCGTTGGCGATTCGCATAGATTCAAACAGGGATGCTTTTGCTCCCAATCCAAGAGCCATGAGAGCCACAACCGTATCACCGGCACCTGACACATCAAAAACTTCTCGAGTAACAGCAGAAAGATGCTGACTGAGTTTAGTCTTTCCTTCTATGCCCAACATTCCCTCGGCACCCAAGGTTACTAAAATATTTTCGATGGAATAGGTTTTATAGAGCTTGTCCGCCAATTCCTTGGCGTCAATAGGCATGGAACTGTCCAATCCGAGTGCATCGCAAGCTTCTTTGCGATTCGGTGTGACCAAAGTTGCCCCCGCATACTGGGTATAGTCTTTACCCTTGGGGTCGATCACGACAGGAACTTGACGCTGATGCGCAAGCTGAATCAACCTCTGCAAGAACTCCTGGGGCAAACCACCTTTACCATAGTCACTGAGCAACATAACATCCCATTTTTGCTGCTCAACATAGCTATAGAGCTCCGTTTGTAACCACAGTGGAATGGCCTTCACTTCCTCCCAATCCACACGGACAAGCTGCTGATGGTTAGCGGTGATGCGCGTCTTACGAACGGTTGGACGATCTGGGTCAGTGAAAACACCTTTGATATCGACAGCATCAACTCGAAGGAGCTGCCGCAATTGGTCCGCAGCACCATCGTTGCCGCACACACCAACCATCATAGCTTCACCGCCGGCGAGCTGAATATTTCGAGCCACGTTCGCGGCACCACCTGCAGTGATAGAAGTCTTTCGTACCAGATGAACCGGAACCGGCGCCTCTGGTGAAATGCGATTGACGACCCCATCCAGATATTCATCCAGAATAAGATCGCCAATGACAGCGACGCGCACAGGTTTGTGGTCCCAGGGAAGCTTAGACTTTGTCCACATCGATCCATCCTCGAAAGCTTGTGAGGGATATACGCACGAGCATTTATCCTTACTACCAAAGTCCGAGCAAGTCAAAGACATGACACAAAGGCGCTGGAACGTCAGGGCTTTGACTCCGGCAAAGCTCGCCCAATGACGAGTTCTTGGCGCTGTCAAGTTTTCGATAATGATTAGCTACCCTTAAAAGGTGGCACACTGGTTGCAAGACTAAGGCAAACGAGACACAACCTTAACGAAGGCATCCCAGCCATGCGCATTCTGTTTGCTGCATTAAGACTGCTTTTGCTTTTGATCCTCAGCTTGCTGAGCGGTCTGAGCACGCAGCTTGTGGCAAAGCAACGTTACAGTCAAATCGTGTTGCCTTTCCCCGAGGAACGCGTCTTTACCTATCGTTATGAACCGAGCGAGCGAGCTTTGGTTCTTGAGATCCAGCAGACCCATACCAGCGAACTCGATGCTGTCTATCACTATGATGAATCCGTAGTGCGCCGTGTCTTTTTTAAAGATCAAGGCGGCCAAGGGACGGAAGTAAAACTTATACTCCGTGACGATGCCGTTCGCGTCATGGTCAATAGTTTTCAGGAACCTTTTCGCATCACCATAGACTTTTTCGATGCCGACTATAAAGAGAGTTTCGATCCAACCACAGGATTGCCTTTGGTTGCGCTCACTCAAGGCGATGCCACTCAGGATGAACGCCCTGTATTGGGAGACTCAACTGCAGTCGCCAATAGTCCTAAAGATAATTCAAATGTCCTAGCCGACCCAGCAGGAAAAAGACGGCTTCTCCAGCCACAGCCAGAGGCCATCCGTACCCCACAAGAACTGGTCGTGAAACTCAACGATACGGCCGGGGGACTTGGCCAGGCTTGGAAAACCTATCCCCCCTATATCTATCGCATTCAGATCGCGACTTTCAAAACCGGCAAAAACTATGAAGGCTGGTTGAAACAGAATGCTGGCAAAGCTATGACATCGACCGAAGCCATGGCTCAGTATGCTGGTCAACTCTTTGACTTTGGTCATGAAAATCGTGCTCTCATTGCGTATCAAAAAGTTTTGCATGAAGATCCAGGCGTCTACGATCGCTTTGCCGAACATATCTGGAAACTCGCTGAAATTCATCTGGGACAGGGCAATCTCACCTTGGCCGATGGATACTATGAAAGTCTTCAGGACAAGCATCCCGACAGTCCCTTAGCTTCTTTTGCAGCCATGCGACGACTGGATATCAAATCGATAAGGGCCATTCAGCAGGCCAAGGCTAATGATATCGGCAATCTCAGCAAGGGTCTTGAAGCTGTCCAAACTCGGGATAACCCCGCCTTGGCCGCTTTGGCTTCGCTGCGTCGGGCTTACTGGCAAATCGATCCTGCAGCCATTAAGAAGTTGCTACCGCTTTTCGAAGAGCCACCCATTGTCGGTCCCAATATTATGATGCGACTCGAAGAGACGAAGGTTGGCGCAGATAGTCCTCGAACCTCCTTTATGATTGAAAGCATCATTCTAGCGAACCGCCTGCAAACTGATGCCTGGAGCTCCGAGACTGCCAACATCGCTGGCGCCTATTTCGAGCGATACAAGGGTAAAGCGACAGAACCTTTCCGACCTTTGCTCATGCAGCGTTGTGAAAAAAGTATCCTGGTAAGCATCGAAAAGCATCTCAAAGCCCAGGAGTATGCCGACGTCATCTCGATCGTCGAGAGTCTACCGAAGAGTATGGATGAACTCAAGAACACGTCCACCGTCAGCTGGGCTGCAGCAGAATCATACCGCCGAGTGAAACAGCCTATTGCTTCGCTTCCTTACTACGAAATCGCTGCCAAAACTTCCAGCAACAAGCCTGATCAGTTCCGAGCTTGGTTCTGGCATCTGCAGGCTTCGATGAAGGCTACAGATAATGAAACCGCTCGCAAATCGGGTAAGGATGTCCTGGATAAGTTACAAAGAGGCATGCAGACCTCAGACAAGAATTCATGGGAAGGCTGGAAGGTCCTCACCGCCGACGAAAAAAGCACAATCTTTGCAGAAATCAAACCTGACTTGGAGCAAAACATAACAGCGCCGCAATTGATCCGCACACCACCAAAGATCCTACTTGAAATGTGGAGCCAAAATCTCGCAACCGATACACCCACCGCTGGATCAGCCGTTGGTGGCACACGTTCGGATGCTCAGCCTACCGCTCGAATGATTTATACCATTGCCGATCTGAGCAAGCGGTTTGAACAACTGGGAATGGATCCAGAGCGGAAATCGGCCAAACAGCTCCTTCGAAAGATTAATTTAAAGACAACCGCTCCCGACAAAGATGCACTCCGAGTCTGGACCAATGAGTTGACTCAATTGGCAGAAGAATTCCGCCGCAACAACGATTACCTGGAAGCAGGTCGTCTCTATACTTTGACTGGATCTGAGAACAACCAATGGGAAGGACGCGCAGAAGCCCTATACAAAGGCGGACTGCTTTTGTATCGATCTGGCCGCCGTGATGAAGCCATGGCAGCCTTTAAACAAGCCGCCGATGACGGCAACAACCTGTTGTATGCCGAGCTCGCTAAAAAGCGTATGGAGCAAATCCAAAGATAGGAGAAAGTATGACCATCAAAAGTAACAATGGTGCCATCGCTCACGAGGTTGAGGAATCCAAAGTCAGCTCCACTGACTACCTTAACTACATGCAGGACAAGCAGCGTCGCGAAAAGCAGCTGAAGCAGGGGCAGCCCCCGATCCCGCAGGCCAATTTCATCTTTGCCGATGAAAAGATGCTTCGCATTCGGGAAATCATCAAGCAAATCGCTGATGCCAATGTCCCAGTCCTCATCACAGGTGAGTCAGGTACTGGCAAAGAAGTGGTCGCTCGTATGATCCATATGAGTAGCAATCGCAAAGTGGAACCCTTTGTGGCCATCAATTGCGCAGCTTTGCCCCCTTCCCTCTTGGAAAGCGAGCTCTTTGGCTTCGAAAAAGGTGCTTTCACAGGTGCCCATCAGCAGCATATTGGCAAATTTGAGCAGGCTCATGGCGGCACCCTTTTGTTGGATGAAGTCACGGAAACTGATCAGAACCTGCAAGCTAAGCTTCTGCGCGCGTTACAGGAACAAGAAATCGAGAGAATCGGCGGCAATGGCCCCATCAAGGTCAACACCCGCATCATAGCGACAACCAATCGTGACATCACTCGATCGGTCAAAGATGGCCGCTTCCGTCAGGATTTGTTCTATCGCCTCTACGTCATCCATTTGGAAATTCCACCTCTTCGGGAACGTCCTAAAGATGTCGAAGTCCTGACTCGACACTTTCTCAAAGCCTTTAGCACCCAGTTTAAAGGCGAAGCCGCAACGCTGACGGCAGACGCTATGCAGAAGCTCCTGAAGTACACCTGGCCAGGCAATGTCCGCGAACTGCAGAATGTGATCCAGCGGGCCGTTCTCATGGCGAATGGCAATACCATTACAGCCAAAGAGTTTGTCCTGGAGCAAAAGAAGGTTGATGATGACCTTGAGTGGGTCAAGCACCTGCCGATCGGGCGCAAGATGCAAGAGGTCGAAACCCAATTTATCCTCGAAACACTGCGAACCCACAATGGCAACCGAACTCATTCAGCAAAAACTTTGGGAATAAGCCTGCGAACTCTGCGCAACAAGATTAATGAGTTCAATCTGGAAGGTTTGGAAGTTCCCCAACCAGCATCTGGAAAAGCTCTATGAGTGG
Organism: Oligoflexus sp.; assembly: GCA_041736645.1. Taxonomy (GTDB): domain Bacteria; phylum Bdellovibrionota_B; class Oligoflexia; order Oligoflexales; family Oligoflexaceae; genus Oligoflexus. Next base: position 13,226 of record JBGSTF010000247.1, on the reverse strand, counting down.
GATTATCGGAGGCATCTTCAATCGATCCGACCAACTGAAGATGGCTTCGCTTGATCTCCGCCTGGATCGACAGCACGTGATTAACGGCAATATCGCGAACGCTGAAACTCCTGGTTTTAGAGCTATCGGTTATGACTTTGAGGAGCAGCTGCAGGCTTTATCCGATGGCGGTGAACCCTTTCCCATGAAAGCAGCTGATCCGAGGCACTTTCGCAGTGACATGGTGGAAGCCGACGGCACCATTCAAGCGGAAGTTTTCGTGAAGCCGACGGAAAGTGTTGGACAGGACGGCAACACGGTTGATGTGGATCAGGAAATGGCCCAAATGGCCCAAAACCAGATCCTTTACAAAGCGACTGTCGAACTGATCAATAAAAAGCTGGCGACCCTGAAGTACGCTATCGCCAATGGAGGTCAAGTATGAGTTTCTTTCAGGCAATGAACATTAGTTCCTCGGGATTGGCCGCGCAGCGCATCCGAATGAACGTCTTGTCATCCAACTTAGCCAATGCCAATACAACGAGAACACCTGAAGGCGGCCCTTACAAACGAGAGGATGTCGTCTTTGCGGCCAATCCTGCCAATGGTAATCCCTTCGAAGGATTCTTGGATGAGGATACGGGAACCCAACTAAAAAAGGTTCAAGTGGTCGATATTCATAAAGACACTAAAGCCCCAAGAAGGGTTCTTGATCCAACGCATCCTGATGCAGACGCCAATGGATACGTTTCCATGCCGAATATTCAAGTTATGACCGAGATGGTCAATATGATCTCGGCAACAAGGGCCTTTGAAGCTAACACCACGGCTCTCAATTCCGCAAAAAGCATGGCCAACACTGCTATCGAAATCGGTCGCGTCTAATAGGAGGAGAAAGGGATGCAAGGCATTACCTCGAACCTACGCTTTGGCAGTGAGATCATGGGCGAGTTGCGTGATCTCAAAGCAAGACAGAAATTTGAAAGTCCCAGCCCTGAAGAAGATCAAGGAACGAAAACCAGTTTCATCGATCACTTGAAATCTGCTGTCGACGAGGTCAATCAGAGTCAAATCAGCTCTGACAAGAAAGCCACCGATCTCGCCAACGGCAAAGATACCAATATTCACGAAACTATGCTGGCAGCATCTCAAGCCGAACTATCGTTCAATCTGATGGTTCAGGTTCGCAATAAAGCCCTGGAAGCTTACCAGGAAATTATGCGTATGCCTGTCTAATATCGCTAAAGGGTGACCATGGAAAGATTGAATGAATTTTTCAGGAACCTCAGCCAGAAAGTAGGATCTTTCTGGCAAACCCTTAATGGTCCAAAAAAAATTGCTGTCCTCGCGGCGATTGCCTTGATGATTGGTGGACTCACATCCCTGTTCTTTATCGGTGATCGCAGCGAAACAGCCTACCTCTATCCCAATCTCACAGAGCAAGACAATAACGAGATCGTGGCTGAACTCCGCAAACAACGCTTCACCAATTTTGCTATGGACGACAAAGGCATTAAAGTTCCTGCTGAATCGGTCATGCCTCTCCGCTTGAAACTCGCTGAAGAAGGCATGCCTACCCGTGGCATGATTGGTTGGGAAAAGTTTGATGATCAAGATTTTACCAGAACTGAGTTTGAACAAAACATCAATCGACTCAGAGCGATCCAAGGGGAATTGGCTCGCACCATTAGTTCCATCGATGGCATCATATCCGCTCGGGTTCACATCGTTATGCCTAAAAAAGCACTCTTTCAAGAGGACGATCAGGAGCCCACTTCGGCTATCTATATTAAAACGCTAAGAGGCAAGGATCTGAGCGCTAGGCAAATTCGAGGCATCACCCACTTGGTTTCCCGATCTGTAGAAGGATTGAAGCCTGAGAAAGTCACGATTATCAATCAGGAAGGCAAAATGCTGACCCGTATTGAGTCGGATGATCCCACGACCAAGTTAACTCAAGAAATGACGGCTTATCGACGAACAATAGAAGGCGAAATGTCGACCAAGATCAAATCTTTGGTCGGCCGTATCGTGGGACAGGATCGGGTCGATGCCAAAGTCGACGTCGATGTTGACTTCACCCGTGAGGAACAAACCATCAATGACATCGATCCAGACAAGGTCGTCGTCATTTCTTCCAACACCAACAACCAAGAAATGGCAGGCAATGGCTTAAATCCCACAGGTATTCCAGGGGCGAAATCCAATGTGCCCGGTGAACAGGAAGATCTGACGGTCAATTCAAATTCAACGAAAAGTAAAAGAGCCAGTGAGCGGGTCAACTACGAAGTCTCAAAAACCAAACGACATAAGGTTTTACCAGTCGGTAATATTAAGCGCATCTCGGCAGCCGTAATTGTTGATGGGACGCAAATCTACCCTTCGGATGGAACGGCCCCAGAGTTTCAAGCACGCGCTCCTGATGAAATGCGCAAGATTGAAGATTTAGTGAAATCAGCTATCGGCTTTAAAGATGGAAGGGACGAGGTCAAAGTCCACAATCTCATGTTTGAATTGGCCGCCACGCAGGTCCAGGCTATCAAGGAGAAAAAGCAAGAGAACAGGAAGTACATCTCCACCTTGGTCGTGTCGTGCGTGATTGCTCTTGGCTTGGTCTTCTTCTTTGCTTTCATTGTACGCCCCTACTTCCGCTGGTTGTCATACGATCCTGAAAGGAAGCGTAAAGAGGAAATTGTTGAAGAATTTAAGCCCGACTTGGAAATGGGTGGCATTCAAAACGTGCAAGTGAAAGAGGATGTGCCTTTCGAAAAGTTATCGCCTCAAGAGCAGATCTTGTATTTGGCTAAGCATGAGCCAGCTCGAACAACGGAAGCTTTGAGAATTCTGTTGAATCCACACCAATCAGCTCATTGAGAGTGAGATCATGTTGAACCAGACAAGCAATAGAAGTCATGGCCGATTTATTAAAAAGACAGACCCTATGCGTAAAGTCATGACGATCAATGACTTCAACCTGATGGAAATCTGTGACAAGCCCGTCACCTATCACGACAATGCCAATGCCAACATTATTCATAACAAACTGCATTCCGAAGAAGAGCTGGAAGAAGGCGTTCGCGACTCCTTCGAGATCAACATGAGCTTTCCTCATGAGTCACGCCCGGTCATTCGACCTTTGGATTTTACCGACGAATGGAAGAAGCAGAAAAAACGACTTGCCAATCGCAATCAACGGATGGAAGAGGAAGAAGAATTCGAGCTGGATGTGACCAGCCTTCTCAAAGAAAAGAAGCTGGATTTCAAAAAAGCTACTTACAAAGTCATAGAAACTCCCGCTCATAGCTCGCAGGGAAAAGATCAGGACAAAAAATTGCCAGATGATATCGTCAAGCCCGCGGTTAACCTCTTTCCACAGGCCAAAGCTGTGAGCAGTCTGTCGGTAAAAGCTGCACCACCCGAAGCCAAGCCCAAAGCGCCTCCCGTGGTCGAGCGAGCTGAACCGACCGCGGAGCCAGTTGTGCAGGAAGCAGAAGCTTTCGTTCCCTATTATCCCGCTAAGGATGCTCGCTTGGCAGAGGCCCCGAATCAAGCCATGCGCATGGAGCCGCCTCGACTGGATGAAGGGGAACGCGAGAAGCTGCGCGAGGAAGCCAAATCAGAAGGCTATCAGCAAGGATTTCAGCAAGGAGAGGAAAAAGGTACGATGGCCGCTCAGGTCAAGATTCAGTCTATTACTGAAGAGCTGGCCAATATCATGGAAAATCTCCAAGGAATGCAGAAATCTATACTCACTCACGTGCAAGAAAATTTCATGATGATCTGTCAAAGCTTCTTGGAAGCTTTGCTCCATCGCGAGTTCAAAATCAATCCGGATTCATTCGGCGCGGTCATAGAGCGCGCGATTTCTGATGCATTGCCAGACGATGACTTCTTTATCCATGTCAGCCCTAAGGCTTTTCAAGATCTTTCTTCCTGGTCTGATCCCTCGATGCGCAAGCGTCTGCGTATCGATGAGAAACTGCAAGATGATCACTTCCGCGTTGAAGGGAAGCATTCCGTGGTCGATGGAGATCTTCCAAAAATCATTCGCGAACTTTTAGACCAAGCTGATATTCAATTGTTCGAAAGCAAGGAAAAGGCCGGCTAATGGACCATTTAAGACAGCTTCGCCGTCTGGATGCTGGGGATCTCAAGTCCAGTTTTCAGAATATTCCTTGGTCTTTTCATGGCAAGGTTTCCGACATCGTCGGCACACTCATCGAGGCGACTCTTCCAGGTTGCCACATGGGATCGATCGTTAACATCAAGGCTCAGGATCGCAAGGACCCGATTGTTGCGGAAGTTGTCGGCTTCCGAAAGGATCGAGTCCTCCTGCTGCCTTACTCGCATTTAAATGGAATTTCTCCGGGCTCTACCATTCAGTCCATTCGTTCTTTCAGCCAAGTGCCGGTCGGTGATTTCCTGCTTGGTCATGTCATCGATGCTTTCATGCATCGACTTGATGGCGGAAGCATGGAAATCCCGGAAGCATCGAAACACTTTGATATCGACCATCCGGCTCCGAATCCTATCGAGCGAGTTCGCATCGAGCGACCACTCGGCTTGGGCATAAGGGCTATGGATGGACTTTTGACCTTTGGCGAAGGTCAACGCATTGGCATCAACGCCGGTTCCGGAGTCGGAAAGTCCGTCCTCATGGGCATGATTGCTAAGCACAGCGAAGCCGATGTCAACGTCATTGCGCTTATCGGCGAACGAGGCCGTGAGGTCCGCGAATTTATTGAACGTGATCTTGGCCCGGAAGGTCTTAAGCGCTCTGTTGTCATCATTGTGACCAGCGATCAATCGCCACTGATGAGAATACGTGGGGCAAAATTGGCTACCACGATTGCCGAGTTCTTTTCCTCGCAGAACAAGCGAGTGATGCTGATGGTTGACAGCCTCACCCGCGTGGCCATGGCTCAACGAGAAATCGGCAATGCGGTTGGTGAACCACCAACAACCAAGGGCTATACACCATCGGTTTTTTCACTCCTTCCAAAACTCCTTGAGCGAGCAGGCCCACAGCCCAAAGGTCATGGACCGATCAGTGGGCTCTATACTGTTCTTGTCGATGGGGATGATTTCAATGATCCTATCGCCGATGCTGCCCGATCTATTCTAGACGGTCACATCAATCTGACAAGAGACTTGGCCATGAAGGGTCACTTTCCTGCCATCGATATCCCTTCCAGTGCCAGTCGAGTCATGACCGACATCGTTCCTCAAGCCCATTGGCAGTTAGCCAACTATTTCCGAGAGCTCTTAGGCATTTATTCTAGCAACCTTGACTTGATTCAAATCGGGGCCTATCAGCCCGGCACAAATCCCAAGGTTGATGAAGCTATTCGCTTGATGCCACTGATGGATAGCTATCTAAAACAAGGAATTCTTGAATCAACATCGATGGAAGATGCTCTCAATGGGTTGCGCAGGGTCTTGGCAGGCAAACCACATCGCGGTGGCTAAGGAGATTGTAGCTCATGGCTGGACCTCAGCAAAAAATTAAGAAACTTCAACCGCTGATGAAGATTCGCAAAATGCAGCTGGATCAGGAAACGATGCTATTGGGTCAAATTAAGCAGCAGCGCGAAGCAGCCATCCAAGCCCTTCATCTCTCTCAAAAAGTCTATATTGAGGGCGTTGAAAAACTCAATCGCGAGAGGCAAAGCCCCGAGCGCAAAATGTTGCACGCCCTGGAGCAGGGTGTCGACTTTGCCAAATCTCAGTGGTACCAGCGCTTGAAGGTTTTGAGAACCATAGAGGAAGACGAGCGACGCCAGCTGACGCAGGTCTTAGAAGCACAAAAGCGCATGAAAATGCTAGAAACTCTCGACGAACGCTATGTCGATCAATATTTGAATCAACTCAAAACAATTGAGCAGAAGCAGCTTGATGAATTCGCGATTCAAGCTTCTCGGCGAAAGACGACCCAGTAGGAGTCTAACCATGGCGGCAACTTCTTCCCATCCTTTGACCCGGTATAGCATCCCTTCGATCATCGTTCTGAAGATCGTTGTTTTGTCGTATGTACTGTTGGGCGACAAAAAATTATTCTATTTCGGAGATCGCCCCCTTTGGGGACAAACAGATACCAAACCTGAAGCTGATCCAACGCCGCCAGTTGATGCTGCAAAGGTCACTGCCCTAGCACCGGTAGCTCCTGAAGCTGAAGCAGTCGAAAAGAAGAGACGCGGCTTCCTCGACGACCTCTTGAACCTGCCAAAAATCAATACTGAAGGCATGAACAAAGACGAAGTGGGTCGATACTTCACGATGTTAGAGCGTAAGCAGAGCCAGGTTGAGAATCGAATCAAAACCCTTGGCAGTCGCGAGGAGCAATTGAAAGGTTTGGAAAAATCTGTTGATCAGAAAATTGTGAAGCTAGAAGATGAGATGGGCTATTTCCAACAGACAATCCAAAAAGAAAAACAATTGCAAGGTGAGCGTCTGGAAAAATTAGTTGAATTCTACCAAAAAATGGAAGCCAAGAAGGCAGCAGCCGTTTTTGAAAAGCTGGATAAGGATCTCGTCGTATCCTTGTTCAATCGATTTCCACAAAAGCAAACAACTCAGATTCTGGCTCTCATGAACGCTGATCGATCGGTGGAATTATCCGAATACTATGGCCGTATCAAATCAGCGAAAGAGTATGAGCTACTCAAAGAGATCAACATTGCCCTTCGCGGCCAATTCGAAGAATGCAAAGGCATGCCTAAAAATGTCCCCTAGCAACTGATATCTTTGTCAGCAGCTTGCTTGCCCTCGGGAATCATTCCAGAAAGGTCTGAGCTCAGGTCGGACCTTTCTTAAGATCAGCTTCAGCCAAAGCAACGTGCTCCGCCCACCGCCTAAGAGCCTATCGAACAAGTCCTTGCTAGATTGCAGAAACCTCCGTTAAAACCTTCAGCGACAGCCCCGTCCATCCGGAGATTTTTAGCGATGTCAAAATCGAACAATCTGCTCTCTTGTTTCATTCTATTCCTAGGTATTACGGGTCCCCTACGTCAAGCAAAGGCGAATGCTGACGCCAAGGCCGATGCCGTTCAGGAGAGGACCGCACTGATTCGAAGCCAATATAGTAAGTTCGAATATCGTATACCCGTGCGCGATGGAAAGCGTCTCTTCACATCGGTCTATATTCCAATCGATGCCTCCCCCGGAAAAAAATATCCCGTCATTCTCGTACGAACGCCCTACTCAGTGGCACCCTATGGCTTGGATCGCTATAGGACCCGTCTGGGGCCCTCCGCTGAATTTGAAAAAGAAGGCTATATCTTTGCGTTTCAGGACGTCCGTGGCAAGCACATGTCGGAAGGCACCTTCATCAATATGACACCTCACGTGGAACGCAAGTCTCGCGCCAGCGATGTCGACGAGAGCAGCGATACCTACGATTCAATCGAGTGGATGTTAAAGAATATTCCGAACAACAATGGCAAATTTGGGCAATGGGGAATTTCTTATCCAGGCTTCTACACCTCGGCAGGGGCCATCGATTCCCATCCGGCCCTTAAAGCGATCTCGCCACAAGCTCCCATTGCCGATTGGTGGCGTGGTGATGACATGCATCGTAATGGTGCTTTTAATCTTCAACTCGCGTTTAGCTTTTTCAATGATTTTGGCCGACAGAGAACTGAACTTTGGGATGAAGAGGAACCTTTAAAGTTCGAATACGGAACGCCTGATGCTTACGAATTTTTTCTGCAGCTCGGCGCCTTGCCACAGGCGAATGCCAGGTACTTCAAGGGGGCCATTCCTTTTTGGAATGAAGTCGCCAGCCATCCCGACTATGATGATTTTTGGCAGAAACGCAATCTTCTGCCTCATCTCAAGAATATCAAAGCCGCAGTGATGACCGTGGGCGGCTGGTATGATACGGAAGACCTCTATGGACCACTACAAACTTATAGAGCCATTGAAAGTCAGAACTCTGGAATAAAGAATACTTTGGTCCTAGGACCATGGGTTCACGGCGGCTGGCAAAGAACCACCGGCGAAAAGGTTGGGGATACTGAATTTGGTTTTAAAACTTCCGAGACCTTCCAAAAAATGGAGCTCGCCTTCTTTAAGCACTATCTTAAGGGTGGGCCTGATCCGAAGATCCCCGAAGTCATGGTCTTTGAAACTGGCGCCAATCGCTGGCGAAGCTTTGATAGTTGGCCTCCGAGCAAAGTCAACAAAAGCCCTTTCTATTTAAGGGCTGACAATCGACTGGATAGCGAGCCTGAGAAACAAACGACGCCAGCCTTTGACGAGTATCTGAGTGATCCGGCGAAGCCAGTTCCTTATACCACCGAGCTCACCAATCGCTGGAGCAGCGCCTATACGGGGGCTGATCAACGCTTCGCATCCCAAAGACCCGACGTCCTAGTTTACCAAACGGATGTATTGAAAGATGATTTGACTTTGGCGGGTTCCGTGCAAGCGGACCTATGGTTTAGCACCACTGGCACAGATGCGGATCTCGTCGTTAAAATCATCGATGTTTGGCCGGGCAAGGTTCGAGGCTGGAATGAAGAGGACGAAAAGTCAGACAAGAAGAATCCAGGCTCCCAGCAGCTCCTCGTTCGCGGCGAACCCATCAGGGCTCGCTATCGCGACAGCTGGGAACAACCCAAGCCATTTCTTCCCAATGAGCTCAGTCGAGTACGCTTTTCGTTGAACGATGTGTTTCATACCTTTCAACGCGGCCATCGTTTGATGATTCAAATTCAGTCCACTTGGTTCCCTTTTATCGACCGCAACCCTCAGCAGTTCGTACCGAATATCTTTGAAGCCCAAGCGAAAGATTTCATCAAAGCGAATCATAGAATCTATCGGGATGCTACCCATGCAAGTTTGCTGAACTTACCCATTCTCTAGTCTTCTGGTAGACCTCAAAGCTCGCTGGGATATTCATCGCTAAGGCCGCCCTGGCCTTGGATTTAAGCCTATGAATCCTATCTTGTTTCTCATCGCATCCTGCCGCTCAATGCTTGCCAAAAGAAATTCGAGCTTCAGGCCGATAACCTCCTGGCCTGGAGGGCTCTTCACGCTCTCCATTCCCTTACCCTGGAGAAAGGAGAAATCCGATGACTTACACAAGAGGACTCTTTGTCTTGGCATTCCTGTGGTTTTGCCTTCAGCCGGCCTTGGAAAGTGATGACGGGACCTTACCGTTACCCCAACAGGAGCAGACCTTAGAGAAAGGTTCTAGCAGTCTGCTCAGTAAACTCTGCGCCCTTTAAGACATGCTCCAGCGACTGGCTTTGATAGGCCAATCGCTGGAAGCGACGATCCAGCCCAAAATCCGTCAAAACGCAGCTCTTTGCTCTCGGTCTTGCCTTGTCCAAGTTCTCTCTCCGTGGCATATTTGCAGCGCTTTGGACCTTTCAATCCAATTTCTCCTTCGATTCTCAAGAAAACCCGCACGAGGTTTTGATGAAACTCATATTCATGGGCTCTCCAGAAGAAGTCGTCAGTCCCCTTGAACAACTGATCGCACACTGTTTGACCGGCAAGGACGAACTTCTTGGCGTTGTCAGCCAACCTGCTCGACCCGCAGGCCGGAAGCAGGTGCTAACCGATCCTCCTGTCGCTGCATACGCCAAAGCCAAGGGCCTGAAGGTTTGGCAGCCAGAAAAAGCCAGTGCTCCGGAATTTTTAGAATCTCTGCGGGAGGCTGCTCCTGACGTGATGATCACGGCTGCCTATGGGCAGATTTTGAGCGATAATTTCCTCAAGATTCCACAGCGGGCCACCATTAACATTCACCCTTCGCTCCTGCCTCAGTATCGTGGAGCCACTCCCGTCCCCGCAGCCTTATTGGATGGTCTATCGGAGACAGGTGTCACTGTGCTCTTTACTGTCAAAGCCTTGGATGCTGGTGCCATTATCCTGCAAAAAACTTTCGCAATTGACCCGCGCGAATACTCAGGTTCATTGACTCACCGACTCTTCCAAGCCAGTGGACCCTTGCTCTTGGAAGCTCTGGAAAACTTACGCGACCCCAGCTTCTCTGGCACGCCACAAGATCCAAATAGTGTCAGCTTTTGTAAGAAGATCGCCAAGACAGATGGTCAAATCATCTGGGGACAAGCTGTGGATAAAGTTGTAAATGAGTTTCGAGCCTTCAAGCCTTGGCCAGGATCCTTCTGCTATTGGGGGGAACAACGCATCGTCATCGAAGACATGGAGCCTGCAGCCCATGACGTTCCGCGACTTGAACCCGGAATTTTTCGCTTGGACCGCAAGCACAGAGCCCTTCTCGTAGGTACAGGGGATCATCCCGTTTGGATCAAACAACTTAAACCTGCCAGCTCCAAATCGGTCGACGCCCTTTCCTTTTGGAATGGCTCACGACTCCAGGAAGAGGGGACCTTTCGATGACACAAAGCTTCACTCCCAAAAAAGTCGCACTGGCACTCTCGGGGGGTGGTCGGACTTTAAAAAATTTGATCGCCCAGGAATCGGGTAGAGCCTATACCATCGCCGGCGTGATTAGCTCGCGCATTGACTGCCAGGGGTTGTTAGTTGCTCAAGATCTCGGACTCCCCACCTACGTTGGGAATTTCAGCTCCGATCAGGCGAGTATCCTACGTTCCGAGCTTCAGCGCTGGTTGTCCGAGCAGCAGATTGAGTGGATTGCCCTTGGTGGGTTCCTCAAGCCATTTCCGGCGCTGCCAGGCTTCGAGCAGCGCATCGTCAACATACACCCAGCTCTGCTCCCAAAGTATGGCGGTAAGGGCATGTATGGCATGAACGTCCATCGAGCGGTATTCCAAAACCGCGAATCCTATTCAGGCGCGACTATACATTTCGTTAACGACCACTATGACGAAGGCGCTATCATTGCCCAAATACGCGTTCCTGTCGGTGGCCTCGACGATCCAGAGACCATTGCAGCCCACATTTTTAGCGGTGAATGCCGCCTTTATCCAGAAACGCTTGATCGACTCTGCCAGGGTTCGCTACCCTTGCCAAACGGTGCGATCTTCACTTTAGAGGGATAATCATGACTGCCGAACAACTCAGCGTTGAAAATTTTATGCAGAAGGCTTTTCGCTTTAATGATCGTCAGGCTGGAGTGAGCTTGATCTTTGACCCTGAGCGCGATCAGTTCACATATAATGCCTATTGTTTGGAAACCCATCTCATGAAAGAATTATTCACGGTCGAGCAGGACTACTTGGACGATGCGCTCGAATTGATCAACGCCGAATTCGGGAGTTGGGAGCTTGTCGATCTATCAGGAAAGACGTCTGGTTGTGGCAGTTGCGCGGCTAAATAGCTTCGCACGCATACTCGTCAGTGCTTACCTTCTATTGTCCAGTCTTGCAGCCCAAGCGAAAGCACCAGAGGTAGCACCTGTCAGCCTTCCCAGCTGCGATTTGTTATCTCGAGGCCCTGCCGTTAATCTGCAAAACCAGGAAGTGCTGCTGCATAGCTTTCTCTCTGATTTTTTTGAAGAACTGAAAAGCGATCGCTTGGAAAAAATTGAAAAATATTTCCATCCTCGAGCCAAGAGAACCAAGGATTTGGGTGAAAAGCTTCGAGTTCTCCTGAAAAATCGCTATGACACACCGTGGCAATTCTCCGTTTTCCGTGTCTGGCGCATCGAAATTCCAAATGCCAACAAAGCCATTCTTGATTCATGTCCCGAAAGCGGCGGAGCTTCCATTATTGCTCAATATGGATACAAGACTCAGTATATGGTTTGGTTTCAAATCATGGGGCAGAATGAGTTGGGCCGCTTAATGCTGTCCATCGCTCCTGATAAAGGGCGTCTGTATGCAACGGCCTTTCGATTGCAGCAATGGAGCCAACAAGGTGAAGACTGGGAAGCTTGGGAAAAGAAAGCCATCGCCGCCGGCAAAGCCGAACAGAAAATACCATCCTATTTTGCTTACGATGTTGCCCAAAAGCTGCTTGCGGGTGAGGACCTTGTGCTCTATCCAAAGCAAAGGGCACTTCAAGCGGAGCGTGATCTGATCGTTTCCCAAGCTGAGCTGGTGAAAAGACTGAATGAGGCCCTAAAGATAAACAGAATCGCCTACATCGGCAGCCTGCTGGCGAAAGATGGCACAGGCATTCTCATACGTGAAGTCGTCGAAACCCAAGAACCAACTCCTGAACTCCAAGAACGCTGCTTGAGTCGCGGCAAAGCTCTTATTCAACTGGGTTGGCTGACACCAGGCAAAACAGGTTTACGCTGCAACTATATCTTCCCCGGAATGAGTCCCGATCAAGATTCGCCTCTGGGTGGTTTTTATCTTGCTCCGGAAGACTTAACAAACACAAAAAAATAATAGCTTTCTCTACCTCTCTCGGCACGCAGGGAGTCCCCTTGCCGAGACGGATCTTTTCCTGTGGTAAACTATAGTAAAGAGCTTCCCCGTCACATCTGACAAAGATGCAGCCGGTTCATCGGCCATCATATTCCTATGTTTGAGGTAGGCTGTGCCCAACAGCGCATTGCATAAGTTGCAGTCCTTTCATCAGGAACTTTATCAGCATGCGATTCAAGCGACGCAGCACATCACATCGATGAATACTGCTGAAATCGCTGCGTATTCCCAAAATTTCCAAGCGTCGCTACCGGGTTCTTTTCAACCGAGCGATGTGCATCAATTGGTGATGAGTATTGCTTCAGCCGACTTTATGTTGTTTGGAGATTTTCATACTCTCAAACAATCGCAGCGAGGCTTTCTTCGCATACTCGAGCAGATTCAATCCCGATTCCCAGAGCGGCCCTTAATGGTTGCTTTGGAGATTTTCAACGCCGAAGACCAAACAACAATCGATGAATACCTCAACGGCGGGCTCCCCGAAGATCAATTCTTGCGCCGCATCGACTACCACAACAAATGGGGTTTTCCCTGGGAAAACTATAGGCCTATCGTTGCCTTTTGCGCCAAGCACAATATTCAGATTTGCGGTATCAATTCCCAATTTGACACCCCCAATCGATTGATTCGACGTGATGAATTTGCTGCAGATATTCTGAATTGTTGGGTTGAAAATAATCCACGACATCTCTGTCTTTGTCTGATCGGTGAATATCATTTGGCCGATCAACATCTGATTTCCTACCTCAAGCCAAGCATAAAATCGGTAAGAGTCGTCAATAATATTGACGACTATGCATTCAATTCCATCGGCCTTCCAACCGACAGCTCGGACTATTTGCAATTAGCTGACAATTTCTTCTGTGTCCTGAATACAGCTCCCTGGATTAAATGGCAGTCATTGGCTATGTGGGAGGA
>JBGSTF010000240.1:0-2914 GCA_041736645.1 Oligoflexus sp. | reverse complement strand
TCCTCCCACATAGCCAATGACTGCCATTTAATCCAGGGAGCTGTATTCAGGACACAGAAGAAATTGTCAGCTAATTGCAAATAGTCCGAGCTGTCGGTTGGAAGGCCGATGGAATTGAATGCATAGTCGTCAATATTATTGGGAAGAGCAGCAACTATACCGCGAGATTAGCCGTGCGTTCTGACTTAAAAGGTGGGAGTTGTGAGACATTGGAAGTTCGCTACAGCGCTCCAAAGATTCCATTCAACTTCCATCCCCTTTCACTGACCATCTATGAAATGAATTAAGACTTCGGCAAGGTACAAGTATAAATTTTGTCGCCGAGTGCGACTACCTCATGACCTCAATTCCCGATGACTAGGGCCTGTCGACGTTTGGTTCCGCCAACGTCATCTAGGCTGACCGAAAGAGAATCAAAAATAGGTCAGGGAATTTGAGTCAATGGCTCAAGTCAAAGTTTTATTTGGAAATGACTCAGAGCAGCACTAAGCAGTACTCACCTATCACATATTATAATTGGGTTAATTTCTTATGCGCTCTCAATGGGCCGCGTTGCCAAGTCGAGACTATCACAGCCTTCTTGCACCAATCATCACAGAGGACTTTCAACTTGATGCCGGCTCTGGCCGGAGGCGCTGCGGACGTCCAAGGTATTTCAGATAGCGGGAAATCTTCTCCATATCCAGCACGACACTTATAATCTCAAGATCGACACCGCAGCGGGGACACCTGCAAACAGCCACCGCGAATACCCGCCGCAAAAGTCGGGGCCAGCTAAAGGCACCCACTTTGACTTTATTCAACTAACTCGCCCTGCAAAGAAATATTCTAGCGCTTCGGAACACTAGGTCCCATTTATTGGACATGAATACTACGGACCATATTTGATCAGGACATATGTTAATATTTTTGGATAGTTATATTGATTGACTAGCTTGGCAATCAAATTGCAGTGGATATGGACTCTCGCTAGGCCACGTGATTCAAGACGAGCTTAGCTGAGCAATCGAGGCCAGAGCTTTAAGCAGCTTTGCTTGTGATTTCGCAAAATTTGTCTGGTTTTTCTCAAGTTTAAAAATTCTTCATGGAGTAACAGCTATTTATGAAAAAGATCATCCTATTCCTTATGCTATTAGTGACCGCCAACCCGAGCCTCGCCTCAATAAAATTTCAAGTTAATGGCCAGCTGGTGCAATCACTGGAGCAGACCGAACTGTTGAATTTGGATTCTCCCGTCACCATCGAGGTCTTCGAACCACATGAGCTACAGACGGTTCGTTATATGGGTTGGAAGACCAGGGATATTCTTCAGAAAATATTGGGTCCGGATTGGATAAAAAATGAAGAGGTTCTCTTTACCTGCTCCGATGGCTATCAGGCGAGTATTCCAGTCGCAAACTTCCTTGCCCACGACAGCTACCTGGTTTATGAGCGAGAGGGTTCCAAAGAATTCGAATTGATAAATTCCCTGCAATTAAATGAAAAAGTAAATTTAGGTCCGTTCTATCTCGTTTGGGATAACATAAACGATCCGGTCATTCGCGCCGAAGGAGCCTCGCTATGGCCCTATCAAGTTGTGGCCATAGATTTTGTAAGTTTTAAAAGTCGCTTTGGACTTATGGCACCTGATGCCAAAGCAACTCGGGACGTCAAACAAGGATTTTTGGAATTTAGAAAGGCTTGTTCCAATTGCCATAAGATCAACGGCGTGGGTGGTGATAAATCCATAGAACTTAACTATCCACTCAATGTCACAGAATACTATAAGTCCAATTTTCTGCCGCAATGGATCGATCAACCACAAAGCGTTCGACACAACAGCATAATGCCGCCCTTTAACCCAACGCATCCCGACCGTAAAGGGGCCATTCTCAATATAATAAAGTATCTGAAGCATATGGCTAAACGCAAACCTGAAACCGACACGAAGAAATAGCAGCAAACCTTAGTGCAAAAGATTGTAGGGACTGCGCTACTTGACTTTAGAGATCTAATTCTATCAAAAGTTCCGAAGTGATCATAACCCCCATTAGCAGAGACAAAGGTCCACAGCTTCGATTGAAACTTAGCGATAATTCCGGATGCCTTACGATGCAACACTAGAATTCCTTTCACTGAGCATTAAACGCTAGTGTTGCGTTTGCCGTTTCTGAACTAGAAACTTTCCTGATTGCCTAGCTCGAACTCATATGTTCAGTGCTTTAGGGGAAAGGTTTGAATAGTCCAAAGGCAAAACCTTTCTTGGCACCAAAGATTCTTTGCAGACTAAAGAGCTATCGAATTTACAAGCTTGATAGTTTCCACAGGTGGCCAAATCTGCACTACAATAGGGTTGTAGGGTTGACTTTCCATACGAACTTGTCACAGTACACTTAGCTGCTATCGTTCTTGACTGCTTCCAAAGCTTCGACAATTCAGGATCGGAAAATTGACCCCAGAAATTCTTGCGGAAATTAGGCTGTATATTTGTAACAAAGTTTGCGACTTGAATGTTCTTGTTTTCAATGATGTCATTGCTGTTAAAGAAAGAGTCTTTAGACAGATAGGGTGTTTCGAGAAGAATCCCCGTATCATTTCCTGAAATTCGGTTTGAAGTCACTTCAACCTTATAAGGCGCAGCTACATAAATACCGAAATCCTCATTGTCAGTAACTCGGCTGTTCGACAGTGAAAAAGAAGGCCAAGTGATCGGTTCAGTTACCGTGAAGCCTACATATGTTGGATTTGAAAAATAGCCCGACGCAGATGGAGATGGCGGACAGAGTTCTGTACTTATCAGTGATTCACCTTGCCCAACGCCAACCAAGATACCATATTCATTCTCCTTGATTTCCGAATTGAGAATTTTAAGTGATGACTGCCCCATCAAGTGAATGCCCAATCCAAAACCTGAAATAGTGCCTTTGTCGATCGT
>JBGSTF010000216.1:0-3311 GCA_041736645.1 Oligoflexus sp. | reverse complement strand
CGGCTGGCTGCCTCAACGCTCCGCAAATCTTCCGGGACTTCACTTTCTTCGTCCAGCAAGTCGCGCTTTTGGAGACAGAGCTCCACGGCCTCGATAATCGACTCCAGGAGTTCCGCAATATCCTTGTCTTCTGGATCGAATGGCTTCGGCAGGTGTGCATGAAGACCAGTCCAGACTTTGGGAAAACCTCGTGGGAAGGAGTTTAGAATTTTGGCAGGCTTACTTCCCCAAACTTCAGAGCGTCTTTCCTGATCAGCTGGCAGGCGTCTCGCTGGGAAGCTTCTACAAGGCCATCAATAAAGTCGAAGCATCCTTGATACGCACCGATGCTGATGAGGTCACCTACAATATTCATGTGATGATTCGATTCGAACTGGAATGTCAGCTTTTGGAAGGGCGTCTTCAAGTGAAGGATCTGGCCGATGCCTGGAATGAGAGCTACCAGCGGGATTTGGGTGTGACACCGAAGGGCCCGAGTCAAGGTGTGCTGCAGGATGTTCATTGGTTCGGCGGACCACTCGGAGGCAGCTTTCAAGGGTACACCTTGGGCAATCTTTTGAGTGCGCAATTCTATGCGGCTGCGCTGCGGGCCGATCCCTCAATTCCGGCACAGATTGCTCAGGGCAATCTGCAGCCTATGCTGGCTTGGCTCCGAAGAGAGGTCCATGCCCCCGGCGCTCAGTACACGGCGGACGAGCTGATACAAAAGGTGTGCGGAGGGCCTCTGCACATTGTTTCTTTTGTCAGTTATTTGACAAACAAATATCAAGCCATCTATCTGCTGTGAAGCTGAACTATGCTTGTTTTGCAGCAAGGCTGTTGGTCGGCAACACATCCGCCGGATGTTTCATAGCAGGAAAAAATGCGGTTGGAAAAGGTTCACCTCAATCTGGATGTCGCCGTTAAAAGCCACCGGATGACCGAGGCAAAGCATTCGACAAATTTTTACGTTCGATCAGTTTTAGCAGAAAGCTGATCTATACGTCATTGATCAATTGAGCAATTCGAATTGCAGGATCCTTCCTGCTGACAAACTGCTTCCAAACCCCCACAATCGGAATTTAATATGCCTCGTTATGTGAATATTTACTGGGACTTAAGGCCCATCTTAGAGCTGTAAGGAGAAGCTGTCGAAACGATACTAACTTTTCGGGATCAATTCGGATGAAGCGTTGGGAGGCCCGGCCTTGCTGAGGAATAAGACTGACGTCTGACTGAACAGCAGCAGCGGAGGCATAACAAGTCCAACCGATAGGAGTAAGCTCCATGATACCTAAGACAGCTTGCCGAGACTTATCTAAATCTCGATGGTCCTTGACCATGCTCAAAAGCATTCACAGTGATATCCACAATGAACTCACAGAAAAGATTCAAACACAATCCTTTCAGGACGTTCTAAGCCACGCGCTCGCTCAAGTGAGTCGACCTGCTGAAAGCCCTCAACAGATTGACGATGCGTCCAAGTTTTTCTATGCCGTTGAATCCATCGTTCTCTGCGGCTCAAACTCGTCTCAGAATCTTCCCACCATCAAAAAACTGGAAAAGATTGCCAAAGCGATCCTCTACCAAAACAAGGTACGCCCTCGAAAAAGCCAGTTGGCGCATCTACATGGTTATTTATCGCGTGCTCTCAGCTTTTTTTACAAGCAACAAGGCATGATGATGCACGCTCTTTGGCAAACCTCGGTAGGCTTCACTTTTTCTCAAGGTGGATTGGAGCCCGTCGATGAATTGCAAACTTTAGATATGGCCCAGTTGCTCATGCAGAGAGGGTCAGCTTCAACAGCTGCTCAACTTTTTCTGCAAATCGCTGATCGTACGAAAGATCAAGATATTCGACAAAAAGCTTTGCTCGGTCGGGTCAAAGCCTTGCGACTCTGCAATCGAGCCGCAGAAAGCCAAGCCCTTTTGGCCCAACTTCTATCAGAAAATCCACGACAATCGGAGCAAAACATTCTGAACTGGGAACTCTTTGTACATCAATCGCTTCATCAGAAGACTATTGAATGGAGTTCATGGTCGAAATTGAACTCCGCTGAGCAAACCCCTATCCAGCAATCCATTCAATTCAATTTATGGATCCTAGCCGAAAGGAGTGTTTCTGATCACAAGTATTTGATAAAAATGTCCCTTCTGAAAGAAGTTTTTGCCCAACAGAACAGCAAAGACACCCACAATAAGCAAGCCCTCAAAATGCTTGAATCCCTGGCCAGCCTTCAGGACACTGATATTCCTTTTGAGAATCGATTGGAAGAAAGCCTACGGGTCTTGTTAGGGCTTGATAAATTGGATGTGGAGTCCCGACTTTTAACCTTGCTGGCCTTATTGCGTTGGTTGACCAGAAACAACCAAAAGCAGTTTGCCCTAGTCGCAGCCGAAGAGTATGAAGCTCTCTGCTTGCGTCTCACTCATGGCCAAAGCCGGCAGATCTTTTCCAGCCACAGCCCCGAACTCCGAACTGAGAATTTCGTCGAATCCTGTCTGGAGCCATTGCTTGCAGAGGATTCCACCATCAAAATGGAAAATGAAGCGGAGCAGAGTCGAGTAGCATAGTGAATCCTTGAACCCCGATGCTGCTCTGCAGAGGGCAAGCCATCTATCAGCTGTGAAGCTTGATCAAGAGGCTTTCAGCAGTGGTCCACGAGGCGGCTGGTGAAACGAGTTCGTGTGCAATCGCGAACGGTTGGGGTTTCTCAGCAGCGATCCCTCCCACTGTTGGTAGGAAGTCGGAGCCCTATACCTTGGTCCCAAGGTTAAGGCTCGCTCCGTCCCACGAGACGCATAGGGTTGGGGCAAACTAAATCCGGCAACTTCGGTTGAAAATTCCTCTTTGATGAAGATATTCAACTCTTCAAGATTCAGAAGATCGCTCTTGATCAAGAACAGGCGCACAGGCCGAGCCTGACCGGCAAAATGGCGAATGCCGAGAGGGATAAGCTCCTCGGGTTTGTGGTTGAGATGCTCCACAAAACTTTCTGTCATGATGATATTCGATCCAGGCAGGCGGTGGACCAATTTCTCGATCCGATGCAAGAGATCGATTTCGGTGGAGGTGGTGTCGAAAGATTTTTGCGTCACATCTCCCGCCGGTGTCTTGAGATGGACTGTGTGAACATCAACGACAGCATCGCGGGCAGCGTGAAGCGCAATTCCACATTCAAGTTCCACATGGCAGTAGGATAACGTACAAAAGCAGCGTCCAACCGTAGATTGGTCCAAGCTCCTGAAAAAAGAGCGCCTCCCTACCTTTTTCAGGTAGCTACCAAAGCACGGCATCCGGACCTTATGAGATCATAGATACCAGGGAAAAA
>JBGSTF010000215.1:0-2727 GCA_041736645.1 Oligoflexus sp. | reverse complement strand
TTTTTCCCTGGTATCTATGATCTCATAAGGTCCGGATGCCGTGCTTTGGTAGCTACCTGAAAAAGGTAGGGAGGCGCTCTTTTTTCAGGAGCTTGGACCAATCTACGGTTGGACGCTGCTTTTGTACGTTATCCTACTGCCTATCCGCATTGAGTCGCATCATCAACTGTTCCAGCAAGATGATTCCACATTCCAGGTCTCATGGCCTAAGGGCAAGCGGTGCCCGTGGCTGAACCATAGTGAGCGGTAATTCTGGATGCACTTTACGCCGTCGAATAGACTGCGATTCATCAAATTGCCCAAAGGGTTGGCTTCCCAATCCTCCGACATAGATTATGGCCTCGTGCGATTGCACATTGAGGGCTGAGCCAACTGGCGCGCCGTCCACATAGAATCGAGTCGTTCCACCCGAACCAACCGTCGCCAGATAATGCCACCCCGTGGACAGTGACTGCATGCTAAATCCGGAACTATAGACCCCCCCACCCATATAAGATCCGAGCTGCAGATTCCCCTGCTGAACAATGACTTGATGATCGTTGGCCCCTCGCGCCAGCGTACACCAACCATCGGCGCAATTATCAGGAAAGGGATAGCGAAACCAAGTTTCGATGGTCCAATTTGATCCCAGATTGACCGTTAAGGAAGGGCTCAGATAACCGGTGCTCATCGTCTTAATCGAAGGCCCCAGGGCGCTGATCTCATTCGTATCAGTCAGGATAAAGTTGGAATTGTGCAACAATCCGGAATTGGCATTATTGCTTGAATCCGGAGTGATGCCTGAGGTAATCGTATTGAATCTCCAATAGAGCAGAGGCGAATCTTGCAGCACATTCGATTCATAGGATGATCCTCCGCCATTCCCCACCGAGAAAGCTCGATCCGAGAGAATCAAACCATGTCCATTGTAATCAGAATTAGAGAAAATAACCTTCGCGCTGCTATTGTTGCCCTGAAAGACCCAGGCATCAAAATGCAGATTGCTAGGTCCGGATGAGATCGCCGGCGCAACACTGACAACCAATGTCACGGCCGGAATACTGACAGCGGCACTCCAATCGGAGATCGACTGGTGACCTTGATCATCCAGACATCGAAAGCGCCCGTAAAGACTGTGAGCACTGGTTTTTTGGATCGCAAATAGAGCCAATTCGTTCGCCTATTGTTTGCGAACTTTTGCAGGAAACATTCAGACTCCGGAGGTTCAACTAGAAAGGTTCGAGCTTGGGAATCGGAGTATGAAGCCTGGATGTCCTGCTAAGCGCGTTACGTCAACTGAGACTTAGTTGCAGGATTCTTCTATCCTGCGCTGCTCAACTTTCGCCTTGAACCCATCTAACTTATCTAAGTAAAGGTTTGTCGTTCCAGCACGAGCCGCAGCAAGCTTAGCGGTTCCCACGCTCAGGGCCGCAGACGCAAGAGAACTGCAGCCGCGTCTCTGTATGAAAGAGGCCGTTTCCGGTTGCGCTGCGTTTGCCTCAGCAAAGTACTGCTCGGCATTCCGAAGATGTTTTTCTATGTCCGATATTTTTTGCTCAACAGAAACTGGCTGCGCAACTGCATTCAGTTCACTTGATTTGGGCTCAGATTCAGAACGACAGCCAACAAAGACGAAGACAAAGCCCAGGGACAGAATCAGTTTCAGTGCTTCAGATTTCATGTTCAGGTACCTTTCAAGTTGAGTTGAACCCGAGAAGTCACACACAACTTCTCGCTAGTGGAGTTAATGCAATCTGCTAACCATCACCGACGCAGTCAGGCCGAACAGTCGAAAAGCATCTCGCGCTTTCCTTCTTTTAAAACATCAGCATTTGATCAGTGTGGAATTCAAATTTCTAAACTGAGGAATTATTTGGCTTTTACCAGCTGCCGCCGATTGAATTGTTCGCAATGGAAATCCGGCAAAGCACCGACCAAAAAGCGTGTATGTCAACCAGCGAAAAGCGACCTCTTCGTGGAACAACCCCAAATGCTGGCCAGTACTGCTCAGGCTTTAATCATACCTAAAGTAAAAGCTTATCCTCAGCCAAGCTCGACGATCTTCCATAAACCCGTCGCTTCGTGGCTGCTGGCCGCATCCAATTGCGTGGCAGTCTGCCCAGCGGCTCCTCCGGGAGCGGCATCATCATGATTTCTCAAGTGGGCCTGCAGGGCATTCTCGGAAATTTGAATCGCCACCCATGCTCCTTCTCCTCTATCGAAGTAGCACAAGGAAGCTTTCGGTTTTGGACCTGCAAAGGCCTGTTATGACAACGAGCATAGGATTCACTTTGCTTTTACGGACGGCCTGTTACTTGGCAGACTCTTCGGCTGTCAAAAGTTTTGCCATCGCCTTGAAAAAATCAAAACTCCAATCTTTAAGAGCCATTCGCTTGGTGTCCGAATATAGAAAAGGCGATACGTTCTCGGCGGCAAGGCGAAAATCTGTGGTCTTCAGCCTTTCGAGCAGCAGGACCTGAAATCCTTCAATGGAAAGCGGTTCAGACTCTGGAAGGTGCTATCCGCTTGCCTGTTCGCTTGAAAAAAATCAGTTAGCTCAGGTAAGGCGATCGAGAGATCACCCGCCCCCTCTTCAGGTGAAGAATCGTAAGCGCCACCAAATCCACCGGTTTTACTTGCTAAGCTGATAGGGCTTTAATGGGAAGTGCTTGGATGCTTGATAGGGCAGGAGTCGATTGTAATCATCGACTGTTTGGCATCGAGGTAGTTCTTTGAAAACAAGCTCCA
>JBGSTF010000246.1:0-10032 GCA_041736645.1 Oligoflexus sp. | reverse complement strand
TGTTCCTGCCTTTGAAAGAGATGATGACTTGGAACTCATCAAACAAGCACTGCCAGCCAACATCAAGCTTCTCGAAGCTATGCTGGAGAGTGATCCGAACAATCAACAGATCTTGGCCTTGCTTGCACAAATGTACGCCAGCTACACCTTTGCCTTCGTGGAAGCGGATTTGGAAACACCCGGTGTCGGTGACAAAGCCTATCTTAAAGAACGCATCAATCGTCTCTATCTACGCGGCATACAGTATGGTGAAAGAGCTCTCATCCAAGAGGACAAGCGCTGCGAAAAGGGCTTGAAGGTCATAACCGAGCTGGATGCCTGCCTTCTGGCAGTCGGTAAAAGTGGAGTCCCGGCCCTGTATTGGTATGGTTTCAATGTCGCGGCCTTTCTCAATCGAAACATGAATTCGATGGCAGCACTGGCTCAAGGACCGAAAATGGAAAAAGTTATGGAGCGAGTCATCACTCTTAACGAATCCTTTAATTTCGGCACAGCCCATTTATTCCTTATGCTCTACTACGGCGCAAGGCCGCCGATGATGGGCGGCAATTTCGAAAAAGCCGATGGACATTATAAGGCCATTCAAAGGATAAGCGGCTCTGACTTTCTCTTAGGCGATGTGTTCAAGGCGCGCTACATTTCCGTTCAGAAGCAGGACCAGGCCGAGTTTGAAAAGATCCTCAAGGCCGTCTTGGCGAAAAACCCTGATCCAGACAAAGCCCCCCAGCTGCGACTTTACAACAGTCTGGCCAAAGCCCGAGCAAAACTGTATCTTAACAGCGTCGAAGATCTCTTTTAATTCCGTTCACTCTTGAGGAGTAGACTGGCATGCGCGTACCTTCCCTATTGCTATCCTTCGGTACCTGCGTCTCGGCCTTGCTGATGACGAGCACCCTTTCCGCTAAAACCATAAAGTTCGGAATTGTGACTCCAAAAGGCAGCACCTGGACCAACATCGTCGAAGAAATGAAAGCTGACGTCGAAAAGCAAACTGGCGGTAAGCTGGATTTTAAGATTATGGAAGGCGGCAAAAAAGGCGATGAAGTCGACATGCTTCGCGCCATGGAACGTAATACTTTGCAAGCAGCCGCCCTGTCCGGTGTTGGACTGGAAAACTTGGTCAAGTCCGTGCGCATTCTCGAAGCTCCCTTGCTGTTCAAGACTAACGAGGAAGTGGACAAGGTCAAAGAACTGCTGTTTGACGATTTCGTCAAAGAATTTGATAAAAAGGGCTATGTCTTGCTCGGTTTTGCCGAAGCCGGTTTTGTCAATGTGTTCTCCAAACAGAAGATAGATACCGAAGCCTCGCTGAAGAATATAAAAATGTGGGTATGGAGCGGTGACACCGTCGCCTCACGCTTTCTGGAAGAATTTGGCATTCGTGCAACTCCGCTGCATCTGGCCGATGTTACCATGGGTCTCGATAAAGGGATGATCGACTCCTTCTACAGTCCTCCGCTGGCAGCCGTGGCCTTTCAGTGGTTTTCCAAAGTCAAATATATGATGGACTACCCCTTTGTGAACTCGACGGGCGCTTTCATCATCAAGAAAGAAGTGTTCTTCGGACTGCCCGCCGATCAACAAAAGATCATTCGTGAGACAGCAACGGTATACTGCAAGAAGGTTGTCGATGTTTCCCGCAAAGAGAACGAAGAAGCTAAAGCAATCCTGAAGACCAATGGCATCGAGTTCATCAAGCCTTCCGAAGCTGACATCAAAAAATTCCAGGTCTATGCCGACAATGTCTACAAAAAGAGTATCGGCGACACCTATTCCAAAGAGCTTTTTGACAAAGTTCAAGGTATCCTAAAAGGCATGCGCAAATAACGGGATGGTTGCACGGCGCATTAACTTTCGCGCCGTCCCTGTTCTTTCACTCCCAGTGGATACCGTAGGGGATCTATGCTGAAGAGAATCGATAGTCTGCTTGAAAAGTTCGAAAAGCTCATCCTGATTGGACTGTTTAGTGCTTTGATCGTCCTGATGTCACTCAATATTATCCAAAGGAACATCTTCGGCCAGTCCTCGCAAGAAATTCTGGAATTTTTACCGACTATGGTGATGTGGATTTCCCTGGTCGGTGCCTCCCTGGCTCTCCGTGAAGGCAAGCACATCAGCATGGAGCTGCTGTTGCGTTTCGTGCCTGAAAACACGAAGGACATCTGCCATCGCTTTGCTGCGGTCTTTGGCTGCCTGACGATGCTGATCGGTCTCTATCTGTCAAAAGATTTCATGGTCGGCGAACTCAAAATCTTTGGTGCAAAAGGCTATGTATCCTCAATTATACCGCTGTTTTTTGCGACGGGGGCCTTCCGTTATTTGGTGCTGGCCGTCTACCCTCTTCATCTGACCAAAGATTGAGGCTAACCGATGACACTTTTTACCGTTGTCCTGATCCTGATTGGTGTATTCGCCCTGATTGAAGTGCCGCTGTTTACGGTTTTTGGTGCTCTCGCTCTAGCCTGTCTGTACTTTGCCGACCACGACGTCGACAATATGCAGACGGTTCTCATCGAATTGAATCGACTGGCTTCAACGCCGATTCTGGTGGCGATGCCGCTCTTTACCTTGACCAGCTGCATACTTAAAGATACCAAGGCTCCGTATCGTATTATGGCTTTTATGGAGTCGATCGTCCGTTGGATGCCAGGCGGACTCGCCATCGCCGGTCTTTTGTCCTGCGCTTTGCTCACAACCTTGACCGGCGCCAGCGGTGTGACGATTATCGCCTTGGGCGGCATCCTTTATCCGATTCTTTTGGATAAAGGCTACAGCGAACGCTTTTCTTTAGGCCTTTTGGTCACAGGCGGCAGTATCGGACTGCTGTTCCCGCCGAGCCTGCCGATGATTCTTTACGGTGTTGTGGCCAAAACCGATATCCAGAAGCTGTTCAACGCCGCCTTTCTACCTGGCGTTCTGATGCTCTTGATCGTTTTTCTATATTCGGCGGTTTATGACTACCGGCGGCGTAAAGCTGCGGGCCTCGCGATTGTTGACAATGCCTTCAGCTGGTCGGAAGTGGTTCGAACCACCAAGGATGCGATTTGGGAACTGCCCATCGTCTTCATCATCATGATCGGTATCTATGGCGGCTATGTGACCGTCAATGAAGTGTCTGCCGTGATCCTGGTGTGGGTGATCGTGGTCGAAGTCTTCATCAAAAAAGAGTTCACTCTAAAGCGCGATCTGCCAAGGTCGATGATTGAAGCGGCTGTGCTCACAGGGTCTATTATAACCATTCTAGGCTTCGCCGTTGGTTTTACCGGCTATCTGATCGACGAAGATGTGCCCTCGCACATGATCGAAAGTCTCAAGCATATCTCGGAAAACAAGATCGTCTTTCTTTTGGTGATGAATCTTTTCCTCTTGGGTGTGGGCTGTGTGATGGATATTTTCTCGGCGATCGTGGTGGTCGTGCCGATTCTTATTCCCATCGCCCTGCAGTTCGGCATCGACCCGATCCACCTTTGTATCATCTTCCTGGTGAACCTAGAGATTGGATTTGTCCATCCGCCGCTTGGGATCAACCTCTTGATCGCTAGCACGCGCTTCAAAAAACCAATTGATGAGCTGGTCAAGGCAACCATTCCGTTCTTGATCCTCCTTCTCATCTCGCTTCTGCTCATCACCTTCGTTCCTTGGTTTAGTTTGGTTGGGGCCGGCTGATAAGAAACAGCTGCGGACAGCGATCGGGGCCTCGCCGTGACTATGTCATTGACGAGGCCCTCGTATCTTCGAGTACAATAAGCGCTATGACTCATCATACAGAGGTAGCGCCTTATGCGAGCTGCTCGCTTGACTCCACTCCTGGTCTTGCTCTTGTATTCATCCAGAGGGATCAGCGCCGAGCGCGAGGCTGTGTTTGTTTCTCCACGCAACCAAGGCCGCGGTGAAACCTATGTCGCAGCCTTCGACTCCAATGAAGCCACCCGTTTTAATCCAGCCGCCTTGGCCGAAAGTCGTTCCAGCTTTCAGTTGCGATTTCTGCAACTCGACGGAGTGCTCGGACAGAATTCTTTCGATACTATGTCTGATCTTATGAAATTGGGTTCCGTGGATGATGGCTTGGGTTTTCTGCGGAGTTTTGACGAAAAATTCGGCAAAAGGCAATACCTGCGGGGCCAGCTTTCCACCATGGCGATGCGTATCAAGGGTTTTGAATTTCAACTCTTTGGCACCAGCGCTTCGTGGCTTGAATTGCGCGAACCAACGACCCCCCAGGCCGAGTTCGAATCCGATACCTTTGCCGGTGCCCAGTTTTCCTATGCTATGCCTTTGGGGCCCCAACTCATGATTGGGGCCACTCTCCGCCCTCTCTATCGATTCTATATCCACGGCCAGATGAGCTTCACGGACATCATTGAGTTTGTTCCGCCATCCACAGTGCAATTTGATGACTATGCTCCGCTGCAATCAGGTCTAGGCTATGGCGGAGATATAGGCACGATCTGGCGACCTACGCCGGCCCTGCGATTGGGACTCACCGTACAGAATGTTGGAGACACCTCCTTTGCCAATGCGGAAGCTGGCAAAAAACCGCCGAATCTGAAGGCAGTGATAAGCACCGGCGCCCTTTATCGAATGAAGTTTGCGGCATGGGACCTCGACCTGTCGGCTGATCTCAGGGATCTTATGAACCGTGAAGGCTTGAACCTCACTCGCCTTCTGCATATGGGCGCCGAATTCGGCAAAAGTTTTTACGGGCGTGACCATGATATTGGTCTTTTGGCTGGAGTTCGCGAAGGCTATCTGACTGCAGGAGCCTTTGTCGATGCCTGGCTCTTCCGTTTGGATGTGTCCAACTATGCGGTGGAGCTCGGCGAAACACCAGGTCAGCGGATGGATCGGCGATGGGCTCTGAGTTTGCAATCCACCATGAGTTTTTGAAGGAGATTTCATGCTGTCTCGCCTACTGCTTTTCTTCATGGTGGGATCCTTGCTCGCAGGCTGCGATCTGAATATCTATCAATCGCTGGTCAAACCTGAGACTGACACCGCCCTCCTGGAAGAGGCCCGCATTCAGATCGACGAACAAAAATATGCGGCTGCTCTGAGCAGTCTCAGCAAGGTCGAACGTGATAGCGATGACCTGCGCCTCTTGCGCAGCGCCGCTCGTTTGGGTGCTTCAGGACTGAGTATGTGGACGATTCTTACCGATATCATCGACGGCACGGGATTCAATGAATCATCCGGCAATGGCGTCGACAACTTTTTTGATCAAATATCCACCTCTGTGGTCGGCGAAGGAGAAACTCGCACCCTAAGGCTCGCAGCTCTGACCGACAGCGTCGGGGATTTGATCAGTTCGCCAAATAAAGATTCCTCAAGGGTCAAAAACCTAGCCTGTTTTCTCGCCGGTATCATGGCTCTGCCCACCGTTACCGATGCCACGGCAGCGATCCAAGGCACTACCACCAGCCTGACGAATCTGGCCGCGACAGTGGATGTGAGCAACCCGAACGCCCAGTGCCCCGACATAAGCCTTCTAAACGACAGCCTGACGACGATTGCTGCGGTTCAAACTCAATTTAGTTTTATCGTTGATGCCACCAAAGACTGCAAACTGCTCGATGTCACAGGCACAGGAGCCGAACTCAATGCCATTGAAGCTCAATTGGTCAAGTTCAATCAGAATGCTGATGCCGGCTGTTCGCCAACTCCAGCCTGTGGCTCCAGTGTTGCCTGCCAGGCTTTGGGCCTGCAGTGTGTGTACGATGCCTTGACCACAAGCTCAGGAGTCTCGACAGCTCAGGACGGGGTTGTGAGCAAATGTGAATTGGTTCAGAACTGCCTCAATCCAAGCACCTGTTTCTAAAAGGAATTCCTGATGACGCAAAAAGACTGTATTTTGATCGCTGAGGATAGTCGTACGATCCGCGATCAGCTTACATTTTTTCTGAAGGTCCCTGAATTTGATCTCCTGACAGCTGAGGATGGCATCTTAGCTCTGGAAACCTTTGACGCCAATCGAGATCGTATTCGCCTCGTGATGACCGACATCCATATGCCTCGCTTGGAAGGCTTAGAGGTGGCTCGCATCCTTCGTGAAGAGCGCTTATACAAAGGCCCTATTATTGTCCTTTCTCAGGAGGGAGATAACAATCTGATTCGGAAGGCCAAACAGATTGGAGTGAATGGTTGGCTGATCAAGCCATTCAAAGGCGAGGAACTCTTGCAGATTATTCGGCGTTTGCTGACGACGACCGATAAAAACCAGGAAACTGGCTAAGAAGGCCACTTGGCCTGCATTGAATAAAACAAGGAGGCCGGGTGGCCTCCTTGCTGCTTTGTCGTTTACTTTTTTCTCTAGGTTTAGTGGGTAACTTTGTAGAGGCTGACATCGACTCGGGCGTTCAAGGGCAAATCTGGGAAACTTAAGGTGCTCTGGTTCAGACTGTAGTCCTTGGTCTCCTCGCCGTTCACAGCCACCTTCCATCGATACTGACTCTGATCAAGATCTAGATCGCCCAGATCGAAGCTGCTCTTGTGCTCACTCGCATAGGTAAAGCCGATCAGGATGCTTTCATTGGCGGCGAACTTGCAGCGGCTCATGTCCACTGAGTTCCCACTGACACTGAGATCTTTGAGGGCGCACGAACCGGTTTTGGTCCCTTTGACCGTCAGACTGGGGGGCAGGATCTCTCGTCCTAAATCCACGGTCAGAGCCTGAGCACCAGCCGCTGGATAGACCACCAAAATGTCCCTGAGAGCGGCGAATTGGTTGGCTGCGAAGACGATATCATCGCCATCCACAGTCACCGCCAATTGGCTTTTGGTCCGAGCATCATAGACCCGAACCTGATCTCGCAGTTCAGCGGCGGCATAGATCGGATAGCGAAGTTTCGGCTGCAGCTGCTGATCAAAGCTGATACTGACCAAGCTCTGATCGACAGGAGTTTGGTTCAGATGGACCAAGCCTGTGCTGGCGCTATAGCTAAAGCTCGAGTTAGGAGTTCCATTGACACTCACCCTTACGCTCGAAGGCTTGGCCGATGCGCCGATCAGGAAATCTGCCTTCAGCTCACCGGACTTGCGATAGACCGTTTTGATTTCATAGGCCATAGGCGCGCTATTGAAACGAATACTCTTGGCTCCAGCATCGTAGCTATAGTTCTTAGCCAAAACTCCATCGAGATAGACCTGCAAGGTCCCTGAATCAGCCGCATTCGCCAAAAAGAATTCTTGTCGAGGCGGTTCATTGCTGAACTCATAGCTGACTTTGATGGTGGAACCGGCAGCGGGAGCTGTGGTGAATTCCAAGACATTGCCACTGAGTTTATAGCCGGACGATTGCAGCTGATTGTTCACATACACTTTCAGGGATGCCATATAGGGTTCGAACTGCAATGCAAACTGCGTTTTCAATATCACACTCAAATCGTAGCTGATGGCCGACAGAGTCCGGCTATAATCAGCATCACAGATCGAGCCCCAGGTTCCTGCCGTTTTCTCTATAGCTTCAGCGTAGATCGAACCTTGGTTCAAGGCAGTATTGCAAGCACTTTGGGTGGTTGTTGGATGCCAAATCAAACCATAGGTTCGGGCGTTGACGCCGACCCGACGAATGCTCCGCAGGTAGTCGACCAGATAGTCGCTCTTAGCGTAGGATTCATTGGGGCAGTCCTTGCCTTTGAGGGAGCAGTTATCTTCATCGCTGACAATCAGCACGGCTACAGTTGAGTTGCTGCGCAGCCAGGATCCACCCTGATTGCACTCCCCTTTCAAACCATTGACAGCCTGCAGAATACCACGTTCATTGCCGCTGCCTTGGACTCCGGCATTCACCGCTGCAGCAAATTTCTGTGCGGCGTTGACTTCGCCCTTCCGTACGAGGCCACGCAAACAGCCATCGGAGGGATCGGTGGTCACAACGCCGATCTTCCAATCACTGTCTTTTACGTAAGAGAGTAAGGGAGCCAGCTTGTTGCTAAGGTTGGCTTGCTCGGCATCCATCGATCCGGAGTTGTCGACGACCAGCAACACATCCAAAAGCCCGGATGGGTTGGCGGATTGCGCAAAGTTTTCCGTCTTGAATTCCTGTTCGGATCCCTGACGGAAGGCCTCGGTGACAACCGGACGATTGACCTGGTTGAAATCCATACGCGTATTCACGATGTTATTGTCCATCTGAAAGCGCTGCTGAATCTGTCCCCCTGATACATCAAGGGCTAGGCTCCCAGGAGCCAAGGTCGAGGCCTGGAAGCTCCAAGAGGCGGCGGCAACCGCCGGCAACCCAGGACCATCCTCGCCACGATCGGCAGCCGTCTGATCCCCGGTGATAGGGTCCAGATCGCTGCTGCTGTTGGTTTGATTGGCATCCGCGACCGAGGCATCTTCTGAGCCGCTGTAGCTCGCATCACTTCCCGACAGACTGATCTCTCGGAATGCAGGCGGCGCGCTATCGCAACCCACCAATAATAAGGATAAAAGAGGCCCGCTTATGAGGGCGCGACCCAACACATGGCTGAATAAACTCATGGACTCCTCCTCTAACGCGGCCCTTGCTCGTCCTTGTTAAGACCGCTTCGGATGCTTTGTGGTCCCTGCACCCAAACATACAAAACGGTAAGTGATCCTTGTCCTTTAACCAAGAGTCTCAAGTCCCCATAAAGATAAGCTATGTGATCCTGATTAAAATTTGGGCTCAAGGGTCTATTGGCAAGAAAATGGCAAATCGATCTCAAAGATTCCGATTTGACCGTTTGGCCAGAAATCGATCTTGCTTGCTAATCTAATGACATTTATGACTTTTATGGCTCTTTCGGGCCAGAAAGGATTTATCCACAGCGAAGCTAAAGGCGCCTTCAGCGAGGCGCTTGGCTAGACTTGGAGCGAAGTTCAGAATGAATCATCTGGGCCAGAAAATTGATGGCGCGTTCATTGAAACTCTGCCATGGGATCACAAAGTCGGCATGAGCTTTGGACGGTTCTATGTGTTTCTGATACATGGCCTTCACGGAGCCCTGATACTGGCTAGCGCAGTTGTCAAAACTCCGACCGCGTTCCGCCATATCGCGACCAATGCGCCGAACAACCCGCACATCATCATCAACTTCCAGAAAAATCTTGAGGTCAAAAAGCTTGAGCAATTCCGGATAGCATAAGGAAAAAATGCCATCGACGATGATAATGCTGGATGGATCCAAACGTTCCCGCTTGTCCAGTCGCGTATGGCTGGCAAAATCATAGCAAGGACGATCCACAGCCAAACCATTGCGCAAGAGACTGATCTGCTCGTGCAAGAGATCACGTTCGATCGCCTCAGGGTCATCAAAATTGCTTTTCGCCCGCTGATCATGGGGCAGATGCGACAGGTCACTGTAGTAATGATCAATGCTGATCACCAAGGGACGTTCCATTTCCAAGCGATTCCACAGCCTGCTGACAAAGGTCGTTTTACCAGAGCCAGAGCCGCCCGATACAGCCACCATAAATGGGGAAGTCATGAACCATCTCCTCGTTAAGGATCGCGGCAATGTAAGGGAGATTAGCCCGAATGGCAACAGCTTGAAAGCCTAGGGGCTCCAAAAAATCCCCACCAAACCGTAGCCCCGCAAGCCGAGTTCGTGACTTGGGTAAAAATCCGCCGACAGGAAGCGAATCTGCTTGCTTTGACGTCCCTATTTCGATTAGAAGAGGCGCATTGTTAGCAATCAAATTGTCATCAACTTCAACCACATCAAGGATTTTCCATGCGACGAATTTTCCTGCTCTGCTTTTGCCTATTGGGAATTGCACCGCTGCTTCAGGCCAAGACCTATCAACTTGGCGGCGACAGACCAGCGCGATTGATCACTCCCTTCGGCTATAAAGACAGCAAAACCTATCCCCTGGTCGTCTTTCTTCATGGCGTGCGCAACTCCGCCGAAATCTCCGACCTTTGGCTTGGCCTCACGCGGGTCAATGACCGCTTGAATGTTTTGCTCTTGATGCCAAACGGTACCAAGGACTCTAAGGGTGACCGTTTTTGGAATGCCACCTCTGAATGCTGTGACGATGAAAATACCGGAGTGGACGATGCCGGCTATCTCG
>JBGSTF010000162.1:0-15605 GCA_041736645.1 Oligoflexus sp. | reverse complement strand
AGCTGAAATCCTTGGATTTCCGAATAGAAAAACGGAACGGATTGCATCTTATCGAATAACTACGCCCAGTCGATCATCTTTGTAATAATATTTTACAATCGGAGCTCCGTGCGATATGCCTACTCACAATAAATGAGCATGCTGTTGCAAGCGTCAGGGTTCAGAACAAGACTTCCGGCGAAATTTTCCCTTCCCTCCCAGACATTGGGCAGATTGACCTCGCCCCGAATCAAAGAACTCTCTATTCTCTCCAAGTCACCGGAGACGGAGGACAAGTCGCCACGTCCGAGCTTTGGGTCAACGTTGTTCCACGACTGCAGGCTCCAGCTATCGAGTATTTCTATCCTTCCAAAACGGATATTGTACCTGGCGAAACGGTCACCCTTGCTTGGAAAGTCAACGGTTCCATATCGACTGTAAGTCTGACCAACAAGACCAACGGACAAGTGCTGAGCCAGCTCCCAGCGAATGGTCAAATACTGTTTACTCCCACCCAAACCACTCTCTATTCGCTGCAAGCATTGGGAAGTAACGGGCAGCTTGTAACCGCAGATGTTTGGGTTCGAGCTACACCCTGAACGTTTTAAGTCCTAACGGCGAGGTGATCGATGCTCAGGTGACTGTTGCCGTGCGACACGTAAGCCCGGCAGACCAATCAACAACGACCTCCTGTTCAGCCAGCGCGACCGCGACCGCCAATGGACATGGCTCGAGCAGCTCGTCGGCCTCGGCCTTTTGCGGAGGTGGCTCGGCTTCGGCGCATGCCTCATCTTGGATTCGCTGGTAAGCGCTCCAAATTTTCTTGATGGCTTAGACCTTTTTAACCCACGCCGTACACCAACCTTTGCTATTCACGCTGCCGGTTGCAATCATCGTGCATTTACCAATTCCTGACCGTTGGCTTCACCCTGTTTGGCAAATAATTGGCAGTTCGCGCAGTGTTGATCCTTACCCATCAATCTCTCCTTGACTCTTTCGACAAGCAAACACCAAAGGCTTGTTCTTGCATCGCTGGGATGCTGCAGAAGAGTCCGAGTCTTTACCGAGACGATCCCGCCCCCTACTCAGCTGGATGGAATCATTGTAAAATAGACGAGATCATACACATCGCCAAACCTTTCCGAGGGCAACAGCGCATTCCTTGGGATATTGAACATTGGAATCAATATACGCTGCCCACGTTCATCAAAGTTTCAAAAAGATTTGAACCTTTTATGCCTTCGTCGCGTCTTAAGGAGTAGAACAGGAAAGTTGCTTCAACTTTTCGCAAAACTCTGGAGAATTTTATGAAAGCTATATATGCAGTGTCTTTAGGAACGCTTCTTCTGGCTTCTCTGTCGACATTGACCGCTCAAGGCAGGGGACAAGGTCAGGCCAAATCTCGCGGTCCGCTGGCATTTGAGACCTTGGATAGCAATGGAGACAAAGTTCTGTCCAAAGATGAATTGCAATCTCATCCGCGACTTTATGCACAGTTTGACAGCATTGACACGGATAAGTCAGGGGCAATATCCCAAGCGGAGTTGCAAACGTTCCGCGCGAGTCGACAAGCGGCAAGAATGAGTCAGTGAAGGAATAAATTGTTGAACATAGAGTCCCAAAAACTTCGCTACAACGCCTGGTCGTAGTCTTTGCGAAAAATTTTTGGGACTCGCGTTCGGCGTGCTTGCATCGATCCTGGTTTGAGTTGTCCGAATCTGGACGAAACAATCTCGAGCATGGGTTTTCAAGCTTCCCTCAAAGAAGAGTGCCTATCCTGTCCAAATCCAATTTCAGTTGCGCTTGGTCACTTGTCAGTTTTTCCAGTGGCAAAGCCAGGAAAGCTTCAATTCGCTTCCGCAAAATTAGGTAGGCCTTAAGAAAGGCCTCATCAATCTCAGCATCCGTGCCTTTTGCGTGAGCTGGATCTTCAACACCCCAATGAGTTCTCACCGCCTTGCCCAGATAAGTCGGACAAGTTTCACCCGCAGCACTCGCGCAAACAGTGACAACGATGTCGGGTGTCGACGGCAGATTGTCCCAGGATTTGCTATAATAACCCTCGGTCTTGATACCTTCGCGCTTCAAAAGAGCCAGCGAGCGAGGATGAACCGTTCCCGTCGGGTGGCTCCCAGCGCTCATGGCTTGCCAAGCTTTCGGCGCCAAGTGATTGAAAGTGGCTTCAGCCAAAATAGAGCGACAGGAATTTCCGGTACAAAGAAAAAGTATGTTCATGAATAACTTCCCTATCAAGATTTCATTCCGTGAGATTCCATGCACCCAAAGATGCGTTGCGTGCTCTGAGCTTGCGCTTGAATAGCTATCTGCAAATCCAAAACGTATCAAGGGAAAAACTCTCTTCATTCTTCCCCAATAGGGGCTCATTGCTCCAATGAAGTACGATCTTTAATTAAATAATATCATGCACTTAAAACTTAGCTATTCCCTATTTCGTCATTCGACGATAGAAGA
This sequence comes from Oligoflexus sp., assembly GCA_041736645.1. GTDB lineage: Bacteria > Bdellovibrionota_B > Oligoflexia > Oligoflexales > Oligoflexaceae > Oligoflexus. Next base: position 13,154 of record JBGSTF010000162.1, on the reverse strand, counting down.
AGTTCGAGGGTTGCATCAGGGCGCCCGATCGTTCACCCATCCTAAGGAGGACAAGTGTCGGAGCGTACCTGTAAGCCTGCTCCCCAAAAAACTCGAGACAAAGATTTTTCTGAAGAGCAATTTGCGAATATATGCAAAGCCTTGGGACATCCGGTACGGATTCGCCTGCTCCGTATACTCATCGAGAAAGGTGAATGCATATCAGGTGATCTAGCCGAAGAGTTCTCTCTAGCGCCTTCGACTGTATCTGAACATTTGCGAATTTTGAAAGAAGCGGGCTTAGTTCAAGGCACAATTGATGGTCCGCGGCGCTGCTATTGCATCCATGCCGACAGCCTTCGTGAATTCAAAAGAATGGCCGACAGGCTCTGAAATCTTTTTCCATACAGCATCCGCTTAGGACGTTACAAGAAACTGAGAGATCTCCATGCCAAAACAATTGTCTTTCCTTGACCGTTATCTGACCCTTTGGATTTTCCTCGCTATGATTGTCGGCATAGGATCGGGAAGCTTTTTCCCCGAACTGCTTCCCTGGTTAAATTCACTTAGCTTTGGAACGACTTCTATTCCTATCGCTTTGGGCCTGATTGTCATGATGTATCCGCCCCTCGCCAAGGTCAAATATGAGCAACTGGGAGAAGTATTCAAGAATAAAAAAATTCTGGCCCTCTCCCTTGTGCAAAACTGGGTCATTGGGCCCTTGCTCATGTTTGGTTTGGCCATTATCTTTCTTCCCGACAAGCCCGAGTACATGGTCGGCCTCATTCTGATTGGCCTCGCTCGATGTATCGCCATGGTAATCGTCTGGAATGAACTAGCGGAAGGTAGCAGTGAATACTGCGCAGGCCTTGTCGCACTCAACTCTATCTTTCAGATTCTGCTGTTTCCCGCTTATGCTTTTTTCTTCCTTTCGGTCTTGCCTAAAATGTTTGGACTGCAAACTATTGAAATTGATCTCACCATGGCGGAAGTGGCAAAATCAGTAGCGATTTACTTGGGTATTCCTTTTCTAGCCGGAGCACTAACCCGATGGTTGCTGCGTCGCACAAAAGGTGCCGAATGGTATGAAAACACCTTCGTCCCTAAGATAAGTCCGATGACTTTGGTGGCTTTGCTCTTCACGATTGTCCTGATGTTTTCCCTGAAAGGGCAACAGATCCTCTCGGTCCCTATGGATGTGGTTCGCATTGCTATTCCGCTGGGATTCTATTTCCTTATTATGTTCTTGGCATCGTTCTATCTGAGCAAACGTGCAGGCGCAAACTATCCACAATCAGCGACTCTTTCTTTCACGGCGTCATCCAATAATTTCGAACTGGCCATTGCTGTTGCCATCGCTACCTTTGGCATCCATCATGGGGCTGCATTTGCAGCCGTTATAGGGCCCTTGGTTGAGGTTCCCGTCCTCATCGGTTTGGTTTCCGTGTCCCTTTGGATTCGGCAAAGATTCTTTGCCAAGCCTGAACGCCCATCGGAAGTCATCGGCGCTCCTGCGAGACACCACACATAAGCTCTTGTTGGCAGCGCTTGAGCACCTCTAGATTCAAAGCTTGGCATTATGTTGATTAACTCCCTGTTCGCCTTAGACTGACCTGTTCGAGCTGCCGGTAGGCGAGGCAGGTAGCCGATTCGTCGTCGCGCACTTGCATGCCGTTAGCTTTCAATGGCATGACCTGAAAGGGCTGACGCCTCTCAGCTGGAAGGCATTGGTACACGGCCTCTTGTAGAATCAAAATGCTGCCCCGTAACTCGGGGTAGACTTTAAAAATACGCCTCCGTAGACTCTCATAGCGCACGGCATGGACAATGGCAGGCCCCCATAGATCATGACGTATCGCACCTGATTTAGAGAAATAGCCGCGCACCGATCCTTTGGCGATGGCAATGGAACAGTAGATTGGTTCGTTTTCCGTGAGTTTACTCATGGCCTTGGCAAATTCCGCGGCCACTCTTTCGGCAAGTTCGATAGCACAGACTTCCAAAGAAGGTCCGATCGCCCGAAACGGGAAGCCTACCGAGCAGAGAAAGCCGTCACCCATCTCCTTCACTATATAGCCATTGCTGATCAAGTTTTTTCCATCGTAGTGATCGGTCATCAACAGACGACAACGTGACAAAAAGTCTTCAAGAGTATCCGCAAAATCAGGATGCTTTACCTTGGAACTCTCGATCACATCAAAGGCCAGGATGCAGGCCACATGCTCGCCTATGGGCATGGTGGCTTCTAGGGGTAGACCCTGTTTGATCTGTTCGAGTTGATGAGGAAAGAATACCTTGGCTAACTGCTTTTGGTTGTGTCTGAGTTCTCTTTCGGTAGACCAAATCTTATGCCCGATTGCGATCAGCATGAGCACAGCTTCGATGGTCATACCGAATTGCATAGACCCTTCAAAAGCTGGATCCTTCAGTAGGTACAAGTTGTAAAGAATGGTTAGAACCACACCTGTTAGCATACTGCCATAAGCCAAGCAATAGATGTAGAGATGTGCCTTGCGGGACCGCCATGCTGTATAGATTCCGCAGTAGAGGCAAAATGGTGAGCCGATGACCGACATAAGCTGTATAACGCGAAAGCCCAATTGAGGATCGAACAGACTGAGGACCATACAAAAAAGGCTGCACAAGACTAAAAAGCGTGCGACGACATTAAGCCATCCATACTGCTTAAGGTTCAAAAAATGGATGGAAAAGAGCATCACAAATAGAGAAGTCGTTGAGCCAAAGAACCCAACCCCATCATTCTCCCCCCAAGGCATATCGGAGATCGTCCAGACTGAAATCAGCCAAAGAAGGTACGATAGCAGATATCCCAGGTAATATAGATGCACCTTCTCCCGGTAAGAGAAGCATAACAGTATATTGAAGAGTGCGGCCATCATCACCACACTTATGGACATTACCGCGTTCTTATCAAAGAGCCCAACAGCTTCATAATAGAAGCGCACATCAGTCCAAAAGCGTAGGCTAAAGTTGAAAATGAGATTTGGCTGCACGTAAAAATAGAACGTTTCTATGCTATTGGCTGCAATGTTCAAGCGGAAATAGCGATCATGCCGGCGATCACCTGATTGCAGACGATCGACAAAGGTTGTTCCATGATATAACTCAACCGATTTCATCCGAAATTGATCCCGATCAATAACGATTTCTTGGGCTACATTCGCGCTATTTTTGAAACTTATGCGGAACCAAAATCTTAGCCTGTGATAAGCTTGACCTGGAGCGATTTGTTCATACCTGATAATTTGCTCACGGCTTGGAATGAATTTGGTTTCATAAGCTGGGCTTGCAATATCTTCGATGCTATCGTTGCCGATGTAGTAATAAATATACTGACCCAGCCACGTACCCTGGGTATTTTCCTTCTGGATATCGACCAGCTCAGTTGCCGACAATCGCGGACAACAGATTAAAACGACAAGTATGAAAAGTAGTCGCACTGAGCTTCTCTGTAAAAGTTTCGACTTCACAGATTATCTTTCGGAACGGGGGTCTCGCCAAAATAGAGTAAATTTTGCCTAGCCCCTGCAGCGACAGCATAGGGTTACCGTGAGTCTGCCAAGCGCATCAAGCATGGCTCAAATCTAGCAGGAATAATAAGATATTGAATAGAACGAAGCAGAAGAAAGATGGCGTCCCCAAGGGGATTCGAACCCCTGTCGCCGCCGCGAAAGGGCGGAGAACTGGGCCAACGCAAGCAAAATAAGGGGGCTGAGCCTAAAAGTCAAGGCTCCGCTAGGGGCTAACATCTGGATGGTGAGCAGCCCAATCTAAATCAGGAAATTGAAACTGAGGGACTTGAGGATTACTTTCAAGAGTTGGCTGTCAATCTGACCACTATTGTCCATCCCTTTAACAATCGGCAAATTATATTACTGAAACATCATTATTAAATGTCAGGCGCAATGGCAGCATAGGAGCACAATTATCGAATTGTAGTGGGCATGACTATTCATCATAATTTTAGCAGCTCTGTAAAGTGACGCTAAGTAATTTTTGAATCTTTCTCAATATCATCTGGTGGCTTTGACCGAAAATACCTCAACTTCGCCGATTACAAAGTATAGTTCAGGTTGTTCACTTTCAAGAACAAGCGGTTCGCACTCTTATGCCAATTCAAAGCAAAATCCACCTGAATTTTCAGCCCATTTTCAGGACTTTCTTAATAAGCGGGACGAGGTTGACTGAAAGGATGATTGGTTTTGGATAAGCAATTCATGACCAGACAATTGACACTGCAGAGTTTGAAGAGGCACAGATTTACAAAGTGATAGATTAACTCCAGCGAAATGAATCTTCCTCACCTTCTAGGACCTAAGTTCTGTCATGAAAATAGTCAAACGTAAGCCTTAAATGTCAATATGTTATGACATGGCGCATTTCGGGAGACATCGAACCTAAGTTCTAGGTCTTAGGATTACACCTGTGATTCCACTGCAACAGACAAATAGCCTATTCATAGACACGTTGTTACACCCGAAAAAGTGCACATACGGAACGAATGTCTAATCTTAAGAACTATTGATGTCTTGATAAACGAACTTTAGACAAGGTGGGCACAGCTTTATGATCAATCATTTTTTCCGAAGTCGAGCCGAGGATGTTTACTTTTACAAGAAGGATCGTGAACTGATCGAGAAAATGAAGCGTCTCAATATAGAGGAGGACGCACTCCGCACAAAACTTCGGTATTTCCATAAATGCGGTCATTGTGGACACGATATGCAGGCATTTGAGCTTGATCAGTTGACGCTTCTGCACTGTGTCCATTGCGATTCTATACACATACCCATGGAAGCGTTAACTTTATCGCGCAAAGACTACTGGTCAGAGCAGTCTCTTCTTGCTTGGGTTGAGTCTCTCAAAAATTCAGCTTAAGACAACACAGGAGTCTCTCATGATCATGATTTTAATTCAAAGATGGCTGATTCTATTCTTTAGCATCTTACTATTGTGCGGCATAGGCTGCGCGGATAAATCAAAATTCAAGAGCCAGGTTACGGAACAGGCAGTCCCTGCACCAGCGCAGACACCTTCGCCGCAACCTGCCCCGGCGGTTGATTCAGGTGACTCAGGAGAGGCTAAAAAAGCCACATATCAGGATAAGTTCAAGGTGTCTCTCAAAGTCGATGTCATATTCGCAGTTGACACCAGCCCCACAATGGATGGTGAAATTGCAGCTACCAAGGCCAATCTTGGTCGGTTGATATCAGCGTTAAATGCCGGGAAACTTGATCACAGGATTCATCTCCTGATAGACACTCCATTCCCCTTACCTGCGGGGGCCGATCCAAAGAAGATCGCATTTGTCGCTCAGAGGGTATCCTCCGCTGACGCCATCTCTCGCATGAACGCTCTATTGGAAGGTATGTTCGCAGCATTTTACGTAAGTGATCAAAATGTCCCTCTGGCTGCTCCATTACCACTTCGTGCGGAGGCGAAGACAGAGGTTGTGGTCATATCGGATGACAATGGGCAGGGCATGGGAAATCTTGCGGCAGACTTTAATGTGAAAGGCGTCTTGAAAAACTACACTTTCAATTCAATTGTCGGACTTGCCAACTCCACAGTCGGAGATAACTGCCGCCTAGCCTCAGTTGGCATGGAATATACGACATTAAGCCAGAAAACAGGAGGCTCCATTCTTGATCTGTGCAGTCCAGATTGGACTCAGCTGATCACACGACTGTCGGCCGATATTGTAAAAAGAAATAACAGTTTTGTCCTAACACGGCCAGTGACCAACGCAAAAGAAATTCAGGCTATGCTTAACGGAAAGCAGCTTTTGGAAAAGGATTTTGCTTATGAGCCAGGCACAAAGACCCTGACCTTGAATACCTTGAGTGATCTCAACGACGGCGCTGAACTCATCGTGAGATACACAGTTCAGTAAGAAGTGAAGTGTGTATAACCCGAGGAGGCTTACTTTCTGCATTTCGTTTCATGTAGGCCTGAGTATTTCAAAGTCACCAGAGGAGAATTTTTTAAGTTCGTCGCTTGCCAAGATCGTGCCCTTATACCATGCCCCCTTGGTTTGTTGTCCCAATTTCGGCATTCCGGTACCCCTGCAGATCCGGAATGCCTTTCTTTTTCTCATCGTCCCCTTGAAATCTCGTTAGTAACAGCTCCAAAATGGGTTGGTTGTGATATGATGTCGTTATACAGATTTGGTCAACGCCGGCATTCAGAGATTTGGGAATCGAGATGAGCGATAAATTTTCACGGAAACAGAAGTGGGCATTGATTGAACTATCCGTTCTATTTCTCATTCTAATTGCGGGAGATCTTTGGCTAGACTTCGCAAATGGAATCAACAACTCCCATTTGATTATTGAAATCTTTGCGGGGATTATGGCGAGTGGCATTACCTTAACCATTTGGAGAAGACGCCTCGCGCCAATTGTTGATGCGCTCATTTCGTCAGAGCAAAGGCGATCGCATCTTCAAGAGCGTGTCGATACCTGGAAGACTACGCTTGCAGCGTATTCTCGCGAGGTGCAAAAGGCTATTGATACACAATTCGAACTCTGGAAACTGACAGCAGCCGAAAAAGAAATTGCATTCCTCCTGCTTAGAGGGCTAAGTATTAAAGAAATAGCCGAGGTTCGTCAGGTTTCTGAAAAAACAGTTCGCCAGCAGAGCCTCGGCATTTATCGAAAGTCTGGACTCAAGGGACGAGCCGAACTCTCCGCATCTTTTCTTGAAGATATTCTGAGCGGGGTCACTATTGGGTCGGACGAGCGTCATGCTGGATAGATCGCTGCTTTCCCCTCAAAAACCTAAATCCCCGAAACTCCACGGAGCCATTTTGATGATCAACTTATCATTGTTGAAATAGATCCGAGTATCGGCTTTCACCCAACCTCAAAATATTGTTAGGCCTAATCTGTGGTGCTGATTGTCTTGACGACATGCAGCATCTTGCGCTTGACCCATTGTTTGGCGAACTGAGTGATGACCTGGTATCGCCGACAACTTATGAGTATTTTTTGCTCAATTTTTCTAGATATCATTTGCAGATGCTCAATCAAAAACTTTGCAAAATGGCGAGTCAATTGCGAATTGGCTGCGGTGGTGGGGAGAGACTCTTCCGTTTCAGACCGCAAAAATGCGCTGGCAATGGGAACGTGGAATCGGATTGATTTTGAGTTTCGGGGATTTGGGAGAGTGGTGCCCCCGTAGGTTCAGAGGTATTCCTCGGACCGAAAAAAGCGTCGGCGATGGGACCGCGGAAACAAGATAAACCATAGATTCGGGTTCAAATATACGATAATTGGAGGCCGTTTTGCGAGACTTTGGAACTGGCGCCCCCAAATAATCACGAAGCTTTCTTCCTTGCTTTGGTTTTGCCCTTAGGAACACGAGTCACTTCCACCAAATACTGATCAAAACCCTTCTTGATTGCCAAATCCTGAAGCAGAAGACGAACATACGTTTCTTCATCCATTTTGAAAATCTTGGCTATTTTTTTGATCGTATCATAGGCAGGAAAATCCCTGCCATTTTCAAAACCAGAGATCGCTTGCTTGCTCACACCAATGGCTTGCGCAAGATCCGTTTGAGAAAGTTCAGCACTGAGCCTATCAGCTTTGAGCGCCTCTCCAAAGGTCAACTTGCCAAAGTTCGACTCAAGAAATTTCGCTGCATCAACATTACCGCTCATATAGGCCACCCTCGACTGTTAAATCAATATTCGTGTTTGTTGACTTCCTGGATTTCAATCAGCTCCAAAGTGCCGCCGACTTCGAATTCCCTGTAAATAGCCCGATAGGCATTGCTCAACCTGATGGAACGCTGCCCCTGTCTATCCCCTTTGAGAGGCTCATCATGCCAGCCAGGAACCTTCCTAACGCTCTGCAAGCCTTGATCCGACACGGACTTAACCCATTTCGCCAACTTTTGACCGATGTAACCGGGTATTTTTTCCAGATCTTTTTGGGCTGACCTGGTCAACTCAATTCGCAACAGCAACCTCATTGATCATGCTCTGGACAACCTCGACAAGTAATTACTTTACACCTCACATCGACTTAGTCAAGTAATTACTTGACACTGATTTCATAATAATCGTTCGCGTGGCCTAGTCACCGTCTAATCGCGGCGGGGCACTGGGCCAAATCAAAGATAGGCGTGATTTATATTTTAAAGGAATTACAAGGAGTTGAAGAAGAATGGCGTCCCCAAGGGGATTCGAACCAGCGACCCGCACATTAAAAGTGTGCTGCTCTACCAACTGAGCTAAGAGCCCTCACTTATCCGCATCCCGCGGAGAGCCACTTGTTTACGTAATTTAGGATTTTGGGTCAACTTGTTTTTCTCATTTCTTTTTTTGGGGAATTGAAGCCGTCAGATGGGCTTTACTCATCCTTCCCAGGGGGTTCGACCTATAAAAATAAACTAAGTATAATCAGTTATTTACAGTCCATCGCTCGGATAAGCATAAGGATTTCACAAAGTCCGCCGATCTGTCTTAGGAGTGCCACTTTTTAGAGTATTCGGGTGGAAGGCAGGGGCTATGGCCGAAAACAAATATGTCATTTCCAAAGCGGTTCGAGACAAATTCAAAGTCTCGACCATTACCGAGGCCGATCTTAAAAAATTCTCCAACCTGAGCCTTGAGCTTTTCAGCTATTTGAAAGAGGTCAAATCCCTCGACTTCAAGATTTACTTTCGAGTCGATTTGGAAATGATCGAGTTCATCACACCGAAAAATTTTGCCGATGATTTGGTGGAAGCCATCATCACAGCCCGCAATAAAGAATATAGCAACCTCGACATTTGTGTGGAACGCAGAGACTATCCAAAATTCGAACAACTGATTCAAAACATAAGACAGAAAAAGATAGAAAACCTGCTCAAGAAAGACCCCAAGCTTGATCGCAAGACGATTGAAGTTTTCGGCGATCTGAGTCAAGCGAGCCAAATGATCGTTCGCGGTGGCATCAACAAAACGGTCGCGCAGAAGGCGCAGATGGCTGCCAATCGACTGATCGACAATCTGATGGACAGTGAAGTTGCTGTCGGCACCCTATCCCGCATGATACTCGCGGATGAAACTCTCTATGACCATAGTGCAGCGGTCGCTATGATCTCAGGCATTATTTCGCGCAATCTTTTAGGTAAAACCAAGGAAGAGGCCGAAAAAATCGCCCGAGCAGGTCTCTATCATGATGTGGGAATGTCCTGTGAATCAGCGTTTAGATTCCCAAATAATTTCAGCAGGTTATGACACCTGATTTTTACGTGGGATATCAGGAACTTAACTGATGGCTCGCTGCAGCCGATCAACACTTGAGACACAGGAGGATAACTCATGAAAAAGGACTTTCGCGACGGAAAGCTCTCTACCAGCGAACAAATCTTTGCGATGGGTTCGGTTAAGAGGGGGTTACAAGCGGATGTGCAAATGCTCAAGGACTACGTTCAAAGTCATGGCCGCGATATCCCGACCGAGCACCTGGCCGCCTTGCAGAAGTTCATCGCGGAGCAAGATGACGCTTCATTTGGTAAGTCAAACAGCGTGAAAGCCGCCTAATCCCACCCTCCCCGGCGAGAGAAAGACACCGTTATGGAGCGAGCATTTGTATATTTCTATGCACGATGGTCAAAAGATGCGGGCAACCAGGACACGATCCAGGCACAGCTTAGCCAATGCGGAAGAATTTGGGAAACTCGCAAACTGAGTTATGAAGTCGCGCGTATCCAGGAGTTTGCAGATAAGGGTTATGACCTGGAAGCCATTGACCTGTCTAAAGACTATCATATCATGCTCGATGAGATTGAAAGCATGTCGGATATCGCGTTGAAAGATGCGCGAATAGTGATCGTGGTGAAAAAATTGTGCCGCTTTGTCCGGGCAATTGGCTCCGACCAGTCTTGCGTGCAGAAGGCAATCGACTTACTACGGAGAAAAAAAGCAATTTTGGTTGCCGGCAGGTCAACTTTCGATTTTCGAGAGTTTCAGTCGTCGGATTTTCAGAAGCGCTGGAGACAGGCGGTAAATGAAGCACAGCTCGATAAATTTGAAACCGTCGAAAAGTTATTTTTCGCTCGTGGTGATTACATCATCAACTATTCCCACGTTAGACCAGCGAGGGCTATTTATGGCTATTCGATCGAGCGTGACAAGACGGTTCCAAGACGAGATCCGAACCACTACAAATGGAAGGTCATCGCAGAAGAAGCCGAAGTTATCAGCCTCATATTCCGTTTGTACACTTACACACCACCCTTTAAAGCACTTCCAGCAAATTTGTGGCCTACTCGGTGCGTGGGTACTCCCGCTATTGCTCGCTTGTTGAACGAGGCCTCGGCTATTCCAGGGTTCGAGCATCTCTCCAGGGAATCATATATTCTCAGAGAAAAATCTGAAGTAGATCTGGCACGTCGAATCGAGAGGCGAACAAACGAAGCGATTGAACGCGATCTGATAAGCAATTCGGCGACCATCCGCAAAGTGGAACGGGAGACCAAAGGTGAAAGTAAATGGAACAGAAATCCAGATGACCTACTGGATGACCATTTATCGCCATACTGGACCCCGAACACGGTGCGCAATATTCTGCGCCGAACTGCATATAAAGGGGTTTGGCTTTATCTGCTGTCAGAAGATGACAAAACGAAGAGAAATGGCGAGCGAAAAGTTCTGTTTTCACCGGACTGGAATACGCTGAAAAAGAGTGCCGAGAGCTACTGTCAAGACAACAATCTTACTGGCATCGAGCCAGCCGACATTTCCGATTATTTTGATTTTCAACAACTCGATCACCGAAAAGTGAATTACTTTCTTACGCACGTTTTAACTCCACAAATTATCGACACGGATCTATTCGATAGAGCTCGCACTATCAGGAAGTCGAAAAGTGCATTTTTCAAAAGCCTATCTAGCACGACATCTCAGATGACATTGCAGTTGCAAAAAAAGGTTAAATGCCCGTCGTGCTCGAAGAGTCTCGGGGTCCATTCCAAGGACGGCGCTCCAAGATATAGATGCACTTCGTGTAAAGGCTCCTCTGCCTTTTCGATATCCGCTTCGGTTATTGACTCTTGCGTTAAGCAGTTATTACGAGCAATTTGCAGCCCCGAAGAAGCAATAAAGCATTCCAGACCTGAGAGTGATATCAGCCCCGAATTTATGCTGAGAGTAATGAAAGAAAAAGAAGCTGAGATTAAGCATAAAGAGGAATCTTTGAAGAAGAGGCGAATCAATTTCTTGGCCTCACAGCAGCAGCTCGATGAAGAAGAAGACAGGATTGAAAACGCACGGATTTTTGAAGAATTTAAAGCAGAAAATTCGATATCAATTAAAAGAATTCAACATGACATCGACAATCTAAGTATTCAGATAGCAAACATCAGCAAAAAGGGCTCTACAGATGATACCGAAATCATTAAGTGGTACCTTGAAATAGCATCGGGAAATATCAATCAATACTCTTCACTTGCTCAAGAACTTATCAAAGAAATAACTTTGGAAAAAGCCGATCTTCCAGGAGATATCAAGGATCTTTCAGACGAAAGGCTATCAGTTTTTTTTAGAAGAGGATCGCTATCTTTGGAACTACTCAAAAATGGAGACATTTGCCATTCGAAGCGAGACTACTATAAGAGATTTAATGCGTCCGACAAACTAACAAGCATCAAGCATGCGATTAAAATTGAATTCCAAAGTGGGGTCGTGCATACTTTCAACCCTTATTCCGAAACTGTTCTTCCTTATGATCTTCCAGAATTTTTCTTTGCAGCAAAAGGGCTTGAAGGTCAGGGGAATGACCGGAGCATTGAGCGAATCTTATCAAAGATCAGAAACACCAATTTTGACAACGTAGACGATCTGATAGCCAAGCTGAAGAGTAGGAAAGAAACTCAGCACCAAGTAGGGTAATTGAAATGAAGCCAGCACCTATAAGACCAATCTTTTCGTACTCGGATGCTCGCGAGTACATCATGAATCATACTTCTTTAAAGTCGAGGTCGGAGTACATTGATTTCTGCAGGTCGAAAGAATGTCCGCTCGAACTTGTTCGAAATCCGCGTGCCTACTACAACGACCAGTGGGGAGGTTGGGACCATTATTTAGGAGCCACTGAAACTCGAAAAGCAAAAAAGCGTCCTGTTGCTCTTCCCTACGAAGAAGCATGTATTCTTGCGAGGAAGCTTGGGATAAAGAATCGAATTTCTTATATTGAAGCTCGTCAACAAGGGCTTTTGCCCGAGGGCATGCCTAGTAGACCAGACGAAGTCTACAAAGAAGATTTCGTGAACTGGGCCTTGTTTCTTGGGCTCGCAGATGATCAAGAACTGGAAAGACCACGTTCTCACAAAATTCATCCATATAAGTTGGCACAACAAATAGTTATTGGAGCCAAAATCTCGTCGATGGATGAGTATCTGCGTTTCAGATTGACAGCCACGGGCGCAGGCCTTCCGCTAAGCCCAAAAGACAGTTATCGGGGCAAAGGGTTTAGGTCGTTCGAAGAATTTATTACTGGCAATCGGAGGCATTCGACAGGACGTAAGGAATTCCTTCCTTTCGAAGAAGCTCGAATTTTGGCAAGAACTCAAAACTGTTTGTCGAGGGCTGAGTATACTGCCCTGGCCAGAATGCAAAGGCTCCCCTTGGGCCTACCGATTTCGGCACAGGCCGTCTATGCGGATAAAGGTTGGATCGGCTGGAAAGACTTCCTGGGGATCAAGGATAGTAAACGCTACTTATCACATGACAAAGCAAGAACATTGCTATCAACGCTGGGTTTAAAAAACGCTGATGACTATAAGAAGGTTTTTAGCGCGCTGAAGGCAAGAGGTATTGACAATTTGCCATTCCATCCAGAATCAACATATAGGAGGAAAGGTGAATGGCAGGGCTGGAATCATTTTCTATCTATGCAGGCTTCTGATGATGAACAAGTAGGCCGGATGCTTTATAAGCAATGCAAAGAAGCTCTGAAGGTTCTGAATCCCAGGCCGCGCACCAGAGCACAATTTGAAAGCTTGGCGAGCGAAAATGCGCTCCCTGGCTTTGTACCCAGAAGACCCGACTACCATTTTTCCAAACTAGGATTATGGAAAGGGTTTCGAGATTTTCTATCCGTGGAAGTGCCTTCATGCTCGGAAGCAATTGAATTGATCAACATTATGCAAATTTCTTCTAT
>JBGSTF010000105.1:0-106311 GCA_041736645.1 Oligoflexus sp. | reverse complement strand
ATGCGAAAGAAGCAAGTTTGACAAGCTAGCGTTGCTGTGCGGAGATACTTTTTAGTATGAGTCTGAGTTCCAGCTTGCATAGAACACGAGACAGAGACTGTTGGCAGTGTTCGCTGGACTTCTCTCTATCGGGGCGCTAACATTGGGCACTTAAAAGGAAGACGCATGAACTGGGCTTCATCTCTCTATCGTTCCATTGAAAGCTATCCAAATCATAATGCACTATGGACCCCCAAGTCGGGTTATATAAGCTTTGCCAATCTAGGCAGTCTCGTCCGAAAGACTCAAAGAACTTTAGCGAAGATCGGTGTGTCTCCAGGCGACCATGTTCTGCTCTTGGATTTGCCGGGTCCCCATCTCTATGCGGCTGCGATTGCCATAGTCAGCATGGGAGCCACCATACTTTTCGTCGAACCTTGGCTGCCGATTCACCGCCTCAATGCGATCCTGGACAAGGTCAAAGCCAAAGTTTTCTGGTCACCTCTCATGGGTCAACTCTGGGCCTCACGCATTGCTCAGATTAGGCAGATCCCCCATTGGATAAGACCGAGTTCGATTTTGCATGAGACGAATTCACATCCCTATCAGTTCGTTGAGGTTTCATCTGAGCACACGGCCATCCTTTCCTTCACGTCTGGCACCAGCGGCCAGCCGAAGGGAATTCCAAGAACTCACGGTTATCTTGAAACTGTGATTCGAATTTTAACTCGCTTCGATCCAGATCCGGTGCCGCAGCCCACAATGGCTATTTTTCCCAATTTGGTGCTCTATCACCTGAGCCGAGGCAGAACGACCTTTATCGTCCCCCCTCAATGGCCCGATGCCGTGATCCAAGCCTTGAGTCAATGGCCGGCAGCGGAAGCTCCCCAATCGGTCGCCTGCGGTCCGGCTTTTTTGGAAAAGATTATGCAAACCTCGGGTTTCCCACAACTTCGATGGATCGGTGTCGGCGGTGCGCTCCTTGATTGTGAATTGCTCGATGCCGCAACAAAGCGCTTCCCAGCCACCCAGTTTGAATTGATCTATGGAAGTACGGAAGTCGAGCCAGTTGCCCACGCAGATGGACGCGAAGCATTACAAAAATGTCGCGACCAAAACTATGCGCAGCTTATCTATCTTGGCAAAGCTATCGAAGAGATTTCCATAGACGAGCAGCCTGATGCGCTGTGGGTGACGGGGCCTCATGTGACCAAAGAGTATGTCCAAGCGGGAGAATTGGACCAGGCTCTCAAACGCCGCGATGAGCAAGGAAGAATCTGGCACAATATGGGCGATCGTGTTATCAAGAGGCCAGACGGTTTGTGGTACCATGGCCGCAGCTTTCAAAAAGCGGAAGACTTCGAACTGGAACAGAAAGTTTATTGGTTCTTGCAGTCAACGAGCAGTTTTATCTGCCGGAATAACCGGGGTAAAATTATTCTTGTTGGCGAGAATATAGTTGCCAGAAAAAGCCAGATTATGCAGAATTTTTCGCAGATTGACGCTTTGATTGAGACCAAAATTGTGCGCGATCTTCGGCACCGTTCCCGTATCGATCGAAAGCAAAGCTCGCAAAAGATTCGGAAAAAAATAGATGCAATATAGGGGTATGGCAAAACAAGGGCGACAAGGTAAGGGGAAGGCTTGCATTCGCCAAGTCATATCCACCATAACCCTCACTTTGCTCATGGCGCATGTGATTCCTCATGACATGGGTCTGGCAGCGGAAAAAAAAAACTTGAAGCTTGGGCCTTCGATACAACTTGTGTATTGCAGGGAACCGTCACGAAGAGTGAGGTTATTTCTGAGCAAACCAATCCAGACAATCAAGTCTATCAACTTCCTCATACTATCGTAAGCACTGAACTCCGCCCTGAACTTAAAGGCAGCTATGGCTCTCGAGTCCGAACGGTGCTACGTCCCCGCCTTGTGCTGGAAGAATCGTTTCGGCAAGGAACCATGCCGGACTATGAGCAAAGAGCCAACAAAAACAAAATCTTCGTCAATGAAGCTCATATCACCATCGACCACAGTCCTGCCCTGCAATCAACCACCGGCCTTCAAAACTTTCAATGGGGACCAGCAGAGCTAGCCAGCCCATCCAATCCTCTCTTTCGCGAATTAGGCTTGGATAAGTCGTATTCTTATGAAACGCGAGGGAAAGCACTGGTTCGCATCAACTATTCTCCTCACCCTCAATTCAGTGTGATAACTATCGTCGAACCGGTCCAAAACGGTGAAGAAAGGCCAGCCTGGGATCGACACTTCCAACAGCGTGGTCTGATCAAAACAGAATTGTCCGATTCCACTCAGACCAATTACCTTGGACTGGTGGTGACAGCCAGTAGGAATGATAGGGCCCAATTCGGTGCCTATGCCCACTATGAACTGTTTATAGGTTTTTCGAGCTATATGGATTTCTCCAGTCGTCAAGGTTCCGCTGTTTATTTCGCCAATTTCGACGAACAAGGCGCCAGCTTCCGTCAAAATCGGCAGCAACTCACTCGCTGGGAAACAAGCTTGGTAGCAGGCTTGCGATACGTGGCAGAAAATGGTTGGGACTATCGATTGGAAGCGATGCGAGACGACAATGCGTGGACTTTGGACGACCGACTCTCCGCTCGGTCGGTGTTGGCTCTGGCACCGACTCGAGCCAATCTGCAGCTTTATTTGCAGCCCGGCTCTCTTTTGCCAGGCCAAAAATTTATCTATAGCTCTCTGAGAATTCCCAATTGGGGTCCGCGCGACAGTCTGAGCCTCAGCCTTCGGACTCTGCATTCAGAGGCCGATCACACAGCCAGAGGATTTGCCAGCTTGGATTCATTCATAGGAAATCATTTTGTTATGAGTGCGGGGATGACGAGCAGCTGGGGTCGATTGAACGGTGAACTCACGCAAGCTTATCGCTGGAGTTCCTTTCTTTTTGGATCCTGGAGCTGGTGACAGATTCACGACCTTTGAGCGGTCGTGCTATCGTCATCCTGCAAGGTACAAGACCAACAAGCACACCTTCAAGGAGGAAATATTATGACACGCACTTCCAGCTTTCGATGCTTTGCATGGGGACTGACATCGCTGCTGGTCTCGCTTAGCTTTAAGCTCTATGCAGGCGAAGATCCCAAAGCTCTTTTGAAAGAAGCGGACCGGGCTCGCGGCGGAACGGCCAAAGGTGCTTCGTGGGAGGTGAAATTGGACAGCACCGAAGATGGCGACACAAGCTCAACTACATACAAGGTTCAAGCGAAAGGCAATAGTGCTCATGTCGAAGTCGTCCAGCCAGCGCGCAGCAAGGGTGAAATTATGCTCTTCAATGATCGAACCATCTGGTTCTTCAAACCCTCTCTGCGCAAACCCGTGGCCATTTCAGCCAGACAAAAACTTTCAGGCCAAGCCGCCAATGGCGATATAGCGAGCACTAACTATGCTCGAGACTATGAGGGAAAAATCGTTGGCGAGGAAAAAATTGGCAACGAGGACTGCTACGTCCTGGAACTAAAATCCGTGGCTGATAACACCAGCTACGACGGCATTCGCTATTGGGTCGGCAAAAAAAGCAAACTCGGGCTTAAAAGCGAGTTTCTCAGTCTTCAAGGCAAGCCGCTGAAAACAGCTAGCATTGAATATAATAACTCGATTGTCATTGATGGGCAGAAGCGTCCTTTTGTTTCTCAGCTCAAAATTGTCGACGCTAAGAATACGCAGAATTTTAGTGTTATGAGCTACTCGAATGCCAAAGAGGACAGCCCGGCTGATAGCCTGTTCAATGTGAACAATTTGCAGCGCTGATGAGCAAAGCCTTCAGTTGAAGCCATAGACATAGGGCGCACGCTGGCCCTTCTTGTCTACAATAATCCAGTAGATATGATCCGAGAGTGAAGGGATACGGAGTACGAAGACCCAATTGCTATCAAAAGCTTCACCTTGCTCGGGGGGATAGCTAAGACCTTGGACAGTAGTCCCCGTGAATAGCGAAAGACTGGTCTTTTGATTCTGTATCTGGGTCCGCAAATATGCCGATATGGCATGTTTTTGTGTCTTCTTGAGGGGCGAGCTGAGATATTTGCCCGTTGTTTCAGACCAACCCATCGCAGCTATGCTTAAAGGGCTTTCAACTGTCTCGTAGTTATCGAAAATCTGGCCCAAGGCCAAGTGCGTCGCCCGAGACAAACTGATTGTATAAGCCTGCTGCTGATCGACCTTGAAAACTTCAAGCAGCGCCTTTTCGTCAACAGACAAACTTAAGGTATCAAAGGCAAAGTCTTTTTGAATCACTGCATTGGCGCATCGCAGCTCTTGAGCCACATCCGCCGAACTATCAGCCAAATTAGCCACAAGGTCTCCCCGGCAATCTATGGACACTGCTGTTCCATCGGTGACACCGCTGGTACAGGGCAAGGCCAAAGCAGTTCCAAAAGCTTGTAGGGTAAGCCATAAAGCGCTTACCACTTCTGATATTTTAAACAAGTTAACACTCCAACCAAGAAACCAATCACATGAGCGGGTTTTAACCCTTTTCGAGAGGAAACAAAACCGACTTTTTTAGCTAGCACGAGCCCAATAATTCGAGAGTATTGGTAAAATTGCGGGCAGCGACTGTCGGCCCCCTAGCTTTTGTTCAGCTCTAAGGAAGACTTGCTGAATACCAAGGAAATGCTTCGCCGCTGGTCTTGGATCTTCTATCATAGATGGACAAGCGCGACTCCAATGAGCTCCTGAGCTAAAAGTAAGATTAAGCATATTTTTAAATATTTTCGGCATGTTAAAGACCTAATCAAGAACCTGAGCCAAAGGTTTCAAGGAGGGGATCCGAGAGGGAATCAGCGAGCCAAGGCTTCCACCACGCCCTTAGTTAGGATCCCAGAATGACAAAATCTCTGCACAAACCGCTGAGTCTTCGTTGGGGCCAACAAGTCTGGAATCTGCTGGGTCTTTGGAGCAAGCAGATCAATTGGCCACTCGACACCTTGGCGGCTCGGATTTTGATGCTGCCTTTGCTACCTTTCTATCTGCAGCGGCTGGGCTTTATGCAAGGTCTGGTGACTCTCTACCGCTTCGTCATGGGCCAGGGAGGCTTCACCGTCTACCGCTCCGATATGGATCCAGGACTTGAAATTCGCGAAGACAGTACGGATGCTCTTGTGTTTCACCAAGTATTCATTCTGCGCGATTATCAAAAGTGTTCATCCCGTGATAACGTGCACGTAATTGTCGATGCAGGAGCCTATGTTGGATATTCTGCGATCTATTTTGCTGAGCTCTACCCGCATGCCTTTATCTATGCCCTCGAACCAGAAGAATCAAACTTTCAAGCTTTGCTACGCAATACTCGGAATTATCCCAATATCCTGGCCATTCAAGCGGCCCTTTGGAATAACGATGGCACCTTGGAGATTGTCGAGAGGGAAGCGGGTCAGTGGTCGTTTACAGTTCAGGAAACCCAGGGCTTACCTAATGCTAGGCGAGTGCCCGCTCTTTCCCTTAAAACTCTCATGGATCAATATCGTATCGCGGGCATCGACATCCTCAAAATCGATATTGAAGGATCGGAATCGACGGTATTTGCGCAAAGCAGCTGCCATGTTTGGTTGCCACGAGTACAGGCCTTAGTGATAGAATTGCATGATCATCTTTTTCCAGGCAGCGAACAGAATTTCGTGATGGCCATGTCTCAATATGATTTCGATGTGCAGTTCCAGGGTGAAAATCTCATTCTCGACTTCCATCATAAAAACCCCAAGGACTTCGCTCCAGAAAAAGTCAAACGTGCCTAATCCAAAAGCCAGAGCTACGAATATTTGCTAAGATGGTGGGCAGGGCATTTTTAGGGAGGATCTTCAGGTGCTTAATTATGATGGCAAGATAAAGCAGAAACACTTTTGGACTTGCTTAGTCCTCTTCAGTTGCCTCGGTTGCCAAAAGTCGAGCTTTCGAAGAGATGAACAAATAGCCGACACTCCTCCATTAGCCGAACCGATAGAGCCCAATCCAATCATCGAACCTTTGCCGCAGCCTATAAAGCCCCAGCCTATCGAGCCGCAAGCTATCGAGCCGCAGCCCATACCAACCAGCCCACTCTTTCAGGATTGTGACAAAGACTCGTCCCGACATTTCGTTGCTGATCTTTATCCTTTAGCCAAAGATACCCAGCGTCTGCCAGATTTCAAGGCGATGAAAGCCACCAAAACTCTTTGTCTTTTACAGCTGAATATCACCGACCGAGACTTTAAAGAGGGATTCCCGGGAGTCGAGGGCCTGATCGAATGGTTCGCCTTGGATATTCGCTTCAAAATTCGGATTCCTGAGACGGGATCCTACACGTTTTATCTGAATTCTGATGATGGAAGCCGGCTCATCATTGACGGCAAAAGCCTCATCAACAATGACGGACAACACTCTCAGCAAGAAGAGTCAGCCACCATCACTCTCAGCGCCGGTGAGTATTTGGTCCAAATTCCTTATTTTCAAGGTCCTGCCACTCGGATCGCACTGGAATTGAAATGGCGAGGGCCAAATGTGCCGGAGAAATCATACATCCCCCTGACCCTCATTCAAAAACCTTAGGACTGAGGGCTTGGGATGATTGTCAGGATGGGGGGTCGACCCAGCGAATCTCAAACATGCGCCCATCGGCCTCTTCCACCAACAGACGACGGTCTGTACTTTTTTCAATAGCTTCGATAAATTCACCATAGCGGATCAGCTGGCGAAGAATCGCGGTCACTGTCGTGTCTCGTTCAATGGCCCAGGCTTTGAGTTTTTCAACCTCATCAATCGGAAGAGTCGTCTTGATCTGCACTCGCCTTACCGTCATCGTCTTCCTTACCAACTCAACCAGGGAATCCATCACCGCAGGCCAGTCCCTGGCAATGAATACCAAACTATGGGCTCTTTCTTAGCAAAAAAAAGCGTATTTCACAATGATCTATTCCGTCACGCACAACTCTTAGGACGGCAGAAGGAGCGCCGTCAGAAGACTTTTTTGCTCTTCCTCAAAGGCCTGAGCCCAATTGATGCTGAGTTTCTCCATGGACACCATCACGTTGCTCAGTAATACATCTTGGTAACTTTGTATAGCGACGGCAAGACTGTTATGTAGCCAGAACCAAAGACTCTTCCCTCTAGCAAAAATTCTCAGTTTGGTCTGATTCAAAACTATTGGCCTTCCAAAGCTGCAAGACTATGTTTGACGGCTGAACAATGAAGCTACGCTTGGCTTGCTTGAGTTCCGCCGGTATTTTATGGTATAAAACATCAATTTCGAAACCTTGACCTTGGACCTGCCCACGTCCAAAAGCACAGAGGTATTTTCCCTATACCGAGCTGTACAAACCTGGAGGTCCAGTCCTTACATGACAGACACATCAAGCCGTCCAGAGGATCGCAGAAAGTCCGTTCGCCGCAATATCAATCTCAATGAAAAAGTCTTTGCCAACTTTCCATGGCAGGGTGATGAACTCCAAATACGCCTAACATCCATCAGTAAAGTTGGAGTGGTGGGGCTCTTGGAAATGACTCATCCCCTGGATTTCCCCGGTCTTGAGCGAGGCTTCTTTCATCTTAAGGTGTCCAGCCCAAGACTTCAAAAAAACGTGCTGATTGAACAACTCAAGCTCCTTCGCTACGAAATGTTGGATGAATCTTGTATCAAGCTTATTTTTCACTCTGATCTGGAAGAAACTGGTGTCCAGCTCTGGCAGTTAGGCTATGAGTTGGATCAAACGGTCGACTTTTCCATACAGCATCAGAAGATTGCCGATAGCGAGATACCACGTATTCCTGGACGAGGACACTATACTGAGATGTCTCGTCTGGATCGAGTGGAATTCATTCGCAACTTTACTCGGAATGAATTTTCAAGACTGGATCGTATCGATCTCGTTGCTGAACGCTTGAGCAGCAATATTGAAAACCTTGTCGGCACAGTCGAAATTCCGGTTGGCTTGGCCGGTCCTTTGCTTTTTCATGGCTCTCGGGCTCAAGGAATGATCTTCGCCCCACTTGCTACCACCGAAGGCGCCCTCGTAGCATCCGCGACGAGGGGAGCAACCGCGATCACTCGATCCGGCGGTATCACCACACAGGTTTTACACCAGCAAATGATTCGTGTGCCTTTTTTCCGGTTTCATGATCTCAACAGCTGTATGGCTTTCTGTCGATGGTTAGCGGATCATTTTGTTGAGGTCAGACACGCAACGCAAAAGGTCTCGCGTTTTTCTAACCTGATTAAACTTGACCCCATGGTGAGCGGTTCGTCGGTTCATGTTCGGTTTATTTATGAAACCGGCGACGCCGCGGGTCAGAATATGACCACAACCTGCACCTGGCATGCATGTCTGTGGATACTCGAACAGATCAAACTGTATAAGGGCTTCAAACTCGAACATTTCATGATTGATGGCAATGTCAGCGGCGATAAAAAGGTGAACTCACTGTCGTTCCTCCAAGGCCGAGGCATGAGAGTCACAGCTGAATGCTTTATTTATGAAGAGGAGTTGGAAAGAGTCCTCAAAGTTTCCTCTAAAAATCTGGAAAAAGCCTATCAACTCATAGCCTTGGGCGCTACCAAAATAGGCATGATCGGCGTCAATGTTAACATAGCGAACATCATCGCTGCGATGTTCACTGCAACCGGACAAGACATTGCATCGGTGCACGAATCTTCGCTTGGAATTCTGAGCATGGAAGCCGCCGAAGGTGGCATCTATGTTAGCCTTCTGCTGCCGTCTTTGATCATTGGCACGGTCGGCGGAGGGACTGGCCTGCCGGATCAAAATCAATTTCTGCAGATGCTCGGGTGTGCGGGCTCTGGCCATGCGGCGCGTCTCGCCGAAATCATTGCCGGATACTGTCTGGCTCTGGATGTTTCCACTCTTGCCGCATTAGCCACAGGACAATTCGCGACGGCACACGAAAGAATGGGGCGAAATCGTCCTGTTCACAATCTTCAAGCCGAAGAGCTGACACCTGAGTTCTTCAATGCGATTTTTTCCGAGCATGTCCTGCCACCAGCTTTTATAGTCGAAAAAGTTGAATTTCTTCCCAAGCTGGCTGGTGGCTCCAGCATCATCACCGAGCTGACCAGTCGAAGGCTATCGAAATTTATGGGCCTCCACCCCATCAGGCTGCGTTGGAAATCGCCAGATTCATCCGCGCTTGCTGGTTCGTCCGATGCTATGGTCAAAATAAAGGCGCTCGATGCGGAAGTTCTCATGATGATGAACACCATTGCCTCTATGTGCCAACCCGAATTGGCCAAAGCCTTTCGTCTCCATCAACAAAAAGTTGGCTTTCAAAACTCGCATGCTCGTGAGCTGGCTCTCTATCGACAGACAGATAGCCGATTTCTCGAACATAGTCCCCGATGTTTCGGTACTCTGGAAAATACTGAGCGGGAGATTTTCCTCTTGGTGCTGGAAGACATCTCGAAGCTTGCTTGCATGAATTCGGTCGAAAACCCACAAACCTGGCGAGATGACGAAATCAAGGCGACCATTCAGGGCCTCGCCTCCTTGCACTCAATCTGGTGGAAGAAGGAACAAAAGCTGCTGGAAATCCCCTCCATCAATCCACCCATCAATACCGCTCTTATGCTGGAAACCCAAGGGCTCTGGGAAGCCCTCGGCACTCATGCCGCTCAAGAATTTCCGGAATGGTATACACCGGATATGCTGCACTTAAACAATGCGATGATTCTATCCTTAAAACAGTGGTGGGGTGAAATCGATAAACTGCCAAAGACCCTGATTCATAACGACTTCAATCCCCGCAATATAGCCCTGCGTAAAACTTCGAGCGGGTATCGGCTCTGTGCCTATGATTGGGAATTGGCCAGCATTCAATTGCCCCAGCATGATCTGGCAGAATTCTTTCTCTTCAATGCCTCGGTTTTGGAATCCAGTGAACAGCTTTACGCTTGGGTGGACCTGCACCGCACATTGCTAGCGGCTGAAACGGGAGACGATATACCACGGAATGAATGGATGAAGGGTTTCGCCCTTTCCCTTCAAGATCTCATGATCCATCGGGTCGGGCTCTATATCATGGCCCACACTCTGCATCACTATAAATTTATCAGGCGAATTGTTTCGAACGGCTATCGACTTATGGCTATGACTCGAGATTGGCTGGATTTGTGAGTTGAGAGGCCGGGGCACTTTCAGCGCCCCGGCCTCCTCATCGAATGGATCGGTCTTTGCAGATACCAAGGAGCGATATTCGATTTTACCCCAAGCTGCTTCACAAACCTCGCAGTCCACCGCTCATAGGCTTGACATTTCCAACTCAAAAAATCTCAATACATCAATCATATAGGGATGATACAGACCTTGACAGAAACTTTGCGATCAAGTCGACGTCGAAGCCATTTCTTTGCCTGTGGACATAATTGAGAAAATTCTCTGCACTCACTTTGGGATCACATACTCCTCAGAGCCGTTACCGTTATTACGCTACCCAGACACTCCCTAAGATTCCCCGCTGTTTTCGGGGTTTACCTATGCCAAGCGTATAGAATCCAGCCTGTGGCCTCAGACTTGCTTTATCTCCTGGAAGATAGAACCAGCAAGCTCACCAGGAGGTCGACGTGATCGCATTGGGACCAAATAAGTTAAAGTTTTGCTCAGTTTATGCCGATATATGACGACGCCAAACTCCAGAAATTTGCATGACGAGGAACCAAGGAGCACGCACATGAACTTGCCGATTCGACTGCAATGGTGGCTTCTGCTTTGCTTTATCGCAGGCCCGCTCGAAGCAACGACCATTTCGACTGAAATCTTTTGTCAAAAGTATCCCAAGTCTTTGGGCTGCGAGACCAAGCAGGCTTCCTGCAATATCTGTCATACAGCGGCGCCTTCGCTCAATCCCTATGGCGATGATATTTCGAAGAATCTGACCGGCAACATCGATGTGATGCTGCTGGAAACTCTGGATAAAGTCGAAGGCCTGGACAGCGATGCAGATGGCGTTAAAAATCTAGATGAAATTTTGAATGCCGGAGCTCCTGGTAACAAAGCTGTGAAGCCAGAAGTCAAAGTCCAACTCACCTATGACCCCGCCCAAGCCTTTAAGCGAGTGAAGTCGATCTACTGCGGTCAAACAGCCAGTTTTGACGAGATGAATACCTTGAAAGCTGCTACCGACCCCAAAGCTTTGGTGCATGCTGAGCTCAGCAAATGTCTAGATACAGCATATTGGAAAAACGAAGCCTTGCAGCGCCTAGCCGATAAAAAAGTACAGCCTTTAGCAGCTGTTGGTTTTGGTGGCAACGTTGTGATCGCTGACTATCGCTATGACTATCGCCTCTTCTCTTACATTATGAGCGGAGATCGCGACGCTCGCGAACTTCTTTCCGCTCAATATCATATCGATGTCAATGGCAACAAGGTCGATGGCGTTATCGCCCGAGAAGAAGCTGCTCAGATTGGACAAAGGATCGTCATCGGCGGAGGTCAGCCCCTCGCTGTTAACAGACGAGCTGGTATGATGACAACCCAATGGTTTCTGGCCTTCTACACCATGTTCTCCGTTCTGCCGCGAAATACCGCATCGCAAGTCTATCGTGAGTATCTCGGCATGGACATCGCTAAGGGTGAAGGTTTAATGCCTGTTGCCAACGAGCCCAAAGATGTCGACAACCGTAAGGTGGGACAGCCTGCCTGCGCCGTTTGCCACAGCACGCTGGATCCTCTCGCCTATTCTTTCTCCACTTATGTCGGCATTGAAACGGTCCAGGCATTCCTCTTCAACAGCAATGGAACTTATAGGGCCAACCGCTCCACTTATGAAGCTCAAGGTCAAATCATGGGCCAACCCGTACCTGATCTCCTGGCCTGGGCTGAAAAAGCTAGAAACTCTGAAGCCTTTAAGAAAAATATCGCTCATATGATGTTCTCCCAAGCTTTGAGCCGGGAGCCCATGGCTCACGAAAAAGCTGAGTTTGATGCCCTTTGGCAAAACTTGGCAACGGACGCTTACTCAGTGAATAAGATGCTGCATCGATTCGTCGACACTCTGGCTTTCGGAGGGCGCCAACCATGAAGAAGTTTATCAGTTTACTCATTCTGAGCATCTTGGTGATCCAGTGTTCCAGCAATCGTTTGCGTCGTCCCTCTGGCGGCAATGCCTCGGCTCCCGGTACAGGTTCCATCGATGAAAACGGCAACCCCATCGGCGCAGAAGATGCCAAAGGTAGCGTGAATGGTTCAACCGCCGTGAATATGCCACAGGCTGGCCGAACCTTGATTTGGAAACGCTATCGCCCCCTGGAGACAGGATTGATGGCTGGATTGGGCCTTACTAAAGATCAGCTATGCACTGAACTTGGCACCAACCCCTGCATCGATAAAGTTCACTTGACTGTCCTTGGTGGCAATGAACCTTTTTTAAACGGCCAGTATGAAAGAGCACAAACACCAACGGTTTTGACCGCCGTAGCCGTCGATCGTGTGGTGCTTTCCAGCTGTGGCAAACGCGTAGAATTGGATCGGACAGCTGGTGCAGCGGCACAAATCTTTAAATTTTTTCCGCTGACCGCAGCCAAACCTAGCGATGATCAGGTTAAGCAGCAGGCAACTGAACTTTATCACAGACTGCTCGCGCGCGAACCCGAGGCGGCGGAGTTAGACGCAATCGTCAAATTTGCGGCAAGTTCCACGGCTGGCGATAAAATTGCTTTAAGTCTCTGCTTCGCCATCGGCAGCAGCGCGGAAAATATCTTCCTCTAAGAGGAAAATGTGGGCAACACTTCAAGGGGAATAACATGAAAATTAAAGATATGAATGTCGATCGCCGCAAACTCCTCAAGGCCAGTGGAGCCGGACTGCTCGGCGCTATGACTCCGGCTCAAATCCTAATGGGACAAACTGCGGGCGCTGATAAGAAGTACATTTTCAATATCTGCGCCTTTGGTGGAGCGAATATCATCGATAGCTTTCTCGCTCAGCCCACGGGACCAGCAGCCTATAACAATATCGTTCAGCCGAATGGCTCAGCTTTTAAAACGGTGCCACCCCTACAAAATAGCATTCAAGGGGCAATTCCCCTAGGTAATGGCTATGATCAGGCCGTCTTCGTGCAAAAACACGGAGTGGACATGGCGGTCATGACCTGTGAAGTGTCGAGCGTCAACCACATCATCGCGGCTAGACGAGCGATGTCAGGTGATAACATCAATGGAGGACGCACGATTGCCGAAGCTGTCGCCATGGCATTCGGTAAGAGTTGTCCATTGCCGAACCTGATGCTGGCTGGAGGTGGCTATGCCTTGCACGGAGACGATGTCACCGTCCCTGAAAGCGCCAAAGCACAGGCCGTGACCGATCCCTTGATGTTTGCTTTCGCTACCCATGGATTTAAAGGCGTCAGCAATATTGTTAGTTCGGGAGATATGCAAGCGGCAAGACAGCTCAGACAACAACTAGAAAGCGTTTCCCGATTTCAACAGCAGTATGCGGGATCAAAGGTCCTTGATGCCTATCAAAGCAACCGCGATCGCATCGTCGACGCTCTGGAAAAGGGTGATATGGCCACCAAGCTGATGATGCTGGATCCTGCCACCAATAACCTGGCTCAATATGGTTTCACGCTCTCGGCTGATATCAATACCGTCAGAGCGAAGTTCCCTAACATGGCAACCGATCCGTTTGAAGCAAGACTGGCTCTGGCCTTCCTCGCTGCCAAGAATGGCTTGTCAAATGCCATTTCAGTCGGCCCTAGCAACAGCCCTTTGGTGACAGCTCAAGGCAGTCCTAATGCTCCGATTGCCTTCGACTGGTCGCATGTCGATCATCGCGGTGCCCAGAACTCCATGTGGAGTTACATTCTAAAAGGGATGGACGGCCTGATCGATTTGCTGAAGGCCACCGATGTCGATGGCGACCCCAGCAAAGGCAAAATGTGGGATCGGTCGCTGATCTATATCGCCACCGAGTTTGGTCGAGATAAAGTCGCCACCGGCGGGAGTGGTCATCACCTCAACAATGGTGTAGTTATGATTTCGCCCATGCTCCAGGGTAACAAGGTCTTCGGCGGTATCGACGCAGCCACTGGCTTGGGTTATGGCTTCGATACAGCCACTGGCGCTCCTGCAACTGGAACTGTCATGAAAGAGAAACATCACTACAGCGCCATAGCTCAAGCCATGGGAATTCCTTTTGAGAATCGAATCAATATGGGCGCAATGGTTAAAAAGCCTTAACTGAACTTATAGATCAAACACGATAGAGCCGTTTTGAGCCCTCGCAGGATAATTGCATCTGAGGGGGCAATTTCGTTAATATATGAATAGCGCCTATCTAAGGTTTGCGACAGAATTCTTCCGCCTGTGTGAAGAGAGCCCGGGGTCTGACCGACTCTTTCAGAGTTCCACTCCAACCAACACATAACTAAAAGCTGCATCCGAGTTCCGGCCATCGAGAACAGTGGCTCCAGTGTCGACGAACGTCATTTGCGAAAAGGTGAAGGGGCCATATTCATTACCGTTGACCTTGAGCATAACCCTTGACGGCCCGACATCGAGAGAGAAAGCAAAGCGCACAAATCCCAAAGGCAATCCGGTCACCTGAGTCAGTAGCACGCGCGGATTGGTCAGCGTTTTCGTATAAAGCGAGGCGGTTTGAGCTCCAAGACCGTCTCGCTTGAGAAAACAAAACACTTGCCCAATGCTGCCATTACCGTAGTCAACATTGTACCAAAGTTCGGCTCCAATGGCGTTTGGATCGGTGGTTTCGACAAGGTGTGCCATTGCAAAATCTACCGAAACCTTTTTAGGGTTCACAACAAAAGGATTCGACTTCAGCTGAACGGCGCCGGTGTTTCTAAGGATACCGCCGGCAAAATTAGCGCTTGTGATTTGTCCTCGGGTTACCAGCCAATCTTTTTGTCCATCACCGTTGAGATCAGCCAAGGAAGGATCACCATCAAACGAGGCCTGCCAACTCTTCGACATCTGAGTCAAAGGATAGCTGAGGCTTTTGGGTGTAGGAAAATCAGTAAAATTATCGGTTCGATCCGGTGTCGTCGCCGTCCCGCTAAGGACAGCCGCTGCAGGAGCACGATAAGTCTTGTCTGCAAAACTATAAACAACGGATACGCCTTCAACCGCCTGTAAGGCCAAATCAGCTGGCAAAGAAAACGAGACCTGCCAAGCTTCAGCTGGACTTAGAGTCCTAAAGGGAACCTCGGTCACTGTTCCATTCGCTTTGAGTTCGATATGAAGGACCAAAGCGTCGGTAGATTTCTTATCTCCATCATAAACACCGCATGCATATTCCGGGCTGCTTTCGCTAAAGACGACATATGACCCACAGACAGCCCTTAGAAAGCCTCCACCAACGACTGCTGGTTCGATGGCTTGAGTGTCTGTGTCATTTCCATCAGCTGCTCCCGAATCTGCCGCTGCAGTGGACTTGGCTTCGTCGGTCTTAATAACTCTGGCTTGATGGCAACCAACTTGCGCTGCAATCAGACCTCCGACAATCATGACCAAAAGTAAGTATTTCACGCCAACCTCTCCCTAATAGACAGAATATCGGTAATCCGGAGTGGTCGCTCAAAGGATTTTATTTCTTTGCGAAATTACTGCGAGTTATGGCTCCCTTCATCCTTGAAATTGGCGCAGATCCTGTGACTGCAAGCAAAAAGTGCCTAGGGCTGAGCCTTTTTTGTTAGCAAAGTGGCTATTCTCTTGCTGAATGATTGCTTGCGTATCAAGCTCATCTCTCGCTCAGATTTTGCAATCGAAACACAACCCGCGGATGTGCTTGTTTGGCTGAACCCTACGCACTCAATCCGCATTCTGCTTTTTGAACTCTTCTTCGCTCGTTTCTTGCTGACGTGAGGTTTCATAGCCGCAAGCCATTTTTGGATCCTGCTCGATCCGACCAATATCCTTGGCACAGGAAGCATACAACGCCGATGACACAGGATAGGTCTTCGCTTCTTTGAGATTCTTCAATCCTTCAGCTCCCGCAGGACTGCTAAAAGTTGAGCCTCCTGAACATATCAAAGATACCGATAGCATAACCTTACTGCAAACATTGGGACCGTCGAATTCTATGTTGGCTTTATGAAATTCCACAGATTTTCTGATGTCGCCTTTGACATCGAACAGCCATTTCATAAGAAAAAAGTCAGGAACCAAGCGGTAGAACAAACCCAAGGCATAGCGAGTCGCACCCTGTAGGGATGATCTTTCACCGAACTGATGATTGTAGGGCGATTCGAGCACCTGAGTCCAAAGATTCTCTACTATCTTTGCATTCTTTAGAGAGGCAAGGATGCCGTCGATGCTGGCGATCTTGCCCATGTTCACGCCCAGGTAGAACTTGCAGAGTGGATTGTCAGATTGAATGGTCAAACATTTCTCTGTCAAGCCTTTACCCCTGAGAAATAATTTCTTGGCTTTGGGTAAATCCTTCGGATCGCTGTAAGAGTTGCCCGCTTGAAAGTTGGCATCCGCAGCCAACCAATAGCCATCGATCCAGTCCGGCTCACGGCTGGAGAGCGAATCCAAGAGCTGCGCCTGGCGAATGAGCACATTTAAAGGAGCGACTTTATCCTTCCACTCACAGCGCGATTGTCGTTCCACTCCTTCGACAGGTCCAGATGACGAGAAAAAGGGCTGGGATCGTAGGGATAGACCTTGTAGGCCCGGCGAGCTCCGGCCTGGACGGTTCCCTGCCAGATACAGATAAAAGCCAACAAAAAGCGTAATACAAGCATGCTGGTACTCCTCATTCTTTCTTCCTGACAGGCTTCGTCAGCTCTGAAATTTTCATGAGCATTTAGTTTGGTAAGAGTCGCTAATGCCCCTCTTTAGCGGGAGAGTCTGCCGCTGTGAGGCAAGAAATCGTCTTGGTCTTGAAGCGACAAGAGCCTCAATACGGGGACTTGCAAAATTTATCTGAAAAGAGGATGATTTGAGCAATCATGATCGAATTGTACAGAATTGAAATGATCGCAAGCATGAGGTGACACGATGGCGCGAATGACTCCCGATTTGGCAAAAAAGTTTTTGGGTTTACAAAAAAACGGGAAGCTTTCGAAGTGTCCTGATATGCCCAACTGTGTGTGTACCTGCTATCCTGATGACACGAAACATGCCATGCCTCCTATTCCATTCACGGACTCTGTTGAGCAAGCCAAAGCCCGTTTGCAAAAGGTCCTGAACAGCAAAAAAGGCTTTCATATTGTTGAAGAGAAGGGTGACTACCTGCGAGTGGAAGTTGTTTCTTCTATGTTCAAGTTTATCGATGACCTAGAGTTTGTCTTTATGCCTAAAGAGAAGGTGATTCATTTCCGCTCGGCTTCCCGCTTGGGATACTGGGATGTCGGAGCTAACAAAAGTAGAATTCATAAACTTGTAGCGGCCTATCAACAAGTCTAGAATTCTGGTGGCAGCGCTCTGCCACCCATTACGCTTTAGAACTTATTCTTACTCTGCATGATTGGACTTTCCAGAACCTTCCAAACATCTTTCATAGAAATCAATTTGTAATTTCCGTTTTCAACTTGGCCTTGCTTGTCGGTATTTTGGTCGTCATGGACCACCAAGATTCCTTCCGGATACTGCCCATTCAATGGCGTCGACGCAATAGCCAGACCATCGGTCAAACTTATCGGATCGGAAGGACCAAAACCAATCTTGAAATTCCCGATCCAATGAAGATCGGAAAGATCATAGACAGTAAACTCTGAAATACCCTGACTTGAAAAAAACAAGTAGGATCGATCTCCACGTTGAACGATGTCAATGCCTTCGATATCATCTGTCACGCGGGGAATTTCTGCAGAGCCCCAGGCATCAATATCGGTCCATGATCCTTGAACGGGAATGACGAGCTCGGGCTGAGGGGGCTCCGCACCTAAGCTCACGGACCAAATACCCAAATTTTCCATGCCAACATAGATTTTCTGGCTAGCAACATCGTAAGAACAGCCCTCCAGGATAAAGCGCTCCCGCAAATGCTTGTCCAGTTTATCTTCGCTGCCTTCAAATTGAGCTTCTTTACGGATGAGGCTACTCATAAAAAGATCCTGTGCGGGACTGACCCGAGCCGCAAGGTCAATCGTTCGGATCCACCGAGCTTCTAGCCTAGCATCAGCACTCTGCTCCAATCGGTATTGAAAGAGGGTTCCTTTTTTTGTCGGCAAATACAGATCCAGTTCGCCATTCGGCCTCTCGGCTAAACAAAGACCATAGGGTTCAAAACTTTCGCCCTGTTCATTTCTTAGCAAAGACCGGCCAGCTAAGCTGACAAGACCCTCTTCAATTCGATAGAAATCAAGCGCTTGCTCGCTACGGTTTGTTGCAATCGCAAGGCTTACTGTTTGATTGCCCAAGACATAACTCTGCACCAAGTCCACGCTGTTGAGCTTGCTGCCAGGAAAAAACTGTTTTTGATGCCCGGATAGATCATAGACTCCCAGACCTCCTAATCCATTTTCGTCATACTTACTTGTACCTAGAATGAGACTCTCACCTGGACGACTCGGATGAATCCAAATGGCAGCATCGTCGGCGTCGGTCTCGCCAGCAGGAATGGGATCTGTTTCAGCTTGAGCCTCCACGACGGGCACAGACGCGGCATTTAAAGTTGGTGAGGCAACACTCAAAAACAGTAGGGTACAGACTGTCAATTTCATGGGTATTCCTTCTCAGTTCTATCGATAAGCTCTCTTGGAAGCGAATCATATTCCAAAAGAAATCGATAAATCCAGTCGGAAGCCGAAACTTAACAAAGCTTTCACATAGGCCAACTGATCCGTGGTATCAACGGAAAGCGGCTTTCAAATAGGACCCAATCGCTTCCTGCCCTAAGGCACTGGGATGAAAGCATTCAACGGCCAATTCTTCAGGCTTGATTTTCCAACTCAAGATTCCACCAACGAATATTTTTCTTTCGACAGGAATATCAAGAGCATTGAAAGATTCTTCGACAACAGCGTTGAGAGCCTGAACCCGTTGGCTTGCATCCCCATCATAGACCCTATTACAGGACTTCTGGCGCAAACTTTTGCAGGTCACCTCTTCACCTTCAATACCAGCCACAGCAGGACCATAAGTAAAATCAATGGCTGCAAGTTGATCGACACCGGGTATAGGAGCGACAATAAATTTGGCATCAGGATGCGAGTTTCGAATGTCTGTCAGCGCCTTTTGATATTTGATTCTGAACTCGTCAACAGTCTCTTCAGAACAAAAGTCATTGCCACCGATCATGATAAAGATGAAGTCAACTTTCTTCAAGATCTCTTGCCCTTCAATCATACTCAGGCGTTCAAGCATTGAGGGCATAGCCATTGCTCGCGCTCCAAACTTAGCGAGACTCACAACCCCAATATCAGAAGCACTAAGGCCGAGAGAACTTGCAATATCAGCCCGCAATCCATAGGTTTTGTCAGTGGTGGCAGCTGCTAAATCCGGGTTAGAAAGTGCCTGTTGATTGGCATCAGCATCCAGGGGATTGCCAGCGATGAGCTGCCCCACTTGCTCCCAAAGGGAAGCATCAACATTTTCTCCCAGCTGAGTGTTCGCCAATACACCCGTTGCCAAACTATCACCAAACACTGCCAAATTAGACTTTTGCGGAGACACACCATCTAGAAAGGCGCCGGCCACAGGCTGCTCGGTCACTGGAACATCGTCGTCTTTCTTCTTGCATGAAATAAGAGTAGAGATCGTTAAGCATGTCACAACAGAAACGGAAACAATTAACTTCATAGGATAGCTCACTTTCTTTCTTTACATGACGAGAGACTGATCAGAAATTCTATACTGCCTAGCCATCGACATAATTTTCCTCTACTGCATAGACCATGCCGCTCCTTGAGTGACATGCTTGTTTCCTGGAAGAAATACTCAGTCACTTATGAAAAAACACTATCCCCCTCAAGCAAATGGTATGAGACGACTTATCCGAGTAAACCTGAAAATTCGGTTGAACATTCACAACGCAACCGACTTTGCTGCAAAGGCAATCCCTGATTACACTCATCGCTTTGGGAATTTTAGGAATGCAAATAGACATCCTTTAGCTTTCGATCAGACAATCGCAGCTTGCCTTATAAGGTCTTAAAGCCTATTGATGACCCAGGCACTTCGGGTTTTCGTCAACATCACTATCCGTTTGAGAAGGACTTGCGAAAGCTACTGCTTGCATGCTTTCATCGGATTTCTTTCGAGAGCATTGTTGGCACCCAATGGGTACGAAGAAGCAAAGGAGAGCTGATTTATCATGATATGGAACCAGACAAGTATGGGGCAAATGTTCACGTTTCTATGGAAGAGTCAGCAACCTGCATATTTCAAATCCGCTCGCGAAGAACCACCTGCTCCACTCAAACTCTTCAGCGTCGATCAATTGCAGCAGCTGGCTCGAGACCTCGCAGGGCGCCATCGAGTGAGTTTGGAACCGGTTAAAGATCAACTCCTGCTTCGCCTTGATGACAATGAAAAAATTCTTCTTAAGGCCCACGAGCAGCTGTCTGCAGCTGGACGCGAGAGAAAGAGAATTTCTCCTGCAGGCGAATGGCTGCTCGATAACTTTCACGCCATTGAAGAGCAAATCCGCACAGCCAAGACTCATTTGCCCAAGAGCTATAGCAAAGAGCTACCTCATCTGATTAATTCTCCGGCCCAGGGGTATCCGCGGGTTTACCATATTGCCTTGGAAATCATTGCTCATGTCGATGGTCGAGTCGACCTGGAAAACATCACGAGCTTCATCGCCGCCTATCAGGAAGTGGCACCTTTGAAGCTAGGTGAATTTTGGGCTATTCCAATCATGCTGCGCTTGGCTCTGATTGAAAACATCAGACGCGTCACAGTCCGAGTGTTGGCCGGAATGCATGATCGGGCTAACGCAAAACAGTGGGCCAATCAAATGATTGAGTTCGCGGAAAACGATCCAAAGAACCTGATTTTGATCGCTGCCGATTTGAGCCGATCCAAACCCATACTGTCCAATGCCTTCGTTGCTGAATTCGTCATGTGCCTGCAGGGCTTGGGAACCGCCTTGGAAATCCCCTTGAACTGGATCGAACTCCAATTGATTGAGTTCGGCTCGAACATCCAGCAAACTGTAAAGATAGAAAGCAAGCAGCAGGCATCCAATCAAGTCTCTGTGGGTGCGAGCATTAGTAGCTTGAGAGTTCTGGGGGCTATCGACTGGAATAACTTTGTCGAATCACTCAGCGTCGTCGAACTGCACCTTAGGCGTGATCCTTCACGCATCTACACAACGATGGATTTTGCCACCCGCGATCGCTATCGACACGCCGTTGAAAATCTCGCCAAACGCAGTGGATGGACTGAAATCGAAGTGGCTAAAAAGGCTATCGAACTGGCCGAAAGTCCAACCAGCGGTCGCTCTTCTCAAGATCAGTCCCATCACGTTGGTTACTTTCTTGTCGATAAGGGCCGCCATCGCCTTGAATCCGAATTGGGCCTCACGCGACTTTTTTCACCCAGCATGAGCCAAAAGAGAAATCTTCTCGGGATCACCTATAGCATCTCCGTCATTGCCCTGAGTCTGCTCGTGACTTTCTATATTGTTAGTCATACACCTTTTTCCGCCAGCACTCCCTCCAAAATTCTAGTTGGACTTCTCTGCTTCATTTGTGCCAGCCAGGTGGCGATTGCATTAGTCAACTGGTTCAGTATGCTTCTCATCAAACCCGAGCTTTTGCCCAAGCTGGATTTTTCCAAAGGGATCCCTGCTTCCTGCCAAACCTTGGTGATCATCCCCAGCCTGCTCACTACGATGCAGCAACTCGAAGAATTGCTCAATCATCTTGAGGTTCGCTTTCTCGCTAATCGCGATAGTATGCTGAGCTTTGGCCTGCTCACCGACTTCACCGATGCAGCATCCGAGCATATGCCAGATGACGAAGTTCTTCTCAACTCAGCTCGTCAAGGAATTGCTGACCTCAATGAGAAGTATAAAACCAATGAAACCGATATTTTTTTCTTGTTCCATCGATCTCGGGAATGGAATCCACGGGAATCGACATGGATGGGCTATGAGCGAAAACGCGGGAAGATTGCGGCCCTCAATGCTCTGCTCCGCGGCGGCTCTACCTCCAGAAACGGCTCACTTTTCTCGACTGTAGTCGGCGACATCAAGCGCCTGCAGAACGTAAAGTATGTCATCACCCTTGATTCCGACACCCAGCTGCCGCGAGACGCTGCTCGAAAGCTGATCGGGACTATGGCTCACCCTCTCAATCAGCCCGTTTATGATATCAAAACTGGAATTGTTCGATCGGGATACACCATTCTACAACCCAGGGTGGCGAACAGTTTAAAAGGCTCCCAGCGCTCCTGGTTTGCCCGACTTTATGCAGGCGATTCTGGTATTGATCCATACACCCGAGCTGTTTCTGATGTATACCAAGATATTTTTCAAGAGGGTTCATTTATTGGCAAGGGCATTTACCAGGTGGATAATTTTTCCAAGACTCTGGATTCTGCCTTTCCAGAGAACCTCATCCTCAGCCACGATCTCTTGGAAGGTTGCTACGCTCGATGTGGGCTTGTGAGTGATGTCCTACTCTATGAAGAGCAGCCTTTTCATTATGGAGTCGAAGCCAAGCGTCGCCATCGATGGATCAGGGGAGACTGGCAAATTGCATGCTGGCTCTTACCGCGAACACCTGATCGCAACTGGAAGTTTGGAAAGAATCCAGTGTCCTGGCTATCAAAATGGAAGATTTTTGACAATTTGCGTCGAAGCCTAGTTCCTGTTGCCACTCTTTTACTGCTGCTCACCAGCTGGATTGATTGGAGTAGCTTTGGCAATTCATGGTTTCTGACCAAATCCGTTCTGTTTATGATTTTTCTTCCTCCCCTTCTCACTTCACTGGCTGACTTGACTCGAAAGCCGGCACGAGTATCCCCTCAGCTGACCCTTCACTCCGTTTGGGGAAAACTGAGCCGACAGATGGCTCAGGGCTTCTTCGACCTTATACTCCTGCCGCAGGAGGCCTTCAATAGCTTAGACGCCATTGGAAAATCACTCTATCGAATGCTGGTCTCTCGCAAGTATTTGCTAGTATGGAAATCAGCGACTGACCCTCAAAATTCAGTGACAGGATCGCTCAGTTCCTTCTACAAAACCATGGCATTTTCTTATATTTTAGCCCTTCTCGTGCTGTTAGGACTGGCGATCGAAAGTCACAGTCGGATTCTTCCGGCCTTGCCGTTTCTGCTCCTTTGGGGTTTTTCTCCCATCGCTGTGTTCTGGATGAGTCAGGTGATCAAAGACCCCGAAGCCATCCTGGAACCCAGTCATATTCAATATCTCAATCGTTTGGCTCGGAAGACCTGGCGATTTTTCGAAACCTTTTCAACACTAGAAGACAACTGGTTGCCCCCGGATAACTATCAGGAGTATCCGGCAGCTATTGTCGCCCACCGAACATCGCCAACGAATATAGGTATGTCTCTGCTGGCTCATCTCAGTGCCAAGGACTTTGGCTATATCTCCGCTAGCAAGCTGGTCAAGAGAACAACGCAGGTATTTTCCACATTGGAAAAATTGGAACGCTATCGGGGTCACTTCTACAATTGGTATGACACCGTTTCGCTCAAGCCTTTGCCTCCGCTCTATGTCTCTACGGTGGATAGCGGCAACTTTGTCGGCGCCCTGATCACCCTGAAAGCAGGACTCAATGAGCTTGCCGACCAGCCTATCCTTTCAAGTCAAGCAGCAGCTGGACTTAAAGTAACCTACCACATGATTCAGGAGGCCGCTCACGAGGGGCCGAATTTCTCTGACCACACGAGTCAAAAACTGTCTTACATTGGTTTTCTCGATCTGCTTGATGGACTTGATGCCCCCTTTCAAAATTTGTGGGAACTCAAAAACTTTCAGAAGCTCTTGCAGCAAGTCAATACCGACGCCCAAATCATAGGGACGACTCCCGACAATCAGGAGCTCAGTTGGTGGATTCAAGCGTTCCAAGACGAATGCCTGGACCACTTTAGTTCTGGTCTTTCGATTTTGGCACCACTTCTGGAGCTGCCTGAACCACCTGAGTCCTTATGGAAAGTCCCGCAATTTCCCCAATTCGAAGATCTTCTCAACGAACTGAATCTTCTGCTTCAGCTTTGGAATCGTATTCCCACTTTTCGTGAAATCGCGCAAAGCGAGCAAAAGGGTCTGTCCTTGCTCGACGAACTTTTGGTCCGGTTGCGAGAGCATGACACTGAATGCCATTGGCTTGAGCAGATGCGTCAATGCCTTCAGACTTCGAGTCGTGAGGCTAGGGAATTCATTGTAACGATTGAAGGTCAATCCTTACAATGCGATGAGTTTGGCGCCATTGAGTATGATTTTCTCTACGATAAATCACGTCGGCTGCTGAGCATCGGCTACAATGCTAGCGAGCATCGACGTGATGCCAGTTACTACGACCTTCTAGCGTCCGAAGCTCGTCTGGGCAGCTTTATTGCAATCGCTCAGGATCACCTACCACAGGAACACTGGTTTGTTCTTGGACGACTGCTCACCAGCTGGAATAGAAAATCTGGTCTGCTGTCATGGAATGGTTCTATGTTTGAATACCTCATGCCACTGCTGATCATGCCAACCTTTAAAAACACTCTACTGGATCAAACCTTTCAAACCGTCATTGATCGACAGATTGCTTACGGGCGAGATCATGGCATCCCTTGGGGAGTATCTGAATCAGGCTACAATACCACGGATACTCATCTCAATTATCAGTATCGAGCCTTCGGAGTTCCTGGTCTCGGCTTTAAAAGGGGCTTGGAAGATGATCTGGTCATCGCTCCTTATGCAAGCGTGATGGCGCTTATGGTTTCTCCTAAAAAAGCTTTGACCAACCTGCAGAATATGAGTCGGCACGGCTTCGAAGGACGATATGGTTTTTATGAAGCCATCGACTATACTCCGGCACGTCTTGCCCCAGATCAAAAATTCGCTATAGTCCGTTCTTTTATGGCTCACCATCAGGGTATGAGTTTTCTTTCTCTGGCTTACCTCCTCCTCGATCGTAAAATGCAGAAACGATTCAGTTCAGACCTGCAAATGAAGGCCACTGAGCTCCTACTCTATGAACGTGTACCGAAGACGGAAATCTTCCACCCTCATGCTCCAACATTGGTTGAACCCTCTCGATTTCCCGAAGATCGTGAAACCATGCTACGAGTTATTGATACCCCACAAACACCAAGGCCCGAAGTCCACTTTCTTTCGAATGGCCGATACAGCCTCATGATCAGTAACGCTGGCGGTGGCTATAGTCGCTGGAAAGATATCGCCTTAACCCGTTGGCGCGAGGATCCAACCTGTGATAATTGGGGTAGCTTCTGTTACATTCGCGATTTGGGTCGAAATGAAATCTGGTCAGCAGGATTTCACCCAACTCTGAAAAAATCTCAGCACTACGAAGCGATTTTTTCTCAGGCTAAGGCCGAGTTCAGGCGGCGGGATCACGAGCTTGAAATGCATACTGAAATCACCGTGTCCCCAGAAGACGATATTGAACTGAGGCGTTTCAGTATTACCAATCTTTCCGCAGAGATCCGAACGATTGAATTGACAACCTATGCTGAGGTTGTCCTCACTTTACCCAGCAGTGACGATAGCCATCCGGCCTTCAGCAAACTTTTTGTTCAAACTGAAATCATTCACAATAAGCAAGCGATTCTGTGTCATCGGAGGCCCCGTTCCGATCAGGAAAAGAATCCGACTATGTTCCATCTGATGAGCGTTCGAGAAGGGATGGCGGGGGAAGTTTCCTATGAAACGGATCGAAAGCGCTTCATTGGCCGCGGACGCGATCCGGCTCGAGCCCTTGCCATGGAGTTCCAACCCACTGATAGCGCAGAGCCCTATAAGCTGTCGGGACAATCGGGTAGCGTGTTGGACCCTATTGTAGCCATTCGGTGTCGACTCGTTCTTAAGCCTGAGCAAACTGTTCATGTTCACGTCGTCACGGGAGTCGGAGAAACTCGCGAAGAGGCTCTCGCCCTGATTGAAGAGTACCAAGATCGTCACCTAGCGGATCGGGTTTTTGATTTAGCCTGGACCCATAGACAGGTGGTTTTGCGCCAACTCAATATCACCGAGACCGATGCACGACTCTTTGCACGCTTGGCAAGTTCTCTGGTTTACGCAAATCTGATGCGTCGCGCCAAACCCAGCATTCTCAGCAAAAATAGACGCGGACAGTCCGGACTCTGGGGGTCCGGAATATCCGGTGATTTGCCGATAGTGCTTCTCCGCATAGGAAATCAGGAAAAAATTGACCTCGTTCGACAATTGCTGCGGGCCCATGCCTACTGGCGACTTATGGGGCTATCCGTTGATCTGGTCATCTGGAATGAAGACGCCTCGGGATATCTGCAACAACTCAACACGCAAATCGTCGATATGATTGCAGGGGCTGCCGATAGTCATCAGATGGATAAGGAGGGGGGCATCTTCTTAAGAAGGCCCGATCAAATGGCTGAAGATGAGCGCATTCTTCTGCAGACAGTCGCCCGAGTGATCATCCAAGACGATCGTGGTTCCTTCATGGATCAAATTGATCGAAGGGATCGTATCTCAAAGCAGATTCCCCTGCTCATACCGACTCGAGATGTTAAACCAATTGATCTGTCGCTCGAGCACTATGCCCGCACGCCCGACAATCTTCGTTTCAAAAACGGCTATGGTGGATTCTCCAAAGATGGCTGTGAGTATATCATCAGCAGTTCGATACAGAGCCACACTCCTGCGCCTTGGTCCAATGTTATCGCCAATCAGTACTTTGGTACCGTAGTCTCCGAAGCCGGGTCAGCCTATACTTGGTGTGAAAATGCTCACGAGTATCGATTGACTCCTTGGTACAATGATGCGCTTTCAGATCCAAGTGGAGAAGCGTTCTATATTCGGGATGATGCGACAGGCCAATTCTGGTCACCCACACCTTTGCCGTCTCCTTCGCCATCCCCCTATGTCACGAGACATGGCTTTGGCTATTCCAGTTTCTCAAATGCTTCCTATGGTTTAAGTTCAGAGTTGAAGGTCTCTGTAGCCCTCGATGCTCCGGTTAAAATCACTCTCATAGCATTGACCAACACCAGCAGTCAGACTCGCCACATCTCCATAACAGGTTACTGTGAATGGGTGCTCAGTGATCTCAGGGCGAAATCTCTCATGCATATCGTCAGCGAATGCGACCCGGGAACCAACGCCTTGTTTGCCAGCAATCCTTTCCATCCAGATTTTGGAAGGCG
The DNA here is from genome assembly GCA_041736645.1 of Oligoflexus sp. Classification (GTDB taxonomy): domain Bacteria; phylum Bdellovibrionota_B; class Oligoflexia; order Oligoflexales; family Oligoflexaceae; genus Oligoflexus. The sequence goes on along the minus strand of JBGSTF010000105.1, from coordinate 79,082 downwards.
CATTGGATTTTTTGATGTGAGCGAATCATCCCGGACTTATACCTGCGATCGTTCAGAATTTTTGGGCAGAAATGGCCGCTTGGCTCAACCACAGGCTCTGTATCGGACCAATTTATCGGGCAAAGTTGGAGCCGGCCTCGACTCATGCTCCGCCCTTCAAACCTCTCTTGAATTGGCTCCGGGCGAAAGCTATGAACTGGTGTTTGTACTAGGAGTAGGGCGGGATGTGGATGATGTCCGAACACTCATCCGAAGATTCTGCGATGTCAATCAAGCCCATAAAGCCCTGAGCCAAGTGGAAAAGCACTGGCAATTCACACTCGGTGCTGTACAGGTCAAAACACCTGATGAATCTATCAATATTTTGGCCAATGGATGGCTTTTGTATCAGATTCTATCCAGTCGGGTTTGGGGAAGAAGCGGTAGCTATCAGTCCGGAGGTGCCTTTGGATTCCGCGATCAACTTCAGGATACAATGGCCCTTCTCCATGCCGAGCCTAAGATACTAAGGGAGCATCTGATTCGATGCGCGGGTCGCCAGTATCGAGACGGCGACGTTCAACATTGGTGGCATCCGCCGTCGGGACGAGGTGTTAGAACTCACTGCTCCGATGACTACCTGTGGTTGCCCTTAGCGACATCGCGTTATGTGCTTGGCATCGGGGATACCGGTGTCCTCGATGTGCGTATCAATTTTCTGGATGGACGTCAGGTCAAACCGGAAGAAGAAGCCTATATGGATTTGCCGACCATTTCCGATGAATCCGGAACCCTCTATGAACATTGTGTTCGCGCGATCAAGCATGGGTTCAGGTATGGCGTTCATGGGTTACCTCTCATCGGAGGAGGCGACTGGAATGATGGAATGAACCTCGTCGGTGAGCATGGCAAAGGTGAAAGCGTTTGGATGGGTTTTTTCCTCATCCATGTCCTGAAGGAATTTTCCAAAATAGCTACGTTGCAGGGAGATCGAGACTTTGTCCAGATTTGCCAAAGAGAATCGCAGGCTCTGCAGCATAACCTGGAGCTCCATGCCTGGGATGGCCAATGGTACAAACGCGGATTTTTTGATTCTGGCGAGCCCCTTGGCTCGGCAAAGTGTTTGGAAAATCAGATTGATTCCCTGCCCCAAAGTTGGTCGGTGTTGTCAGGTGTTGGTGAAACGCAAAAAACTCAAGAGGCCATGAATTCCTTGGAATCACGATTGGTCGATCGCGATCATTGCCTGATCAAACTGCTAACGCCGCCATTCGACAAAAAGGGGCCTAACCCAGGTTATATTCGTGGCTATGTGCCGGGAGTACGAGAGAATGGTGGACAGTACACCCACGCAGCAATTTGGGCTATCATGGCGTTTGCCAAGTTGGGCCGAGTCGATGAAGCCTGGGATCTTCTCCATATGATCAATCCTATCAATCTTGCGAGCAACCATAAGAAAGCTGACGTCTACCAGGTTGAACCCTATGTGATTGCTGCGGATGTATACGCCTCCCCTGACCATATCGGGCGTGGTGGATGGACTTGGTACACGGGGGCTGCCGCCTGGATGTATCGTCTCATTTTGGAGTCGCTGCTTGGTTTGCGCTTAGAGGTAGATCGTCTGCACTTTTCGCCTCAACTCCCGGAAGATTGGCAGGAGTTCCAAGTCCACTATCGCTTCCGCGATACTCAATATGACATTCAGGTGAAGGTGAAACATGCAAATATCGAGGCGGTCGAGGTCAATCTGGACGGCAAGAAACAGCTCGGCGAAGGCCTTCAACTTTTAGATGATAAAATGCCCCATAAGGTTGAAGTCACTCTCTTCCGAAAGTTGACAAAAATCTAAGCTCTGGCGGGAAGTCGCAGTCATTCCGAATAACATTATCTTCGGAATGACTGCAGCCGAACCCATCAAACTTTGCCTTTAGCAGAATCCTTTTTCTGCATTTCGATCCAATCCTGAACCACCCGATCTAGAACGACAAGAGGCATCGCCCCATTCTTCAAGACCAAAGTATGAAATGCCTTAATATCGAAAGAAGTTCCCAGAGCACTCTCCGCCCTCGCCCTGAGTTCCTGGAACTTCATCATTCCAACTTTATAGGCACAGGCTTGTCCAGGCATAACGATATAACGTTCGATCTCTGCGACAACATCGGATTCAACCATACCCGTGTTACTCAGCATGTAATCAATCGCTTGTTCGCGGGTCCAACGTTTGGCATGCATTCCAGTGTCGACGACCAGGCGCACCGATCGAAACAACTCTGCCTGCAAACGACCCAGATTGTCGAAGGGGTCTGTTTGAAAGCCCGCTTCCCAAGCGACTCGCTCGGCGTAAAGGGCCCAACCTTCAGAAAACGAGGTAAAAGGCGCCATACGACGAAACAAGGGCAGGCCTTTGGCTTCCTGGGCGATGGATATTTGGAAATGATGACCAGGAACAGCTTCATGGTAAGCGAGAGTTCTCATCCCAAATTTTTCGGTCGCTTTAATATCGTATAGGTTCGCGTAAAACACTCCGGGACGACTCCCGTCCATAGCAGGTCCGTTGTAGTAGGCGCCAGGAGCGGTCTTTTCTTTGAAGGCTGGAATTCGTTCAACTTTAACCGATGCTGTCGGCTGAACTGAAAAATATTGGCCCAAGCCTGTACTGACTTCATCTATTATTTTTTGATAGTCGAGCAGAATCTGCTGTCGACCTTCGTCGGTATCGGGATATTGAAATCTTGCTTCTTCGCCAAGCGAGGCCATCAATTCACCAACAGGGAGCCGGATATCATAGCCCTCTTTGGCCAAAATACTGCGCATTTCCGCTTGAATGCGTGCCACTTCGTCAAGACCTAATTGATGCAAAGTCTCTGGCTGAACCTTAAGTGATGTTTGCGATTCCAAAGCATGGGCATAGAATTCATCTCCGTCGGGCATTTTCCATACACCTGCATCATTGTTCGACTTTGCACGAAGGGCTGAAAAGTAGTCGATATATCCTTGATAGGCAGGATAGATAGTTTGCACGATCTGCTGTTCAGCCTGACCCAAAATTTTTGATTGATCCTGTTCCGAAAACTTTCCGGCCTTGGTCATCTTACTAGCCAAGGACTTATAGAGAATGTTTTCCTGAGGTGCTGTGGCCACAAAAGCCTTCATCTCGCTCAGGACCTTATCAATGACAAAGGTCGGTGGAATAATGCCCTTCTCTTCACGAATCTTGAGGCCTTCCATCACCTGTTTGAATTTAATACCCAGTTTGGAAAGCCTAGAGATGTAGTCCTCGGCCTCAGATTTGGAGGTGACCTGATGGGCGCTTTCCATAAAGCTTGGAAAATTATTCTGTACCCCGAACAGCTGATTGACAGGGTAATTATGGAAGCGCCAACGATCAGCATTTTGCTCAGCATTGGTCATGAACCATTGAAAAACATCGTAGGACAGCGCTTGATCGTAGGAAAGTTTGGAACGATCGTAGCTGTTAAGAGTTGCCAGCGACTTTCTGAGCGATTCCAACTGCTCGTCGCTTGCGGCTTGCGAAGCGTCATCCAGCTTGCTCTGATGAAAGGTAATGCCAAAGCGTTCGAGCATATGGATTTGGGTGAGCATTTCCGGCCGCTCCAGCGCGAACTGAAAAAACACTCGATCGTAGAAGTGATTGATATTAAAGGGTTTGAACCAGATCACATTCGTCACCCAAAAAACACCAGCCAAAAGCGCTAGGAGCGACGTATAAGCAAACAGTTTCTTCATAAGACTTCCTCACAGGTGCTGAGCCAATCAATTGTAAAGGGACTGATGTCGGAGATTAACTCAGGCCTCTCACAGTGGCTAGTGAGGTCTTGATCAACAAAAATAAACTTGTGTGCCAGATATTCTCATGGCCGCCAGACGCTTTACTTAGGCGGTTGGAGCTGCTATTTGCTTGACCCTGGACTGAAAATTCGTGAAGAACACAGCAGACCTCAACGAAAAAATTCTCATTCGAACACAGGGACACAAAAAGGATAGCAAGATGATCCGTCAAATAAACCGATGAGCGATGTCTTCCCAATTCTAACGCAACGTCTGATTCTGCGTCGCTTTCAGCAGATCGATTGCGATGCCTTCGTCGCCTATCGGAGCGATCCTGATGTCGCTCGGTACCAGAGTTGGAGTGATTACACCCGAGCGGATGCGGATCAGTTTCTGATCGAGCAGGCGGGCATTCATTTTGGTCAACTGGGTAGCTGGCTGCAGATCGCCTGTGTTGAAGGACAATCAGCTCAGCTCATCGGGGACTGTGCTTTGCATTTTCTTGGCGACGGGAAATCCATAGAACTCGGCTTTACAATTGCCAGCCAGCATCAAGGTCGAGGATATGGTCAGGAAGCAGTTCAAGCATTGGTGCGTTTTCTCTTGGATTCTCTCGGATACAAGAAAATAAAGGCTGTAACAGACACCCGCAATCTTCGGAGCATCCATCTTTTAGAAAACATTGGATTCCAACTCCAAGAGGCCAAACCTTCCCCTTCGTTTTTCAAAGGCGAATTATGTCAGGAGTGGACCTATATTTTGGAAGGCTAGCTCCTGGTCTTCTTAACTTGCACGTTGCATCACGTCCATACTCTGAGCTGGCGCTGGCCATGAGACGAGCAGCATCGCCCCTTGACCATCTTCTCTATCGATGAAGCTCACAGTACCGCCAATGGACTCAGTCGCCATCTTGATCGCACTCATGCCGATACCGCGACCCGATGTTGCAGTCACAGTCCCAGCGGTCGACGAACCTCCCAAGAAGAGAACATCAGTCTGAGGCCGTCCTTCCTTCGGGACGAAACCTTTCTTGCTGCAGATGCCAGCTATCTGCGACCAGTTGATACCGATTCCATTGTCGATGATTTTTAGAACATTAAAATCTTTTTCCCGAAAAGCAAGTATCGACAGATGCACTTCGCTAACCGTCTGACCTCGCTCCTGAGGCAGAATATAGCCATGATCGGTCGCATTGGTCAGACCGTGCAAAAGGATATCCCTAATTTCTGCAGGAACGCTGCCCAGTTTATCAGTCACTGTAATCCCATCGAAACCAATTCCCGAAGCTTTCAGTCGATCCCCCAGATCTTCGCGAATCTGCGCAACGATATCAAAAACAGTATTGCGTCCTTGCCCATCAGCAACACCTAAGACTTCGTGCAGAGCAGTTCGATACTCATCCAACTCCCGAATCAGATCGAGACTCATTCTTTCGACCAAATAGAGATGATCAAAACGATAAGCCTCTTCGATTGCATGCGCTAATTCCGTAAGTTCTTTCATGTGCAGTGTGCGGGCTCCACCCTTAATGGTGTGGATATTACGAAGAACGGTCGTAGTTTCCGGCCCTTTCTTATGCAGATTTTCGAGGCCTTGGAGCAGACGCGGCACATCCGCCATGAATGACTGGGTAGCTCTCACATTACCAGACACGAGAACCTTGGCTTTGCTAAGGAGCCGAACCGAACGCTCATCCGCGGCTTTTACTAATAGCTCTGTGGTGACTTTTTCCGTCTCATCGAGAACGGAGAGGATGCACTCTTCAACAATGCCGTCTTTCACAATCGGAGTCCAATGCAAGCTCAGATGCATTCCATCGTAAATTCCGGATTTGAGAAGGTTAGCTTCATTGACTTGCCAGTTGAGAACCGACTCGCCTAAAGACACGCGCAGTGCTTCAGTGGAAGCGTGCTTATTATCCTCTCCAGCATTGATCTTATTCAGATAGTCAAGAATGGTGTCACCGGGCCTGAAATGAAAGAGTTCGAAGGCCCAGGCTGAGGATTCGCCTGAAATGCGAAAATCTGTTCCAAATTTGACAATTCCTTCACGAATTGTCTCCAAAATGACTTTCATGGAACGCGACGAAGCCTCAATTTGCTCTGTCAGAGTTTTTTGAATTTCGAGTGATTTTTCGACTTTAATTTTTTCTCTCTCGAACTTTTTGAGATAGAAGTCCGAGACCTGACTGAACAAGAGACCAATCACATAGGTATTGGGCAGGGTCAGCAGCAGCATGGTCAGCTGTAAGGAGCTGCCCGTTCCTTGCCGGTAATAGACAATGCCGATGATCGACTGGACGACCAAAGCCAGCATACCGGGACGTGCTCCAAACGAGAACATGACACCCAGGATTATACTGAAAAACCAGTAAATGAAAGGCGAGGATAGACCTCCGGTGGCATAGCTCGAATATATGATAATACCAAGGGCAAATAGCGGACGAATGACTCGGGCCAATTTCGCTTTGCCGATTTCCACCAAATGCGTGCCGATATAAGCCGAAACAACTCCGATAAGACAAACCAAAGGGGTGACGCGATCGGTGGTTGTCGCATACAGAGCCGCTGCTGAAGAGATATAAGCATACATGGACAAAGCCATATAAACCCGCGCCATGGCAATTTCCTGAGTGAGCCCGACGGCGAGAAAATAGTTTTTGATACTCGTCTTGGCATGAGCACTCATAGGGGCATCCTTCTAGGCTAGCTCACTTCGTTCAACCAACCTTGATGTTGAACAAAGTGAACTTGGAAGAAACGATTGATTCGAATTCCGTTTCTTCCATTCTACCCGTGCCTATCAAGAATGAACACCCATGCTCAGGACTCGCACTGCGATGACAGTCGCTAGCATGGCTAGCTTGTTTATAGTTACAGAGTTTCACCCATACGTGAAGCCCCCCCTTAAAAAGGTCTTCAAGGCGCAGGGGGCAACGGTGCTAGGGCTTTCACATAAACTGGAATTTGACAGCTCTGGCCAACCGGAGCTAACAGACTCACTTCAATTTGAGAAATCAGGCGAGCCGAGGGCAAGCGAAAAATTAGGGACTTGGAACGAGTGGTCTCCGCCGCGATGTATCCCGTCATACCATTGACCCCGAGCTGCTGAACTTCATAGCCCTGACAGTAATCGGGAATGACCAGTTCGATCTCTTGGGTGTAAAAACTTTGAGTGAGCGCGAGAACTTTTCTTTGAATAAAGCCACCTGAATGCTCCAAAAGACCGGCATAGGCGCGGTTGCCTGGAGCTGGCGTAGGGGCAAAGCTCTGCAGCGAGACCTGGCAATCTTGAAAGCTGAATTGATTTTGAACGAAATTAACCTCAATTGCCGTGACGGCCTCATTCTTGCCGTAGAAAAGATTATTCTGGTAACTGACTTCAAAGAGGGCCGGATTGCCTTGATACTGAACTCTCGGTCTCACACTAAATTGAGTGCAGGTCGGCGAGGGCACGTAGACGACGCGAAAAGGTGAGACGATCTGAGCACTTGGTAAAGAGTAAAGCCACACCGACTGGCCATAAGGAATCCGCAAGTTTACTGTGGCAAGGGTCGAAGGCTGTTGGGCCAGAGCGGGAAAAGCCAGAAGCAGGCTAAAGCCTAAAGCAAAAATACGAGACAGCATAATCAGCACTCCATGGAATGTTTGTCTTTCGTGATTCAGGGCGATCTTAGACCAGTTCAGGAGATTTACAAGAACTTGCTGCTTTTTAGCACAATTTTTGTGGATCTTGCCAATGTCACGTCTACCCTTTTGCATTAAACAAATTTTGTGAGTCAACGCTCTAGGGCTGTCTGACCTCCAGCTGCCGAAGTAAGACATTTCTGAAAATTGCATTCACGACATTGTTGTCTATTTCAAAACTATTGCTGAATTCATTTTCCTCGCCGGGTTTTCAACGGCTGAACCAGAGAGCATTCCTCCAAAAAATCGGAGCCGATATTAAACTCGCTTTTGACTCTCGTCATGCATCAATTCGGGGGTACTATGATTTTCACTTTGAAATTTCCATCCCCTTGCGAACCTTTCAACGAACCGAAGTTGGATGCTAGACACGCACTCTATTTTAGTACAAACATTCACCCATAGAGCAGTTCTGTGCCGCTCCCTCAAGCTCCTGTAAGAAGTTTTACTGAGATAACGAAAGCTGAGAGACATGTCTTTTTATTGTTTATTATTAGCTATTTACATCGAATTGCTCTGTTAGCTCTGAGTTAACAGAACACATTGTTCTTTGATATCTTGGCTTCACCTGCGAGCTCGCCTAGAGTGCCCTCAACACAAGCACTTTGGAAGGAGACAAGCATGATTTCGAGTTCATCGATTTGGCAAATGTTCACGCTTTTGAGCTTTTTTGGTGAAGTGGCCGTCGGCCAAACTCCAGGTCTCGACAGTCCTCGAGTCCCACCTGGAGGAGGTGCGGCTTTTGCCATCAAGTCTTTGGTTTTCAATGGCAGTGGCTGTCCCGGAGGAGTGGGAACCGAATACCAGTTGCAAGGGGATATACTTTGGATAAAGTTTCCTAGCAGTATGCATGCTGAAACTGGATGGGACAGCTCGGAATCAAACTTTCGACGAAATTGTATTGCGACTTTGCGGGTCAATGAATCGTTTCAATCCTATGCTCTTGATTCTGTCGCTTGGTACGCAACGGTTGGATTGCCCGAACAATCGACTTCAACTCTTCACATAAGTTGGTTTTATGAAGGCCAGAAGGCAATGGGATCCTTTGAATCCACCCTGACTGGCCCAGCAAGCGGCAATTGGTTCGACAATTTTTCCCAAGCCATTCCTAGTCAAAAGCTTATATGGAAGCCTTGTGCCCTCGATCGAGCTCTGAATATTAACAGTGAAATTCGACTGCCCCTATCACCAGAAGCTGAGGCTTCTGCCGATTTGAAAGTCGTTGGCCTTCGCTTCAAAAAAAGGAATTGCTTGATTCCAGGTTTCTAAGGCCACGGGTGTGTATGGGACCGAAAGTTCAGGCCACAGCTGTGATCCCCTGCCAGCTGTGGCTCTCACCTCTTCTATAGGTTCTCTAAGGCTCAACATTATGTCAGCACAACCTAGTATTGTTATGCATCGAATCCTCGGTTGCATGAGTTTCGCACAAGATTCTTCAGTTTTTCTTTCCATGATTGCAATCACCCTACATCAGCATACCCTTGCCTCTGCTCCCTGCTTTCATCAAAAGTTTTCGCTCGATTGTGAAGTGTTCCTTCACCTCATTGGGTGAGGATACTTGATCTGGCGACACAAAAGATGTTACAGATAATACTGGCTAAAATTCTGGCTTCCGCTGCAGGACACCGCTCCTGCCTCTCGCCCAGAGTCCGCGGAAGATCATATGACCCACTGCTTGTGATCAATACGGGGATAGGATAGCAACCGAAGGAATCGGCACTTCAACTTTCGCGTTGGGAGATTCCTATGGTATCAGCAGGATTTGCTTTTCAATTCAGAGGAAATAAGGGAAAACCTCTTCCAGCCCTTCGGTCCTGTGAGTGATAGATTTCGCAGATCGAAGTCGGTTCTTTCATCAATCTTTCAAAATCAAACACACAGAATTGAGAATCCCATGAACGGATTGCATAAACTCAAGTCTTCGACGATGGTCGCTTCGCTTTTTCTGCAAGCGATGGCTATCTATTTGGTGATCCAAATGTCTGGGCTACCAAATCGTGGCTTCCAATCGAAGAGCGAACGAACTCTGTGTGGCGAAAACATGGCTGTCTATCAATGGGGGACCTTGACCTGCCTGCTCTTGTCCATCACTGCTCTGATTCCGGCTGTGCTTCGACGAAAGGACCAAAATGAAGGCACTGTGCAAAAAGCTGTGATGTTTCCCGATAAAACTTTTCACGATCCCGCAATGGATGGTGTTTACCAGCATCTCAAGAAGGGCCTTCATGAACTGGAGAGTCACCTCAGAGGCCAGTCCCCCGACTCTGTCGATCAAATGACCCTGCAGGGAATGGGTGACAGTGTCAAAGCACTGCAGGAAATGAACAAAAATATCTACACTTGCCTCTCGAATAGTCACGACGAAATACAAAAGACCAGCAACCGCTTGAATCGGATCATGGAGCAAAGTCGGGAATGTACCAGTCTATCCGTGCATACCCGAGGAGATTGGCGAAAAGCCAAACCTCTGGACGAGCTCGCCCAAATGCGGCAGAACCTTGATAACCTGCTCGACCTTTCCAAAAATCTCGCGAGTCTTAACCATTCCACTCTGCGACTGATCATGGAATCTTTACAAAGTGATAGCATTCTTCAAGATAAAATTATTCGTGCCCAGGAGCACCTTGAGCGCATCCACTATAGCGCCCATAGCGGGAGCAAAATCCATGAATCGGTGGTATCGATTATCTCCGAAACCCGCGATAATATCTCGGGAGCCAATCAATTTTTGGTTCCACTCTGCCAAAAATGGGATGCGATGGTTCAGTTGACCGAGCAAATCGATGAGATCGCCGACCAGATCAATGCACAATCTTTAGCAGCATCTATGGAAATGGTCCGAACATCGAATGGCCAAACGGTGACCGACCTGTTTCCCTTTGGTAACGAATTGCGTGGCCTAGCCGCCCAGTTTCATACCTTTGCTCATCATATCAAGGATTGTATTCTGGAAGTTCAAAGTGAACTTCACAAAACCCAACAGTATCTTTCCCAGGCCGCCTCAAAATCTGATCATGCGTTTATTACCATCAATCAATGCGGCGAATATTTGCGCAACAGTGTCGCCGCTGTAAAATACAGTGCTTCTGAGTTAGTGCTCCTGCAGCAGGAAGTCAACATTCACATGACCAAGGTTCAAGGTGCCTTTCAAATGGGCAGCAATACAACAGAGGTCATGAGCAACCTGGATCGACTTCTTCTAGGGCATTCCGCGTTCAGTAAAAAGGTTCTGGATGATACCAGTCAGATATCCGTTCACTCCGAAAAAATTTCCTCGCTCCTCACCAAACAGATCCATGAACTCAATCATTGTCAAAAACTTCTGTCAAAAAGTGGACCGCTGGTCAGCGAGTCAATGAGATTTTCAACTGAAATTAAGCAGACTCTGGCGTCGGTGGAAATGAATCTTGAAAAATCCCAACCCAAGAAGAAGCCCGAGCAGTATTTGGCAGTCGAACAAAAGAAGGGCGGCGAGGTGGAAGTGACCTGCTGGAAAATCTCCAGTACTTAAGGCCTTTGGCATAGGACAGACGAAGCAATCGGCCTGTATCAATTTTCATACAAAACTCAGGTCCATGACGGTTTGTCGCCACAGGCCAAGCAAGGGTGAGGCAGCCTGAAGCCTGCAAAGAGGCTTCAAAGGATTAGGCACGTCTCCTGCATAGATCTAGGTCTCGACCTGGAAACAATCATTGCTTCGGAGATTTCCCTATGTCTATTCAAATAGCACCCGTTCTCAGTCTGGGTCTTATGCTCTCGTTTTCAACTCAGTTGTTGGCTGCCAGTGAAACTCCACCGGCAATGCAAATTCCGGCTTCCAGCACCAGCACTCCAACCGACACGACCGACAAGAACATACAGCCTTCGCCCCATAGCGATAACAGCAGTCGCAACCAAATCCACGACGGAGAGCATGCGGTTACTGCCGATCAGCAGAGCAACGATAAGGGAGATATCGATATATCCCGCAAGATCCGCCGATCAGTCGTGAAAGACAAATCGCTGTCCACCTATGCCCACAATGTCAAAATCATTACGGTGAATGGTGGAGTGGTTCTTAAAGGTCCTGTTCGGAACAATGAAGAAAAGCTAAAGATAGAAAGAATCGCTAAAAACATTGCAGGAGATAGCAAAGTCCTCAGTGAGATTGAAGTGAAGCATCGTTGAGACTGTAGAATGGCTTGAAACCCAGAGCTATTTCGGCTATTCCCAGGGGAGCTGGCAACTTCGAAATTGAACGAGCTTGTCCACCATTCCCTGCGAAGGTCGAAAGAAAGTTATGCCCGATCCTCTCTCTTGCCCACTCTGTGGCGAAAGAAATAACTGCATGATCCAGCAAGGCTATAGGCATTGCTGGTGCTTCACACAAAGCTTTTCGAAAGATCTTTTGAGCACAATCCCCGTCAAACTGCGCCAAACTGTTTGCTTATGCCAGAGTTGCAGCAACAAAGCCCTCGATGCTACCATAAGTCCTGAAGAACCCACATGATTTCGAAATATCCAGAGGCGTGCATAAGCATCATAGTTTGAGCTTTGCTTAGACATTTCTCAGCGTCCTCTGCATAGCATGGCTAAGAACATCCGAGTCAGGGAGCGGACCTTTGTTTAAAAGCATCAGCGAACTCGTACAGTCAGCAAAAAAGATTCAGGCCAGTGATATTCATTTTGAATCGGGCGGTAGCATCTATTTTCGTTGTGACGGCAAACTGAAAATCCAGCCTGGTTCCGTGTCCTATGACAACTTGAAACAATGGACCAGCGATCTTCTGGGTCTGCGATACGAGACTCTGAGGTCCGAGCGATCGATTGATTTGTCTGAATTGATCGCCGGTGTTCGCTGTCGTATCCATATCTTCTACAGTTCGCGAGGCCTATCTTACTCGATTCGACTGCTGTCACAGATTCAGCCGAGTCTGACCAGCCTCAACCTGCATCCTAATTTTGAGAAGATTCTGCAACTTTCTAACGGTCTGGTCCTGGTATGCGGCTCGACTGGGTCTGGAAAATCGACTACAATCGCCGCTCTGATTCACGAACTGAATCAGCGACGACCCTTGAATATAGTCACCCTGGAACAGCCTATCGAGTACTTCCATAGCAACCAAAGCTGCTTGATTCGGCAACGTGAAGTGGGACGCGACACCCCGAGTTTTGACAAAGGTCTCATGGATGCCCTGCGTGAAGATCCCGACGTGATCGTCGTTGGTGAGCTTAGGGATCGGGAAACGATTCAACTCACGCTCAATGCTGCTGAAACAGGCCATTTGGTATTTGCGACTCTACACTCCTCTAATGTTACAGAAGCTTTGCAAAGAATTTTGAGCTCCTTTCCAGCCGAAATTCGCGATCATACCGCCAATCAGCTGGCTCAGGTTCTGCAAGTCGTGGTCTGCCAGAGCCTAACATTTATTCCGAAATTTGAAGAGCTGGCCGCTATCTGCGAACTCTTCTTCACTTCGGTGGCCGCTCGCACCAAGATTCGCAACGGCGACCTGATTTCACTTCCTGATACTTACTTCGCCGGCACAGAAATTGGCTGTCTGGGCCGAGACAAGTACAAACAGTGGCTGGAAGCCCGTCCAAAACTCAATAAATTAACCCGAACAAGCCCGGCTATCAGTGACGAAAAAATCGAGGAATCGGTATTGAAAGAGCGTTATCAGCCAAAGATCAGCGCTTCCAAAACAAAACCCGGGTCGACTTCTGAAACTGTTTATACCATCGATGATCCGGACGATGATCTGTGGACCGCTATTGCCGATTTGGAAAATAAGTGAATCCTTCCATTCACCTCGCTGAAATCAAGACATGAAAGCATATCTTGATTTTTGGCTCGGTTTCAGTCGGCGAATTCAGGCTTTTTCTTTGTCATCATGGCTTCCATGGCCAGCCGAAGATCTTCGGACATGAGCATTCCAGCATTCCACGCTGCAACATAGTCCAATCCCTCTTGAACAGAGTGGTCGCGGCTGTAGTTTAGGATTTGCTTGGTACCACGAACAGCCAAAGGCGACTTCTCTGCAATCGATGCTGCCTGCTCGCGAACCAATGCCAAAAGGCTGGCTGAATCTGGACATAGCTGATTGATCAGACCCAGACGTTGGGCTTCATCGGCTTTCACAACCCGCCCGGTCAAAGCCAATTCTCGAGCGTTGCCTTCACCGACGATTCTTGGCAAACGCTGCAGGGTGCCCACATCAGCAACGATGGCTAGGTCCACCTCCTTCACTGAAAATTTCGCATCCATTGATGCATGGCGGATATCACTAGCCGTGATGAGATCGATGCCGCCACCGTAACAAGCGCCATGTATAGCAGTGATCACCGGCTTTCGACAGGTTTCCAGGGCTGAAATGCTTCGCTGCAAGGAAACAATAAAGTGATGCATCACCTCTTGTTTTCGTCCTTCGGTCAAAGCGCTGATACGATTTTTCATGCTCGCCATGAATTCAAAGTCAATGCCAGCACAGAACTGACTCCCTTCACCGCGTAATATAACAACCCGCACATCGGTTGTAGCATCGGCCCATTGCATCGCTACACCGATTTCGTTCCACAAGGTTTCATTCAATGCATTGGCTTTGTCAGGCCGATTCAGGCTAATTTCAGCCACTTTGCGTTCATGTTTCACTGATAGAAATTCGAAAGAGGGCATGCCTAGCTCCTAACGATGGGTCGCGGGTGAACTCCATCATCTTACGAAATCCGCCAAAAAAATAAAGGATCGATCCCCCGAGCTATCGACATATTTGACATATAATATTTTGACATTCTTAGCCGCGGAAGTCCGGCTTCCAGGAGCTTTGACCAAGCGGCGAGGATACTCATCGGTATTATTTTGCCGATTTCGTCGCACACCATGGACTCCTGACTAGAGTTTAGCCAGATTTAATGGTTATTTTCCAGCGTGGCTCATCAACCAAGCCGCTGACGCACGCATGCAAGGACCTTTTATGGATATAACTGTCGCAACCCCAGCTCTGCTCTTTCCGGCGATCTCACTGCTCTTGCTGGCTTATACCAATCGCTTTTTGGCGATCGCCAGCTTGATCCGCTCCTTACATGACACGTGGAAGACCACGGGAGAAAGCAAGATCCTATTGCAGATTCAAAACCTCCGTCTGCGCGTTCGTTTCATTCGCGACATGCAGGCTCTTGGGGTGATGGCCATCAGTTTTTGTGTTGGCTCTATGCTGCTTCTCTTCCTGCAGTACGAACGATCAGGACAAATTCTTTTTTGCCTGAGTCTTTTCTTCATGCTCGGCTCGCTGGTCCTATCCATGCTGGAAATTTATCATTCCGTTGGCGCACTCAATGTTCAATTGCAGGACATTGAAAAAGAACGCAAGAATCAGGATCAAAGACCTTCCTCGCCGACGTAGGTTCCCCGCTCCCCTTCCGCTTGGTACACTTTCTTCGGGGTAAAGCCGAGAGCGACGATCTGTCTGCTATTCTTTTTTCTTCGATCGGAGTACGGATGAAGATCGCAGGCACAGAGGATACTGCCTGCCTCTCTTTAAAGCATTGAGAGTTCATCCGTGTTTCAGCGATGGGAGTTTTTTGTGAATCGATCTCTATTTGGCGCAATCTCGCTTGTCATCTCGTCAGTCTATGCTCAGCAAATTTATGCATTGGAATATCATGGTTATATGCGATCCGGATTAGGATTCGGCGAAAATAGCACCGATCAAGTCTGTTTCAGTACTCCCGGTGCGCCCGAAAAGTTCCGCCTCGGCAACGAATGTGACACCTACATTGAAGCGATGTTTGTACAAGACTTTGCAGCCAAAGAAAAAGACAACAAAGGTCCGACATGGAAAGGTCACCTGACCCTCGCCCTCCTGTCCGGAGGTCAACGCGATTTTGAATCAACAGCTGTCGATATTAAAACAGCTGCGGATGGCAAGGTGAGCGGCAGTTCAACCGCGAGCTTGGCGCTCCGGGAAGCCTTTGTCGCAGCAGGCAGTGTCGTAAGCCCAGGCAGTACTCTTTGGATTGGGAAGAAATACTACCGCCGCAAAGACATTCACATCCTGGACTTTTATTATCTCGACAATTCAGGACCAGGCTTTGGTTTGGAAAATTTTGCTATGGGTCCTGGTCAGCTGCACACGGCACTCACCCATAACATTCCCAAAGACGGCGGGCCTGCTCAGAAAAACTTTGACCTTCGCTATTCCGATCTTCCGCTTGGACCCGGTCGTTTGGAAACAGCCCTGCTCTATGGGCTTGTCGGTCAAACAGATTCGCAAACTGGAGTGGAAGCCTACGAAGCGCAGTCAGGCCTCTCCCTACAACTCTTCTATACTCTGCCAGTCGGCAAGACTGGCAACAATATGCTGGCCCTTCAATATGGCAAGGGACTCTACGGAGCTCACGGGGAATGGGGTGCAAGCCTCATGGATCAGCGCGGAGGATTTGGCAGCCAAAATATTGCCAAAGGCAATCAAGATCTCGTTGATCAGCGTCGTGAATCATCCAGCTTTCGCGTCATCGACAACCTGAACTTTGACCGCCTCACCGACACCTGGTCCCTCGATGCGGTTGCCTTATATCAAGAGCTGAATTTCAATGGCCAGAAAAATCTCACAAGCCTAGAAAGCATTCCGCACAAAAAAGAGCTTACAGTTGGTGTTCGCCCCATAGCCCAAATCAGCCCCACCTTCGCCTTCGTCAGCGAACTTGGCACCCAACAGGTGCAAAATGCATTCTATGATACGAGCTCAAATAGCTACAAAAATGCTAGTATGAGCAAAGTCACCCTCGCACCAAGCTTTGTGCCCAGTGCAGGATTATGGATTCGTCCAGCGCTTCGATTCTTTGTCACTTATGCGACATGGAATAAAGAGGCCAAAGGCAAGGTCGCGCAGGGCCTAGCTGACAACCAAAATCTGCAAGGTGTCAGCGTAGGATCACAGCTGGAAGCTTGGTGGTAAACAAGAACACAATACGGGCCTATCCTCGATAAAACTAGGCAGGGTAGGCCCGCTCTATTTTCACAAAGTCTATTTAGAACGCATAGCCTACAGCTGCAACGAGCTCATTGGTGCGGAGAGCCAAGTCTTTATACTCGCCTTTGACTTCCACCAATCGCCCTCGTACCTGGGTGGGCACGTCATCTTTCTGCAAAGAATCACTGAAGCGATAGGAAAGATCCAGCTGCACGGCTGAAGCCAGAGCAATCCGCGTCCCAACGCCAAGATCATAATTTACAAGGTCAGCGTTATCGAGTGAAACTGTCTCGTCTCCAATACGACGATCCACAGAATCCAACCAGTGATAGGAAAAGCCGCCCATTCCATACACGGCAAACTGATCCATTTTCAACACATCATACGATGCATTGAGTCCCGCAGCCGTATCGGTGTACTGCGGTTTGGTATTTCCTTCATCATAGTTGACCCAACGAGCTGTGGCACCTAGATGAGTGGCATCTCCAAATTTATAATCCATACTCACACCCACTCCTGGAGCTGTGACAGCTTCATCAATCGATCTACGGCCCGTTCTGCTCAGTCCAGCAGTTGAACCTGCATATTCACTGCGACTGGAATCAAGTTTGCCATTTGCTCCTAGAATTTGAGCCTGAACACTCAATGGTGCGGCTGATAATTGCTGATTTGCCCAGACGAATAACACCATGGAAATGAGCTGATTCATTCGTTTCATAGGAATTCCTTTTCCACAAAGTTTTGACAGGTCTCTTGAAGTCAACCGACACGGTTCAGAGCTGTGACGAGCTAAAGGTAAGCAAAATTCGAGCCACTTTCTGTCTGTTTTTACCTCGCACTGAGAGTCGTATTAGAAGATTTATGCAGGATTATCTTTGGATGTCGACCGGAAATTGGTAAAAACTACGGCAACCGATCACACCAGCTAGACAGCGAGCCTCCAAACTCTACTTTTTGCAAAGTTTCATCGTGTTCGATGCCTGATCTCTCTCCGAACATGAAAAAAGACGAGCTAAGCCTTCATTTTTTCATTGAAAAGCCGAAGACTTATCCAATCCCTAACAAGGATGAATGAGTGAGGTTCCTGAGTTTTGCCATTGTGTTTCTCTGTCATTGCTTGTTCACAAACAAGCTGCTGGCTGCTTCATTGCCAGAAGCCAACGGCCCTCTTATCCCTGAAGTCGAATATGTGATCGACCCAGATCGTCATCTCAACGTAGAACAGGCTGTATTGGATCGGCGATGGCAACCGATGCTAAGCACTTACGTCGGATTTGAGGACGTTGATCTTTGGGTCCGATTTCCACTGGTCAACCCCAGCCAGCAGACTCAAAGAATACTTATCGAAGATCAATGGCCGATGACCGATGCTATAACCTTCTATGTTCTGAAAAGTCTGCATGGGCCAGTGCAATCACAGCAGCACTCAGGTCATAAATTTTTTAACGAGAAGTCCTCCACAGCTACCGAATATCATCGCTTTCCCAATGCTTTGCTGGACATCCCGCCCGGCACCTCCTGGATTTATGTTCACTATCAAAACAATGACAATATTAGCTGTCGTCTTGCACTCTGGAATCCGTCAAGCTTTCGAGAGCATCAGATTCGTGACCAATGGGTCCTGGGACTGTTGCTTGGTTTTGTTCTAGTGATGAGTTTCTATAACTTCTGTCTCTATCTTATGCTCAAAATTCGCGCCTACCTCTACTATTCTTGCTATGTAATTTTCTTCTTTCTGTTTCAGCTCTGCATGCAAGGCTTGGCTCCACAACTTCTCACGAGGCAAGGCTGGTGGCTGGATCAAGGGATCGTTATTTTTGCTATGCTAACGCTTATCTTCGTCATCAAGTTCACCAAAGAATTTACGAGCCTCAAACAGCTGTCTGTGATCCTAGACTCGCTAGGCACAGTGATTGGCATCCTTTCTGGAATGACCATAGCCTTTACTTTTCACTACTTTCAATTGACTTCCTTTCTTACAGTCGTCATCAATCTGATTCTGGTTGGCTGGCTCTGCGCCTGCACCTTTGTGCTTATCCGCAAAAAAATTTACCAGGGATATATCTATGCGCTGGCCTGGTCTCTCTTCATTGTTGGCGATACAGTCACCATCCTTTATTACATAGGGATCCTCAAACCCTCAGCTCTGACCCAGTGGGGAATGATGCTTGGTTCCACTGTGGAAGTCGTCCTCCTCTCCTTTGGCCTTGCCTACTACGTGCAACAGCTCCGGCGTGACATGCTGAACGCTCGTATCAGCGAAGCCGCTATCAAGTCGCACTTGGAAACGGCCCAAAGTATCCAAACCGCTTTGGTGACGCGCGAAGCCCCTAAAGCATATATGGAGATGGCGACCATCTTTTTAAGTGCCGAAACGGTTGCGGGCGACTGGTATAGCGTCGAGACCAGTCCTGATGGCAGTCGCGTCTATGCCCTAGTTGGAGATGTGACTGGACACGGTATTTCATCGGCTTTGGTGACGGGAGCCGTGAGCGGCTCTATCCAAAGCAGTATCCAATTCGTTGCAAAAATGGACTTGAACTGTGCCGATAGCCTGATGGCCATTGCTGAAGAGGCCAATCGGGTGGTCACGACCACTGGCCAAGCCAGCGGGCGACTGATGACACTGCTCTTGATTTGCTTCGATCTCAAGCAAGCAAAATTGCATTACCTCAATGCCGGACACATGAACTTCTATCAGATCGATCAGGAACACATTCACACCCGCATTAAGCAAGGATCCATTCTCGGCAGCAGGTTACAACCTGAATGGAGTATCGTCACGCACGATATTAACGTTGGCGACAAAATCATCTTCTTTACCGATGGTCTGCTAGAAAATCCAGATAAACATGGCCGCATGTTCTCCCAAAGAGAACTCCTACACATTTTAAAACAGCATACCACCAGCAGTGCTCACGAACTCACCCATGCGATTCGTCAAAAGATAGACGGTCTTTGGGAGGGCCTTCATCTGCAGGATGATGTCACCTTTGTGAGCCTAAAAATTGAAAGGCTCTGGCATGAGGACCAGGATCTTGCAGCGGATTTATCGAAGCAATCCCGCAGCGGTTGATCTGCTTTGAGCCTTATCTGTGAGCTGTTGACGACTTTCAAGAAACACAGCGTGATAGGCCCCCATCTTGAACTTTCGGGTTCGCCAGCGCAGCTGAAAGCTAAATCCAGGGAAAATCGTGGTGTTTTTACCCCCAGGAGTATGGTACCAGCTGACGCAATGTCCAGCGGTCCAGACCGTACCCTCAAATCGACGACTCAATTCCCGATTGTAGTCATCCTGTACTAATTTTTTTAGATCAAAATATTTCACAGCCGCCTTCTGCATCTTAACGATGGCCTTTTGAATATAGCGGGCCTGGGCCTCAATCATAAAGACAATCGAGTTATGTCCCAGACCTGAATTAGGACCCACGATGGTAAAAAGGTTGGGATAGCCACTGATGCTCACCCCTAAATAGCCCTCGGCTCCGTCCTTCCAAGTTTTCCCCAACTCTTGGCCATACAGGCCATAAATCGGGAATGGCGCCGAAGCCTCTGCAACCTGAAAACCTGTGGCGCAGATCAGTGCATCCAAACGATGCTGCCGTCCGTCTTTAGTCACAATCCCATCGGGGACTATGCGTTCAATCGTGTCACTGATCACCTCGACATTGGATCGATTGAGGCTGGGGTAGAAGTCATTGGATAGCAAAACTCGCTTGCAACCCATAGTGTACTGGGGAGTCATCTCCTTCTGCAACTCCGGATCACGAATGTCCCGACGGATGAGAGCTTCCGCTTCCTTTTGGGGAATCCGCATCAAAGCAGGTTTCAAAAGGCCGATAGCTCGTAACTCAAACTGCCAGTAGAGAAACTTTCTCAAGAGATAGTGATAGCCCGGCACTCGAGCAAAGAGTTTTCTTTCCAGCGAATTGAAGGTTCTTTCGGCCTTTGGTAGGATCCAAGCTGGCGTCCTTTGAAACAGGCTGAGTTTTCCCACCTTGGCGGCAATCGCCGGTACAATCTGTATAGCACTCGCACCCGTCCCAATGATCCCAACTCGCGCTCCCTCCAGAGGGAAATCGTGATTCCAACGAGCCGAATGAAAGAGCGCCCCTTGAAATGAATCCAAACCCGGAATTTTTGGATAGGACGGTCGACTCAATCCACCCGTGCACAGCACAAGATAGCGACAGATGATGGGATCCTGCCCCGCTATGGCCACAGTCCAAAGCCCAGTTTCTTCGTCAAAATGGCTTGATTCGACCCGGCTTCGAAACTGAATATGGGGCCGAAGGCCATATTTTGTTGCGCAATGCTGAAGGTAGAGAAAGATCTCTTTTTGCGGCGAAAACTTGCTAGACCAATGCGGATTTGATTCGAAGGAAAAAGAATATACCGGCGAGGGTACGTCGCAGGCAGCTCCTGGGTAAGTATTGTCTCGCCAGGTGCCACCGACTTCATTGGCCTCTTCTAAAAGGATATAGTCGTGCTGCCCGGCCTTTTTTAGAGCCACTGCCATAGCAAGTCCAGCAAAGCCAGTCCCGACGATCACGATCCGTTGATTGATCTTTGGCATGGATGTTCCCTTTCGTAAAACCGCTGAACCGAGTCTATATTATTTCATCTGAGATCACTGAGGCGATAGTCGATGCGACCAGTGCAATTGAAGCTGAAGCAGTTCCTCAGCCTTGTCATACATGAGTTCATGCCCACCCTGATCGATCTCGACCAATCTTGACCCAGGGATAATTTTCGCCAGGACCTCGCTATTGATCGGTGGCACAAAGAAGTCATGCGTGCCCTTGACGATCAAAGTCGGAATCTTCATCTGACGGAGCCTGCGCTTTGGCCTAAACCTCATAGCAGCAAGGATTTGTTTGAGAACACTGGTCTTGTCAGGTTTTTGTTCTGCCATCATCTGGCCCATCGTTCGGGCGATGAGCTCTCGCTCGTTCTCATCACAGTCAACACCAACGACCAGATCCGTGAGACGACGTGAAATTTTATGAATATCGGCTAAGAGCAGCATGTCTTTGGCCAAAAATTTCAGCGCCTGAGGCGTTATGCGCAGCGGGGCAAAGGACCTTTGACCTATACTGCTGTTGACCAAGGTGAGGCTCATACAGCGTGAAGGATGATGAATGCCAAAGGCCATAGCCACCATGCCGCCCAAAGAAATGCCAAAGAGATGGGCTCGTTCAATGGCTAGACTATCCAAAACCTCGAGCAGATCATCCGCCATATCTTCGACCCGCATCTGCCAGGTACAAGGACGAGTGGACTGTCCGGCTCCGCGGACATCGAATGAAATCACTCGAAAGTGCTCCGCAAGCTTGCGATCAAAACCATACCATTGTTTAGCAGTTCGGCTTAAACCATTGATCAAAACCAAGGGCTCGCCTTTGCCTTGGTCGGTATAGCTCATTTTATCCAATGACTTTATCTGTTGCTTCATCGATTCATCCTTCTCCTTGAGGGTTCGACGGACGACAATGAGTTTTGTAAAGAGCATGCCTGATAGCGGCTCTTTCTCCAATCTCTGAAATCTGATTCTTCGAGATGCTGCAATGAATAGACCAGAAATCTGGCGATCAGGAGCTTTCTAAAGAGCGAGAACTATGGGAAAAACTTAGTCAAATAAGGGGATGCAGCGGATCGCCTAGCTCAAGGAAAGTGAGATATCATCCTCGGAGGCTGGCAAGTTCCTGAAAAGCCTGGATCATTTGATTGCCGTCAGCATGAATCGACAGCAAGCTCGAAGGCGTAGCGGCTGAAAAAAGACTAAAGTATTGATATTTAAGCTAAATAATGAATTCTTGAGTCCTCAGGAAAGCATCCCCAGTTCGCGCAGGACCTCGCCCATGAGTTGATGCCAGTTGAGTTCCGCCTGGCAACGGGCGCCTAGGTCTTTATAGAAACCAATGACGGTGAAAACAAAAAACAGGCTGGCATCAGCAGTCACCTTTCTGTTGAGTCCTGATTGAATCATGAACTCCAGAATATTGCCATTGCCATCGCCATAGTGAGTCTGAATGCGATCGAGGTGAAAGGGAGACATAAGATGGAGACCAATCCCTTGCTTGAAGTCTTCGAAGTTCACCAGACTCGAATCAACCAATCCGATTTTGGTCAATTCCTGGTATGCGGTCGGAAAGTCGCCTCGATACATACTCACAACCAGCTGTCTCATGCATTCCAATGCTGACTCATGGGGAGAGATAACGGCACCAAAGTCAAGCACAACGAGTCGATCGCCATCGACTATAAAATTGGCTAAATGAGGATCGATATGCATCAATTGGAATCGAAACAGCCCCTTCAAGAGAAAGCGCAGCATGACGGATGCTACATGGTTCCGTTGCTCTTGATTGGCGGTCTGAATGAACTCATCAAGCCGAGTCCCGTGAATGAACTCTGACACCAAAAGGTGCTTGTTGCACAGATGAGGATAAGATTTTGGAATATGGATGAAGGGATCATCGGCAAAATTTTCTGCCATAGCCATTTGATTCCTTGCTTCATTCAGGTAATCACATTCCATTTCAAACCTTTGGCGATACTGATCGAAAATGGGTTCAATGCGATTGCGAGCAAAATAGACGCGAAAGATTGGCATAAACACACGAGCTAGGCGCATATCGGAGGCGATCACCTTTTCGACTTCCGGATACTTGATCTTGACCGCAACTGAAATCCCACCCGCGAGACTTGCCTTAAAGACTTCACCGATACTGGCCACAGCTATCGGCTCGGTGACAAAGGTTTCAAAATTGTTGGCAAAAAACTGGGGAAATTCCTGTTCCACCGGCTGCTTCATGATCTCAAACGAGACTGCTTGCGCATGATCATAGACCCGTCTCAGGGTATCCTGTGCCTCTTCATTCATAAAGCAACTGGCCGCCAGCATTTGGCCGATTTTCATCGCTGGACCTTTAAAGTCGCTGAAGGCTTTCTCAAAATCTTTGAGTATCTCCTGAAAGATGGCCTGTTGCTGCTGCCGAAAATCTTCTTGATTCATAGGCTTAAGATGGAGCCGTCCAAACAAAAAGGTAGCTTTCGCTGCGATTTGCGAAATTCTCAGAAACCTTGGCAACATCCCCGTATAGAGTTGATTCTGCTGCTTAACAGCGCTTCGATCGACCACGACCGGTACACTTTCGCGCAGATCATGGAGGATTTTCAAAGAGTCTGTTGAAATCCCATCACTGAACTTGAGCGACTGGGCTTGGTATTCATCGATAAGAATCGAGGCAAATGTGATCTGTTTGATACGATGCAGCCAACGAATCGATGCTGCCAAAAACAGCAGACCAGCTTCTGGATCAGATCCACTCGATAGCTGCGCAATCTTTGTTCCTAACATGGCCAATCGATGCTGGAGGGGCAGATCCTGATCGTAGAGTTCCTCCAGAGTATCCAAGAGATCTTGTACAAAATGCTCAGGCATACCCGATAATCTTTTGGACTTGCTCGTGGCCGCTTTTGATTTCGACAGAGATTTCCATATATCTCGATAGCGTGACGCAGCCAGCCAAAGTCGTCCTGAACCCAAACTTGCCGGATCTAGCTGTTTTTTTTCCCTGTTCAAGAAAGCTGCCAGATCCTTTGGATCCTGGCCTTTCGCCATCAGACAAATCTGCTCTTCCAGTTCAAAGATTCTGGTTGTTTCAGGGTCTTCATGAAACTCTTTGCGATAGGCAAAGATAAGGGAAAGCGAATGTTCAAGCTCTCCACTCAATCGATAGATGCGCATGAGAAGACGAACGGCAGATAGGTGAACGGCTGCTGAGCCTGCGTTTTGCATATCAAAGGTGTGAAGGGCAATCTTCGCTGTACGAAGATGCCCCAGACGCCAAGCTTGTTCTGCACGCAAGAGGATATCAGCTTCGCCGGAAATTTTACTGTCACGGCCTAGGTATTCACCAACGATCGTATCCGCAACACTCTCCCAAACATTCCCTTCCAAGAGACTGAAACGAGCCTGTGCTTGATGCAGCCTGGAATACAAATAGCTATGCTGTGAGGTCACTGGCATGATGTGGCAGTATTGTAAGCACTTGAGCGCCATATCGCTGAGACGGTGTCGATCTTTGGCCTTATGCACAAGCACTGAGCTGCAGTGTTCCAGGGCATAAAGAACGAGAAAGTAGATTCTCAGTGCATCTTCACCCGACTTGAGCTCGACTTGATCTAAGTCTTGATAAACTGCCTGCAATTGTTCTTCAGCGGATCGTTTCGAACCAAAGCTGTCCCGCACATCCTGAGTGATGTTGGCTATTTGTTCGCTGGAGATACTGAATTTGGACATATTTACTCATATCAAGAATCTTGGTGACAGCTTAAGTTTCGGTTGTCGCTCAAGAATCTGAAGCCCTATTGGCATGAAATCACCGCTAGACCTGGGCTGCATCCCAGTCATCATGGAAGAGCCCGCGGAACTACCCAAAATCCAAGCCCCCTCTTTCAATCTAACTCTGAGTTATTTATAAAGTTTTTAATCTATCTTGAGCCTTCATCAACGAGCGCCAAGAGTTGTGCAGTATTTTCCCGCCGACTTCGTTTATACAGGAGGGGTCTGGCCTTTATCGCTATAGCTCCTAAATTGACTTAGGTGGCTCGTGCCAAAGTCCTGTCACATTTGAACTCATGATTTTCTGGGAAGGGATTTCTCGCCATGAAAAAAAAGCATCTTCTATCTGTCCTTCTTCTCCTCAGCAGTGCCAGCTCGGTCCAAGCTGCCAGTCGCTTTGAGATTCCCGATCTCAAGCAAGTTCTCCAAGGCATCAAAGGTGATTTTATCATCTATGACTTTGCTGTCGACTCTCTCGGGATCAAACTCTCATTGGCAGCAGACGGCAAAGGGGAACTCGTCGACTATAACGGTAGCTCCCCGATCCTTTGGAGCCTCGGGGGCGATACTTTAAAAATATCCGTCCTTCAGCCCCCAATCTATAAAGGCTTCGAGTACCTACTCGACGAAAAGGGTGAACTTCGCGAATATGAAGTCGAACAGGGACTGAAGAGCCTCAGCCTCAAATTTAAAAAACTCGAAGGCCTCAGCAGCATCATTTGGACTCTACAAAGCGAAGAGCTGAAGCACTTCCCGCAAAATCCAGAAAGGCCAGATGCCATCTCGACCATAGCCCTAGGCGAAGCCAAACTCATGCCTCGATCCAAATTACAGGCCCTTCGTCCAGGCGAGGGATCGACTCTCCTGGTCTCTCTGCCCAACTACACTCTGAGTCCCGATACTGGAGCAGAATTTCTGCCTGTATTGGTGCGCTTGGATGCTAACAATGTAGCGACTATTCTCGAAAATTCTCCGCTTGGCCTGGATCGTCTCTTCTGGACCCTTGAAGATGGCAGTCTTAAACTTGCAGACGGTCGTGGCTACAGCGTCAGCTACAGGACCTATAAGGATCAAAAGATCGCCTATCGCAGCTACACTGAATCCAATCAAAATGGTGTGCGATCTGTTGACGAAGCCGAGATTATCAAAGTCGACTCGGAGAAACGCGCGGCTGGCTTTCAAATCCAGTCCAATATTTTCCAAGGCTGCTGGAAGGCCTTGCAGGCCGAATACTGCTTTCAAAAAGATGGTCTGTTTACCTTTAAGTCTCGGGATCAAGACCCAACTCAGATCAGCACTGGATATGGAATTTGGTCCTTGGAAGATGGCAAGCTTGTCGGAAAGCGCTACCAAAAAATCCAGGATAATTTTCCACTCGAAACTCTTGCTGAGCTAAAAGCTTGTGAAAAGCAACTCAGCGAGGCTGATGGATCGGAGCCCACCTGCCGTCTATCTCAAGTGCGAAGCTATGAATTGTTCAATGAAGATAGCCAAACAATTGGAGTCTATCGGATTTTGGGACTTCCTGGTTCCTATGAAAGCAAGCTGGCCCATACTTTTAGACGTTAGATCACAAAGCCAGATCAGATCTTTCGCTGGTCTGGCTCGCCCTGCTTTTCTGTCAAAATTCCTGCCAGCTGCCCAATATACTTGCGTCACATCGATTTTAAATTCAATAATATCAATACTTTACTGAGATAAATAGAATGGCCTTGGGTTTGCACAAGGAACCGCGATTGTGGTGTTCCCGTTGTATCTGAAACTGATGAAAAGGATCTGAAATGAAAAGTGCTCGCTACGGTTCGTTTGTTATGTTTATCGCTCTTGGCCTCGCTTGTTCCAAACAAAACCAATCTGATCTTGATGCCACCAATAAGTTCGATGGCAAGAAAATTGGTCACTGGTATGAAACCCTGACTCTCGACGACAGCCTTGATAATAGCTTCATAAAATTCCACCAAGATAATAAAGATTTATTGCTCGGCAATCGTAACGATTTTTTACCAGAAACCCTTAAGGGTCTTTGGTTTATGGATGGTAATCCGGTTGGTGATCAGACCTTTAACCTCTCAAGCACTAAGCCTGCCCGCAATGCGCAGGAAGATTTCTACTTTGAGGTGAATACTCCTACCACGTTCTCGTGGACTAATATCAAAGCCAACCACAGCATCATTGGCTTGATTGCTGCTGTGAATTTGAGCTATTCGTTCCAATTCCTCGATTGCCCAGCCGACGTCAAGCTTGAGCGTGAAAAAACCTGGGGTATGACCGACGGCAGCTGTACCAAAGCCGATAAACAATTTGCGATCATCACTCCGATGGTTAAAGGTCCCTTTGGTCAAATCCGGGTTCCTGCAAGTATCGCTTACTTTGATATGTATCTAAGACCTAAGACCGATGACTTCCTCGTTTGGGAACGCCGCTCCAAGGTTTTTGAAGTCGCTCAATCTGCGATCAACAATTTGACTTCAATTTTCCGTCAGGCCACCAAAACCAGTGATTTTCACCGATACAAGTTCACACAGGTATTGGATCAAGACGGCCAGGCCCTGAGTTCCATGAGTCGACTGGTGAACAATGTGAAGAGCATTGCCCAGAAGAACAATAAAGACACCGCCGACTTTATGTTCTATCTCTGCTATGATGGCGTCGTTGGCTGCAGCCAGGAAGCCCTCTCTTCGGAAGGCGAAGTCAATATCGAAGCGTCCAGCATCACAGATTTCGGCGCCTTGCCCCTGTTCTAATTCTTTCGCAGCAAAATTGATCTGGGGTTGAGCTGAAAGGCTCAACCCTTTGTCTTTTCAGGACGAAAAAAAGGGTGATCTCTCACCCGCGAGCCTTTGCTTCGCAGAGCCAGAGATCACCCAAGATCACACTTGGACTATTGGATATTGATAAAGCGGTTCAAAGAAGTACCGTTGAGGGTACGGACGTGGAGCAGACCTTCACCTTGGAAAGGAGCTTGCAGTCCGACGGTGTATTCAAAAGAACGATCCGATGGTTGGGTGGCGCAGGTCTCGTTGTCCACGATCTCGGCGATGGGGAGCACGACCAACACATCTTCAGGAGCTTTTACAGTCTTGACTTCTTTGATGACCATACAGCCTACGAAGAACATAGGGAAGTGACCTTGGATTTTCAGAGCTTGCTTGCCCGAGCTAGCGTTCACATCGATATAAGCGTTTTCAACAGTAGCATAGAGATAGTCATCAGGTGATTCTGTTTTACGACGAGCAACATTAAGAGAGCTTTTCACAGCTTTGTCATTTTTGTAAACGACTTGGTAATCACCTTCACCGACGATACCAAGAGATACCGTTTGAATAAAAGGAGTGATGCTTTGGATACAGAATTTGCCAGGATATTTGTAAGCTGTGGCACTCACGGTTACGGTTTTGCTCGCTTCATCGACAACGGCCACGGTGTGGCCCACTTGGTGACAGGTATCAGTGAAATCCCCGTGCAAAACAACTTCGACGTTATCGTTATCGTCAAAACCTAGTGGAATATAGATTTTGGAAATGGGCGCATCAATTTCGATCGGATTTTGATCGGCTGCAAACAAACCGAAGCTTGAAAACATGCTGACGCTGACCATTAAAAATAGACCTCTCATGACATTCTCCCCAAATCAAAACTTTAATGATGGCTAAACCTAATTTACCTAGAGCAAAGAGCGTACCAACGACTCGAAAGGCTCAAACAGTGTCTTGACGATACAAATGACATAGAAAATAGGAGGACTTGAAACTTTTTTGAGAGGATATGGCGCAAAACTGGAGATATCACACAATTTTTCCTACTCAAAAACAAAGACACCGCTCCTAAAACTAGGCGACTTTACAATTGCTGAAGCTCTGTGACTTAGTAAGGCGTGAGGAGCAAAGTCTATCCTCCGTGTCTATTATAAAAGCACTAGCTCATTCGACTAGTCACTGCAATCCTTCTATATAGCCTATGCGACGACTCAATATCGACTCATCGACTTCGATTAGAAATCTAAACGCTGAAGCTAAGATCGACGCCAGACACTCCAACTCTCGATGATGCGGTTGCATGCAACTTACTTGACGATAGGCAGCTTGGCTTCGACCCAGGCATTGGTCCCGCCTTCTACATTCACAACGTTGCTGTAACCTTGTTTGCGCAGAGATTTGGCGACTGTATCAGACCGTCCGCCGGATCCGCAGATCACATAAATTGTATCGTCCTTTTGAATGGCTAACTTCTGCAGTGATTCAGGACTGACTTCATCCATTGGCAAATGAACAGCTGGAGTTGCATGCACTGATTTCCATTCGCGCTCTGTGCGTACATCAATCAGAAATTTGTTCTTGGGCCTTTCTTTCAAGATATGTTCGAGTTCTTTGACCTGAATACTTTCAACTTTGACAGCTGATGGCACAGCTTGTTCGGTTGAAAATCCCTGCGACGAAATAATCATTAAACATGAGAACAGAATAAGTTGAAGAAGCTTCATAGGAAAAATCCTTTGCTATGACTATTGAAATTGTGTCATAGCTTTTTCTATAGACAATTCCAACCACAAAATTGATGTCTTGGCTTTTGCTCGATAGGACGTGATCGATGGATAAAAAGAAGAGATAAACCTTCGAGGCCTCGTCGATCAACTAAATTCGACAGTACAGTGAGCATTCATTCCTTCCGACTTGAAACCCATTGAACAGATCGAGCGGGACCATAGGCCGATCAAGCAGCTATGCAGAGCCACGTTAGGATTCAAGTCATTTAAGTCAGCAAGGATAACGATTGGTGGCTTTGAGTCGATAAGAATGATTCGAGAGCGGCAAGTTTAAGCAGAGGGGATTACCTCTGCTGAGATCTTCTATTCTGTGGCTGCATGATTTCTTCAATTCCAGTCGCTATTCTCATCTTTCCGTTTTAAGATCCGCGCCGTCTGCATCCTGACGAATCAATCCTCCTTCAAAGGTTTGTAGATAATAATTCTTTAAGAGCAGGCTCGGATTTCGGAAAAATTTATTTCCTGTCGGACATCCAAGCATCCCAGTTGGGCCGCCACTGCGCAGATACTCGTCAAAGAAACGGAACGATCCATAGTTATAGACTGGGTATGCGATTCCGTTCGTCCAGCAAATCATCCCATTCTCAAAGAACTGCCAGTTTTTATTCGTCACATAGTCCTTGGGTAGAATATCAGACATCGGATAACCAAGACAGTCTTCCGGGTGATCTCCATTGCTGCATTCCGCATATCCATCCTTCCATTTTTTGTAGATAGGTCCGGAAACACTGAAGGACTGATACGTTTGAGGATTGAAATAGATAGCCCCGTTGCCGAATCGGTTGCGAAATCCGGCTTTGCTAGTGGCCTCCATATTGCTAATCAGAGGACCCAGGAAGAGAAGTGAATCCAAGGAGCCCTCTATCTCCCGACTTCGTTGACGATCGAAGGTTTCATAAATAGCAGCGTCCATTGCAAATGTTCCGGATAGGTTCGATCCAAAGATGGCGCCTGTCAGCTTTTGTTTGCCATGGTCGATGCTGCCGAACAGTTGTTGGCTTTGGCCATTATCCAAGGTAACCTCCGTGATCGGCAATCCATAAGGCCCTCTGGGACCATCAAGTCGTTGCATCCATACACTGAATATCGTGTGCCCACCATTCACTGCATCATAGATCGCATGAGCGCCAGTTTGCGGAGAATAGTACACGGCAGCCTTGTTACCGAACAGTGAGGCTTCATAGTCTCTTTCGATTTGAGGGTTACTGGTAGGGAAACCTAGAAAACTCTTAGCTCCGCCCAAGTGAAGCCAGTAAGCACGAATATCACCCCAGATAGCCGCCGCTCCGGTGACTGGGTTCCAATAGATCGATCCATTGGCAATTTCCGGATTGGATTTCGGTGAAATTTTACTTACGCCTTTATCCTTCTGATCTTCGTTTTCATCCTGTTTGTAAGTTACTACATCAAGATTCCAGTTGCGAAAATCAATGAATCGACCTGCTTCTTTCATTTGTACTGGGTTCGACACTGGAAAACCAAGTGTGCCTTTTTCCCTGCCATAGGAATTCCAAAGAGCCAGGATCGAGTGCCTTTCTTTTTCAATCTGCCCAGGGTTATACAGACGATTCTGATCCAGGGCATCGACCGCGAAAGCTCCGGTTTCTGGGGCGTCGGGATGCCAGTAGATGACGCCTTGTTCGTATTCCCGGAACAGACCGATAGCTGGCTGGGTTCTACGGTACGGGTTAGGCTTGCAAGGGTCGACAGCGCACTCAAGCTTGGGTCGACCCAGAAAGGCTTCCCCGCCGAGATCGTCAAACCTTGCATCAATTGCATAGCGACCACCGGCGATTAAGACCTCAGGCGGAGGTAAGGCTTTGTCCACTTCGATTTTTTCGACTGCTATGCGGCAATCATCGACTCGCTTACCCAAGGGACTGCTGGAAAGGCTGATAGTATCGTAGCAGGTGATAAACGCTCCATTGAGTTGAGTCAGTGCAACACTCAGGGTTTTTTCCCAATGGTCGAGAACGGCCATCTGCTGGAGGGGGATACGAAAGCCTGCACTCTTCATGCGAGCTATGCGAACATAGGGCACGAAGAGCTTCTCAAACTTGCTGTCGAGCAATTGACGACTCACGTCCAATCCCGTTACGAGTGCAGAGGGTGCAGATGAGATCCCAAGGTCCGACCAAGGTGCTGTAAAGAAGCGCAGCGGCTGGCCCTTGCTTATGTCAGCTAATTGCGCTCCAAACGATGTGCCGGTCGTGCCCGCTGCATATTCAAGGGCTGTGGCAACAGCATCCGAACAAGCGTCCAGATTGTTCGCATTGCAATCCATAAATTGCCGAGCAGCGACGTGAGAATCTTGAGTCAATCCCGTGATGGCTTGACCAATTTTGGATGGGTCACCACCAACCTGAAAGATTTCAAGTGTAACTCGCAATTTTTGCGACCGATGTTCCTGTGCATTTTTAACAGCCATTTTGAAATCTCCTGATGCGACGGCACCACTAAAGCTGCCGCCCATTTCTGTAAGAAAAGCTTCTTTAGCTTCGCGCGACACGAACTCAAACCGAAACGAGATCACGAATCGAGCCCCATAAGAAATGCTTTGTACATATTCATCACCACAGGTTTTTATCCACTTAGTCATATCATTTCGAGCTGTCGCCCCTGTTGGGTTGGTATACTGGAAATTAGTCGGGCTTGGGCCAAAACTGGTCGTTCCCAGATCATATTCGCCCAGGTAATTGTAATTGAGTGAGTATTCGTCCTGAGCTATCGATTGAGCGATATCCAGGTTAACATTGGCCGTTCCGGACAGATAGCTCGCCATAACTTTAGCATTGATACCCATCTGGCTGCGAAACTGAGTGGCACTTATGGTCTTATCCTGGATGATTTTTGCTCCAGCATTAGCGGCGGGAAGCACCACTTGAGTTGGTGTCACACAATGCCCGGAAAATCGTTCTCCCGACTTATCCCAACCCTGACCTAACTGGGCTCCACTGGGATGAGCTCCTGCTGAGATGCCTTGGGAACTTTTTAAATCGGAAGTTCGCGAAGTGAGTCCGCATGCAGCCAAAAAACTCAGGCTGGTCCAAAGGACAAAGTGCCTTGAAATAGAATTGGTTTTCATGCCGATCGCCCTTTCTGTAATATTGATTCGATAGAGCCTTTAACTGTTTCACTATTTTCTTGCAGGAGAACTTGCGATAGCTTTATGCGATTGTCGCTAGAGATGGATCGAAAGGACAAAGCATAGATGGCCTTGAGTTTAACCTCTGGGGCAGCATCTCGGGCCAAAACTTCAATCAACCATTCCGTAGCACGAGGATCACTCACAAAACGCACCGCGTTGACCATGCGGATTCTGGTTTCGACATCGGAAGTCAAAATGTCTGTTTCCACGAGATCGAGAATGTCTTCTGTTCCGAGGTTACCAAGAACGGAAAGAATTTGCTGACGACGCGGCGAATTCGCAGTCGTGTATTCGGATAACAGGAGCTTTTCGATCTGACTGGCAGAACTTGGATCCTGTTCCATCCGCTTATGAGCGACACTGGCTTCAACCAATTCTAAGGAATTGTTCAGCCAACTCGGGCCGCTTCTATCCTGGCGCATGGCCCGCAATCGATCGGCAGCTTCCTGAACCGGAGTCTCGACCATGGCGAGCAGACCCATAAGTTTGAAGCTAAACTTCGGATCCGCACTTCGTTGTTTATCCGCCAGCTCAAGCAGTGTCTCTTGGGCTTCCTTATGTCCTGCTGCCGTGAGAGCGAGTGCCAGCATTTCGGCTTGCCTTGAATCATGAGGGAAGGAATCAAGCATGGTTTTAACTTCGGAACAATGCCCTGGATTCACGACCAGATGCGCCCTCAGTAGTTCAAAGAGTTTGCCTTCGTCTTCGCTCAACTTTTTGCTATCCGTGAGCTGGGCCAGTAAGTCTTTCCAGGGCATATTCTGGATCATCTTTTGGAATCGATCTTTTTCAGTGACTTGACTCGTGTCAGCAGCCCGATCAATGGCTACGAATTGCAAAACCTCCATCTTACTTAAAATCTGATGGACCTCCGATTCGGTCAATATTCGACCACCACTGTGTTCACGACGGACTTTGCTCGTGGATTCGGCTATGATTCGATGTCCCGTATCCGTCATGGCGAGACGATCAAGACCCGAGACATCTACGTGGCACAAGGCAGTTCCCAGTGGTTTGAGCAAAAATTCGGAATCAAACTTCACAGCCAGTCGATCTTGAAACTCTTGCTGCTTGGTAGCGATGACTTCGCTCCGTTTTCTCTCAATTCCCTTATCTGTGACAAAGTATGAAGTCTTGACTGTCCCGGATGGGTCAGGTTCCCAGGCCTCCCATTGTTTGCTTGTTGGCGAATCGGCTCGCGTCATGCTCAGCAGAGGCGCTAGCATGCGGGCAAATTGGGCGAATTCAGGTTTTGTTGACGGAGACACGCCGATAGAAACGGCTGTTCCTTTTTCACTCATTTGAACGGCAAAACCTTGTTCGAGCCAAGTTTTCAATTCCGGATCACCACCCCTTACGTCGGCATGAGTCAGAGCCAAAAATCTCTGGTTGCCCCCGAGCCCATGCGGCATCGATTCTATAAACGTACCGTGAATCTCGATTTCTGTTGTTTTCAAATCCTGGTTAGAGTTTGGGTCTGTCGCGTTTCGGGGAAGGAGGGCCATGGCATTCATGGCAAGCTTATTATTGAATTCAAAATCACTTTGGGTTTCTATCGGTTGCTCGATTTTGGTGCTGTCACACGAAGCTAAGGGATACGAAGCTGAACTTACTATCGTATGAGCTTCGGGCAGGGAGCCCGCGGGCAGGATGGACTGCCCGCGGTTTTCTGAAGACCTTTGTCCCACAAGCATCAACACCATTGCGACCAAGAAACCCATGACAAAACCTATTTTCCGAATATTGCGTTGCATGGGATACTCTCTTTCTTGAGTCATCTTGATTGAGTCAATTACTGGTAAACTGGTTGACACTCGTTGAAGTTGTATAGCGTGCGACCTGTGGTATCATGGAATCCTTTGGCATCAACGAACTTCTGAGAATAGGTATCTCCACCCCAAAACAGGAAGACCGGAGTTCGGTAGTAGGCACTCAAACTTCCTTCGATGGCAGTTCGCACAAAGTTACTGGCTTCGGACTTGCCGCAGAATTGTGGAACCCCATTCACAACTTGCTGTCCAATTTCGTTTTTCAAACTGAGATCATCGTCCACTGGGGTAAACTCACCAGTGGCACCAACACTTCCTATCGCGCCGCCAGCCCATGCGGACAAGGTCACCTTGCCTTTGACGTTGGCATCGAGGTTTGCGCTTGCGTGAACCGGACCGGCTCCCGCAACCAGATGAATTTTACCGGAACCGCGATAGGAGAGATGCACAAGCATGGAAATTGGGCCAAATCCATAGGAAAACTTCTTTGGCTGGTAAAATGAGTATTCATACGGCAGATCCCAAACCATGCTGGGGTAAGCATAAGTTTCATCCATCAGAGTTGTCCCGAGTGTCTCGATGAACATGTGAGTGGAAGATCCTGATCTGCCTGACCCCATGTAACTGCGTGCAACCAATGGATAGAAATCTTGGTTTTGCAGTCGGACTCGAACCAAGGCATTGGCTTTTGCATAGGCATATCGATCTTTTGCATAAATTTCAGAATCGCCATGGGCCTGGAATCCATAGCCAGCGGTTTCAAAGTTCGGAGAATCCCAGGCAAGTTGTTTGATGAACTCAACAGGATTTTTTGCAGGTCGATCTTTGAGGATTCGATCGATAGTATCCCTATCTCGAACGGCAATCTGTAGTTTATCCTTAACCTGTTCGAGGTCGATAGCGACTAATTTGCTTGGCTTTAAAACCCTATAATTAGCGATCCTATCTTTAATTTTTTCGCTGTCGCTGGCAACCTGAGCAATGATGTGATTCTTGTCTTGACCTTTGGTCCCAGTGTCTCGCGTCTGATAGCCAAGATTGTTGAGATACTCTTCCATGGAAAAGAGTTCCTGATAAAAAGCACCCGCTTCTACGATTGTGCCATCATCGAGAACAATCTTTGTTTGGGGACTTACCTCCTTACCGGTCTTGGGATCAAGTAGTGGCAATTTTTCAAAAGCAATAGGCTCCCGCTTTTCGAAAATCAGTTGATCCGAATCAAATTTGTCGACCTCATCCGTTTTCCCTTCGACTTTTGCTGTTTGCTTGTCTTGTTTGATGATTTCAATGTCGCTTGCTCCATGAGCATTCTGCGTCAAGACCCCGGTAAGAATTAAACTAGCGAGAACTGAAGGACTCCACAAAACGTTCATAACTTGCTCCTGTTTCTATTTTTGAGAAGGATTATTCCGCTCTCACAACAGAAATAACCCGGTTTCAAAGTTTGATTCGAGACGAGATTGAATCAAAGCATCACTTAGTGATCGCAATACATCTCGAATTGCGGACAAGCGCTTGCAGAATGCTGAAACGAATAGCATTTGTGATGATTGTGTGTAGGGGATGACTTTAGCTTAGAGGAGGAGAGAAAGGACTTGGATAGATTTGAATATTGAAGCGAACGAGCATCTCAGCGTCGGAAGACTCGATGTCGGCATGTGCCTTCAAGACAGCGTTTCGTATAGTGGAAATAAGTTCCTGGTATTTGTCGCGACGAACACTGACGACCCCTGAACTGAACAGGGCCAGGTCGCGTTCATGAAACCAGCGATCAATATGATTGCGAGAGTCGGTCATGGCAGCCTTAAGCATCTCTATGTGGGAATAGCGATCCTCACTGTCAACGAGCTTGAAACTGTCTTTGAGGACAATATAGTGATCATCGATCTGCTCAATAACACCTTGATTGATTAATAAATGCAGGAGCATATCGAGTTCCAACTGATACTGGGCACCGAAGTGGTGGCGGAGTTGCTCCCGTGTTGGGCGGTTTTGGAAGAGTCCAAAAGCGGAAAAAAGTTCCAAAAAAAGCATGGCGCCACGAGCTCGTCTTGGCAAGACGTGAAACTCAGTTGCGATGGCCTTGCGGAGTTTTTTGATGGTTTCTGTAAATACTTCCCGTTCGCTATCTTCAGCTGTTGACTCACGTTTCAAAATGCAGAGAAATACTTCGAGGTTGAGTCCTTTTAATTGCAAGGCTTGGCCAAGCGGTTCCCAGTAGCGAGGAGCTGGTCGTCGGCGACCGGACAAATAGTCACTGACTAGGCCTCGAGAAGAGATTTTAGCCTGTTTTGCCAGAGATCCAATGGAAGTCCGCTTACTGAACTTCTTGGACACCTCGAAAAGGGCCTGTAAGAGTTCAGCTGTTGACTCGCATTCCAAAAGAATTGCCTTTGTCAAGGCTTCGCGGGTGTTTGGGTCAATCAAGGCAAACTCACATCAAGTGTTTTTGTTACGAGATCACGTCCACTCATAATCAGATGAATTTGCGAAGGCCATGGTGCCGGAATATCCAAGGTAAAGTCGCCATTGGCACCCAGATCTGCTGTTGCTAGGGGCAACGAGTGTGCAGGATCAATCGCAACGACGCGTGGCTGGAGTCCGGGTTCATTCAATTCTGGAGGAAGCGTTGTATTGGGGAGCAAACTCAATTGAAGCTTCTGCCCTATCACTTGTCCGGATTCGAAAACTGGGGTGATGGATTGCAGCCGGAACTTACTTTCAATAGCTCCTCGCCTCAGCATTAAACTTGGATCACCAAGCAAATTATAGATCAGAATATGCTCGCGCGCCTGAGCATTGAAGCCAAGACGAGGGTCGGACGGAGCAGATTGAAAGGTCTGAGCTCGCGCCCAGTTGAGCCAATCGCCCAGCCTGAGACGCCCTGCTCGTGGGGAACTGGACTCAGTGCCGAATAGACCTTGAATGAGTATTGGACCGAAGACTTTGTTACGGGTTGTATTAGACTCACGCGAAGCACCAAGAAAGGCGACCGATCCATTGGCATCTCGAATCATACTTTCGCCGAAGTAGTTTGCTGCCAATGGATAAGTTTGGGCAGTTGGCTGATTGCTTGGAAGATTAACTGTTTCACTATCAAACATCCCAGCATGGCAATTGATCGATAGCACCAATGATCCTATACCGTCGCTTGGAGGCTGGAGACCCTTGATTTGTTCCGTATTGAAATTAGGAGCCTCCCATCCATTCCACAGCCCGTGACCCTGGTGCAAGGTTAAGAGACTGCCTGCTTCCCAGGGAGAAAGCACATCGGCCTTCATGCCTGCTTGAATGATGCCGTCTGAAATAGGTTTGTCTGCGGTCCAATGCGTGACCGGTGGACCTAAAGTGGACTTGTAAATTCGTAAAGGTTCGACGGCCAGAGCCTGAACTAAGACTGGCGCCATTTTTTCTTCTACGACAGCCGCATACGTACCTGGCTTCGCTATTTGTTTGTTGCGCTCGGTCATACCTTCGAGATTAGCAGCCAGAATTGTTCTGTAAAAAAAATCGGGCTTAAATCCGATGCCGCTTTCGTATTGGATAATCTTTTGGACGATCGCGAGAGCCTCAGCATCCGGCTGCCCTAGATTGCCGATGCGAGCCGGCAGGCGGCCAATACCTATGCTGGGAATTTCATCTGGGAGACTGCCAATCAGTTGCCCGTAGTACGCGTCACCAGAGTTATGGACAGCGTAGTATCCACTGTTGCGGCATCCCTGGAGTTTAGCATTGATGCCCGATAAACAATTTTTATCGTAGAAGCTTGGAATGCTGTCAACGTCGCCCAGCAGTAAAAGCCATCTCAAACGATGGAAATTCGACTCATAATTCTGTTTCACGTAGGCTTTGATATCTTCCGCTTGTAAGGATCCGTTTATGGTCTTGGGAATAGAATCGGTTGATACAATTGCCGTACTGATGCCCAATGATTGCTTATGTAGCTGAAATTGTGCGGCAGCTTCGGCAAATTCTGGAGGATAGATGACCAACAGTTCAGAGGGCACAATTTCCTTATGGCTTTGAAGCTCTACGCATGGATGATTAGCCCAGGTGCTTAAGTTAGCAGAACCTTGAACAACAGCAGGTATCTGTCCTAGTAGAACAGGATCGGCTAGCGCATCATAGGCTGGCTTTTCTTGCTGTATGTTTCGATAGCAAACGGACAAGGGGGTGAACCGAATCTTGACTCGATATGATTCATAAAGGATTAGAGTCGATGAAGCAGGTTCATAGTCACTGAGTTCAATTGAAACTGATTTGATATTTGAATCAGCGACGGCAAGATTTCTATGCAGCAGTGCTTTAACTTTGGTATTTCCTTGATTCAACCAAAGGTTCGGATTGTGGGCGAAGGTGATCCCCGCTTGCGTCAAACTATCGTCATAGTCTTCAGCATTCAATCCTTGAACAGGATAAAGGCGGGTGGATTTAAAAACTCGACTTTTGCCAAAAGGTTCCACTTTGATATCGGCAATGGTAGAAGCCAGGGGGAAGGCCCAAGTGCTTGTATGAATGGGCGTTTCAGGTAGCCCTATCAAGCTCAAGCCACTTTTGCCCTCAATTCCTTGTAGATCTTTCCAAACCAGTCTTTGAAATAATCCACTGGTCGTTGTCACATCTTTCAATTGGAACTGTTCCAAAGGAATCCTGATTTCAAATATCAATACGTCTTTCTTGGGGCTCGACAATGGAAAAACTGTAGACGTATCCGCGAAGGCTTCAGCTGCCAAGCCGAAGATGGCAAAGATGAATATCCAAACAATTCGTTTCATTATCCTACCCCTTGCGGAGAGCTTATTCAAAATTTCCAACCATTCCACCCGGGTCTGTTCCGAAACCAATGGTTTCTCCGTCTGCGGTCACCTGCATCACGCATCGGTAGTGGGCTTTGCCAGGACGACGAGTGGTTTTTTTCGACTCTTCACAGCTGATACCGATACCATTTCTTTGAGTCAACGTTAAGGTTTCCGAACTCGAAGCGGACTCGGAAACTCCCGGGCCTGTTAAGGCTTCAAAGATTTTCTTGGCTGGAAGTCCGCTTATGCTAACCAGTACGTCACCTTCTCGAGGACTTGGCTTGGCGCGCGCAATCCCTCGAACCGTCGGCTGAGCTGCGACGCTATCATCGGCTCGTATTTCTTGGCAAAAACTGTTCGATACTAAGAGAAAAGTGATGACTGCAAGAATTCTCATCGAAAAACTCCGTGGATAGATGTTTTTGACCGTTAGACTGAGGTCTCATTCAGACTTCGCCATACGCTACCAAGACTCAGATAGGATGGATAATCACTTATGGCTTCGAACCATCGAATCTGTCCGCAGGGGAGGTCCTTCTGCGGACACCCCCTTGTCGACCAGGAAGAAAGCGAATAACGATCTTGATGCATTTCTGACATGGTTACGTAAGTATCCGCCTTTATACAATTAAAGTCAGACAGCCTAGGTGTGGGTACCGTTTCACATGCGAATGACGGAAATCGATGACTTTTGCTGCAAAATTGTGCGTTGAAGCTGGTAGGAGACGAGGCAAATGGCAAATACTTGGTTAAATCTGTGGGCTTTAGCTTTCAGGGTCTAGTTCCAAGGTCCAGTCCGCAGAGAAATGACCGGACCTGGACTTTTGAAGAAGACTATTGGGGCAGAATCATCTTGAATTTCGTGTCAATGGCCTGCTGAATCCCTGAGGTGTAGCTCACTCCATCGAACACGCAGTGACCACCAGCTCCGAGTTTGGTCGAGGTTTGAATCTTTGCCTGTTGATCAGCAGGTATTCCTGCATTGGTCGAGGCGAGCTTATAGGCATCCTGCGATGCTTGCACACTGGTCAGGATATCCTGACGTTCGCCCGCTGTGACTTCCCAGTGAATACGAAACTTACTCATGACCTTAGGATCCGTAAAGGCCACGCGCGGTGCCTCGCCTCCACACATCGCAAAGACTCCAGAATTATAGAGCTGACCATATTCTGGAATAAATGATCCGGTCATAAAATAGGAGCCCCCGGAAGCACTCGAAAAGAAGATTCTATCAAGATTTACATTATATTTTTTGATAAGTTCCTTTTGAATCAATTCATTCAAATAGCGAGCGTGTTCTCTTCCGACCACTCGCCCCCATTGCAGATTGGTATTGGGCGCTTTAACAGTGACACCAATAAGCTCGTTACGGGCTTCTTTGTTAGGAAAATCGGTGTACCCACCACCGCCATCGCCATGCAAATGAATATGCAGGCCGTAAACTTTTTGGGAAACATCAGTGGGAACATTGATTTTATAAGTGCTGGCAAGCCCTGTGGAGTCCGTGAACGGAACTTCTAGCATTCCTGTTGCGCCGCCTGAACCATTGGATGTTCGAGCTGAAGGAGTCGGAGTCGCGACCGGCTTCATAGGCTCAACTGGGCTGACAACTGGAGCTGGCAGCGCTGCAGCTGCATCAGGAGGGGACTCTTTGTCTTCAACTTTACCTGCCTCGTTCGCTTCCACTGCCGCCGTGCGAGGAGCAGCTTGATAGGCTTTTTCTCCCATACAAGCTGACAAGGCTAGATAGAGACAGACCAAAGGCAGCATCGGCGTAAGACTCATGGTTCCCATCCTTTTCGGTCGTGCGTTGGCTATTCCGTACTGCCGAAGCAAGGACTAGGCCTTTTATAAGGCTCCAATATATTTAGGAAACCACTTAGGGAAGGTGACCAGGAGTAAGATTTGTTGAGATCTTGGACAGCGAGAACCGCTGGGTTTGCCAAGCCGACCAACCGTGCAACATAAGCCCATTCAAATGATTTGTGAGCTCAGGATCTCTGGCTTTTTCCTGGAACCTTCAGGCCAGCTCCGGCTATGATCAGGGCTTCGAAAAGCGACGGATGACAATTCTGCCGTCGAAGCCCGAACGAATCGGGCCCTCAGTGTGGAAAAGGGCAAGTATGGACGCGCGTAAGCAGCTCAGCCGAATCTGGCAAGGTCTTCCAGTCCGACGAACAGTTCTCCTGCTAGTGATCGGTATCAGTGTCGCTTTCTTTCTTATCCGATATCTCCGTGGTCCGCTGGTACCTGCGGTTAAAGCTCAACACGGAGCCGTCATTCAAAAGGTCGTCGCCTCTGGTCAGATCGTTCCCAAAACCAGAGTCACGATCACCTCTCAGGTCATGGGCAATGTTGCCGAAGTTCTCGTCAATGAAGGTGATGAGGTCAAGCTCGATCAGCTTCTCCTGCGCATAGTCAGCGACGAAGCCACAGCCATCGTCGAGCAAGCCAAAGCCAGTCTTGAGTTAGCCCAGGCCAAAGTCGATCAATTTCAAGGTGTCAACGCCCGTCTAGCCCGAGAATCGCTGAGGCAAGCTGAGGTGCGCATGCAAAATGCCCGATCCGCCGTTAAGCGAGAAGAAGCTTTAGCTCAGGTCAACGCCGGCACCCAGGAGGCCCTCGATCAATCCCGCAGCGATTATCAATTGGCCGAAAGTCAATTTCAATCGGCCATGGCACAAGCCAAAGCGGTGGCCCCCAAAGGCAGTGATTCACGCATGGCATTGGCGGCTGCGGAACAAAGTCACGGAGTCTTAGCAGCTGCAGAGGCAAAATTGGCTCTCTTCAGCATTGATTCGCCAATGACAGCTCGCGTTATACAGCGCAGCATAGAGCCGGGTGATGGCGTACAAGCAGGAACCCCTCTGCTGATTCTAGGGTCGTTGGATGCGCCCCGCGCTAAAGTTCAGGTGGATGAGAAATACCTTTCTTTAGTCCATGAAGGACAGCTGGCTCGAGTCACGGCTGACGCCTATCCAGGACGATCCTTTGATGCCAAAGTCGAACGCATAGCTCCTTCGATCAATCAGGATCGTGGATCGGTCGAAGTCCAACTCATCATCCCAAATGCGCCCCCATTTCTTCGTTTCGACATGAGTGCTTCTATCGAAATCGTCACCAACAGCGCAGAAGGCGCACTCATTCTACCGATTGAAGCGGTTCAATCCGCCGCCACTGAACACCCTTTTGTCCTGACTCTCGACCATAGCAAGGTAACAAAACGAGATATCACCCTTGGTCTGCGCGGTGATGCGGTGATTGAAATCACCAACGGTCTGAGCGAAGACGATCTTGTCCTCATGCCGACCGAGACGCTCAAGATGGGCGTCAAAGTCCGCCCTGATGTGAAAGGATGGCCAAGTGCCCTTTGAAATTTTCATCGCCCTCCGCTACCTTCGCGAAGCGCGATTTCAAACATTTTTGATCCTGGCCGCAGTTGCCGTTGGTGTCGGAGTTGTGGTATTCCTATCGGCCTTGATCAACGGCCTGCAAGAAAATTTACTCGCAACGACTCTCGGCTCACAGCCTCATGTTATTGTTACAAGAGTGGAAGCCCCGCCCTTGGTCTTGCCCGATGAGACACATATGATTGCGGCGCTGGTCGAACAACCACCCGCTCGTGAATTGATTCTGCATGACTGGTCCAATGTCCAACGCGATCTACGTACAATTCCTGGTGTAACAGCAGCCGCAGCCGTTGCCAGTGGGCCAGCCCTGGCGACTCGAGGAGCTGCCTCTAAGAACATCGCTTTGCGCGGCATCATCCCTGATGAATACGATCAGATCGTTAAGATCAGTAGCAAAATTCGCCAAGGACGCTTTGCTCTTTCCGGCGATCAGGTCCTGGTTGGAATTGAATTGGCCAAAGACTTGGGGATAGGCGTAGGGGAAAAGTTTCGCATTGAAACGTCGAGCAGTCGGGCTGCAACCTTCACAATTGCCGGAATTTTTGACCTTGGCAATAAAGATGTTAATCGTCGCTGGGTTCTGAGCAGCTTGCGCGTCGCGCAAACTCTCCTCGACATGCCAGGCGGCGTCACCTCGATTGAGGTGCGAACACGCGAAGTCTTTGCCGCCGAGGAGATCGCAGTAGCAATTGTTGCTCGTACTGGCTTGCAAGCTGATAGCTGGATCAAACTGAACAAGCAACTCATGACCGGACTTAAATCACAAAGCAGCTCTCGATACATTATCGAATTTTTCGTGATTATAGCCGTTGCACTAGGAATTGCCAGCGTCTTACTGGTCGCCGTCGTTCAAAAATCAAAAGAGATCGGAATTATGCGGGCTTTTGGAACATCCGATCGTCAGGTCCTGGGGGTCTTTCTCTTGCAAGGAGCTATCCTCGGCAGCATTGGTTCGGTTGGAGGCTCGGCTCTAGGGGCCGCTCTCGCCATGGCGTTTCGCAGCGTCTCGCGCAATGCCGATGGATCGCCAACCTTTCCGGTGGCTGTAACAGCGGGACTGCTGGGGGCCACAGCTTTGATCGCGATCAGCGTGGGCATCGCCTCTGCAGCATTTCCGGCTTGGCGAGCCACACAACTTGACCCTGCGACGGTGATTCGAAATGGCTGAACATCTCTTGCATTTAAAAGACGTCACTAAAAACTTCGGACCCAAAGCTCCCGTCTTGCATGGGATCGATCTGACTCTCGCGCAAGGGTCTTTTTCAGCCATTATCGGCCCCTCCGGATCTGGCAAGAGCACCTTGCTGAATATCATTGGTTTGCTTGATAAGCCCAGCAGCGGTGCCTTTCAATTCCTGGGTGAAGACGTGATAACGATGCCGCCTGCAGAGTTAACAAGATTTCGTGGGCAAAAAATTGGTTTTGTTTTTCAATTCCATCACCTTTTACCGGCTTTCACAGCAATCGAAAACGTCATGCTGCCCCTGATTGCTCATGCCGGTCGCATGCGACCAGAGATGCGTGGCAAGGCCTTGGAAATTCTTGCTGCTGTGGGGATGGCTGATAAAGCCGATGCGAAGGCAACTGAACTCTCCGGTGGGCAGCAGCAACGAGTGGCCATTGCCCGAGCCTTGGTCACCGACCCGCCCTTGGTCTTGGCCGACGAACCCACAGGAAATCTAGACACGCGCAATGCTGACGATATTTTTTCCTTACTTCGTCTGCTCAATCAATCCAAAGGCATCGCCTTGCTCACAGTCACTCATGATCAACGCCTAGCGGAGCGCTGTGATCGCATCATTGAAGTAGTCGATGGCCGCATTCGGAGCGATCGGCCGAATGTCGCTTTAAAAACATAGTGTTCATAGGCCTCAAGCGGCCTTGGGTTTTTGCAGAAGATACATGAGGTAGAGACAGATACAAAGACCATCGAACAAAGCCGCAATATGCATGCGTTCAAACACTGGGTTATTCCAGTGATAGATATTCATGCCAACCAAACCAACCTTTTCCAAG
Source organism: Oligoflexus sp. (assembly GCA_041736645.1). GTDB lineage: Bacteria > Bdellovibrionota_B > Oligoflexia > Oligoflexales > Oligoflexaceae > Oligoflexus. The sequence continues at coordinate 34,642 of JBGSTF010000105.1, read as the reverse complement.
ACAGCCGCGACCATGACAGGTCGATGAAAAGTCAGATCTTTCGCTGCATAGACCAAAAGACCACCCAGGCTAAACACCACAAGGCCCCAATGCTGCGCATAATAAAGACCCGCAGCTTCAGTGATTTTCAAGCCACTGCTGGCGAGCATGGTTTCGGGAATAAGGAACTGTAAAATCGGCAGCATCGTCACGCAGCCGGTAACCCACAGAATCGGCCTTATAAATCGATCAAGCATGATCAAACCTCAGCACCTTTTGTTGCTCTATACGCTTGGATAATCCCTGGGAAAACATTTCCTAGATTTTGATAGCACAATGAGTGGAGGCCAAGGTCTCGAATTCTTTAGTCTTCACCATTCTCGTCACTATGCGTAAAGTCCACCACTCGAAATCCTTCCACCTGAACCATGGGCTTGGATAAAACATCCAAGCCTTTTTCAATCCAAGCCTTATAGGGCAGGACCAGAGTATCGACCGCGACACCTGCCTCGCAGCTTCCCTGACCTGTGGTCTTGATTGCCAATAAACTCAGGGCCTGAGGTTCGACTCGAAAATCCGGTCCACCCCGATCCCCCAGACAAGTCCCCTTCCCACCGCCACCTGAAAGGACCACCAAAGGAGCATCAGCAAGATTTTTCACGAACTTCATCTCAGACTTACGCAACTCGCTTTCCGTTTCATCACAGTCAGCCCCTTGGCAACCATAGCCCGCGGCCAGGATTCTGCTTGTTTTGAGATCTTCAGTCCCTGTCACAAATTTTACGGGTCGGTAGGGATCAATCACATCGTGCTCGAGCACAGCGACAGCCAAATCATGCAGAGGTTTGCCGGGTCCGGAAACTTTCTTGGCGTCGGAAGTGGAGAGAACCTGCTTATCGTAGGCATCAGACTTGGCATTTTGATAACCCGAATGAATCGCGGCCAGCTCGATGCGAAACAAGGTTGCTCGCTCGCTATAATCAAGTCCGGGTTCATAGCTTCGTTCCATCAAAACATACGGAATCCGCTGCTCGTCATCGAAGCAATGAGCCGAAGTCAAGATCTGGCGTTTGCCTATCACAACTCCAGTGCAAAACTGCCCCACAGAAGGATCCGGATCCACCAAAGCCACCGTATGTAGCAAGACCGGGTCTCGAGGGTTCGAGGCCTTACCCTGTTTGACAGCCAAATCCCATTGCTGCCGCGAGGCTGAAGTTTGGCATCCACACAGCGCGGTCACCCAGAAAGCTGCGAAACATAGAACTCGATGATGATGCATAAGCCCGATTCCTCGATTGATTCTCTGGAACCTTTATTATACTTCATTTCTCGAAAACGGGGAGTAGCGAGTCAGCTCCCCAGCATGCCAAGCCCAAACCTATTTTTAATTTTTAGCTCTAGCAAAACCGATCGCGTTCAAATACATCCATTTTTACAGATAGTTACACTCACTAATTCAAGATCACTAGCCGCTGCATCTCAAGATCGGTAAGGTTTCGTGCCGCGCTACGCGACAGAATCGCGTTGATCTGTTCACTGTCACCAAGACCCGATGCGGACACAGAGGCAATCAGTCTTGCAGCCAAGCTATCCATTTGCATATAGGTAACAAGAGTTTGAAATAGCCTGCCTTTGGGTAGGGTTCTCATCCATCCCAAGCCTTCTTTATAGATCACATAGCTGGCCATCGACGATGCCAGGATCGCAATCTTATGGGGGTCCGGCAATCGCTCAAGGATACGATCTTTATAGCGCTTCACTAGGCATGGCGGGCAGTGCCGCAGAATAATCGCCTGGTAGAAAGGGTCTTCTAGAACTTGAGACCCCTGTTCCGAAAGATTATCTAAAAGCACATCGGTCAACTGATTGATCTCTCGGGAGATCATCATCGACAACTCGACCAGATTGCTCCCATCACTCTGTTCCAAAGATCGAAAGAGAAGCTTGGCCTCTGCATCCGCTTTGTCACGCAGGATTTCGATAACATCGGCGACATACTCTGACTTCATTTGCAAAAATTCTGCTGGATCCAAAGTCAAGGAAGCGATGATCTCATAAGACGAACATATCACTCCCGTCTTATTCGCAGACGAATCTTTGATGATGACCACACCCTTGTCTTGCAATATCTTCCGAGCTTCAGCGGTAAAGAAAATGTTGGCTCCTTCAACAATAGCCCTGAGGCTAGGAACTCCATCTTTCGAAAAGAATTCGGAGCAATTCTTTTCATGAATCGAATACGGTCGACCACCCGCTGGAATAAATATATCGGCATATACTTTGCGATAGATTTCATTGCGTAAGCGAATCGAGTCACTGTTTTGAGCGACAAGCACAAAGGCGCCCGGGTCCGAGCTCAACTTGTCTTGGCGAAATTCCTGGATCGATTTGCCTTCCTCGACCAGTCGCAGCAACTCGCCCCAGTCCAGACCACTGGGATCGTAGGCCGCACCGTAGCCATCGGCAATGACCACCACTTGAGCATGATACCCATATTCTCGGAAGAGTATCTTCAGTTCGTTACCGGCTACATCCCCGTCAGGGCCGCCTGTCATTTTTACTGTAAAATTTTGCTCACGAGGATTGATATCCAGATAGGCGAGGACGTTATCCACATAGACATTCAGACCTTCCGAGGTGACTCCAAATTCCTTGTGGTTGATTCCCTCTCCGGGTTTCGAGGACATAAAGGCTTGCGCATAGCGATAGCCTCGCCGCCTGGCTTGTTCAGGAATCCATGTAATCAATTCATTGGTGATATTTTCATCAGGCCCGAGATAAATAATATCCGGCAATGGATAGAAGCTCACGAGTCTCGGCTGATTTTCTTCATGAGACTCGTCCTGCTCGACCAAAAGATCCAGAAGGGCATTGATGGACCCTTTCACAGCCTGATCTTTATGCCCGCCTGGCTTCAGAACCAGCACGGCCTTAGAACCGCCCTCTGGAATATCCTTATTCTTCAGCTGTTGAGCAAAGGACAGTCCATAGACTTCATCAAAAAGTCCCAGAAGAGCCATATCATAGTCGGCTGAAGATCGAGGCATCACAACGCGGACACCGCCCCGAGCAATATCCTTCCAGCGCACATGGAAGAAGCGAAAATCCTTGCCGATGACGAAGAAAATACTAAAAGGCTGATTGGCATAATAGGTTTTATCGAGAACCGTCGGATTGATCCGAAATGCTAGGCCTGTTTTGGTCGAAAGAAAATAGTTGGTTTTCTGAGTTGCATCGATAAAATTCAGGCATTCTCGAAAGATCGTTCGATCAACTTCCTCAATGATATCGTCGGTTTTGTCCTTAAAGTGACTTTGCAAGGTCTCGTATCTTTCCTGCCAATTGTCGCGATGGAGAGGGTCAAATTTGATACGAAACATATCCACGAGTGTCTGCAAAAGCTCATGATACTGGTGAAAACTATTCTTGATTCGATAAAGACTGAAGGCATAGGGGTTTTGCTTGCTTAAAAGGATATGACACCAGTTGGCCCAAGCCCGAATCAGATTGCTTGCGCTCATAGAAAAAGCCAAAGGAGCTTCGGTAAATCGCGAAAACTCATCATAGTCCACCCAGCCCAGGGTGCGCATGGCTTTGGTCAGACGAACCATAGCGGGCAGTTCGGCAGTGACTTTTTCCTGCGACTTATGCCTTAGAATCATACTTACAACCGAAATAGATTCGTTGTAGCTTTCATCAAAGCAGGCCACGAAAGCCTGTCCAACTTCAAAGTCATAGCGGTGGACCAAATTCAGCAATGGCTCAAGTAAATTGGCCAACATTACGTTTTTGAAACCAATCGTCAGTCGAGCACTGGTCGAATGCTCCATCGGTTCCAGAAAGGTGTGGGCTCCCTGATGATCGATCATATGTTTGACCATGCGAAAGGTCATCGACAAGCGGTCTGAGGTCGCATATGTAACCAGATCATTATCGAGAGTGGCCAAATAATGCTGAACTTCAGGCTCATGGGCCTCGAACTGATCCAGCAGAGTTTGTCTCGCGTCATCCACTTTTTCCATAATCAGCGGATTACCGGTATCGAGAGGGCGATGTTGGGAGCAGATAAAGGTCGAGAGAAACAGCAATTTATCCCGGGAGAAATAGATCGCCCCGAGCTTCACATCCTTGCCTTTGATGCGAGACGCCATATCGATCAGAATCTTTCGATCCCCACCGGGCCCAATATAGGTAACTTTAGAGCGATCTCGCTCCCACAGTTCGACCGTTTGCTTGGTTTCAAAGATATGACCCGTGATGATGGCTGAAAGATGGCGAACTTTCTCCTGACGGGGCGTCGTCTGATAGTATACAGGCGGCATAGCATTGAAGAACCAAGGTGTCAGTATAGAAATACTGTGATCCAAACCAATTCTTACTGTCTCAGCGATATCTTCAATGTAGAGTTCAAGCTGATCACCCTTCAGACTACCGTTATCTCCTGGATATTCCGGCGAGGATTCCGCCAAAAATCCAGCGACTGGCATAGGGTTCCTAGCCTTGTCTTGTACGAGACTCTCTTGCATGTTCATCACTCACCTTCACTGATCTCTATCGAATTAGACGATTGATTTACCCAAAGCCGACAGCAAAAGATCGACAACCAAATTTGCCGACTGCGCTCCTACATCATGAAAGGGATTCAATTCCATGAATTCAATAGAAACGACCTTATGCGTTTCGGCCAGCATTTCCAAACCAAGATGGGCCTCACGCAGGGTCAGGCCACCACTCACAGGGGTACTGACGCCAGGCGCATAACGCGGATCAATGCCATCCATATCAAAGGACACATGAATGCCTGCCGTCCCTTCCGAAGCATGGGCTATCGCCTCTCGCATAACGGTAAACATACCCTTTTCATCTAAATCACGCATGGTGTAGAACACGATACCGCTGTCGCGCAAAATTCTTTTCTCTTCATTGTCAATATCTCGAATGCCGATGAGCACACAGCTTTTGGGATTGAGGTGATAGGGACTGATCGACGTCAGCTCAGGATGACCTTTGCCGATAAGGACGGCTAATGGCATGCCGTGAATATTTCCATAAGGAGATGTCTCCGGAACATTGACATCAGCATGGGCATCAAACCAGATCACACCAAGATTTTGCTGACGCTGTCGAAAATGGGCCAAAATCCCCGCGATGCTACCAATGGCCACAGAGTGATCACCACCCAGAATCACGGGAACATGCTGACGATCTAAGATCGCCTGGGTGGTTGCCGCAAGGCTTAGGCACACATCTTTGATAGGACTCAAAAACTTGAGTTCCTGAACCTCTGCAGGCAGAGAATCCCTTATCGGAACATCAATGTCGCCGAGATCAATCACCTGATAGCCTTGCTGCTCCACTCGCCCCTTAAGATTGGCAATGCGAATGGAGGCAGGGCCCATGTTGGCTCCGCGTATATTGGCGCCAAGGTCCGAAGGTACACCGATGACTTCTATCGTTCGAACTGAATGCACAGACTTGCCCGTCCTTGAATGTTGTTGTCATATCGTGAGCTTAGGTTCATTCCTTAGGCCGCCCTATCCACCACCTGGACAATCGAGCCAGCATACATGACAATTACCCGGTCGCACAGCGCGGAGATGACCTATCATTCGAGGAGTATCTGAGTCCAAGACCTGCAGCCGCTAAGATAAGTATCATGCTCAACTCAAGACTTATCTCCAAGCAGCAGGCGAAGGTTTCAGAGACCAACACTGCCGGTCTCTATGCTAAGCTGCGAGCCGGGCAGAAGCTTGCCACTGATGAAGAGTTCCACGTTTCGGACAGATGACCAGAGGCTGGACATCGCGATCTCGACTCAATTCAACTGATTCTTTTCAACTATACTCGTGAAGGGACAGGCGAGAGTCAAGGTCCCGCTCTATTCCATGGGTTATTGGACACTTACAGTTTCACATCAGTGCACTCACAAACGCGGGCATAGATCCTGCAAAATCTCCCATGGACCAGCCAAAATCCCTAATATTTTGGCCCAAGCAAACATCGCCTGATATTGATATTATTGAGGATCCTGAGCTATGCTGCTGAAGCGGAACTTGCATATCATGCTTTGCGTTTTCATGTTTTCTCACTTTTGGGCCTGTCTGCCCCAGCGTCCAAAACTAAAAACTGTAAGAACGGTAGCGACCTTACCTCGCCTGGAGTCTCCGCCTGTTGATATCAGTCCGGCGACCCTGCGTGCCAATCTCGAAAAGATTTTTGACAACGATGCAAGCTGTGACAATGCTGTTGATTCCGGCAGCAAAAGCCAACTCCGCTTACTTACTCGAGACGAATACAATCGAACAGTCAGAGATCTCTTTTTGTTGACCAACGACTTTCAAAACTCGATACCTGCCGAACAAAAAGTCCTTGGCTTCCGCAACAACGCACAATTCGCGCTTGTAAGTTCGGATCACGCTGCTGCTTATAGTCAAACTGCCAAAGATATCTCTCTTCTGGTGGTCGAGCCGACTCAATGGTCCAAGCTCATGCCTTGCGCCGTCAGTGAAGGGGCCACTTGCGCTCAAAAGTTCATCGATACCTTCGGCACTCGCATCTGGCGACGCCTTGTTACAGATGCCGAAAAGCAGAGTCTACTCACACTGCATCAAGTCGGCAGTGACGGAGGTGCTGCAGCGGGTATGCAGCTGGTGATTCGCGGCCTACTCTCTTCTCCCAACTTTCTCTACCGAAGTGAGATTGGCCGGGACGGTAAGCTCACCCCCTTTGAGAAAGCCAGTGCCTTATCTTATTTTTTCTGGGGTACAACACCCGATCTAGAGCTTCTGAGTACGGCGACCTCAGGGGCATTAACTGATGAAAAAATACTCTTAGCGCAAGCTCAACGTCTGTTAGGCGACAACCGCGCAAAAGAAGGAATCAAAGCATTTGCCGATGCATGGCTGGGATATACTGATGTGCTGAGTGTCAATAAAGATGCAAGCAAATATCCTCAATTCAATTCAGCATTAAGACAGTCGCTTTCGACCGAGACTGAAGATTTTATTGACTACGTCATTCGCCAGAAGAAATCAGGCTGGGATGAGCTTATGCTGGCCAACTATAGCCTGGGAGATCAGGGTCTCGCCGATTTCTATAAGGCTCAGATCAGCACAGTTGATGGTGTATCAAAAATCAACTATCCGGATCAAACGCGCAAAGGTCTACTTGGACACGCGAGCCTTCTAGCGTCGCTAGCCCATGCTAACGAAACAGGTCCTATCCAACGTGGAAAATTTGTTCGGGAGCATCTGCTCTGTGATATTCTTTCTCCCCCTCCAGCGAACCTTCTTATACAGCCTCCAGCGCCCAGAATAGGTGCAACGACCCGCGAGCGTTTTGCTGAACATACATCGGTTGAACCCTGCAAGAGCTGTCACGTGAAAATCGATGGCGTTGGTTTCGGAATGGAAGACTTCGACGCAATCGGTCTGTACCAGTCGATGGACAATGGCAAACCGGTCGATGCATCGGGCCAAGTTGTTGGGCTGGATGGCAAGACGGTTGATATCAAAGGAACCGGCGAGCTGAGCTCCGCTCTGGCGCAGTCGACCAGGGGTCGCAAATGCTTTGCTGTTCAAGCTTGGCGTATGGCACAGGGACGTTTGGAATCCGAAGAAGATGTCTGCAACTTGAGAAAGCTTGGCAATGCATTCGTAGATCAGAATATGTCTATGGCTCAGCTGCTCATTCAGGTGATCACAGATCCTTCTTATAGCCAAAGGAGTCGTTGATATGAAATCCCTTCGCATGGAACTGGATCGCCGCCGTCTGTTGAAATATCTCGGCAATGCGGCCCTTGCCTTGCCTTTCTATCGAGTCCTACTGGAAGAGCAGCTGTTTGGGGCCACTGCCGCAAAACGCGCCATGTTCTTCTACTTCCCGGATGGGATCATTAAAGAACGCTGGCATCCTGTGGCTACTGGCAGCAACTTTGAATTTCAGCCTATGACTTCGACCTTGGCACCAGTCAAAGACGATATCATTATGATCAAAGGGGTCAATTACATGACCGACGGCAGCCACGAAGGTGGAGCTGCTTATTGCCTGTCCGGAATCAAAGGTCAAAACGGTGGAAAGACCATAGATACCTATTTAGGCGAAAAGTTTAAGACCAACGTGTCCCAGCCCGTCGTTCGATTGGGGGTTGGCACCAATTTTCAGTCTGGCAAACCCGTTTCCTACTTCGCACCCGGTGCCGGGGCTCCCATTGAGGACAATCCATCTGCTGCCTTTATGAACTATTTCGGTGGAACAGCTGCACCGATCGATGATGCCGCCAAAGCCAAACTCATGGCTGCTGAAAAAAGCGTTCTCGACTTCTGCATGAATGACATCAAAGGTCTGCAAGCTCAACTGGGCAGCATCGAGAAGCAAAAACTTGAACTCCACCTTGAATCACTCCGAGAATTGGAACGACGAATTCAAACCGCCAGCACCAGGGTGGTCACAGCCAGTTGCACGAAGCAGGTTGATATGCGAGGTCTGAATTTTCCCATTCAGGAGAACCAGTATCCAAAAACTCCTCATAAGAATGAGAACTACGCCTTGGTCGGCGACATCATGATAGATCTCGCTGTTCAAGTTTTTGCTTGCGGCATTTCCAATGTCCAGTTTTTCCAGTGGTCACGGCCTGTTAGCCCAACAGTCTTTGACTTTCCAGGCGGAGCGAGCATTGCTCGTGGTCATCATGATATCTCACATTATGGAGATATCAATGGCTCGGGCGCAGCAGATTTTGTCAAAGTGCAACAGTGGTATATGGGTCGGCTGGCTCTGCTCATCCAAAAGCTCAAGGCAGTCAAGGAAGGCGACCAATCCCTCCTGTTCAATACCGCTTTGATGGCTTGCACTGAGATCGCAGATGCTAATCTCCATGACTTTAACAATGTGGCCTTGGTTCTTGCAGGCCAAGCCGGTGGAAACTGGCAAACGGGGCGCAGCATCGATGGAGCTGGCGCGAGCCACAACCAAGTGCTGGTCTCCATTCTTCAGGCTATGGGTTTAAGCGACACAAGCTTTGGCGATAGCAACCTGGGAACAGGTCCGTTGCAAGTATTGAAAGCGCAATAAAAAATACCGAGGGCCTCCCGGGCCTTCGGCCTGCCTTATCTGAACTCAATGCCGCTCATTTCCGACTCGCCATATCCGCCCATACCGCCAGCAAGAGAATCCCGCCTTTGATAATATATTGATAGGTAATGTCCATATTCATAAGGCTCATGCCATTATCCAGACTGCTCATGACCAGGGCTCCAATAATCGCTCCCGTTATGGAACCTTCGCCGCCCATGAGACTCGTACCGCCAATCACTGCCGAGGCAATCGCATCGAGTTCAGCGTTTTGGCCTGCAGAGGTTGTGGCTGCATTCAGTCGGGCTGTGGAAACCAATCCCGCTATGGCAACGAGAAATCCCATCAGCGTGAATGCACCCAAAATTCTGTGCCGAACATTAACTCCGGAAAACCGAGCCGCTTCCACATTGCCGCCAATGGCATAAAGATGCCGACCAAACACGGTTTTATCAGCCAAAAAACTCAACATGACAGCCAAACCCAAGACTAAAATAATACAGTAGGGAATTCCTTGATAGAAAGTCAGCACTCCAAAGAAAGCGCTCATGGCAATTGTCATAAAAGCCATGCGGGCTATCTGCAGCGGCCAAGGAAGTATGGTAAAACCAAAGCGACGCCTGACGATTCGCTTTCTGATGTCGAAGCTGAGCATGATAAGAACGCATAGCACAGCAAAGAGAAAGGTCGAGTCATGCAGCTGGCCCTCTTCAATAGCTGCTTGAAAGGTCGGCAAATAGCCTTGACCAAGTGCTTTAAAACGTTCAGCCGTGACGGGATCGGAAGCCATTTCCAAACCTAGTGTTTGACCGTCGGTGACACCGATGATGGCTCCCCGAAAAGCCAGCATGCTAGCAAGAGTGACAATAAACGCCGGAACCTTTCGATAGGCGACCCAGTAGCCATGCCAGGCTCCAATCAACATTCCTGCTGCCAAGGTTACAAGAATGGTTGGAATCATCGACCATTCGCCACGAATCATGCTCAATGCAGCCAAGGCTCCACAAAAGCCCATGGTCGACCCCACGGAAAGATCAATATTCCCCGTGACGATAATCAACACCATGCCCATCGCTAGGATGGCCGTCGTCGCCGATTGCACCAAAAGATTGGATAGATTTCGTGTTGACAGAAACACGCCGTCAGTCAGCAGCGCGAAGCACATGGCGATAACGGCCAAAGCTGCCAGCATTGTATACTGTCTGATATTATCTTTGAACGATTGCTTTAATGTATCTTGCCAACTGAGATGCTGCATAGGGCCTTCCTTCCGCCAGTGGATACTCCAGGCTTTGAGATAAACTTGGGACGAATATATTTAGGACTTATGACTCCCAGTTGCCATGGCCATAATGCGCTCCTGGCTAGCCTCTGCAGCGCTCAACTCGCCTGCAACTCGGCCTTCATGAAAGACAAGAATGCGGTCACTCATCCCAATGACCTCTGCCAAATCAGATGAAATCATGATCACAAGCACACCACGATCCACCAAATCATTCATAATTTTATAAATTTCATAGCGAGCTCCCACATCTATACCACGGGTCGGCTCATCCAAAATCAAGAGCTTGGGTTGAGTCAAAAGCCATTTGCCCAGCACAATTTTTTGTTGATTTCCCCCACTCAGATGACCAACTTTTTGTTCAAGAGACGGAGTTTTAACCTGCAGCTCTTCCACAATTCGAGAAGCCGCTTGAATCTCTCGTTCCGAATCAATGGACCATCCGCGGGTGAAACTCTGCAAACTCGCTAGGCTACAATTGCGTTTGACATCCATGCCCAGGACCAGCCCGTAGCGCTTGCGATCTTCGGTAACTAGAGCCAAGCCATGCAAGGCGGCATCTCTTGCTGACTTGAGATGCAGATCCTGACCTTGCCACTTCAAAGTTCCACCGATTCTGTGCCCCCAAAGTCCAAGCAGGTTCATAAAGAGTTCACTACGCCCTGACCCCATAAGTCCAGAGACACCTAGAATTTCGCCTTGATGGGCCGAAAAACTAATATTGTGACAAACCTGACGATCAGAGGACTCACTCTTTACTCCCCAATTTTCCACCTCGAACATCTTAGGCCCAGGGGATCGAATTTTCCTTGGAAAGCGATCGACGAGATCGCGCCCAACCATAAGTGCGACCATTCTATCTTCACTCATCTCGGCCCGCGGGTAGGTCCCTATGGTGCGACCATCTCTCAAAATGCTGATGCGATCGGCAATCGCCAACACTTCATGCAGTCGATGCGAGATATAGATGCAAGCAACGGATTCGCTCTTCAATTGACGAAGGATATCCAGCAGTCGTTGCGATTCTTTTTCAGTCAAGGCCGCCGTCGGTTCATCAAGGATCAAGATCCGGGCCTTTCGGCCCAATGCTTTAGCAATTTCAACCAGCTGCTGTTCGGCAACAGCCAAATGCTTCACGAGAGTTTGCGGATGATGGTTCAGGCCCACTCGCTTCAGCAGAGCTTCAGCCTGCGTCCAGGTTTGCTCCCAATCGATCGTTCCCCAACTCGAAGTGCATTCCTGGCCAAGAAAGATATTTTCCGCAAGGCTCAGCTGAGGCACCAAGGCCAATTCTTGGTGAATGATGACAATACCGGCCTGCTCACTTTGCTTGATATCGCGAAAATGACAAGGGCTGCCAGCTATAGCAAAAGAACCGGTGAAAGTTCCTTCGGGATAGTATCCACTGAGAATCTTCATGAGAGTTGACTTGCCGGCCCCATTCTCGCCAACGAGAGCCAAAATTTCCCCAGGATTCAGTTCAAAATTCACCTGTTCCAGGGCTTTAACCCCAGGAAACTCTTTGCTGATTGCTTGCATGGATAGAATAGATTGTGTCATCGAGGCCTCGAAAACCAAGAAGCAGGAACACTCCGTCAAACGAGATGATCGACGGAGAGCTGACTTTTAGATTTTTTTGTAGACTTGTTCTTTTTTTAGATAGCCAGTTTCGATCAAAATCTTATCTAAATTGTTCTTATCCACCACGGTCGGAACCAGGAGAATAGAAGGTACAAGATTTTTCTTGTTACTGACCTTTCCATTGATTTCACTGGCGATGGATTCACCCTTGGCCATTTTAATAGCGAGATCGATGGCCTTATTGCCGAGCTGCCTTGTATCTTTATACACCGTCATGCTCTGAGTGCCTTGAAGGATTCGAATAGCAGCGGCAAGCTCGGCATCCTGTCCTGTCACTGGAACCTTTCCTGCAAGTTTTTGGACTGCTAAAGCTTGGATACACCCTCCAGCCGTTCCATCATTAGGTGCCAGCACAGCATCGATTTTGTTGTTTTGGGCGGTGAGAGCCTGTTCCATCAACTTTTGTGCTTCGGAAGGCTGCCAATCTTTGACGGCTTGATCCATGACAATTTTAATTTGACCCTTGTCGACTAAGGGCTGGATAAATTTCATCGCACCTTGACGATAGAGAGCCGCATTGCTGTCGGTAGGAGATCCAGAAAGGACCACATACTGCCCTTTGGGGACAAGCTTCGTCAGGTACTCACCTTGCAACTCGCCAACTTTTTCATTGTCGAAGGACAGATAGACATCCACATCGCTATTGAGAATCAGACGATCGTACGAAATCAGCTTTACCCCTGCTTTATGAGCTTTTTCAACGATCACAGAGGCCGAACTCGCATCATGCGGAGCCACAATCAGAACTTTGATCCCTTGCGCCAGAAGGTTTTCCACCTGAGCAATTTGCTTGCCTGCATCATTATCGGTAATTTGAACTTTAAGATCGACACCCAATTCTTTCGCTCTTTGGACCATCGTGCTCTTGTCTCGAACCCAACGTTCTTCGCGTTGGGTGGGAAGCGAAAGACCAATTTTCAAAGATTCAGCTAACACAGCACTTGAAAGGGATCCCAAACCCAGAATCAATAGCACCTGCGACAAACCCATCATAAAGAACTCCTTAGAGACTGACCTAACTCATGACGGAAAAGCTCCGAGACGAGTTGTATTCAAGGCTGTATATGAAGCAAATGAATTCAATCGTCCAGAGAAGAATGAATCCGTTGCCTCTCCTCTCCACCCGAGGGTTGTCATGAAGAGCTGTCCGCAAAAGAATATTTCACCCAACTGCAGGCTCGCCCTTCACGGGGTCTTTCACCCAAAGCAATTTGGCCTCCAATAGTTCCTTACTTTAGGTAAAATTTATCAATGTCTACCCACCGGTCGAATTTCGGACCATTAGGTTCCCCGGTCAGCACAATTTTCGCTGCTAAAAACAATCTCCATAAATCTAATAATATACTGATATTATTAAGTTAAATGACGCAAATATATGAGGATTATATCCACCTCCAAGTCGACCGAAGAAACCAATGTAACAAAAGGAAATAAATGCGGAGTCCATTTCACCAGCGCAGGTTGATTCCCTCACTCGTCACGTTGTGGCTTGTGATGATCTCGGCATGTTTTCCCAAAATGGACCAAAAATTGACTGAAGGGCAGGATGCAGAGGCTGAACCAACCATTGTAGGCTTGCAAACTCAAACCAAAAAAGCCTCTGCAAATCCTAACCGGGAGAAGGTTTCCGTCGATGTAGGAGTCTTTTCCGGGTCAAAGAATTCCGCCTCGGTGATGAGTCTCGTTTCAATATTCGACGCTGTGGATTACCAACTGGCAGGCTGTGCGAGCGGCAAGACCGAAGTGGTATCAGCCGGCAGTGCAAGCAGCCTGAGTCTTTATAAATTCGATCAGCAGTGCACAATTGGTATCAATCGCCTCCGCATCACCGGCATCGACTATACCATGCCGAGTGGCGTCACATTTGACACTGGCCTCAATGCCGTGAGTAGTATGTTGGGCACGAATGGTAAAACGATCTATGTAAAGGTCCAGAGCCAGCTTCCCAATGTCCTCACGTCCGCGAACTATGCAGTAGGTTTTATTGTGAGCGAGACTATTGCTGGTACTGACGTGGCCATTCCTATCTATGAAGTCGGCATTACAGTCGACCGCAGCAGCATCACTGAAGGCAGCGGACTAACGGCAACTTTCACCCTTCGTCGGGCTGTGCCGGCCATCGGCGCATTAACAGTAAATCTTATAACATCGGGCACCGCTATTCCGGGCACCGACACCAGCGCCATTCCCTCCTCGGTGAGCTTTGCCAATGGCCAGTCTGCTGTGACATTCACAGTCAGTGTCACCGATGATTCCATGGGAGAATCAAATGAAACTCTGACGCTTGCGGTCGGCGATGGGCTCTACTTTCCCTTGGATCCACCTGCGACCTTTACCATTGTTGACAATGATTTTGCCGTCCTGAGCATGAACCCTTCGACTCTCAGCTTCGGTTCGCAGGCTCTTAACTTTCCACAGCTTCTACCGGTTACTGTGACCAATTCAGGACAAGCATCAGCTACTCTCTTTCAACTCGTCTCCGGATTGAATGCACCCTTCTATTTCGCAGGTGGCTACCCAGGTGAAGGCGGAACTTGCGGCTCGACACTGGCTGCGGGTCAGACTTGTACTTTGGTGTTTGGCTTTAATCCCACAGGTCTCGTCAGCTCCAGCAATACTTTATCTTTTTCTTATTTCAACAATTTGGCTTCAAGTAGTGTATCACTCACAATTCAAGGCACAGGCGCCAATGCCGCTTTTTTAACTCTTAACACTGGCGCACGATTTGATTTTGGTGCTCAACTCACGAATACTACGAGCAAGAAATTTGTGATTGTCAAAAACCTGGGTTCAGGCCAAGCAACAGCCCTGTCCGCGAGCTTCAGCGCGGCTCAATTTAGCTTCGCCGGCGGATCTTTCCCAGGAACAGGCGGCAACTGCAGTACGAGCTTAGCCAGCGCAGCCAGCTGCACCCTGGTGATCGACTACAGTCCGACTGCAGTAGGTGCCTATTCCGGAACTTTTACGCTTAACTACAACAACGGTACCCAGGTTCTTAATAGCAAAACTCTCCTTGAGGGGAGTTCAAGCAACCTCATTGCCAGCAGTGAAGTTCTCACGACCAAATTGAATACGGCTTTAGCCTTAACTCTCACATCTTCTGGCGGATCAGGAGCGGTCAACTACACCATAGTCCAAGCGCCGATCTACGGTACCCTCAGTGGGACTGCTCCCAATATCACCTATAGTCCAACAACCGGAATGAGCGGTACGGATACCTTCACCTTCCGAGCCACTGACGCCGTCGGACCCAGTGCTGCCGCTGAAATTCAGATCGTCGTGCAACCCCAAGCCGTGTTCTTGGTTAACAACCCCGCATCTATGGTGACCATGGATACTCGGGTGCAAACCGAATTGCAAAATTTGGGTTTCGTCGTAACCTTGGTTGACGATAGCGCCAGTTCCACAGCTCAAGCTTCAGGTAAGGATCTAGTCGCTGTGAGTGCCTCCGTTACACCCAGCTCAATCCTCACCAAGTACCGTGACGTGCGCTTGCCCACAGTGATTTGGGAAAAGGGTCTTTATGATGACATGAAGATAGTTTCAGCAGCCTCACAAGCCGGAAATGCGACCAGTTCGACGAATATTAATATCGTCAACAACAGTCACCCCATAACCCAAGGATTGTCTCTGGGCAGCCAAGCGGTTTTGCTAGGCAAAGGGAAAATGCCTTATGTTCTCAACACGGATGCAAACTTTACCAAACTGGCAACGTCGAACAACAACACTAATCAGACAGTGCTAGGCGGCTATGAAGCAGATGCTTGGATGCCTGGTCTCATGGCTGCTCCTGCTCGTCGCTTGGCGAGTTTCTTCCCCAGTAGCAACGGCGACTTCACGGCAACTGGCCTGACTTTGATTCAATCCAGTATCAAATGGCTCATGCAAAATAAGAATAATCTTA
Source organism: Oligoflexus sp. (assembly GCA_041736645.1). Taxonomy (GTDB): domain Bacteria; phylum Bdellovibrionota_B; class Oligoflexia; order Oligoflexales; family Oligoflexaceae; genus Oligoflexus. The sequence goes on along the minus strand of JBGSTF010000105.1, from coordinate 18,764 downwards.
TCTATGACAGCTTCCAGCGTGATGCCAGCAGCCAGCTTGGTTCTGGATGGACCGAAATGGAATCCAACGCCACAGCCTTAAGCCTGAATGGACAGCAGCTCAGCTTTCAAACCGACGACTCGTTTTCCCTGGCCACCCAACGTTTTGAGTTGCAGAATTCAGGGACTATGACCATGCGCTACACTATGAATCTGGTCCGAACAGGATCGGTGGGCGTGGACTACACTCTCGCCATGCAGCTCGGTCGATGTGATCTTATGGATCGCAGTGTCAGCAATGAAAGCGGAGTTGCTGTGAACGTCTTGTGGGGCGGGATTGCTGCTGGCATGGCGGCTGAGACCAATTTAGGCTACCGCGCTTCGAATGGACTGACCATGACACTGGGTTCGATCAATACTGCAAACGCCAACATCAGTATTGAAGTCGACCATACCAGCAAAACCTACAAGATCACCAGTCCTCTGGGTACATCCGCCGCTATAGCCTTTCAAAACAACGTCGCCATCGATTGCGTCCGCGTCCTTAGCCGAAACATCAATAGCAATTCATTTAGCCAAACCGGCCTTCATCATCTTCGAATATTTCAAGGGAACTGAAGCTGAACTTGAGCCAATCCACTTCAAATGAGCGAGACAGCGACCGCTCTGGCATTTCTCCTCTGGAGGGGAGAGAGCCCGCGGCTTCCCGCGGGCTGTCATTGGCTACAGCTTCAATTTCTACCAAGCATCGCGATGATTTCGGCCTCACCTTCCAGAAGCTTCTTCTGGAACACCTTGTTCACCGTGGCGACGATAATATCCCCTACTTCGCTCTTCACATCACTGAAAAAGCCCAGTTTTTGCATTCCATCAACAGCCCGGTGATTGTCTTCGGTCGGAGCCAGGTAATGAATAGAATCGGACTTGTAACGGTGGACTAAGAAGCTTTGCATAAGGGTCATGAGGCGCTTTTTACGGTATTCAACCTTTTGCGTGGCTTGATTTCGGATCGAAAGGATATTGCGACCCTGACGGTCTTGAATACCGGTAAAGATCACTGTTGAAATCTTTTCCTCCTTCTGATCTAAAAGACTCAATTCCAATAAATCCGACGAACCCGTGACAGGCCGCAAACGGGCATGCAGGGTATCGCTAATCTTGTGGAATTTAACCCAAGAGGCCAACCATTGATCCAGAGTCTTGATGGGAAATTCTGTTTGGACCAAATGTTGCGATTGGGTCGAGCCTTTGCCCATCGCTCGAGTCGTCGAAGTATTGCCGGAACTTGCGGTCAAAGCAGCATCAAAACGATTGCCACCGACCCATGATTGCGGAGTTTTATAAGGTGAATCGATCAGACGCAATCGGCGCTGCAAAGTCGCCAAGGCCAGCATACCAGTTTGTTGGAGCGCGAGAGCAAACTCCTCAGCAGCGAGTCCATCGATCTGATGACCACCATAGGTGATGAAGTTAAATACGAAACCCATCTTGCCGAGCTCGATAGGGAAAGCCTTCATCTGCTCATCGTTCATACCGGTGGTATCCCAGTTGAAAGACGGCGACAGGTTGTAAGCTAACATTTTCTTAGGAAACTCTTTATGGATCGCCTCCGCAAACTCCTTGGCGTCTTTTAGATCTGCGGTTTTGGTTTCCATCCAAAGGATATCCGAATAGGGTGCCACAGCCAACGACCGAGCAATGGCGTAGTCAATGGAGCCCTTCACCTGGTAATAGCCGTCGGGAGTCCTGACTTTCTCGGGATCCCAGGTGACGTCAATGCCTAGACCCAGAGCTTTTTTGCGGGCGTCATCCAGTGGTGCTTTCTTGGCAAAGCTCAGCCACTCTTTGGGGGACATGGCCAGCTGCATGCCTTCTTCGAGGCGCAAGCTCATAGCATCAAACACAGTCTGGCCAAAGGTTTTCACATTGGCATGAGTCTCCCAGGTCTCTGCAAATTGACCAATCGCTTCATCCAAAAGAGCTTCAACGTTGACTTGTTTGTTGGCTTTCGCTTTGGCAGCCTTCTCTTTAATCATACTTGTCAGGCCGGTCTCTTCAAAGAATCGAGCTGACTCCTCAAAACGGACAGGAGCGAGATTATAAATGAGATGACCGTTGATGTCTTCAAAGCCTAGATCATGAAAGCTCTTTAAAACATAAAGATAGCAGTATTTATAGGAAGGAACTTCGGGATTGGTGGCTCCCAAGATAAAGGGATGATCTCTTTCATCTGCAATACTTTCCAAAAGCGTCGCCGCTTCGGCATCAGTACGAGCTACGATGATACCCGGCACTTCCATAATATCAAGCTGGAACCTTGCTGTGTTGAGGCGCTTGATCTGTTCATCAACGGTGACAAGAACCTTACCACCTTGATGCCCACACTTTTTTGCTCCAGGCTTCTGATCTTCAATGTGATAGCCTGGAACACCAGCCTCGACAAAGCGTTTGATCAGGTTCCGGACATGGGCGTCTCCACCGTGCCCGGTGTCCGCATCGGCTATGATGAAAGGCCTATAATCATAGACCGGTGACTTTTTTCTTTGGTCTTCGTTCATCCGGGCTCTAGCAAAGTACTGATTTTTATCGGCAGCGACAAGGGCGCGGACAATGGCTGCCGCTTCATCCGGGACTCGACTCAAGGGATAGGAGGCGAGATCGGCTCCTGGATCTTCATCCGCAGAACCCTTGGCGGAAGTTGCCCAACCGCCCAGGTAAATCCCCTGAATGCCTTGACGCTTGATCATCACAGCCTGCCCTGGGGAATAGGGACCAAAGGTGGTGATCGATTTGCCTTTACTAACCGAGACAAGTAAAAATTCATGGAACTCTTCGGCTGCTTTTTTAGCAATGGAATAGTCGCGTTTGATCGTACCCCTTTGCTCTACAACCTGGCGAGGCGAATAGAACCGCGTAATTCCTGAAAATCTCTCATTCGAAAACCACTTTTTCGTTCGTTCAATTTCTTCAAAGAATTCTTTTTCCATGCGTTTTTAACCTTATCTGGAGGTGACTCAATCATGGATTCAAAAGCAATGGAAGCATATATGGGTGGATTGTAGTGGATCTGGCGCGGCAATGCCATAAAGCAATTCTGGAACCATACGGGATGGGGGTTCCAGTTTTAAGCTAAGGTCTGGCAAGGGCTTTGGTGTTCGCTTAGGTAGGGACTACCACTCCTTGTACAAGCTTCGTCAGAAGCTCAATAAGGACAGCTGTTCGCCATTTAATCCGACGAGGAGACATAGTCGAAAAGCACCCGACCACCTACCCTCTTTGATAGGGATCAAGCTTCAGCGAATCAAGTGAGTGAGCGAGTCAAAACTGTTAAAGGATATTGATCCTCTACTGACGCTTTCGAGCCGAGACATAAAAGCTCAACACGGTGCACTTGGGCCACACAATTTCGAGACTATAATGATTGAATTTTCAGAAATGATAAGAGAGTCGGTGGCAGATATTGGAGCCACTGATGACAAAGACGGCAGATTCGCAGCAAGTAAAGAGATCCAGCGCAGATTGGCCAAATCTCTTCGAACTCATTCGTGAACATTATGAGGGGAGTGTGCTCATCACGCGATCGAGTGTCACAATATGGACGCGCTGCCGGGACATCAAATCGCTGTTGATAAGAGCGCGGCATTGATACAGAAGACTTTCATCAGTTGCGACATCCTGATATTCCTTCAATCCATGCTCTTCGCCTTCCTTGAGGGCTTTAATGGCGATGGATTCACTCACAAGTGAGGCTGCACCCTCAACGGTTTTGGCCCAGAGGCCCCATGCTCCAGAATCCTGGTCCGGTATCCCGCCGTGGAGAGAAACTTGCTGTCGAATCAATTCTGCTGCTGAGCGATGGTCTTTAGCAATTGACCGCAAAGTTTCGACCGCCGTGGGCTCCTTCACCTTACTTAAGGCCTGTTCGTAAGTTTCAATGGCTGATAGCTCGCCTCGCAGGAGACGATTCAGTTGACCAAGAGTCTGTTCTGATGATTCTGTTTGCATAAAGATTCTCTCCAAGTCATGAGTATAATTCCAAAGCAGTTATTGCTGAGGGCCGCTGATGGCTCACAAGAAGCCACGCTCAAGCTTGCATCTGCAATATTGAGCCCGTTTGAATTGACAAGGCTTTGGCCGTTATGAATGTATGAATAAAGATTCATGTCCAATACAAGCTGCCCAGACTTGATTCACTCTTAGGTTCTATGGGCTCGTTGAAAAGTAAGTCAGTTTGTCAAACCCCTTGCCTCTCTTCACTGTTTTGAGATGTGCCCAATCCTTGCATGGACCCATGGCAGCCCCTGGGAATGATCCCAATGGAAATGACCCATTCAGCGTGAGAAGAGAAATGAAGTCAGTCCTATTTGGCCTTTTCTGCATACTAAGCGCCTGCTCCCATACAACCGCGGCATCCGAAGAGGCGCCATCAACCGCGAAAGCGGACGCCAAAGAATACTTCAAAGATGGCTGGCAAAACATGAAAGAGGGTGGCCGAGAGGTGGCGTCGGGAGTTGCCGTCGGGGTAAAAAAAGCTGGGACCGCGATTCACTCGGTAGCCTGCCCTATAGCCGCGAACACCAGCACAGGCTCCTACTATGCTAAAGACAGCCCGGGTTATAAAGATATGCTCAGCGCCGAAAACTCCGAAACTCGCGAATGTTTTATGTCCGAGACCTCAGCGCGAGAAAAAGGCTATCACCTCGTAAGGTAACTCTGAAAAAGTTGAAGTGAAGGAATTCTTGAGAGCAGACAGCTGAAGATTCTCATTGGTCCCATGCAACAACTCTGTTCAGCATCTGAGCGGGCTAGTCAAGAAAAACTGCATGACGCTTGAGATCGAGAGCTTCTCGAGGCGAGCGTTCTCGCTCCTGCTCGGTGCCAATGCCAACCCACCCCAACATGAATTCTTCAGGCTTCAATTGACAAAGCTGCTTCATGAGATGCCCTGGCTCATAGGCAAAGTTCTTCCAGACGGCCCCAAAACCGAGAGAATTTGCCGCTAGGTCGAGAGCATAGCCCGTGCAGGATGCTGAAGCCTGCTGCTCCCAGAGAGGAATACGAGGACTGTCGACTGGACTAAAGATAATAACGATCAGCACCGGCGCCGCAAAGGCTTTAGCAAAAATTTTTGGTCTTGTTTTTTCATCGAGTAAGCTACCTTTGGCTTCTTCGGCAGCATTGACCAGCGCCTCCCCGAATTTTTTCCGTGCCTCATTCTGAATAATGATAAATCGGAAAGGCTTCAAGGCACCATGATCCGGAACGGTCCCCGCGATGGCGAGTATTTTTTGCAGCTCCTGGTAGCTGGGCTTGGGCTCGATAAGAATGGATCCACTCTGCCTTTGCGCTAAGAATTGGTATACATCGGGATTGGCTTCATTGGTTGGCATCGCGAGCCCTTGCTTGAGTCTGACAGGGAGTTCTGCCTAGCGCTGATACTCTAGTTCATTCTCTGAGTCTTGATCAATATCAAATAAACAACCAGCAAAAACCAGGAGGATCGATCTTAGCCATCGCGCGCTACGAACACACTCGACTGCCCCGCTCATAGGATGGTCGAGCTTTGCATCGATCAAGCCAAGCCTGAACTTTAGGGAAGTTCTGTAATTGAAGTATGTCTCGGGCCTGGTAGAAAGTTCCCAAACAATCCACCCAAGGAAATATTGAGATATCGACGATGGAATAGAGCGGCCCACCGATATACTCTGAATCTTTGAGCCGAGCCTCCAAAACACCCAGTAGTCTTTGCGTTTCTGTTTGATAGCGCTGCAATGGATAAGGATGATCGCACTTGTCATTGGCGTAGCGATAGAAATGTCCAAATTGACCAAACATCGCTCCTATGTGCCCGACCTGAAAGAATAGCCATTGCAAGTAGCTGTATTTTTCAGGCCCTTGGGGCAATAATTTCCCAGTCTTTTCAGATAAATAGAGCAGTATGGCCGCTGATTCCATCAGGACCAGAGCTCGACCATGGGGTCCTGCCGGATCAATTATAGCCGGTATCTTAGAGTTCGGACTGATCGCTCGATACTCGTCCGTAAACTGATCACCTGCCATGATATCAACTCGATGCGCTTCGTAGGGAAGCTCCAGTTCTTCAAGAGCTATGCTCACTTTCTGGCCGTTGGGCGTCGCAAGGCTGTAGAGCTGGATACGATCAGGAAAGGCCACAGGCCATTTGAGAATTGACATCGAATTTCATCCTTCCATTGTAAACGTCACAACTGCTCAGAGAGATGCCCATGCCTTGAACTCTCCCGAAGCTTGATTCATATTGGCCCAAAAGCGCTAGCAAATCCAAGCAATGTTCAGACCTGCGTGTTATGACGCGTTTCTCCTGCCAGACCAAGACGGCTGGAAACATGGATCGTCGATCTGATATGATATCGGAACAAGTATCGCTCCAAGAGTTCTACTGCGAGTAGCCACTCGGCAACTAGCTTTCGGCTATAATTGTAATAATAAGTAGCTGAGGAATGCCATGAGCCATGCACTAGCGCGAATTATGACTGGATTGAAGTACTCTTCGATACTGACCAAGTCGGTGCTCATACAAAGCTGGAACAAAGATGCCAGTCGTCGCTATTTGATTGATTCTCTCAGCAGCATGTCTGGTCTTAGCACCAAGGCAGCCCAATTTTTGGCGATGAAGCTCAACAAAGGCGCAGAGCAATATTCTCCCAGCCTAGAGGCTATGCCTATCGAATGGGTAAAAGCGTGGATCGCCTCGCAGAGTCCCCAGCTGCATAAAGAGATTGAGGAGTTGTCAGCAACACCCTGGGTCGCCTCCTTTGGTCAGGTGCATATTGCTAAACTGCATTCAGGGGAACTGCTTGCGATCAAAGTGCAATACCCCAATATGCTCGAAAGTTTTGATGAGCAGCTGCTTATGCTGCGCAAGGTAAGCAAGCTAGGCCCACCCAAACAGTTTCATTTTGAGATGGATTCCATCCTTGACTACTTCGAGGTCTCGTTAAGACGGGAGCTCGACTATGAGCAGGAGGCTAGGCAGCAGAATCAGGCACGCATAGGTCTTGCTGAACATTCGGCTGTGTGTATTCCCAAGGTTTTCGACTGCTACACACAAAAGACGATCCTGGTCCAGAGCTATGAACCTTCGTTCAGTTTTAAGCAGATTCAACAAGAGTGGAGTTTGGAAGCAAGGCAGCAGGCCGCCCAAATTCTGGTCAAATACTTTTTGAACGCAGTCTTCACCAACCGTTTCCTGCATACGGATCTTCATCCCGGAAACCTTGGCTTCCGTGGCTATCCGGACCAGCCTATCCAGTTGGTCCTTTATGATTTTGGTTCTATGATGACGATTGACCGGCCCTTGGCGCAAATTCTTTGGCAAATGATCGTTGGTTTTCAGTCCAACAAGGACTTTGTTCCCTTTGATTATTTGGTGGCCTTAGGATTTGATGCTCAGAAGCTCTTACCCATAGCCAGTCGACTGGCCTGCCTGCTCGAAAGACTCTTTGAGCCATTCAGCCATCCGGGGGCCATGGATTTTCGCAACTGGGATATTAAATCTCACTTTGAGAATGTCTTGGGTGACGATCGTTGGTGGTTTCGTTCTGCAGGCCCACCTTGGTTTCTGATGCTGATGCGTTCCTATCAGGGACTGATTCATGCCCTCTGCGAACTTCGATGTCAGGTATCGATGCAGAAATGCTTATCCGACCTCAGTCTTTCCATGCCGGAGTTGGACATTCCTTCCGTACTGAAAGAATTAAGTCAGACGCAGCCAGGTCACACCGGAGCCATGGCTCGATCGCTGCGGGTTATGGTCAAGGATCAAAGCGGAGACATTGTCGTCGATCTATCACTGCCCAGACGATCTGTCGATGAACTGGAGGAGCTGATTCCGGAAGAAACTCTCGTCCAAGTGAAGCAGCAAAAAATCGATTTAGCTGCTATAAAAAGACAAGTTCAGCTTTCCGGATATATCCCTCAGCAACTCTTTCACTTGCAGAATGAGCGGCGGAACTATCGAATTTGGCTTGAATAACAACGTTTTACTTACACTGGTTATTGATCCAGGCCTGGATAACAGCCTTAACGTTGTCTGGTTTGGTACTATTTTTGACAAAACGCTGCGCCCAACCATCCGGACCTGCCCAGGTTCGACCATAAATAAGGTCGGTTTGCTTCATGCCTGGGTTGGACCCATTTTTTTCAACGGGTACACCGTAGCCGCCCTGAGCATCATTTTTATTATGGCAGGCACTGCAGAGCTGTCCATCGTCACGCCCAGCCACCTGGCTGGTCAATATTTGCTGGATGGTCTTGCCATCGATTTTTTCATTGGGTGAGAGTCCAAACTTGGTGGAATACACAGGCTCCTTGAAGCCCATCAGCAGATTCCCTTGAGGTTTAGCATCAGCCCTGACCGCGGCTTGCAAGTCCCGCTTCATCTTCGCTGCTTCAGGCTCTTGCTTCGCGCAGGCCCAAATGAGAGACACCATCCCCGCCAACATCAAGAAAGTTCGTGTCACGAGCTTTATCTCCGGTAATATTGTCATGCCAGATTAAATATCTCGGCCCTAATATGTAGTCACTGTCGCCCAAGGAATGGACACTTTTCCATCCAAACCCCAACCTCGAAATCGGATAGACTTGCAAGAAGATTAAGGAAAACTAATTTCATCCTTACAATTCTTGCCCATCGCAACAAAGATTCGGTATGAGAAAGCAAAAACGAAGCCACATATCAGAGGGCTCTAGGAATCATGACGGCGGTCCCGAGAGATAAGCTTCTGCAAAGTCCTTGCAAATTAACCCAAAATCTTGCTTTATGCTTCCACTCAAAGGCTTTGCATAGCCTTGGGCCAAAACTTCAGGAATCCGTCCCGAGCATCACCAAACTAAGGAAATTTGTGGAAAATGCGCAATCAGCTCTTTCATTTTTGACGAGCAAGCTCAAGCTTTGTTTCCAGAGGTTTCCTTTAACTTGCGTGTTCGCAGTATCATCCAGTTTGCTGGCCCTGATGAACCTCTGGAAATATGATTTCTCCGTACCACCTTGTGATTTTCTTGCATCTCTCTTGGGACTACCTTTAGCCTTTGCCGCAGAAACTTTTTTGGCAGGCAAAAGAGACGCCGCGGGGGCGCTGTCTTCATCAACCCCTTGGATCTTGAGGGGTTCCGTGCTGGCGCTCGTTTCAGCTTGCCTGTGGTTTCTGAGCGGAACGACATCGACAGCGACGTTTCTTTCCTATGGATTGTTTCAGGCCAGTGCCCATCTGCTTTGTGCCTTCGCTCCTTTTCTTAAGGATCACCGGCAAGACCAATCTTTGTGGCAATGGAACATCGGTCTCTTCAGTCGGTTTGTACTTTCGGCGATTTACAGTCATGTACTGCTGGCTGGGCTGCTCATGGGACTATCGTTGTTTGCTTTTCTATTTCAAGTCATTGTTCCGCATCAGGTTTATTGGAGTCTTTGTATCGTTCTGCTTATCTTGTTTCAAACAATATTTTATGCATCAAGCACGCCTTATCCGCTCAATATCGTCCCTGAAAATTCCCAACAGACTTTGCCAAGCGCTTTGCAAAAATTTGTCCAATGGATTCTTTTACCTCTGCTTTTGTTATATTTTATCCTACTCCTGAGCTATGGCAGCAAAATCCTTATCAGCTTAAATCTGCCACGAGGCGGGGTTGCATTGCTGGTGTTAGTCTTTTCAATCCTTGGATTACTCAATTGGCTTTTACTTTGGCCAATTCATGCCGACCTGGCAGGAGCGCCTAAACTCGCTCGCTTCTTTCGTCGATACTTTCTGGTCTCGCTTATTCCTCTTATGGTGCTCTTTGGATTTTCTGTCTCTGAGCGTTTGATGACATATGGGATGACTGAACGTCGCTATATACTCACGGTTGGTTTCTTGTGGCTCTGCGCAATGATTGCCGCTTATGGCTTTGGGCGGAAGATTCATTTGATTTATCTGCCCGCGTCCCTCTGCTCTCTCTGTTTGCTGATTTCATTTGGACCACAGGGGATGCTGGGGTTTTCCTGGTATTGGCAAATGACTCGTCTAGAAAATCTTTGGGTAGAAGCGCAACAGACTCAAGGCGCAATCCCGACCCTTAGAAAAGTAAAGTCGACCCTTGAGTATTTGCTTAGGAAGAATCGAGAAATAGAACTTCGCGATTGGCTCAAAACCCATGGAGTACCGTCAAATCAAGCACAATGGGATGCTGATTCCATCATAGCGTCTCAAGGCTGGGCTCATACGGCGGCAGAAGTCGAGCCTGAAAAATATCCCAGCTCGGAACCTCAAAAAATCTATCGATCCTTGCAGTTGAATGCCGAGCCTATTCAGGTTGGCCAGCAGCTGGTTTTAATTCCTTTTCATATTCAAATCGCCTCAGCTCCGAAATTCAAAATGGATCACAATGACTCACCGATCAGTGCTGCCTGGATCGAGCCCGGTAAGACCTTTGTTTTGCAGTATGAAGCCAAGAGTGGAGCCCTGGAATTCGAGCTCAACGCGGACTTGCAGAACCAAATGCAAAAAGCGCTTCAAACCGGAATCCATACAGTAAGTGGTCATGACTTCTTGCTGCCATCGAAGAATAAAAGCCAAAATCCAAGTTACAATCTATTGGTACAATCTATAGGATGGACTCATGTATCAGGAGTGAACCAAAATTATGAGTTGACGGGCACACTCATAATTCAAGATACCAGAAAAAAAGAGTCATCATCTGGACCTTGGATTCGATGATAAAACATGGAAAGAACCGACTGAATTTGCCGTGAGGGATCTCTCACAAGAGGAATCCCAAAGGGATACAGACGGCATGACAAAGGTATTTCCACTGACCTTGGTATAGGTGGCGTCCTATCTCCAACTTTTGCCTGCAGGCCGATTAAGAAGGCGTATATGCTTTCACATCCAAAAACCACAAAATTATAAGAACAGTTCTCTCGGCAAGTAAATAGTGAATTCAAAATCAAGACTTTTTCCCATCGCCACATTCATAGGTGCATCTTCTTTAACCATTGCATCAAGTAAATGGATATCGATCCGACCATTCAGTGCGTTGATGGTATCTTTTACAGCATCGAGTCCGATGCCCCGCCCCGAGATTTCAGAAACCTCATCTTTCGTGGAAAACCTCGGCTCAAAAACGTTCCGTGCTGCTTCGATGACTGTATGTTTGTCATTGAACCCCATTTCCCTGGATTTATCAATGATGACAGACAGATCTAGACCACGTCCATCATCGTGATAACTAAGCATGTGATACTGACCACCTAAGTGCAGATCGATAACAATCGAACCGGGCAGAGTCTTGCCCCTCTGCGCTCGCTCCTGGGCCGATTCAAAGCCATGATCTAGCGAGTTTCGCACAAGATGGTTAAAGATCGAGCGCAATTTTGATACATAGGCCTTTCGAACAAAGAGCCCGCGGCTGTTGACCAAAATCTCAGGCTCAGACTTATGCAGTTTTTCACAAAGACGAGGCAAATCATCATGTATAGGTTCCAAAATTTCCTGAAAAGTCGCAGCGTTATTTTGTCGTAAAAAGGCTGCGATATCTGGCAAGGTGGGCAAATAACTGGCGACCTCTTTAGCAGGATATAGACTACCAATTTTCTCCACGACATCGATATAACGAACCACCTTATCTTCAACGTCCTGTTCGTCTTTTTTAGTACTTGGAAAATATTTGTCGATAACACTGAGATGTCGACGCAGGATGTCTTCGATTCCCTGAATACCAACCAAGGCCTGCTCCATCTTTTCTTCGTAGCTGTGAAGACCAGCAATTTCACTTTCACTAGTATGGATCAGCGCTGATCCCTCATCCATACCATAGGTCCTCGCATTACCTTTCATGGTGTGCAAGTTTCTCAAGATGATGGCTAGGTTGCTGCTCTTGGTCTTTTCATCTAGCTGCTTGAGCTCAAGGGACAGTCGACGGCTGGCTTCGATCATTTCTAATTCCGAAGAAATATACTCTGATACGCGTTCTCTCTTAAAGCGAGTAATATTGATGAGAGACTTGGCTTCTTGAAGATTCTCTTGACTTTCTTTCTCAAGCTTTTTGATATAGCTGACATCTTTAATACTGACTAAATAGCCATTAACAATTCCATTTTCGATGATGGCGGCCCATTCTAGCTCGAGCTGTTTGCCTTGATAGTCCATCTCTAGTGGATAGCATTGTAAATTGACGTCGAAATTTATTTCGACTTCGCCCAAGCAGCCAGCGATCGCCGTATCCAAAAGCTGAGCTTTCTCGCTGTGAATAGCTCTTTCATCCCAAATAAGGTCTCGGACCGAAAGCTTTGCGAGATCTTGTTTGGCAAATATTTTTTCGCAAGCCTTGGAATAGTCAGTGTCGATCATATTGTTCTTATTGATTTTAAAGATCCCAATATTGATGTGATCCATAATATAACGGATCTTATTGGTTTTCTCTGCGACTAGATCATCGAGATGTTCAATGTGAACTTTTAGCTCATCATTTAGACCCTGTATTCTTTTACTAGCCTCTTCAGCCTCAAATTTAACGCGATCCCCAAGACCGAGAGAAAGCAGGCAGGTCTGCACGCACATACCAATCGAGACAACCCACTCAAAGTTGGAGTTATATTCCCATGACCCGGACTGTTGAATAACGTTAACCGTGCTGCTTATCGTCAACGATGCATAGGCAACAAGATAGTACCAAGCTGGTCGATAATTTCGCCGAACGCCTTGAATACCAGCCAGCGAAAATACTATGCTCAGTGGCATGCTGGCTGCAACCAGACCGATCATGCTCCAAAGAATACTGTTGAAAAAGTAGATTTCGATACTTACGGTAACGAGTAGGAATAAGAGGAAATACTGGAATGCCTTTAGAACACGATGTACAATTGGTGCGTAGATAATGGTTTTCAGAAATTCAACGGTATAAGTGCTAAAGAAATAGGTGCCGAGAATTCCGCATACCATCGAAAGAGAAATATACATTGAAAAAGTTGGACGATCGCGAAAAAAATATGAGTTAACATCACCTGAGTTACCTAAGCTCGCTGCTAAATATAGAAAAAGCATCGAACAAATGTAAAAAACATAATGTTTATTCCTCAAGGTCATAAAAATAAAGAAGTTATATATGAGGGCAAACGCGACAATTCCCTGAATGAAGGAACCTAAAATTGCGTCATTTCTCACCGATTCAATGAATTCGACTTGATTGATGAGTAGCAGAGACCGAGGCGCTGGAACCCCACCACCGTTTGGATGATAGGCTCTCACCAAAAAGAGATGCGCCCCAGGATTCAGCACCAGCCTGAAGGTTGGACGTCGATCCTTGACTGTTCGTTCATTCCAGGGATAAAGAAACCCTGTTTTGTCGATAAATTTTGGTCCACTATCCTGGATCTGATAGAGATCAAGGGAACCGCTCAGCGCTTTCAGATAGCGCAGGTAAACGACTATTTCGTGCTGGCTCGTGTTATCAATCGCAATTTTTAACCAGAGAGCACCACTTTCAACAACTTTCTTTGATGAATCGACGTCCGTGAAGGCGTTCCAATGCTGACGGTAAACATCCTCGGCGTTGAGTTTCATCGATTCGTCTAGAAAGGCTTGGCTATGCCCGACGGTTGAGCTCTCTGTGAACAATATTTCTGGGAGCTCAAGCGGCGTCATTGCTTCAAGCTCTAGACCGAAAAAAATCATCGGCAAGAGTGCAAGATATGATATTTTTACCCAGTTGAGCACGTTATCAAATCCTTTCGGAATCTAGATCACGTAGAGCGAATTCGCCATGTGAATGGGCATCGGCAAGTAGGGGCAGAACTATAGCGAATGGACTATCTCGAGGTTCTCGCCTCCAGCCAAGACTCACTTTAGACCCATGAATGCACGGGAAAAAGAAGGCTAACGAGAATTCTGACCAAATCTTTACTTTTGATACCGATAGACGAGCAAGGTGAAGAGAAAGGAGCTATAATTTTCTTGTGGTTACTTGACTTGGTTTTGGAGGAAAGGGACCGAAGTCCCGCGCGGCACGCTCGTCGAGAAGTTTCGCGACTTGCAAAGCGAGTTCTGCAAGTCGAAGCGGAGGATCACAGAGGAACGAAGGACGTAACGACTACCGTGTTCTTTTCGATAGCATTAACATTTTTGCCGGATAGTGGTTTTTCCTTCATAAGATCAAGTAGCAAAGGAAAGCCGTAGTTGACCCCGGAGAAGCGCACTTTGTTGATGTTATATACCACTGAGGTCTGAGGAATATTTGCGAGGGCACCCTCTGCTGCAGATTTTTGACTCTGACTTGGCAAATAGGTAACGTTATACGAAGTGGAGAAGGCCACAAAACTCATCGGTTCAATAAATTGTCCTGGGTCGAACAGCAAAAACAATCCACTGCGCTGACCTAAGCCCTCATGTCGCGACTTAACCCCTTCGGCTTCGGCGGCAGTGAGGTCATAACTAACTCCATGCTCCAGCACAGCGACAGCACCTTTGTGCAAAGCATATTCGGCATTGCCAAACACGTCCATTGTGTAACGACCAGCACCTGTTGGATTGTTGTTCGAAGCAACTTCATATTTGCCCGTTGGTAAAGTTAGCTCTGATCGGCTCTTAATTGTCAACGCCCCGTTTTGAAAGTACTGGCTATTCACGCCGACTTTGAGGTCAGCCATTGCCTGAGTTCCCTCTTTCTGAGCATTATTCGCGAAATACCCGTCAGATACAGCGCCGATATAAGAAGACACCGGCATCCCTGCTGCATAGCCTGCTTCCGCGTTAGACACAGGAAAGGTCATACCATTAGCTATCTGCGAATAACAAGCCGAGTTGTCAGCACACAAACCTGCCTGCACAAAGCCTGAAGCGAGTTGGCTGGAGGTGTAAGCTTTAACAGCAGCATATTCATTGGACGCGCGCAATTTATCGTAGTCATTGATTTTGACTTCAGAATGCGTGACGAAAGGAGCGTAAAAGGTAAGCGTCGTCGTCTTCGAAAGACCATACTGGGCACCGATGATATTAGCGCTATCCTTGACCTTGAGACCCAGAAGCGGCTCTTTGGTCCCGCTGCCTAGGTAGCGATCCGAGAAATTTTCAGAATAGAGAGCATAGAAAGGCACCAGTAAACCTTTGGGCAGTATAGCCGTTGCATAGAGATGGTTGGCAATCGGTGACTTTGCTGAAGGACTGCTCTCCGCAGCTACGCTCTTAGAGTCAGGACTTACAGTCGCTTCCATGTCGTCTGCCAGAGCTTGAACTGGTAGAAGTCCGGCAATGAACAACACTCCAATGATTCTCA
Organism: Oligoflexus sp.; assembly: GCA_041736645.1. Classification (GTDB taxonomy): domain Bacteria; phylum Bdellovibrionota_B; class Oligoflexia; order Oligoflexales; family Oligoflexaceae; genus Oligoflexus. The sequence continues at coordinate 3,504 of JBGSTF010000105.1, read as the reverse complement.
TAACATGTACTCCGCGTAAAATGAGCCAAAATTCCTAGCAAAACACCCGCAAAAACTTCGCAGTAGTACCCCTGTCGCCAGACAGCCCGCGAAGTTTAACGCACCTCGAAGAATTCAATTATTTTGGATGGTTGCGGGCTGAATTTTCGAGAGGTGATGGCTTTGCTCAGGCCCAATTACTTTAAATTGACTATCCTTCGTGAGAACAGTAGCAACAGGCAGGTCACAAACATTCTGAACCGGCAAAATTAGAGCCCAGACCAAGCTGTTCAGCATTCCAATTGGTTAAGCTGCACTGGACCCAGTCACGCATGAGGGTGAGGTCCATGACGGTCGCTCGTCCAAAGCGGCAAGCGCCTTCGCTGCCACGGCCACGACCGGTGATGGAGCCTGCCAGTAAAAAGCAGGATTCCGTCTGAGCAGAGTTTACAATAAAGAGCGGTCCACCAGAATCACCATAGCAGGGACCTGATTCGCTGGAGCTTTCGATTTGAATCTCACTGCGTTCAGGCGCCAGCGCTGCGAGCCTGGTCCGAGCCGCGGTCAGAGGCCTTGGCAGATAGTCGCCTTCGCCATATGCACCAAAGCCAGCAACATAGGCTTCTTTTCCTGGCATAAGATCTTTCGATTGGGCGAAACCGACCGGACGTAGGGACTCCGGTAAATTATCTTCAGCAAGCAACAAGGCTACATCGTATAAACCTGCTGGTGAACTATCATTCATTTCCAGGTTATCTAAACCTTGGTATTGAGGATGAATACGAAAAGCCTTAATTCTTATTCGACTGTCTACTTCACCCGTTATGCCTGTTCCGATTCGAATGGATAATGGATCTGCAATATTTTTGAGGCAGTGAGCAGCCGTCAGAATATGCCGAATGCCAATGACTGTAGCTGTACATGAGCCACTGGAGTTGCTACTTACTTTTACCAGAGCTTCGGCTAGACTGTGGTGCGTGCTCACCCACGATCCGCCTACTATCGAAAAAGCCTGCATTCGACAATCAAGCGTGAATTCGGTTTCAGCAGACTTTGCTTGCGTTGTAATCGGTGCTTGAGGTAATTGATCGTCGCTATTCAAACGTTCATCAATATAAGTTTCTGGGTCTTTGACATTATGGTGAGAGCTTGGCTTGCACGATAGAAAAGTGACAGCGCAAGTAAGAGTTGAAACAACCGTGCGGCACATGACACTCATTCCATCTTCCCTTCCCCATCCGACCTTAAGCCTTTGACAGTCTTGGTCTCATCGGCTTTCCCTAGTTTTTTCTCAAGTCTCTCGAATTGCTTAAAAATTATGGGAGGATAGAGATTTTGTGGTTCATGAACAGTCTATGCTTGGCACAAACTTCACCCTTTTGTCGGACAACGCAATTCAAACTGCGTGGTTTGCCGAAGGGTTTGTCCTGTGCTAGAGAATTATGCTGCCCACGGCGCTCAAAGCGCTCTGAGATAGGCGACAAGGTCCTTTTTTTCCTCAGCACTAAGATGAGTTGTAAGAACGATATCAAAGAATTCTACAGTATCTTCGAGGGTCAGAAGACGCCCATCATGGAAATAGGGCGGCGAATCTTTGATACCGCGCAAAGGAAAGGTTTTGATGGGACCTTCAGGACGGCCCTTGTAGAAACGCTCGACTTGAAGATCATGCATAGAATGATCGGTGAACTGTTGAGCCGCTGGGTGACAAGGAGCGCAATTAGCTTTGCCATGAAACAGCTTTTCGCCACGGAGTTCCGCTTCGGTTGCTAGGCTTGGAATCAAGCGATTGAGGGGATCGAGTTTGGGCGCTGGAGGAAAGTCGATGATGGAATTGAAATCGCCCATATGATTGGTTTGCGACTTCGCTAAGGTACGGCCTCCGATGGCCGCGAGCATAGCGGTATCGCCATCGAAATACTCTTCAACCTCGGCAAAATGATCCATGCTGTGGACGGATCGTTTAGAAGCGAGGATCAATTGAGCGTAGTTGCCGCGCATGGTCGGTGTATCAACGCGCAGGCGCGCATAGTTGGGCCTTGAATCAGGAGCGAGTTCGATAGCACCATTGGTATGACCATTGACATGACAGCTGAAACAGGCGACGCCCTGCGAGGGTTCGACTGTGACCCGGTGTTGAGTGGCATTGAACCAAGTAGTTTGAAACGGTGTGACGAGAAGACGCAATCCTTCCATCTGCTCCGGGGTCACCAAGCCGTTAAACATATTGAAATAGTTACCATAGGTGATTTCCACGCCTCGCGTAACATCGCCGAGTTCTAAGTGAGTCGTGAGATAGAGGGGAGGCGGAAATTCAGGGAGATAGCAGTCAGGAATATCCAACCCCACATCAAAGCGCTCGTGCTCAGGGTGGACTTTAGTCCACTGGGACGGGAACAGCATGTGGGCCGTGGAGTGAAGTGGGTGATCAAGGGGCTGCCAGGGAAAGTCATCTCTTTCTTTCATTTGTTCAGAATTGAGAGCCGCATACTCTTCCCAGGATTTTTTACCCTTCGGCAGTCGAGCCGTTGGCCCAAGAGGCTGTTTTTTCGAGCGAGACATGGTTATTTTGTTTTCTGTCTTGCAAGTCAGGTCGAAGCGCGATTCCAAACGTGTGCGCGCGGCTTTGTCGACTGCAGGCCGTTGCTTTTCCATCTTAGTACGAAATTCCTCGAACGGTATACCGAGGTCTGGTGTTGAGTAAGACGTGGCACTTCCGCCTCCAAACTGCCGAAGTCCCCCAGACGGGTTGGGAGTTCCTGGAGCTGCTTTTGGGTATGGTTTGAGGCTTCCTCGATTCTCCTTGCTTCTCCAATCATCAATGCTTTTGGGTTGGTTGGCGCCTCGTGCTTGCCCCAGGAAGGTGTCCTGCTCGGCAGCATGAATGCTAGAGCCGAAGCAGAGTAAGCCGAAGACCCATAAGCCAGGGTAAAACTTTCTGATGGAACATGGTTTCATTGTGGCTCTCTCATTAAAATATTGGATAAACCTTGCTATTCTATATGTTTAATTGAGTAAGCTCAGCAGTCAAGCCGAGCCCGTTGTCTTATCGGCAAGAGCAAGCTTGGGATAAATGTCCTTTGCCGATCGCAGTGTAGAAAACCCGTTCACGGCTTATCGTACTGCTGGGCTTTTCTGCTATTTAATTTGTTGATCTAATTGATGTTTAAAGTTTCGAATGGAAACTAAACTGGCAATGGCATCACACGCTCTGTTGTTTGAGGTTCATTCCAGCAAGGCGATGGATACGAATATGTTTAGCCATTTAGCTTTACGAGGTTGGTGATCGGTAAATAAATGTTCAGCCGGAGTTATCAAAGATGAAGATCTGTTTTAATAGGTTGTTCTTGAACCGCTGGTTTGGCTTTATTAGAAAACTGCTCCTCCAGATAGTGCTTTGCCAGGTGTCTACCTCCTAATCCAAATGCAATTGACAGTGCTGCGACGATGCCTCCGAAGAGAATGGCAAATGCTGTGTGGACGATGTTTTGGGCTATTTGTAATTGTTCGAGTGCCATCGAAAAG
>JBGSTF010000070.1:0-8611 GCA_041736645.1 Oligoflexus sp. | reverse complement strand
TCTTCGGGTCGGAAGCAAGCTGAAGCTTTTGTGTCAGTTCATCGCGTTCCTTTTTGAGCTGAGAAATTTCCTCGGCCTGCTTCGGGTCCGTGACAGTGACAGTTTTCTTCTTGGTCTTTCCGCAGCCAGCAAACATGGAGCCAGCGATCAACATGCCGAACACAATCTTCTTAACGTACATGGGTTCTCCTGAAAAAAAACACGATAAATAAAATGAACCTGGGGCGTGCAGCATGCGTGAAGCAGGAAAGCATCGCATCAGGTCGGATGCTTAAGTGCAATTCATTTGCCATTCATCATAAGCTTGAAATCATTGGTGGCATTATGATTGGTGAGAGTTAATCATTTCCGAATTCGGAATATTTTAACCGAAATCGGAAACATTAAGGAATGTGGATTGAGTGTTGTCTTGGTCGCAATATTTTTTCTCGATCGGCATCCTCGTTCCGAATGCGGTGACTTATTCCCGATTTCGGCAATTCCATTTCCAGCGGTCAGTGGCTTACAAGGGATGATGAAATTCAGTTATCCTTGCCAAGAATTTGGAATCAATAGGGATAATTTCACAACAGGCCGAGAAGAGGATGAGCTTTGAAACTGGTTCACATCATGCATTTGAAAAAAGGTTCGGATTGAATCAAGTGCTGCGATGTCTTTTGCCTGCCAGAGAACGAAGAAGCGTTTTAACGAAAGGAAATGGGCAACCCGTTACTGACGATGGCAGCGGGAATTTGCCCGGCGTGCAATGAGAGGTCAAATGAAAGAGGGATCGAAAGAAAGTATGCTATTTCAAGGACGAAAGGTTCTTGTTGTTGAAGATGACAAAACCGAGTTAGCCAATGCAGTGGTAATTATATCGGAGCTTGGCGCAGTACCAAGGGCAGCATCCTCTTTGGATGAAGCCCGAAAGGCATTGGCCGAGGGAGCATTTGATTATCTTCTGACCGATCTTCATATCTCTACGCGTGCCGGTCTTGATCCCCCGGATGGTATGCAGGTCATCAAAAGTGCCGTTGAAACGCAACCGAACATAACAATCGTCGCAAATTCCTCCGATCCCCGCGCTGATATCTGGTCTCTTGTACTTAAAGCGGGTGCGCATCATTTCATCCGAAAGCCACTTCTCAATGCCGATGAACTCGTGATTGCTTTCAGTCTCGCACGAGAGAGAAAGCGCCACGTCCCAGTGTTCACCGGAATCAATCCTCCACCACAGGGGCTCTGGCGGAAGTACGCGGGTCATTTTCCCGAGCAGGTGGTGATTGATTCAAAAACTTTAAAGCAGGCGCGTGGTCTGGCCAGGCACCCTACGGCATCAATGGTCATCTATGGGGAAACGGGAACTGGAAAGGAGGTGCTGGCCCGCCTGATGCACAAATTTCGATGCGAAAGGGAGGGTGAGCACATCCCCTTTATCGCTGTGAACTGTGCCACCATCACTTCCGGGCTTGCCGAGTCGATTCTGTTCGGACATCAGAGAGGCGCTTTCACCGGAGCTGATAAGACGACCGATGGTTATATTGCCAAAGCGGACGGAGGCATCCTTTTTCTGGACGAGATCCATACTCTTGAAATGAGCGTGCAGCAAAAGCTTTTACGTGTCCTCAACGATGGATCTTACCAAAGACTGGGTGAAGTAAAGGAATATAAAAGCAGGTTCCAACTGATCGCAGCATCGACCAAGAATCTGGATAAGGAAGTGGAAAAAAATAAATTCCTGATAGACCTCAGAAGCCGGATGATGGGGATGGATTTTTTTCTGAATCCCCTGCGTGAGCGGCCCCAGGATATCGCCCCACTTGTGGCTCTATTTTTGACAGAAAAGTGTGTATCGCTTGATGATAGCGCTTTTCAAAAACTATGTCAGAAGCTTGAGGGTTTTTACTGGCAAGGCAATATCCGCCAGCTATTCAAATCCCTTGAGTCGTGGCTCATTCTTTCAGAGATTGAAGAAATACCGCTGGATGCGGACCATTTTCCCGTTTTCCGAGGAATGCTGGAACCGGAATTCGAAGAATGGTCAGCTGATGTCGAAGGACAAAAGCGATTCACAAATTCCGAGGATTTCAACCTAACAGCTGATCAAGATGGCGATCTTATGGAAGCGGTGGCACGTTTTGAACGGGCCATGGTCGTGAATGCCATGCATCGCCATCCGAATGCAAGTGTTGCAAGCCGGGCGATGAACATGGCGCGGACGACGTTTGATATGAAGCGTAGAAAATATGGCCTTCATGTTTGAGGTGCAGGCATGGGCGATGTACCAGTTTTTGTTGATCTGAAGCTTGAGGTTGATGGTCGGCTGGCTGTTGTTAAGAGCCTTACCAAAACCCGGTGCTGGCTGCTCTTCGATGGTGAGCGGGTGGCCACAGGCTTTACGCTGAATAGGATTCGCAAACTGCTTTCCGAAGGGAAGGCGAGATATATGTGTACCCAGATGGCCTTCTTGTACGGCGGAAAAAGGGACAATTGTGCCAGAGAGGAGTTGCCGTGATTGGGGGTTGGAGTGGATACAAGGCTGATTTTCATGGAAGGAAAAATGGCATGAGATTAGGGGATGGAATTTATACCGAACATGGATTTGTCCGTGGTGCAAGGCTTCAAACTCGTGAAGTCAGCTTCACCTTTGATAAGGAAATTTGCGCAGAAATCAACCGCAAGCGCAGGAGTTGTCCATCCTTGGAGGAAGCCTTATCGAAGATTCCGCTTTGGGATAACGAAGAGGTGGCATTTTTGATTCCATTCACTACAAAGTCGGAAACGGAATTATCTTTTGCATTCCTAGAAAATTGAATGCCGTTTTCAGAGCTGTTAATATTTACAAAGGATATTCTGTTCCGTTGTCCGTCAATGGATAGACCAACTTCTGCCTGCTCAATGTAAGCATAGCTCAAGGTGCTTTCATTGCCTTTGATCTTGATTCCCTTCCAGCCTTCCTTCAAACCGGCGAATCGAATGGGTTGTGCATCAGTCCCTACAGCTTGAATCGTTCCCGCAACATTTAAGCCGACATTCCCATATTTTCCAGTTCCCAGGAAGTTACCCAGGACTTCGACACCCGGAGATACCGAAAGAATGGCTGAAGATTCGATCGTTAAGTTCTCCAAGATGACGGTCGTACACTTATTCCAGGTTGTATCTTTGGAAATAACTGTTCCTTCCACATACTCAGTACCTTCAACACAAGCTCGCGACACGATCGGCTGCCGACACTGAAAGTCAGTGCCTTGACACTCGATCTTCAAGGAAAATGTTCCATTGCCGGGATCATCCCAACTGGAGAAAGTGACCAAATAGCGACCGTTCCTCTCGATTCGAATCGCTTCTGCCGCATTCTCGAATTCTCCCAATTTTTCAGGAATCGCAGACCCGTTGACCGGACCGTAGACACCTATAATGGTATCTAAAGCATTACCCGCAGGAGTGCTGCTCGCTGTCGTTCCTGCTTGAGCCGTCAGAACCGGCAAAATGAAAGCGCCCTTGTTAACGTCAACATACACGCCATAGACACGCGTCCTGTCAGAAAAGACGCCTTTAATGGTTCCGTTAGCTTCGATTGTACCTAGAATGCTAGGTCGCTTGGCCATGTCCTTCTGTTGGCTAGAAAAAGAGTGTATCCCACATGACGTAAGGAAATGGAGAGCGACGGCGATAAACGAAAACTTTTTCATGCTTTTAAATCCAAAGTTATTGGCCCTATTATCGAAACAATTTGCTCACACTTATTGATCGACAAGGCCGGAAAAATTGAGTGGAGAGAGACTAGCAAAAAATGAAGGCTTGTAAAGGGACTTTGCTTTTTTGTATGAAGCGACGCGGCAGCTTCACGATCTGCCCATCGTTACCTAAATTGACATGAGTCCTTTGGCTATCCCAGGCTAGACTCAACTCGCACAAAGATTGAGGCTCTGGGAAGAATTAAAGGAGTCCTCCTCTCATGGATGGAGTTCCCATCAAATAGGGATCAAATCCGCTCGCGTTGAGAGTATTTTCTGAGGCCAGGGAATAATTCGAAATTCTTTGTTTCAAAGACGGTCCAAGGTTTTGGCCGTCTTTTGCCTTGAGATCGATCTGGCCCTCGATCCAAAGAGAGCATCGATCCCTTAGGGCATTGAACGACAAAAGCTTGGTCTGGAACACAATATCATTGATGACGTTGGTCTTTTCCGTGATTTTGCTGATGATGCCGATGATGCCTTGGATCCGGCGATTGCTGTCTTCACTCTGCTGGATCATGCTTTCCAGCGACTGGCGAATGGTGTCCATCGCTTCGCGCATCTTTTCCACTGCTACCTTACCGGCTGTCGCGATTTCATGGCTCATGACAGCCTTTTGCGAAGCGGAACTCGCGCTTCGACGCTTTTGGTAACCATCGCCGAAATTTCATTGAGAGTCGCCACGGTCTCTTGAATGGCAGCAGCTTGCTCAGAGGCGGCTGCAGATATTTTTTGCCGAGGTTTGGTGCAGGGACGATGCGGTCACGAGATTCTGTTCGCCAGACACTCGAATATAAGCAGAGACTTCGGTCAAACGCTGTGAAATGGTGTTAAATTGGCGAACCAAGAACACCAAGAAGGCAAGGGTCAAAAAAGCGGTCAGTCCATATCCAACAAAGATGTGCTGCTGCAGCTTTTCCAGTCGGCTGATATCATCGTTGTAGTGCTGTTCCACTTCGTCACTGACGGCTTGCACCAAAGCTTCGACACTGAACATTTTCTCGTCATTATCTTTCGCCGCTTTGGACTGCACGTCATAATTATCGGCAATGACCGCGAGCTTATCCTGGTAGACCTTGGCATTGCTGAGCAGCTCTTGCTTCTCGCTTGAGGAAAATCCTGAGCTGTTCTTCAGAAAGGCCTCCAAGCCGGCAACCTCGCTGTCGAGGAAGATAAAAATTAGTATCGATCATTCCTCCTCCCTATCGGCATCAAGTCAACTATTATGTGTGCCTCTCATCGCACAGTAAGCTCAGGCCACTGATAGTTTCAGGTCGGGAGGCCGTTGCTGAGCCTGCAGAAAAACAGCCGAGCTCTGGAGTTTCTTTGGAGGAATTGCCAAGCGGTGATCTGGAGGAGGAAGCTGAGAAGCCGTCCAGGTATATTCCGTGGGCCGAGCTTTTGAAGAGGACATTTGGGATCAACTTGACGGTTTGTCCTCACTGCAGAGGTCATGTGAGGGTTATAGCTGCGATCATTCGTAAGGAAGCCATTCAATAGATCCTTGGGCATTTGAATCTTCCCACGGGGCCGCCCAAGCGGACCATGCCCTCCGGAACTGAATATGTTTATGAGAGCTTTGCCTAACTTGGCGGGCTCTTTGTTGATATTACTCAATAAACTAGCGTTTATATTAGGTTAAAAGCAAATTTGAACCATCAAAATGGCTGCCTTATGGTGCTCTAAAACGCCATATAAGCTCAGAAAAGCAGCGTGTTATGTTATAATGGCTACTGCGGCAAAAGTGGAAAATTGAAAACTGCCGGATCGTTTTACCTATCCGCTTTCTGAGGATGTGGACAAAGGAGCTCCAAAAGTTGGCTTAAACCTCCGCATCCTGTCAAACACCGTTATCGACGACCGGAATCTGCTATCCGCTCTTAACCGCCCACAAAAGAATTGAAGCCGTTCGACTCCTGATCAACGAAGCCCGAAGGAATAACAACGTATGATGCGTTTAAAAGCAAACAAAAAAGATCTCTTTTCCAGTCTTAAAGCCAGCTCGCCCGAAACATACGTTCGACTTTTTATGAACGAGTATCTTTCCATTATAGCAACGCCTTTAAATATCAGCCTTCTACACTTGACCCTACTTCTGTCCCTGTTTAATGCATACAAAAAAACTGCAAGCATGCATCTCATCGTACTTGGAATATTTCTTTTGCTTATCTCGATCGGAGCTTACACTCTCATTCATAAAAATAGATCCCTTGCCAAAGGCTCCCTGTCTTTTGTCCTTGGTTTTATCTACATCGTTATGAATTCAACACGGATAAGTGCGTATACAGGTTTGAGTGCGACCTTTGAAATTCAGAGTGCCCTTATTGTTCTTCAGTTTCTGATTCCAATCGTGTTTTCTATAATATCAATAATCCCATTTTTTGCAGTCAATCTTGCTCTGAACTTTCTTGTTTTATCATTTTACTATCTGTACTTTCGCCAATCATATCATAATATGGGAATCCAGATAGACCCCTATGTCTGGCAGGTTTGGGTGCTCTCCTCTGTCATAACAATGGTTCTTCATTTCATGATTCATTCGCGCGCTCTTTCCAAACTTCAAAAGGAGGAAATAGAGCGCTCAGCCGAGACAGTTCGAAATATCTTTGATTCCATCAATCAGGCGGTATTTCTAATTAGGTCGGAGCCTTTAACGGGAAAGCTTTTTGTGAAAGAGGGCGTGCGCTCCCCTCACTGCCAATCAATACTCGGCTTTCCTCATGGAGAGGATTCGTGCAATTTTGAAGCGCATTTTCTTGCCCACACGGACACGGGGCCCATTCCAAAGGAGGAGATGAAGGAGGCCCTCTCCGCCGTCTTTGGCGGGACGGATCTCACCTGGGAGCTAAATGACGAGAAATTCCCAAGAAGCGTCCATTTTCATCTTCCCGATGCATCCTCGCCCCGTCACCTGACCCTTTCCTATGTGCCCATTTATGACAAGGGAGGGGAAATCACGGAAATCCTGATGACAGCCCTTGATGACACTGAACTTCTTATAGCCGAGGCGGAACGCCTTGGGCAAAAGGAGAAGATGAACCTCATTGTGGAGATGATCGGGACCGGACGCGACAAAATCCAAAAGGGGATGGCTCTGATCATGATGCTCATCGATCAGGCGGCTCGCATCCTGCATGACTTTCGGATGAGCCCCAGAAAATCCTCTGCTGCAGCCTTCATCCCTATGCACACGGCCAAGGGAAACGCCAGGACCCTTGGGCTTAAAACACTCGCTCATGAAATACACGAGGTTGAGGACGTCCTGAACCGTCTCAGAGGGGTTCTGGAGCATACCGAAGCGGAGTCCATGGGCGAGGCCCTTGAAAGTGGCATCAGGCTGCTTCAGGCGAGGATAGGCCTGTACAGGGATGCAATGGAGACTCTTGGATGGTCTGCAGACGCCTCGGATACCGTAACGCTCCCGGTCTCAAGCTGGAAGGCCGCCGCAGCCTATGCGGGCTGGTGCGGCATGAGAGAGGCCGTTGACGAGGGGCGTGACCCTACAGGTGAAATTGCGGGCTTTCTCAGTCCTGCATTCAGACGTGCCCCCGACATCGGCACCATCATGACCGCTGCCGCCAGACGCGCAGCCACAGCGCTCGGAAAGGAAACCCCACAGGTTGCATGCCGCCTTGATGGACTCTGGCTTACGTCCGAGGCCATGGAGGAAATCGCGGGGATCGTCCCCCATATTGCCGGCAACATACTGGATCATGGAATCGAGGAAGGCGCAGACCGTCTTGCAAAGGGCAAAACTCCCGGAGGGAATATATCTGTGTTTAAAACCTTCCATGACGGCGCTACCGGAATTGCATTCAGTGATGATGGACGTGGGCTTGATCTTGAGCGTCTCCGAAAGAAGGGAATGACGAAGGGGTTTTTAAAGGCAGATCAGGACTATAGGGATGAAGAGCTAGCGGCTCTCATCTTCGAGGACGGCCTTTCAACCAGAGATGGGGCCACTGAGCTTTCAGGGCGCGGGGTGGGGATGGTTGCAGTCAGGGCCGGTATTGAAAGGCTCGGCGGCGGGGTACGAATTGAGCTTTATGAAGGGACCGCTGAGGGATTCAAACGCTTTGCCATTGTTCTCGAACTTCCTGGGAGAGTGATCTGGTCCTAGATAGGAGCGATGGAAGATAACAAAGAGCAGCGCTCCTTGTCACAGGCTGCGAGTTTAATTCTGATCAAGGACGGGCGAACTCTTCCTCGACGAAGTCATCTTCCCCCTTAGCACTCGGGGGAAACGCCTCCAAAAAGGGATCAACTTTAGTTTGATGGAAGAGAGCTCTGCAAGTATTTGAAAAGAATAAGGTTTCATATACCATCGTCGGTGGATATGCTTTGGCCTTGCATGGTGCTCCCCGTGGTACCATCGATATTGATTGCATTATTGAACACACGAAAGAAGATTTCATCAATTGCGAGCAAGCATTAAAATCGATCGGCCTCGAAGCTCGATTGCCAGTTCGTGCTGAGGAAGTTTTTAATTTCCGCCAGGAGTATATCGAAAGGAGAAATATGATTGCATGGGGTTTTATCAATCCTATGAATCCTTTGGAGTGTCTTGACATCATTATTACCCATGACCTTCGAAGTCTGCGTTCGGTGCGTTATAAGTTTGGTCTGCATCAAGTTTCTGTCCTTTCGATAGACGACCTCATTGATATGAAAAAGGTGAGCGGAAGGCTGCAGGATTTAGAAGATATCAAGGCATTGGAGATCATCCGTGACCGAAAAAAAGGCGGTAAAGATAATCCAGGAGCGGCTGAAGTATCGCTACTCCAGTTGTCCAAAGACGAAGCTGTCTTTGATTCACCAGACGACGTGACTCCTATCATAGAATTTTTGGAAAATTTTCAAAAAATGGTAGACCCCCGAGCCCAGCATCCGAGTCA
>JBGSTF010000058.1:0-20523 GCA_041736645.1 Oligoflexus sp. | reverse complement strand
AAGCGAGTTTGCGCATGAGCCAAGATGGTCTTCGCTTGCAAGTCCAAAATGGAATGGATCTCTTCTGGCCCAAGAACGAAGTTCGTTGGGATCAATTGGGCACGATAACCCAAGTCTGGCTTCGCCCCACCGAGGCTCACTTTGAACTCGATTCTTTTGAGCTGCTTCAGCAAGCAGAACAGTTAGGTCTGCTTCGCCAGAACTGGTACCCACATCAGCATTTACGAAAGTGGACACTGGGTATCGCCTGCGTCAGCGCTCTGATCATTGGGTCTGTCTATGTGCTTCTACCTGTTTTTTCCTTTAGCTTGGCACGACACATTGATCGAAGCACTGAGCGAAAAATCTTCGCCCCATTGACTCGTCCACTCCTTTCCGACAGCAAAACCTGTAAAAATTCTGAAGCGGCAGCCGCCATGGACAAGATCGTCACAGCCCTGCTGCCTACGCTCCCGTCAGATATTCAGCCCAAAGTTCTTATCGTCGATTGGAAAATGGTCAATGCCTTTGCCTTACCTAGCGACTATATCGTCTTCACAAGTCAGCTGATTCAGGAGTCCAAGTCTTGGGAAACCGTTGCTGGTGTTATGGCTCACGAGCTCCAGCATGTTGAAAAGCGTCACAACTTAGGGGGCATGATTCGAAGTAGCATCGCTAGTTTGTTTTGAGCCATTCTCTTCGGTGACAGCAGTGGAGTCATGTTGTTAGATCCGAGTACAATCAAAGCTCTCTCGCAACTTCATTATGACCGTGAAATGGAAGCTGAGGCGGATGCGGGTGCCGTCTCCATGTTGAACCAAGTTCGCATTGACCCGATCGGACTGCATCAATTTTTGTCAACAATGGACCATTCTCAAGATCATGGCTGGGGCGATTGGTTGGAGTTCCTTTCCACTCATCCCGACACTAAAAAGCGCATCCAGGCCATTGAAAAGCTTCGACTGCCTTCAGTGGAATGGAATCACTCTCTGCTCACTCAAGCGGAATGGTCCAGCCTGCAAACCGCTTGCGGGTCGTAACTCATCTTTGAGCTCATTGTTGAAATCTAAGCGATGCCTGTCTTTATATGCCATTTTGATCACATTAACAGCCAAGGCTTACACGCTTGCATACAGCATGATGGGTAACTCTTCCGAGTCAGATTCAAAACTAAACAAGTCTTGCGCATAAATTTCCTACCGGCATCGCCTTGTTTACCGCGACTATCGATGCTTGTATGCTCAAATTCCGAAGTTCTTCGTGTCAAATGCCTTGGAATCCGCTAATTTTAATCCCACAGGGCTTAATCCCAGGACTCACAACCCATCAGCCAGAGATTGGTCATGCAGATTTCGCCAACTCTAAGATCAGAACTTCCCCGTGGCCTCAAAAGGCTGGTCATAAAAATTGGATCGGCGGCTCTTGCTCATCGCGATACCGGCGTGAACCAACAGAAAATTCAGCAGCTCGCAGCTGACTTTCAGTTGCTTCGAAACAATGGATTTGAGCTTATCATCATCAGTTCAGGTGCGATTCAAATCGGTCGCATTCATTTGCCAGCCCCTCCAGATGAGAGCATCGACTATCTGCAGGCTTGCAGTGCCGTTGGCCAGCCTCTGTTGATGAATTGTTACAGTCAAGCCTTCCTTGCCAATGGTCTGAGCTGTGCTCAGGTTCTGCTCACTCATGAGGACATTCGCAATCGCAAAAGACGATTGAATCTTAAAAACATGATGGCAAGACTCCTTAAATCTCAAGTGATCCCCATACTGAATGAAAACGATTCCGTAAGCTTTGCTGAAATAACGGTAGGCGACAATGATCAACTCGCAGCGATGGTCGCTGAAATGACGGAAGCTCACGCCTTGCTTATCCTCTCGACTCCCGATGGTCTGTTTGATCGCGATCCTGGAGATGGCATTGCCCAGGCTATTCCACGCATTGCTTTTGACGAACAATTCACCAGTTTGAATTTGGCTGGCAAATCTTCAGCAGGCCGCGGCGGAATGAAAACCAAATTGGAAGCCGTTCGTAAACTCACACCCTTAGGTATTCCCGTTATGATTGGCAGCTTCAAACATGAACAGCCCATTCTTCATGCCTTGGCGGGGGGCGGAACATTTTTTGACTGTCACCCAGCCTCGGATCGAAGTCCCCATCACCGTTGGCTACTCGCCAGCGCTCGGCTGGGGGCTGTGATAAAAGTCGATCGCGGCGCAGGTGATGCTGTGTTGAAACATAATTCGCTTCTACCTTCGGGAATTCGTCAGGTTGAAGGCAATTTTGGACGAGGTGATTCGGTAAAAATTGTCTGTGGCCGGCTTGAATTGGGAAGCGGTCTGGTCGAATATTCAGCGGCTGAACTTCGTCGTCTTCAGGGCTGTCAAAGCCATGAAATTGAGTCTATTCTTGGCTATTGTTCATCAAAAGTAGTCATTCATCGGGACAACCTCGTGCTTAAGGACGGCCAAAAATGAATTCACCAGTCTCAGAACATTGGGATGTCGTCCAGGCAGCAACGCGAGCGAAAGCCAGTACAGCAGCTCTCCGTATACTTGATGAAAACGTTCGTCGTCAAAGCCTTCATGCGCTGGGGCAGACTCTCCTCGACAATCAAGCGATCATCCTGGCTGCCAATGAACTCGACGTTGCCGCTGCAAAAAGCCAAGGTCTATCCGCTGCTCTGGTGGATCGATTAGTTCTGAATGCTAGTCGACTAAAATCCATGGCCGATGCCGTCGGAAGAATAGCCGATAGTCCGGAAGTTCTCGGGTCCTTGGAATCATTCAGCAAGCGGCCTGACGGATTGGAAATTTGCAAGAAACGAATTCCCTTGGGTGTCATAGCGGTTATCTTTGAAAGTCGACCAAATGTTTTGATCGACTGTGCAGCGTTGGCAATTAAATCAGGCAATGCTATTTTGCTTAAAGGCGGAAGCGAGGCAACCCATAGCAACCACATACTCGGCGAGTTAGTAAAAAAGGCCATCGCAGGCTTCCTACCCGCTGATTGCGTGCAAGTGATACCCGGTGGCGATCGCAAATTAACTCTGGAACTTGTCAAACTCACAGGTCTCGTGGATCTGGTCATTCCTCGCGGAGGCGAAGGATTGATCCGAATGATCCAAGAGCACGCTCGAGTTCCTGTGATAGCCCACGCCAAAGGACTCTGTCATCTCTATCTGCATGCCGATGCTGATCCAGAGCAAGCCATGGCTATCACAGTCAATGCCAAAACCCAAAGACCTGGCGTATGCAATGCTATTGAGACTCTCTTGGTCCATGAGTCGCTGACTGGAACTATTCTTCCAGAACTCTTTCATAGACTACAGGAAAAAAATGTCACGCTGCTAGTGGATAAACCTCTGCTGCAACTTTTCCCTCACTTGCAATTGGCCACGGATGAAGATTGGGATACCGAATACTTAGACTCTATCCTTTCGGTAAAGCTGGTTCACAACGAGGCAGAGGCCATCGACCATATTCTGAAGCACAGCAGCAATCACACGGAAGCAATTGTCGCGCGCGATCCTCATGTCATCGATAGGTTTGAATCGGCGATTGATGCCTCGTGCATTGCCATCAATGCCAGCACGCGATTCAATGATGGGGGCGAGCTCGGCCTTGGTGCAGAAATCGGCATTTCAACCACAAAACTTCACGCTTATGGACCGATGGGAGCTCGCGAACTGACCACCAGCCGATTCGTCGTCCGGGGTGAAGGACATTGTCGTAATTAGGGTCTGTTGACGATTCGCTAAGAAAGCTGCCTAGGTCGAGAAACGCCAACGTAAACGTATTCATATGCCTAAACCTTGCCATTGGCTAAGGCAAGAGATAAGGCAATGCCAAAGTCATCAAACGGAACAAAGCGTCAACAGCCCCAAGAAAGGCCGCTGCCTTCCACGAATTCTTTGGATAAGACGTAAGTATAAGATATTATTATATTTAAATCCTCATCCACAGAATTTCCGATAAGGGAATCTATGCAGGCATTGCTGAGGCAAATGCCCCGGACTTCCACTGAGAGATGGGTCGCACTTATGTTCGATAAGTTGAAAAGACTCTTGGATCCTTCGCAAGCGGTTTTTAGCAAAGTGATGCGCAGCAAACCAAATGCGCGTATCCATGCTCGCTATCATTTGGAAGATTTTGATTTCCTTAAGCTTGAATTTCCAATCGGTCAAAATCCTAAGTTGAGAGATATGAGTTTCGGTGGATTCGCTCTGAGCAAAACGAGTTTGGCCTTGCCTGAATTCTCCGAACCAGAAATCTTTGGCCATCTGCATATCTTTGACAAATCCTGCCCATTCAAAGCTCGATTGGTTTATGAAGATAAAGTGAAAGTTGGATTTCAATTCATTCATGACAGCGAAGCCATGCTAGTCTTTCTACGGGCCTTTTTGGAAGACCTGCGTTGCGGCGCCACTCTTATGCCGCTGGATTCTGTGCTCTTGAACGAAAACTTTCAAAAGAAGTACACCATCGCCTTGCGGGGCGACGGACCAGTTGATCTCTATGCTGCATGGCATGACGGCACTCTTACTCGCGCGCTCTTCACCAAACGTTCCAGCCAAATCTATGAAGAGGTACGCTTCGGACCGGATCTTCTGCAGACAGGCCGAGTGCTGGATCAAGATGGAGTGACGCCGAAAATGATTACGGATACGAGGCCGAATCGCGAACTCATTCAAACCACGCTGCAGATTCTTACTGGAGCCATGGTTCATCGAAAAGATGAACTCCCCATGCTCCTGGCTCTCTATGAACAATTACTCCAAGAATGGAACAATCCGCAGAATCTTGCGGGCTAGGCCTGTAAAATTTTTACAGCGAGTACATGCAGTCCCCCCTGTCTCGCTTCCCACTGTATATCCATATTCATAAGTCTAAAGGCAAAACGGAGACCTTCGCTTGACGGTAGATTTAAGGGTGCTGCGCGCCTCTGCGAGGTAGGGCGAGGGTCAAGCTCCAGCATTTCCCGAATCAGCTCCCGGAGGTTCAGTTCTAGCTGCTCTTGAGCCTCTTCAAGGGTCGCCAGACTCTCCTCTGAGAAACTCACTGGGTATCTACGGGCTGACTGCGTCACCCAACCTGAATTGGCGTCTTCAATCCGATCGGCATAGGGAAGATACGGCTTAATATCCAGAATCGGTGTGCCGTCGAGCAGATCCAATCCACTCACATGAATTTCGATACCCTGTGGAGCGTCCAAATCAATTCTTTCCAATTTTACGGCGGACATTCCAATTGAATTCGGGCGATCGGGCGATCGCGTGGCAAAGACACCCATCTTCTCGCCGGCTTCAAGCAAAGGCGTATCAATGAGCGGATGCCAAGGCTTATGCATATTCTTGTGAAAGACAAAGATTAGCCAGATGTGGCTAAATTGATCCAAGTGCCGTGCAGCCTGCTGAAACAAAGGATCCGGTCTGAGCTTGACCCATCCCTTCGCTTCAGAAAGCAAAAGAGATTGCCGAGGAACACCAAACTTTTCTTTGAAGGGACTGCTTAGGTGACCGATGGCCTCGTAGGAAACTGTCATGGGCTATGTCCGGTCTTGTCTTGAATGTAAAAGAGATCCAACGATCAGAAAACGAAAAACCGGCAGCTCTTGCGAGTCATGCCGGTTCTATCTTATCAGCGTCTTCGTTGCCGAATCAGCTGTTAGGCTTCTCTCTGGTGGAGGTTGGGGGGTGATCTTAGAACTTCGGCCATCGACTTTCTGCCGCGACTGATTGCCTGAATTTGTTGAACTGTTCCCGTTCAGGCATGTCAAAATTTCCAGCCTCATTTCTTCCCTCAACTGCACTTAGCTTCCCATTGCTGTACCAGATTCCGACGCTCCGCACCAGACTCGGGGCGTGGTAGCCACGGCTATTCCCATCTCCTAACCTTCAGTATCCCCATTCAAAACAACACCATTGCCGGTAGCGAGGAGTGAGCCGCTACCAAAGGCGCAAAACCCGCATTAGAAAGCGTTTTCAGGGTTATTGAAAGACCTGGACAATTTGAGCCTGTTCGGATAAACGAATTCGCTAACCCATACAGGTATTGGCCGAGATGGCTTCGCGGGAAATTGATGTCAGGGAAGCGGCGGGTTCACCCAAAGTATTGAGAAGGACCGGACCAGCGAGGCTTGGGTTAGATTGCGACAAAAAGTCTCTCAGTGGCACTCGCAGTTAAAAAGGGGGTTAGGTGCATCAAGCAACAAGCCTCTTCTCCGTTTATCGGCAATTCTTTGGTTTTCGTTAGGGGCACAAATGACGGGAACGGACGACGTGGCATGTTTTTGGGCAAAAGTGAGCCACATCGCCAGCTTTGAATAGTCGGTTTGTTTAGCTCCTTAGCCTAATGAGTTACTTGGCATGAACCCTGCTTTGGACGCTGCATTCGATTGCACAGCAGTGCATAAAGCAGAAAATAGCGCAGGGACGTTTGAGAATCGTGAGCCAAAGCTTTTTACGGCGATTCTGATTTCGATGAAGCTTAACGAAATCGCGCAACTGATTGACAGAATATTTGGAGTAATTTGAATGAGCGTTTACAAATCTCTTGAGATAATCTTGCTATCTATACTGGGTCTTCAATGCCACTTACTTTGGGCGCAGACCACAGAAAATAATTCACCTAGCGATTCGGCAGCAAACGCTTACCCGGAAAGAAAAGACGGAAATGAGATCGTTACTGTCGTTGGAAGCCGGATACCTGGCCCCCTGCAAGCTACTACGCAACCAATAGAAATTATTGACCGCCAAGCTATAGATCGTTCCGGAGCGACCACTATACAGGATCTGATTCGCCAGCTAGTAGGGGCAGCAAACTTTGGTGGATATCGTCCACAAATAAGGCTTAACGAAACTGAAGCAGCAGGAATTAGTGGAATTAATCTGCGAGGGCTTGGGCCAAAGAACACACTCGTTTTGTTGAATGGAAAGCGCATTCCGCACAACGGAGTTATAAGTTCAGTAGACGTTAATGTCTTACCGCTGGCTTCTGTCAAACGAATTGAAATATTAAAATCTGGGGGTAGCGCAATTTACGGATCAGACGCAGTCGGTGGCGTTGTGAATATAGTATTCGATGAGAAGATCAAGAATAGCCGATTTGGAGTTAGATTGGAAAAGCCTGCAAAGGCCGGTGGCGGAGGGAGCACTGCAGCATACTCATCCTTTGGATCGAATGGTATTGATTTTGCTTCAGCCACCTATTTGTCATACCACCATACCGATTCATTGGAAGAGTCCGACCGGCAGTGGGCAGGAGATATAAAAAGTAGCTTTTCTTTCCCACCTAATTATCGTGAGTACGGAAAATCGAAAGCCAAATGGCACGACTACAGCACTGATGAGAACAATAAGCTCTGTGATGGTGTTGACGAAAAGGGGAGATGTCTTTTTTTAACTTCCAAAATGACCCAGTACTATCCTGAGTTAACCCAAATGAGTGCTCTCCATTTCGGGGAATATGCAGTTAGGAAAGGTCTGAAGCTAAATTATAGGCTCTTGTTCGCACAAAACGAAGATTTACATAGCAGAGCTCCCAATGCAGTGACTTACATTTTACCAGCTACCGTAGCTGACGCCAGCAATATTGGTTCAGACGTTCGGTCTCCTGGTTCGGACTTAGAAGTGAATCTAAGAACCTTAGCTTTGGGAAAGCGGAAATACAGTACAACTGAAAAAACATACGATGGCATCGCGAGCGTAAATGCAGAAACTGATAGAGGTTTGAAATGGTCCCTGTCTCAATCGGCAGGTGGATCTTCATCGAAGACCAATATGAGGCAGGGATTTGCTCTAAACAGCGAAGTCACGAAACTAGTGTCTGAAGGACGATATGACCCTACTTCAGTAGAAAGCGCATCGATTATATCGGAAGCGTCGTATAAGCCTTGGGGAATTGTGGATACGAAACAGTACATAACCGAAAGCCAGGTCCAGCCCGTTTCAATAATCGGCGAAAGTTATTCTGTTTCGTCTCTGGTGGGTGCGGCATACACTTCAGAAATTTATACGAGCCAAAGCGATGATGAACGTCAGAACATCGATCCAAAGACGGGCGAAAGTAATGTCCTCGGATCCAAATCTTCTTCTGGGCATGGCGATAGACGGATTCGATCACTTTTTACTGAGCTAACTTTTAATTGGGAAAATTATGGAGAGCTACTGACAGCTGTGCGGCATGATTCTTATGAAGATTTCGGAGACACTACTAACCCGAGTATCGCATTTAGCATAACGCCAGAACACTGGATCAAATTCAGAGCGAGCGCATCCCGAGGCTATAAAGCGCCGCCATTGAGAAAGCTCTACGAATCGAAATCAGTTGATATGCCAGTTCTTGTTGATTACAAGCGCTGCGCGTCGACAAACGATAAGTCAGCTTGCTCGCCCACTCAGTACCGCGCGACTACCTTGAGTAACCCAAATCTTAAGGAAGAAACTTCAGAAAATTCCTCTGCTGGGCTCGCGTTTTTCCCTAACAATTCAACTTCACTAGAATATACTCTGTGGGATGCGAGAATAAACGGAATCATACCCGATTCGATAGATTGGAATGAAATCCTGGCGTCTGAAGCCAAAGGTTATGATCTGAACAAGTTGGGCACAAGCGTTCGTAGAATCGAAGGATCTGAGACTTCAGAAATACAGACAATTGAAAGTAGATTGACGAACCTGAGTAAGCGACATGTTCGAGGTTTCGATTTATCTGCGTCATCAACCTATGATATCAGCAATCAGCGCCTATCGTTAACTGCAAATTATAGTGAAGTGCTCTACTTCAAAGAACAATTTGCTGCTGGAGCAGCAGAAATAGATAAAGCAGGAACTTATGATTACCCGAGGTGGCGATCCGCTGCGACCTTATCCTATGGTATAGGAAAAAGTGATCTCTCAATAACTAACAGTCGGACAGCAAAACACCATAAACTCTTCAAAAAAAATGAAAGTGTGAGCGAATATTCGCAGTGGGATATTCACTATTCAACTGGCTTTCTTGAGAAAAATCTTGTGGCTAGAGTAGGCGTAATTGATCTTTTCAGGGCTCAACTTCCTCTCGACGATTCGCAAAAAGGTCCTGACAAGCTATCAAACCGACTATATAGCGCAATTGGCCAAACCTACTATCTGGGTGTTGACTACCAAATTTAACAGGAGGACGGTCAGATGTTAAAAACTGCGATGAAGCTAGTAGAGCGCAAAATCATCAAGACAGTCTCTGCAAGAAGACGGGTGAGAGTGCAGCTGGATATTACAAACGCTTGTAATCTTGCGTGCTCTCACTGCTATCATTCTAATCATTCCGATGCGGGTTCCATAAGTATAGAAGAATGGTATTCAATCCTTACCCAAGTGAAAAATTTTACCTCTGCCTATATGCTCGAACCAGAGTTTGTCATTTGCGGTGGTGAACCCATGGCGAGCAAAAAACTTCTACCAGTTATCGACCGTATTTTTGCCGACTGGCCGAACACATCGACAATGTTGCTTACAAACGGGACGATCACACCTCAGAAAGTTTTAGATAATCTGAGAACTAGAAACGTATCTGTACAAGTTTCACTAGATGGTCCAGATTCGACCAGACATAACGAAGTTCGTGGGAAAGGATCTTTTGAAAGAACAGTGGCAGGAATAGAAAGGTTCAAAAGTGCAGGCATATCGGTGCAAATTCTGACAATATTATCGCAGAAGACAATGCCCTGGATTGAGGAATTTTTCGCCAATGCAAAAGCATTAGACGTTGCTTGTCAGAATTTTACTCGACTAATTTCTGTAGGACAAGGCGCAAAACTTTCTGAAGAAGGTATCGACAGACCATTATTACCGAGTGAACTGAGAAAAACGTATATCGATATATTACTGAAATCCGCAATTTATGGTGTTCCCACTAATACGTATCAGCCACTTTACGCACTAATCAATCAGGAGTTCGGAAGCAAAGGACTTTTTGGTTTAGGTGATATAGTGATCGATTATAAGGGACAGTTAAAGATTTCGAGCCGGACAAATCACGTTGTTGGCTCACTGCTTAGTGAAGATCTAGAAAATCTTTATCTCAATGACCCGATACTTATTGCGCTCCAAAATGGACAAGTGAGTGGTTGCAAAGATTGCAAACTATTTACAACATGTGGCGGCGACAGAAACGCATCTTATGCAACCTATGGCTCCTTTTTGGAAAAGGATCCTGGTTGCTGGATAAACTAGTTAATTTAAAGGAAGTGAAGTATGAAATTGGCACTTAGGAAAAGTTTTTTGAAAGCTTTAGCGCTTGCACCATCCAAGCGGATAGCATTCGCCGCAAGGACATCACTGGCACTTTTAGCGCTTACGCCCAGTCAACTTTCTTTTGCTGGAGGGTCTGATAGCGGGATCATAAAACCATTTGCAATGACAATTGCACAGTTGGATGTAATCAAATTCCTCTCTCAAGAAGAACCAGAAAGTGATTGTTCGCGCGTTGAATCAACGGGTTGCGAAAATTCAATAAGGAAAGAGCAGGAACGGATGCTGAAAGAAATTTCTGAACGGAGCACCCTAAGTAAGTAAGCGAATAAATTTCCAAGGTGGATGGACTATTTGCCCAATTTGCAAATACCCATCCACTGAGAAATCTCGAACGGAGATATAGAATTAATGCCCAAGAATTTCACGATTTCTAGCAGACGGTTGATTATCCTGGCGGCTGTAAGTCTCACGTTCTTGGGCTCTTTCTATTTCGGATTCGGTAGGCATGCTCGAAAAGTTCTGAAAGTAGGTCTTTCTGCAAATTGGAAGCTGCCTCTACATCCTGGTTTGCAGCATACAATATACGAAGGAGTGCTTCTCTCGCACGAATTTGAATCATTGGTGGCAAGAGGTGATAACGGTTTAGTTCTGCCGCTGGCTGCAAGGTCTTTTGAGTATAATCATGATTATACCACGCTAACATTCCTCATTGACAGAAATAGACAATTTTCTAACGGCGTCCATTTGGAGGCGGCTCATTTCAAACAGTCTTGGGAAAAGAGTTTGCTAATGCAGCCAAATTCTACCAAGAATAGTCAAACTGATATTTTAGCGCAAACGGTCGGCTTTGAGAATTTCCGCGTCACAGGCAAATTGGATGGGGTAAAGGTTCTGAATCCTGACACATTGGAAATAACATTTCGTCGACCTTTTAGAATGGCACTGTTGTACCTGGCAGGCGCGAGTATGGGTGCGTATCTCGAATATGAGGGGCGAGTGCTAGGTACTGGCCCCTATATAATTTCTCATCAGTCTGAAAGGCAGATTACTTTCGTCAAAAGTAAATTTTCGAGTCGGAAAGATGCAGTCGACCAGATCGAAGTAATTTACACGAAAGATCCTATAGGGGATTTGAAGTTAGGAAACATCGATGTAATTGCCTTTAATATGCAAAAAGTTTTGGAAGATGAGAATATAAAATCGACAAAGTCCCAAGAAATAGGTTCTCTATGGCTACACTTAAACGGTTTGCCCGGAAGAATTTTTGAGTCGATAGATTTGCGAAGAGCGATGCAATCGCTTGTATGGGACATTCTAAAAAATAATCCTGACATAAGTGGGTCACTTCCTCGGCGAATTAGACCTAGTATGCAAGTTTATCTACCGTTTCAAGCGGGGAGGCTGCCCGATGAAGAAGTTGAAAATTTAGTGTCTTCGGGCCGAAGCAATATAGAAACGTTAATTCAAATCTCAAAGCGCACACCCATTAAGTTCGGAGTGGATCTGTCGGCTGCACTGAGTAGTGGGACACCAAGTGAAAGCAGATTAATTTCAGCTTTAGAACAACGTGGATTACAGATCGAGAAAGTCATTTTTGAAAAGCGGACGGATGCGTTTAAAGACTTTTATCACACCAATAGATCCGACGTGATTTTGCTGGGGGCCAGCCTCAATTTCGTCGATCCAGACGGACTATATCAAATATTTGGTCGTGAAGGTTCAGTGACAGCGACCATGGTTCAGAGAAAAAGACTTACCGATCTCCTTGAAAATGGAAGGAGTCTAGTCAATGGTAATGACATTAAAGCGCATTACGAGCAAGTTAACAGGTCTGTGCTTACGGAAGTTCCAAGCGTCCATATGGGCATCATACTAAACAACTATGTTTATCGGGAAGATCGGGTTCAGTTTAGACGTGCATATCTAGAGCGACACCATGAACTTTTTGATGTTTTTATTCCTATACGATGATTCTGAGGTTATTGTGAAAAATCTTAGACTAAAACTTTTGTGGTTGGCTATGCTGAACTTCCCGATGGGTTCTTGTACAACCATACCTGGAAATTCTAAGCATATCAGAGAGGACTCTACAATGATTATTTCGTTGCCTTCACAGTGGAAGCTTCCATTGCATCCTGCGCTTCAGCACTCAGCGTACGAGGATCTAATTCTAAGCCATGAGTTTGAGTCTTTAGTCTATAGGGATTTTCAAGGAAAGGTTCATCCACTGGCTGCAGTTTCATTTGAAGTAAATTCAGACCATACGGTTTACCGATTTAAAATCGATAGACGAAGAAGATTTTCTGATGGCTCATTTTTGAGCGCTGCGGATTTTAAAAAATCTTGGGAGCAAGGTCTTCTTCAGCGATCTAATTCTGCGAACAAAAATCAGATTGATGGACTTTTCCTCGTGGAAGGGTTCAGTGATTTTGAGACATCGAAGACTATTTCGGGAATAAAAGTGATCAGCGATGATTTACTCGAAATTCATTATACGAAGCCTTTTAGGTTGGCTGCATCACATTTAGCAGGATCGCGATATGGGGCATTCAAGGTATCCTCTGGGAAAATCATTGGGACTGGCAAATATGCAATCGATCAGAAGTCTAATCAAGAGTTGTTGTTCTACAAAAACATATTTCATCCCGAAGATGGTGGTGTCGATAGAATCAAAGTCGTCTACTTGAAAGATCAAATTCGAGAGCTTGAATCGGGAGATGTTGATGTAGCCGCGTTCAATACCCAAGTTTCTACTTATAATTCGCTGATTGGTGCAACCGAAAGTTTTGAAGTTGGCTCATCATGGCTCCTTCTTAACGGCATTGATGGTCGAATCTTTTCAAACCCTCGACTGCGAAAAGCTTTCCAAGCATTAACTTGGGAAATAATTTCAAAAAAACTTAAAGAAAATCCAGATGTAGCACGGCAAATGGTGCGATTCGATGCTCAAGTTTATCCTGAAGTCCTGAATATTCGACTACCACGAGAAGAAGTTGATAGGATTATAAGCGAAGGTGTTCCTTATATCCCAGAACTCATTGAAGCGACAAAAAAGACGCCGATTAAAATCTATATTTCGGGCGTATTGCCACCTGTCTACGATGATTTTGTGAATCATGGTTTAAAAATTGAAAAACTTGAATTTGGTTCGTTTTTGGACGTCCTACAGGACATGCATCATGATTTCACAGCAGATGTAATCAGCTTTGGTGCTGGGTTTAACTTATCCGATCCAGACGGGGTATATCATCTTCTCGGAAAAAATGGTGCCATTTCATCGCCAATGATTCATCGAGCCAATGTTGTTGATTTGCTGGAAAGTGGCCGGGACATACTGGGTAGCGATCAGATAGGCAAACATTATAAAAAAGTTGCATCGGCAGTACTGGATGAAGTGCCAGGAATTCATTTGGGATATCTGCAGACGAACTCGCTTTATAGGAAGGATAGAGTTGCTATCGACCCGAAATTTATGGGCAAAGGAATTCGCAAGTTCTATATCTATCAAAAAGTGAATGAGTGACACAATAGGTGTTTATTGAGGACTACTTGGTGAAACATGAGGAAGATTCTAAAAAGCTATCGACGCTGCACGAGTGGTTCGTATCTGTAGCAAAAGGACCGATCTTAATTGCAACCATCACTTTGGTCATAATTCAGATTCTTTTGGCGACGTTTCAAAATCTACAGGCACAACGGAGAATTGAAGACTCTGCTGAAAACCTTGCTAGCGTCTTCAGTTTGGCCATTTTTCAGTCAAATAGGATCCTGATCGAGAAAGTAAGTGCTCTCGCGTTAACAGAACTTGGCGCTAGAGAGGTAACGATTTGTTCGAGAAGTAAAGTTGTATTTTCTTCAAGCATCACAGAAAAAGAGCAATGTACTTTCGAAAATATTGGTTGGTTGGATCGAATTGTATCCATACCGATGGCAAGTGCACCTAATTTTCAACTTTTTTTTGTTTTTCCTAAGTTTCCTCGGCTGTGGGAGTCAGTACTGGTAGTAGGTGTTTTTGCCATTCTATTCTTGCCTGTTTACATAATATTGGCTGTGCTACGACGACGGGTGGAATCAGATATAGTCCATCCTTTAGCAGAAAACGTCGGTAAAATACTAATCAGCGACGATGAAAGCACGATGCAAGTTTATCCGTTCAAAATTAGGGAATTTGAAACGCTATTTGCGGCTTACCTGGAAAAGACTGTTAGTATCAAAAAGCTGGTGGAAGCAAAGTTACTTGCAGAAAAAGAAGCCGCCATCGGTCGAATCACATCGCAGGTCTCCCATGATCTTAGGGGACCGCTTGGGGTTTTTGAAAAAATTCTTATTACTGCAGATGACCAACTCCCTCTTTTAAAAGAGCCAGTAAAGTTGTCTCTCTATCGGATTTACTCGATGATAGATGCACTTCGTTCCGGAGAAGCGGACAATTTGATTAATAGAAGCTATGAACGCATTTCGCTCGAAGAAGGCAAACATTTCCTGAGCGCAAAAGCTGAAAATAGTCAGGTTTCAGTGACGTTTGTGAATACCAACTTGCCTGCGGTTTCCATTGACCATGTAAAAGTTGAGCGCGCCTGGATTAACCTGGCATCAAATGGTATCGAATTCGCAAAAACCTTTGTTCGCGTGGAAGTTGACATCGACCGATCTGACTTGATTATCCGTGTTACCGATGACGGACCAGGAATTTCAGAAAGCTTTATTTCAAAGCTTTTTCAACGCGGCGCAACACACGGCAAGCATGACGGAACTGGCCTCGGCCTTGCATATGTAAGGCAGATAATGCGTGGACATGGTGGTGATGTCACATATCGCCGTGAGAATAGTCTCACTGTCTTTGAATGCCACCTACCCAACGCGGTTGAAACGGAAAGGGAGGAAGAAGTGGAAAATACTGCTGTTCTTGACGTCCGGTTGGTACAGAAAGTAGTTCGCCTAGTGGCTATTTGTCTTGAACCTGAACTTTTATCGAAATCTGTTCTGGCCCAAATGGCTTCTTATAAAGCTGACGAATTCTTGTTTTCCGGTGATCGTCAGGACGCGCATATCGTTGTGTCCAACATTGACGACATCATGTTCAAGGTTCTGGAAGGTGACGAGCAGGAATTCATCCACGTCACGCCCACCTGGGGCAACGAGGAAGCTATTGTTGCAAAGCTGAAACTAAAGTTCAATCTTGATTGAGGGGTTATAGGGTGCTTGATAGATTGAAAGTCTTGATCGTCGAAGATGACAAGAGTGAAATTAAAAGTATTGCAGCCATGCTTAAGTCGCTGAAGGCTGAATATTCCCAGGCCCTCACCGTGAGCGATGCCGTCCGTGATCTCAGCCGATACTCGTTTGACTATCTTCTGACTGATCTTCACATTGAGACGCGAGCAGGAGTCGAAAGACCAGACGGCCTGACGGTCATTGCCGCAGCCATCGAGCATCAGCCAAACATCACGATCGTAGCAATGTCCAACGATCCACGAACGGAGATCGTAAATGCTGCTCTGGCAGCGGGTGCCCATCATTTCATTAGAAAGCCGCTTTCCAAGGCGGACGAAATTGAAATTGCCTTTAGGCTCGCGGAAGAGCGCAAGCGTATGGCATTCGATGTAGGAAAAGCTACGCGACCAAAAAAACCATCGGGCCATTGGGAAAAGTTCGCAAAGATCTATCCCTACGGCATCGTCTTGGGTGACCGGGAACAGAGGATAGCCCGACTGGCAGCCAAAAAGCAGGCTTCCTGCGTCATCGTCGGCGAAACAGGGACTGGCAAAGAGGAGGCGGCAAAACTAATCCATCGGTTCCGCTGCGAGGAGGAAGGTCAAATTCCCTTTGTCGCAGTAAACTGCGCGACCATAACAGGGAGCCTTGCTGAGTCGATCCTCTTCGGTCATAAGAAGGGCGCATTCACCGGCGCTGACGACGCAGGGACCGGCTACATTACCGAAGCGGATAAGGGCATTCTCTTTCTCGATGAGATCCAGACGCTATCGATCCCTATCCAGCAGAAGCTACTGCGGGTTCTGAATGATGGGACGTATAATCGTCTCGGTGAAACGAAGACCCATAAAAGCCAGTTCCAGCTGATTGTGGCCTCGACCAAGGATCTGTCTAGTGAGGTGGCCGAGGGCCGATTTCTGGTTGATATTCAAATGCGAATGATGGGACTCGAATTTTCTATCCCGCCGTTGCGAGATCGTCCAAAGGATATGGCAGCGCTGGTGGCATTATTTCTATCTCGGAAAAACATCGTCCTGGAACAGGATGTTTTTAGTGCCCTGGTCGCAAGACTTCAGATGTACAGTTG
Source organism: Oligoflexus sp. (assembly GCA_041736645.1). Classification (GTDB taxonomy): domain Bacteria; phylum Bdellovibrionota_B; class Oligoflexia; order Oligoflexales; family Oligoflexaceae; genus Oligoflexus. The sequence goes on along the minus strand of JBGSTF010000058.1, from coordinate 4,009 downwards.
GACCGGAAATATACGCCAGCTTTTCAAAAGCCTTGACGCATGGATTCTCTACTGCGAACTGGACGACCTGCCTCTGACTGCAGATAACTTTCCTGAGTTCAAGGACCTAAAGCCAATTCAGAAGCCCGAAGCTGTCTTAATGGAAGGATCGATAGATTTTAACCGCGCTGGTGATGAGGATCGTGAGTACGAAGCTCTTTTGACTGAATACGAATTATTTGTTTTGACGAATGCCCTGCAACGGCACAAGTCGATAGGTGATTTATCAAAGGCCATGAGCGTTCCTCGCTCAACCTTGGATTCTAAACGGCGAAGATTTGGCCTTATTTGAGAGAATGTCCCTGATTCGCCGTATCATGTCACTAACTGGAAAGCCTCCGCATTTTTACTTTGCGGAGCACGTGATTTGCACACGGAGAAAAGACGGCATGGAAGAGGCCGACGTCACATTATCCCTGAACACTGCTCGCGCATCTGCACCTGCGGAGATCGCTAAACACCTCGATCAGATTTCCGATTGAGTTATTTGGTTGGTGCTTCATACGGTTAACACATCGCTCACTTTACAACTGTGTTCAGTCTTCTCACTCGAAACTCAAGCAATACTTTCTCTTTGGAATAAGAACCCAATAAAACTGATATCGGAAACATTCTAAAATTATTGAGATTCCCCGTTGGTACAATGCTTGCTTAGTGTCTCTCGCGTACGCAAAGTTTTAACAACAAAATTTTTCGAGAGGCTTTACGTTGAAAAAGATTATTCCCTTCTTCTTGCTCGCTGCTTCCTCAAGTGTTTTCGCTGCCCCGATGGCTCCAAAGGATGAGTGGCTAAAAAGCAATTTTTCGCCAGATGTCGTCAAATACTTCCAGATTTTTTCTGACTCTGAGCTTGGTGACCGAATCTACTATGTCCCAAGATTTGGTTCGATCGCAGATTTAGGTGGTAATGGACTGCCCGCTTTCGGGGCTAGCTACATTATGCCTTCGACCGGATTTTTTGCCGGGGAACAGCTCGTCAGATTCGGTGGTTCGTTCTCAACCCTTGGCTATAAGCCTCAGCTGCAGAAGCTGTTCGATGAAGCTGCCAACAAAGGTTACACGGCATATCCAGCTCCGGTAAATAAACAGGCAACCAAGACCAGGTTCTTTGTGGGTGGCACGATCACTGATAATGGTCGCGTGGACCTTACCTGTGACAAAGAAACCTTGACCAACTCAAAAGGCAAGGAATATACAATTCCACACTGCTATATGTTCAATGACAAAACCAAAGAGTACGATCTTGAAACAAACGTGGTCAGTAAGCTGATTTCATCGAACGTGAATAGCTCGACCGCTGACGCCACCTTGTCGTTTCAAGCGCTTTCAACTTCCGCGAATTCGAGTGCTATCGGAGATGCCATGCAAAATGGCAGGAACTGGTCCGATCTATTTTTTACAGAGGTGGAATGGACCATTCCAACTGAGCAAAAGTCCTATCGCGCAGACTTGATTGTGCATTGGAAGAGATTGTTTGAGCAGCTTGATGCCTATGCTGCGATTCACAACAACGCGTGTGTGGATGTCGAAGTAAAATATTTCATGCAGAAAATTATCGGCTGTGAACAAGGCAATGAATGCGGCGTCGATGTGCTCTACTGGGTCAAAGACCCAGCAACGGGCTTGGAAAAGACCCAGAAAACCCCTCCTTCCAATGCAGACTTCCTGGCAGTAGTGGAAGAAGCTAGAAAGAAACTTCAGGATGAACTGTTCAATAAGATCGAGGCTTTTGATAAATCCGTCCTGGGTCGCGTGGACCAAAGTTCAAACGCAGTATTCACCCTGAAAGCGAACTACGAAAAGAGAACTCGGGAAGAGAACGACAAGTATGTTGTTCAGTATAATCCTGGTAAAGTCGATGTGACTTCAACAACGACATTGCAGATATCCTGCCTAAGCTCAGATGGTCCCGGCACTTTTGTAAGCTGGAACAAAGATCGACCTGAGTGTAAAGAAGCTGTCGGATTGAATTAATATCTATAAGTATTTAGCGGGAGGAGTTCGCTCCTCCCGTTTTTCAGGAGGTGTTCATGTACAAGAAATTACTCTGCATCGCTTTTTCAATTTGTTCTATGGCATCGCACGCATCCGCTGGCCCAGCTCCACTCCCGGACAATCAGCTAACTTTGCTGGATTCCTCGCGTGCGATTATCGATGATGAAAAGGGTATATATTTCGTGCCATATGTGAGTGACCCTAGTAAGGGTATGGTCTGGTTTACGAAAGATACTTTGGTAATCGATTCTATCAAAGATGACAAAAAAGTTGAAGACCTCAGGGTCGCAACATTTTCAGAAGTTCCACAAGCACTTCAGTCAAATGATTGGCAAGACTTCAAAACCAAACATGGTATTTCAGCAGATCTGATCCTGTCACAGTACTTGTATGATAGTACCCCATGCTCCATAACAACAGATGCTGAAGCTATTTTTTCAGCGGATCGATTCACGAAGCCATCGATCGGAAGTCAAAGTGGAGTCGACGTTCGTTGTCGGGGCACACTTAAATTCTATAAAGATCAAGAAAGCAACTTCAAATCCCTTGCTGAGAAGAACCTCTTGCTGAAGAGTGACGCCTCGTTTGAGATTTGCGGCCCTGAGTCGAAGGTGCTACAAATCGGGCGCGTGCTTGAAAAAATGGTAGCCGAAAAAGCCTTAACCTTTGATCAAATCTCAGGCGTCTATTCAGGCGATCAGATTGCGTTCGTATATTACAGCTCAGAGATTCTTTGGAAACAGCCGGAGTTGTTTGGAGTCAAAGACGTATCATTCGATGCTTACCTCGACTTTTTAAAGAGCATCAAGATGCAGCAATCTGAAATTGGCAAGGTTAAATTCACGGTTGTCAGAGACCCATTCACAATTTGCAAACGGCAGCAGATTCCGGTTGCGATAAGCCACACCGAATTGAACTAACTGATTGGAAGTTATCATGAAGAAGAAAGCTTTCGTTGTTTGCTTGTGGATGGTTTCCTGTCGGGAGCATGGCGGACATAGTCAACGTCCCCCTGATCCAATCATCAACCAAGGAAACACTGGACTGGTAAGCCAGGAACGGGCCGATGAACTTCAAGGCTGCATTAAGAAGGAACTTGGAACTACGGAGCGGTCTATTGAAGGGTTTAACCTCTACCAATTTTTCCGTTCATGTGGGGGGCAAGGGCTTGAGGAATTTCGCGCTTCTTTGAAGGGACTGGTGGAGCCTTCCACTGACGGCCACACATTCCAGGTTAAATAGGAATAGGCGATGAGTTCATTCTTTTCCAGGCTGGCATTTCTGCTGGCGGCGATCTTCGTTTGCCAAAATTCTGAGGCTCGTGTCCAGGATGAGTGTTTTGGCTGTCATACAGACACTCGGGTCGTCCCCCAGCGACGAATTGAAAGATTTAAAATAGGGATCTGGAATGATCGACAGTGCTTTGGGTGCCATGACGAACTCGTGAGTATAGCATCGGATTTCGTTCGTGGTATCAAAGGTCCTAGATATGAAGCTATGCCCTTTCGAGATGAGATGATTCAAAACATCGCAGCGAGAAAGCTTCCCTATTTGAATTCACCTCTTTCGATCGAACCGTCGTACGGTGGTATCAATCGAATTGACAAAGAAGAATTGCTCCAATACTTGAAGCAGCCGGTCGCGTTTGAGTCTGGGTGGCATATGCTATCCTTTCCAGACATAACGAGTGATGATATCGATGGGCTTGCTTATCTCAATGATCGTCCCAGGGAAAATGCTTCGGCTGAGCGTGGTGGCAAGATATGGCGAGAGATGTGTGTTTCATGTCATGGTAGTAATTCTCATAGATTGCCGCGTCTTGCCATTTATTCGCCACGTTGGCTTTTTGAATGGGTGATTGGCAAGCAGTCACATGCACCTGACCTGAATATCAGAACTATGCCGACGATAAGTATTTCTGAAGATGACGCCCATGATATCAGCGCATACTTAAAAAAAGAGGCTGCGGCGCGAG
>JBGSTF010000020.1:0-10332 GCA_041736645.1 Oligoflexus sp. | reverse complement strand
CCTTAGTACGAGAGGACCGGGATGGACGCACCTATGGTGTACCTGTTGTCGCGCCAGCGGCATAGCAGGGTAGCTAAGTGCGGTCGGGATAACTGCTGAAAGCATCTAAGTAGGAAGCCCACCCCAAGATGAGATTTCCCTGGCTTCGGCCCTGAAGATCCGTTATAGACCATGACGTTGATAGGCTGGAGGTGGAAGCACTGCAAGGTGTGGAGCTGATCAGTACTAATAGATCGTGAGGCTTATTTTAACTCGCCTTTCTCCTTACTTGAAAACCTCAAGTAGTCGGAAAAAGAGAATTTTGCTCTAAAAGAATTTGCTTGATACGAAGAAACATTCACGATATTTAGTTTCAAATAGACACGATTTGGCTGTGTTTATAGCGAAGAGGAAATACCCGTTCCCATCCCGAACACGGAAGTCAAGCTCTTCAGCGGCAATGGTACTGCAGTTTAAACTGTGGGAGAGTAGCTCGACGCAGCCTTAAAAATAAGCAAAACCCCTGAGGAGAAATCCCCAGGGGTTTTGTGTATTCGAGCTGTGAATTCCTGTCAAAATTTCTGACAGTATTTCCTTTCGTCACGTTTACTCTGAGTCCTCACGCCCACTTGCAAGACTGCTCCTGCTGGACTGAATCTTGAAAGAAGACATCCGGCGCAATCCGCGTCTGAGGCGACTTCCTGATGGCTCATCTCTATCCGAATACCGACAAAGTCCGAGTGATCTTCGCTAGCCAAGCCGAGGAGCAGTTCTATCAACTCTGTCGAGACCTCAGTGACGACTGGCGCGTTTACTACTCATGCACTCTGTCGGGCATTGAAGGCGATCTGGGCCTCACTGATAACGAGATCGACTTCGTTCTCTATCACCCCCACTTTGGCCTTGTTGTCATCGAGGTTAAGGGTGGCCGTATTTCCTATGATCCTGATGCGCAGCAGTTCTTCACCGAAAACCGTTTTGGCGAGCGCTTTCCTATCAAAAATCCCTTTGCTCAAGCGCTGCATTGGAAGAGTCGATTCCTCCGCTATCTTAAAAAGAAAAACATCAAAGTCCCAATGACCCATTTGGTTTGTTTGCCGTCAGTGGTCGAAAAGGAATTTCCTGATCGAACGGATGTTGAAGTCGCGCTCCTGCTGGGAAGGCAAAAGCTGGAAAATTTAGAAGAGACTTTGCAAGCCACAATCAGCGCAGCCCAACCCGCTAAATATTTGCAATTTAAAGACGTGGGCGACGCTGTCGATAAAATTCTGCGCGGCAGTCATTACACCAGCCGGCTCTATATTCGTGACTATATCGATCAGCATGAAAGCAAAGTTAAAGACGTGGAGCATATCCACGATACGTTGATTTCCCCCATGTCCGGCACCAAACGCCTAGCCGTCGAAGGGGAGGCAGGGACGGGCAAGACCATGCTCGCCATGGCCTTGGCCAAACATTTTCGAGATCTTGGCCAAAAGGTTCTCTTGCTATCGCCCAATCCGGTTCTCAATCAGTATATGACCGAGCAGGTCGGCAGTCGCATTGAAGTGCAAACTTATGCCGAGTTTGCCTCGAACTTTGGCGTCGATATTCTCAAGCGTCCTCCTGATTTCCAAGGAAGTCGTGAAGATTGGATTCAGTACGTCGGACCTGAGAAGCTTAAAGCCGCTATCATGCAATCCACAACTCGATATGATGTGCTGCTTTGCGATGAGGCACAGGATGTCCAGCCTTTCTGGTGGGAGTCCATCGAAGCTTCTCTAAAAGATGCTGATAGCCATTTCTATATCTTCTTTGATCGAAGCCAGGGCGTGTTTGGTTCGGGATCCACTGAAGGGACATTCGTCCCTGAGGACGTGTTGCCGATCAGTGTGCCCTATTTCCCTTTGGTTCATAACTATCGAACAACAAAAGAGATTTCGACCTTCTCTAGGACTTTTAGAACAGGACGGCAGATCCTCAACAGTCACTCAGGAAGACTCGGTTATATTCCAGAATTGATCCTGTACAAAGACGTCAAGGATGCTCAAGACAAGCTACAACAGCTGATGCATAAACTTTGTGAGAAAGAAGGATTGCGTACCGAAGAGCTGACAATTCTCTCCGCACGCCGACCTTTTCAAGAAGGATCTTTCCTGCAAGGTGTGTCCAAGCTTGGCAGCTTTGATCTGGTCGACATCGGTCACAATCGGAAAATTAAAAGAGAAGCTTCAACCGTCGCTGTATCGACCATCCAATCCTTTAAAGGCTTAGAAACTTCGGTCGCTATTATTAGCAACCTCAGCGAATACAATATGCCTCTAACCAATCCCATTATGGCGAGTTTGTTTTATGTGGCCTGTACAAGGGCCAAGCATATGCTCTACCTATTCCTGCAGCAAGATGACCCCAAGGCCGAAGCTGTAGCTAAGGCCATAGATGCCATCAGCCGCAAGGGTGCCTTGGTCATTGGCGAAGCATCCCATGATCATGTCTACGGTGGCACGGTGAGTTATTTTAACCCAGAACGAGTGGGCTGGATCACAGTCGATGATACGAGTTTGCAAAGATCAACTCTGATGTTCTTTCCGGGCGACTTGAAATCAGTCGGCAAGGAACGTATAGAAGTCGGAACTCGTCTCAGCTTCCGTGTGCGTTTGGAAGGATTCGCACCGATTGCCTCTGATCTTAAAATTCTCAAAAAGAGCTGAAAAAAAGACCTCCAGGCACGCCGGGAGGTCGGAAGTTTGGTATGAAATCGACCCGTGAGGGTCGTCACTATCTAGGCCAAGCCGATTTCTTTCAATCGCTGCATCAGGTATTCATCTGCGGTAATATTAGGATAGATTTGCTTCCCACCGGTTGGCTCTAGACATGAGGCCAGAGGATTCAAAGCCACATCCCCTCGAGCATGCACAAAGAACGGCGCGGAGTAGCGGCGATCACGGCTGTTGTTGGGATTCACAACGCGATGAGTTGTGGACTTGAAAAATCCATTGGTCAGGTTCTGCAGCATATCGCCGGCGTCAACGATAATGCAGCCTTTTGGTGTTGTCACGGGAATCCATTGCTTGCGCCGATCCAAAATTTCCAAGCCCGAAGCCGTGGCATCGATCAGAAGTGTAATCAGGTTGATATCTTCATGGGCACCCGAGCGAATGCTATTCGGATCGCGGTCCGAAGGCACGGGTGGATAGTGAATCAATCGCAAAATGGAATTGCCATCAAGAGCCATATCGCGAATAAGCGATTTTTCCTCACCGATATAGAGCGCGCAGGCCTCTAAAACCGAAAAAGCTGCAGCTTCCAATCGACGATAAACATCCACCATCACTCTTTGAAAATTTTTGAGTTCAGGAGGCCAAACATTGGTTGGATATGAGGCTGACCTGGGATGCTCGGGCGAGAGTTCCTGACCGACATGCCAGAATTCTTTTAAGTCCGGAGCTTTGGAATCTTTCGCATGCTCTTTACCAAACGAAGTATAGCCACGCTGACCGTTGAGGCCATCAATTTCATAGGAGGCTTTGGTCGCTTCTGGCAAAGCAAAGAGTTCAGCTGTCTCGGTATAAGTTTCGTAGATTAAGTCATGACTGACTGTGTGGTTGGTCAGAGCAAAGAATCCAACCTCTCTCAGAGCATTGCCGACGCTCTTGATGAAAAGGTCTTTTTGCTCCGCATTGCCATGCAGATAGTCATTGAGATCGACGACAGGAATCGAGTAGTGCTGACTCATGGAACTCTCCTCATCGAGGTCAAAAAAGGGCGCCGTAACGTTGGCTCCTAGCTAGCAAATGCCCTGAAAGACTGCAAAGCAGATCTTTAGCTATACTTCATCCAATATTTCGAAGCAGGTGAGCGAGTGCTGGCCCTCAGCGGGCCGCTTCTACTGGCGAGGCCTTGCGAGCTGTTTTTAAGGGGCTCTCGGGTCCGTTTCTATAGTCATAATAGGCCAGTATGGACTCGGCGGCGAGGTTGGTAGCCTTGAATTTCCAGAGGTTTTCCAACATGACGACAGCAGCCACCGCAATTTCAGGATCTTCGAGGGGATAAATGCCAGCAAACCAAGTTGTGAGACCCTGGGGATGATTGCCATTTAAGGTCCCCGTTTTTCCTCCTACCTCGGTGCGTAGCATGCGCAAACGACCGCGACTAAAAGCATGCTTGGCGGTTCCATCCATCACTGTGGCTTCCATGATGCGCTTGAGGTTGATGGCTGTATCGGCCTCCAAGATGCGAGCAGGAGGGATTGGCGTTCCCATCTGGGTATCTTTGAAGATATGTAAGGGCATAGAGAGCCCGTCATTAGCGATGACCGACTCCTGCCAGGCTGCATGAACCGCAGAGATGGAAACGGAGCCAAATCCAGCCGCAAATTTGCCGATTGTGTGGATGCTCGAAGACGCTGCGTTAGGCTCTTTTAAAGGACTTGGGGGGACGATGAAATCAGATCCGAGAGATTGATTGTTCCATCCTAGCTTGCGTGCCATGCTGAGAATGGGCCCGAGACCAATGCGGTTGACAGCAAGTTTGGCGAAGAATCCATTGCAAGAGTTCCCATAGGCTCGACGCAGACTGATCGCCTGATTGGGATTGCTGCTTTCCACGGGTGGCCAAATCCCTCGAGGATGGACATGCGAACAGCCGCCAAACATACTCAAGGTCGCTTCGGGATCGAGTTCGGCGATTTCGAAAGCGGTCGCTGCCACGACCGTCTTAAACAGTGAAGCGGTTGGAAACCCGATATGGAGGGCTGAATGAGTTTCCGCTCCCCATTTGCTGGGGGTCGAACCCTGAACCATGGCCAGGATTTCACCCGTTTTGACATTGATCATGACCAAAGCGGCAATGGGACTTCCTCCATTGCGAACAAAGCGTGTGACCTGATTTTGAATCTGCGGAACGATCGTCACCGTCCGGCCCGCCAACTGGGGATTGGTATCAGCGTCAATCCATTCAGGCAGCTCCAAGGGCAAGGCCACCGGGGCCAGTGTCTGACTCGTTTCGGGCGCGGCTTTTTCCGCTTCAGGAGCTTTCTGAGCAGAGGATTGCTGGCAAGCAAGGCAACCCGCCAGCCAGAGGAGCGAAAAATAGAGCCGGCTTGGGCGAGTAGTATGGGAGTTTGACACTCTTATCCTCTACCTTTATAAAGGTTTATTTATGGATGGATCGTTGTGAGCTCTTTATGAGCTTATTATACAGGATCAGCAGTTTTTTTACACGGGCTGGTACGCTATTGCAAATTCTGCGTTCTTGCCGGACAGCTGGCGTGGAGTGATAATAGAGGGTCAAGCCTTGAGTAAGGCAGCTTTTGGAGCTTGGGAGGAATCGCTATCACACTGTTTTTCTACTTCATTATGGAAATCATGCCGCAATTTGTGACGGTCTTTTGCGTCATGAGCGCAGTAATTGTGATATCGCAGCTCGTCAGGCTGTCAGAGATTCTGGTAACTTTTGGGCTGTCTGTGGAAAATCTCCTCTTGCCCTTTCTGTTCATTCTAATGCCCTTCATTTCCATTATCATTCCCATTTCGATTATGTTTGCAATTTTGTTGAGTTTCAGTCGCATTTCTGCCGATGGCGAATTCACTGCCATGATCGCTTCCGGATACTCGTTGCGAAGGGCTTTAAGGCCCGTGCTGTCAATTACCTTGGTGGCCTTTGTTTTGACTTTGATCGGTGCGGTCTACTTCGAAGCATGGGGACGTAGGGAATCGGTCCAATTCCTTCATCGAAAAACCCAGACCGAACTCGACAATATGATTCGATACAAGATGAAACCTGGGGTATTCCTCGATGATTTTCTAGGGTACGTGCTTTACGCTGAGCATATCTCACCGGATCGAACGCGGTTTGAAAATGTTATGCTCGGCCCAGGTCATGGCAGTCAAACCCAGAATTTCAGTCTTTTGGCCCCTGCTGCAGCCATTACGGGTTCCGTAGAAACAGGCGATTTGCGCATGTCTTTTGACTATGGAATCGTGTACACGACTCGAGCTGATTCCGATGAAGTATCGGTTATCAAATTTAAAAGGGCGGAACTCGATTTGCTGGCCATATTTCGCGAGCAAATCTTTGGACCTGGCAATGCAGAGGATGATTACCGAGGTTATATGCCAGGTGAGCTGGGCCGATACGTGGACTCGCTGAAGCAGGATGTGAAAGATCGGGATACCTATCTTAAGGCACGTTTTCTCTATCATCAGCGCATGAGTATGCCATTTGCGTGCTTTACTTTCGCTCTTTTCGCGATGGTTTTTGGAATTCAAGATGAGCGTCGAGGCAAGAGTCATGCCTTTCTTGGAGCCAGTGTGACGATAGTAGCGAGCTATATCAATATGATGTTTTTCAAGTTTCTCAGTGAGAAAGGACTTCTATCGGCTCCCCTGGGAGCCTGGTTGCCGCATGTTCTCATGACTGGCTTTGGTGTCTTTCTTGTCTATCAAAAGAATCGCTTGCCACCCTCAGAATCCCTCTTCAATTTACGTCATATTCCTTTCTTAAGGAATTGGCGTAAGCGTGCTAAAATGCGCCCAGACTTCGGGTCATAAGCATACAACTGATCGCTGGTCGAGTCGCCTTAAGCATGATATGACTGGGACGCTTCTGCGCAAACCGCAAGCTTGAGTGGCTTGCTCTTGCCCAGCAGACGTCACGTCATTTGTGAATAAAAGGTCGGCAAAGGCCGGGGATTCAACAGCTTGAAGGTGGAGTCATGAGACGAGTTGTCATCACAGGTTTGGGAATCGTTGCACCGACTGGGAACAATCTTCGAGATGCCTGGGACGGAGCTGTGAAGGGCCGATCAGGAACGGCTCGCATCACACTATTCGATGCGAGCAACCATCGGGTTCAAGTGGCCGGTGAGGTGAAAAATCTTCAGACAGAAGGCGTCATCGATCAAAAAGATGCCAACCGGCTGAGTCGTTTCATTATCCTGGCAACTATGGCAGCCGATGAGGCGATTCGTGACAGCGGTTTGCCTTTGGAACTTCATCCTGAGCGCAATGGCTGTGTGATCGGTGTCGGCATGGGCGGTATCGCTGACATCGAAGAATCCACCCGAGTGCTGATGGAGAAAGGTGAAAAACGAATTTCCCCCTTCTTCATCCCCTACGCAATTCCCAATATGGCATCTGGCTATGTGTCGATTCAGTATTCCTTGCGTGGGCCCAACTCCTGCACCGCCACCGCTTGCGCCAGCGGGACTCATGCAATCGGAGAAGCTTATCGCTATATCCGGGACGGGATGGCTGATGCCATGGTGTGTGGAGGCGCGGAAAGTGCCATCAGTCCGCTTGGTATCGCTGCCTTTGCAGCCCTAAAAGCTCTCAGCACCAATAATGCCGATCCGACTCATGCTTCACGTCCCTTCGATCTGAATCGTGATGGATTTGTGATGGGCGAGGGTGCAGGAATTCTCGTCTTGGAAGAATTGGAAAGTGCACAAAAACGTGGAGCCCGAATTTATGCCGAGGTGATCGGCTATGGTCTCTCGGGCGACGGCCATCATATCACCTCGCCACTGGAACGAGGGGAAGGCGGCCGCCGATGCATGAAAATGGCTCTGGATTCCGCTGGTCTAGCTGCAGAAGACGTGGACTATATCAATGCCCACGGAACGTCGACCAAGATCAATGATCAGTATGAAACAGAAGCGATTATGGACTTGTTTGGCTCGCATGCACGTAGGATGGCGATTTCTTCGACCAAGGGAGTCACCGGACATTGTCTGGGAGCGGCGGGCGGCATTGAAGCTGTGTATACAACCTTAGCGATTCACCATAGTTTAATTCCGCCGACGGCGAATTTCCAAACTCCCGATCCAAGTTGCCCGCTGGATTATACAACTGTCGAGGCTGTTGAGAGAAAAGTGCGGGTTGGTCTCTCCAACTCCTTCGGTTTCGGAGGAACCAACGCAACAATCGCTCTGAGTCGTTTCAATTGAAATGTATTTTTTCAAGCTGCTGTTTAGTGTAAACAGCAGCTTGTTGCTTTTTGAATCAAATTATTCAAAAAGACCGCATAAATGCCCAGCTGTTTTCGTAATTTTACAAGATTTCAAGAGTTTGAAGGGTGAGAAATGACTGCGAAAAAGAAGACTCCCTTGGAGCGGGATCTGCTTGTCAAAATGTACAAGGAGATGTGTCTGTTCCGCAGATTTGAGGAGCGTGTAGGCTTGGCCTATACGAAGCAGAAGTTTTCGGGCTTCTGCCATCTCCACATTGGTCAGGAAGCTCTGGCAGTAGGAGTGCAAAGCGCGCTACGTGAGACAGATTATATGCTCAGTGGCTATCGCTCGCACACCCAGGCCATCGGCAAAGGAATTTTGCCAGAAGCTGTCATGGCGGAGCTATTTGGCAAAGTCGACGGCTGCTGCCGCGGTAAAGGCGGTTCGATGCATATGTTCAGCAAAGAGCATCGCTTTTTGGGTGGACACGGTATCGTCGGTGCTCAGGCGCCCTTGGCGACGGGGATTGGCTTCGCGATTCGGTATCGCAATGAAGACGATGTCTGCATCTGCTACCTGGGTGATGCTGCGACCAACCAAGGTCAGTTTTTTGAAGCCATGAATATGGCAGCTACCTGGGATTTGCCTGTCCTGTTTATCGTCGAAAACAATCGGTACGGAATGGGCACAGACATTCGGCGTACGACGTCAGTGGACTCGCTTTGGAAGCGTGCCCTCGCTTTCGATATGGAGCACTCGGATGTTGATGGTATGAATGTGCTGACTGTTTACGATCATGTGAAGCCAGTCGTGCAACAGATGCGTAAACTGCATAAGCCTTATTTCCTCGAGGCTTTGACCTATCGCTATCGCGGTCACTCGGTGTCGGATCCGGGAACCTATCGAACGAAGGAAGAGGTTGAGGACTATCAAAAAAATCGCGATCCCATTATGCAGCTTGAACGATACCTAGTGGAAAATAAATTGGCCAGCGAAGCCGAGTGCAAAGCTTGGGACAATGAAGCCAAGGACAAAGTAAAAGCTGCTGAGGACTTTGCCGATCGATCGCCCAATCCGTCGGTGGATGAACTCTGGGAACACGTGCTGGTCCCGTGACGCGGGGAAGGAGATCAAGATATGGCTATTCTAACTTTTCGTGAGGCCTTAGGCCAAGCGATGGCAGAAGAAATGGAACGCGATCCAAACGTGTTCCTGATGGGCGAAGAAGTTGGCCTTTACAACGGCGCCTATAAAGTTTCCAAAGGTTTGCTCGATCGTTTCGGACCCAAACGAGTCTGGGATTCGCCTATTTCCGAAGCTGGCTTTGCTGGATTAGGCGTTGGTGCTGCGATGGTAGGGACAAGACCTATCATCGAATTCATGACCTGGAACTTTGGTATTCAGGCCTTGGATCAAATCGTCAATCATGCTGCGAAAATGCTCTATATGTCTGGCGGCCAGTTTAATGTTCCGATCGTATTCCGTGGCCCGAACGGAGCTGCGCATATGCTCGGAGCTCAACACAGCCAAGCCTATGAACCCATGATCACCAATATTCCAGGTCTTAAGGTCGTCACTTGCTCGACACCTTACGATGGTAAAGGATTGCTCAAGGCGGCAATACGCGACAACAATCCCGTGTTGTTTCTGGAAAGCGAAATGATGTATGGCCTCAAAGGTGAAGTTCCTGAAGAAGAATACATCATCCCTCTCGGCGTCGGCGATATCAAACGCGAAGGGAAAGATGTAACGATTATTGCCTGGAATAAAGTCATTCATAAAGTTCTAGAAGCAGCCGATGCTCTGGCCAAAGAAGGAATTTCTGTCGAAGTTCTCGACCCCAGAACTCTGCAGCCTTTGGACGAAGATCTTATCTTTGCGTCCGTTCGCAAAACTCATCGCGTTATCATCGTGGAAGAAGCCTGGAGTTTTGGATCTGTGGGTGCACAGATTGCAGATCGAATTCAAAAGGAATGCTTCGACGAATTGGATGCGCCGGTGGCTCGCGTGTGCAATGAATTCGTGCCGATGCCTTACAATGAGGCCCAAGAAGAACGCGTATTGCCTTCGTTGGATCGCATCGTAGCCGCTGCAAAAGCAGCCCTTTACCTCTAAAACCCAGCAGGAAGTGTTATGGCTGAAGTCATAGAAATGCCCAAGCTGAGCGATACCATGGAAGAAGGTGGTATCGCCGCCTGGCTGAAAAAAGAAGGTGATTTTGTTAAGGAAGGCGAAGCGTTTGTCGAAATCGAAACCGACAAGGCAACGATGGAATACAATTCGCCCTTCGAAGGCGTCATGCTCAAGATTCTCGTGCCAGCTGGCAAAGCCTGCGCATTGAATGATCCGATTTGCGTCATCGGGGAGAAAGGCGAAAGCTTTGACCTCGCAAAATTGGTGGGCAAACCCGAGGCGGTGGCTCC
>JBGSTF010000056.1:0-20497 GCA_041736645.1 Oligoflexus sp. | reverse complement strand
GTTATTTTGGCTCAAATTCTCGAATCGGCTGCCTTGACTGCTGCTGGTCCCACGCCTTTGACGGCGGAATGTTGTCCCATAGGCCTCCACTTGGAGCTCTTCCGGCGAGAAACCTGATCGACAATACATTGAGCTGCTCATCTCCTACCTGTACGATGCAGTGAAGGAAGCTTCTCTTCTGGTTTTTTGCTTGGCTCTCAATTAAGTTGTGCTTCGTCAGAGATGCTTGATGGCTTGGTAATTCGACTTCATAGGAAGCGACAATCGGCAGCTTGCTGAGAATTGCGGCGTCACCCTGCTGGCTCAGGATTGTGTGGTAGGGCGCCATGCTCTTTCGGAAACTAGACTCATCCTCAGATTTTAAGGTCAACTCCGATAGCAGAAGTATGTCGGATTCACTGCGATGAAGGGATTCGACGACCTTTGGAATGCCGAAAAAGAAACCTTGGACATTCCATGCGGTCAGACGCAGATTCAGTCCAGCGGCACCGGCTTCGCTTTGAGAAAAAGTCGTAACGAGTCGATAGTCTTCGTTCCACACCAGATTTGCTAGGACGATGCTCGAAAAGAAGAGACTCCAACGTAGGTAGCGAAACATGACCAGCAGGGTGATGCTTGGTATGGCAAACACCAGAATATAGATCGGCTGAATGAAGCTGAGTGCCCCCAAAAGGCGTGTGCTCTCAGGATCCATGAAGTGAGCTAGCGAGATTAGGACTGAAAAGAGTGCCCCTAAGAAGGCCAGAATGAGAGTTGTTTTCTTGCTCAATGTCCAGAATAAATTCGTCGCGGAGATCAAACCAAGCTTCAGCATAGGCTCTCCTGGTAAGAAAGTATTCATGTCGATGGCGTGATATGGCTCGCCGATCGATCTTTATGATTCATTTCAGTAGAATGTTAGACGGCACGCATATAGTGATGATGAAGAATGTCAGAGGAAAACAGTAAAGATTCTGCAAAAGGTTCAGGAAACTGGATTTGGTCGGGTGCTCAGTCGATTGCGAACTTTGAATAGTATCAAGAGAGAGTCGATTGTTGTTGACCTCTTGGCCAAAAGTTCTGTATTCTCTCCCATCTTTGCTAGACTAGGAAGGGCGCCGGCATTGGACGAAAGCACCAAGTCATCTCGATTTTTTTGCGATTTTCAACAGTCAATTTTGAGTCAATCAGTACTCGATATTGGAGCTGGTCGGGATCCAGTGGTTAACCATGCTCAAGTCTTTGATCAGCAGCATGGGGATGCCAATCATATTTCCCAATTTGTCCAACAGCGATTTGATTGTGTCTACTCTTCGCATTGTTTGGAACATATGATGAATCCACAGCGAGCCTTGCTGGAGTGGTGGAAGCTCGTGAAGCCGGGAGGGTACTTGTTCTTTATCGTCCCTGATGAGGATCTCTATGAGCAGGGAGAGTTTCCTAGTCGATTCAATTCGGACCATAAGCATACCTTTACCATATCCAAAAAGAAGAGCTGGTCGCCGGTGTCGCACAATCTGATGGATTTGGTCAAGGTCTTGCCGGAAGCCGAGCTGCGCCTGATGGCGGTCAATGATCATGGTTATGATCGAGGCCTGCAAAAGCACGGGCCGGTTCGATCGGCGGCTTTCGAGAAATTTCTTAATCGGCAGATATTGAGTTTGGAAAAGCGCGGCTATCATGCATTTTCAGCAGCATTTAAACGGGGCTTGCAGACCAAACTGCTGGTCGATCAAACCCAGTATGACGCCCTCGCACAGATCGAAGTGATTCTGCAGAAAAGGCTCGACGCTGTCTTGTGACAGAATCGAGGGAGTGTGGGTGGTCTCACCACCCATCTCACGCTGCGCAGTCCGGATTTACAGACCTTCGCCAGTTTTCCAAGGGCCTATAGCTGAACTCACAGCTCCCCCATTGGCGCCATGGTGAGTTCCGCCAGGAATCGCCGGCAGAGTGCCCGTTCCACTCAAAGTTTTATCAATAATTTTGAGATTCTGGCCACAAGCGGTGGCCATATCCTTATCCATAAAATCATAAGCGAATAGTCCGTTGTGACAACTTTTGCAAGACTGCAGTGCATTGGCAACGGCAGTGAAATTTTGCGGTGACTTGCAGTCCCGGTAGTTTGGAATGCCGTCTAAGAGTGCGTCGGCTAGAGGCTCAAGTGCTGAAAAGCGCATTTTGATTTTGGCGCCGGTATCGATGCCTTCAAAGGATATGCTGGTCAGACCCCCCAAAGGAACAGAGCGAGCCTTAGGAATTTTTTCGTTGATATTGGTGCCAATAGGAAATTGCTTTTCTTTACCATCAGCAGTCATCAGAACGAGAACTGGCCGATACACCACATAACCCGTCGTGGCCGGTGTTTTAAGCGCCATGCCTGAGAAGGTTATGGAAGCGGGAGCTGCTCCGGCTGCGGCATTGACGGTCAGAGTCGCGGTGAAGGTTGCACCGGTAAGAGCGGGTTTGGCTGTGGCCAAATCGAAACTTACAGGACCTGTTGCAACAGTAACGGCTGATGTTGTCGGTCCTGCAGGAATTGTCGTGTCGACAGGCATAGCAGGGGTTGCATCACCAGCTTTAGGATCGGTCGGAGTCGATGGATTGCTTGGATTGGCCGGCGTAGTCCCTGGATTGGTGGCCACGGTTCCGCTGCCGCTGGTGCCCGATGTGGGGACTCGAGCAACTTTTGGAGACTCCTGCGCACAGCCAGCCAGTAAGATCCATATATTGAATGCCACTATAGACCGTAACATGAAGACTCCTTCTCTTTCTTGCATAATGGGGTCATGCAATCAAGTTGCATGACCCCATCGAAAACTTTTTAAACTTTGCTAAGAGCCGTGTGTGGGTTGCCACCAAACGCTTGTATTGCTGAAGTTGGCGCTTTTGCCAAGGTTGCGACAAGACCCCACATTCCGTTTACAGTCGGTGTTCCACCTGGCAAACCAACGGCTGCATCGACTTTGCCTGTGGTACCGAGTTTGACATTGGGACCGATAACGGTCGCCACGGTCACGGAAGCATGATCCGAACCAGGCAAGGACCGAGCAAAATCACCAAAGATGATGACAGTCACATTGCTATTGGCTGTGACCATACGATCGGTGAAAATCTTCAAACCGGGCATGATTTCAGCAACAAACTTCTGTCGAGCGCGAGCTCCGGAAGTGTCGCCATGAGTATCCCAGGCCAAGCCGCCACCAGCGACGGCTGTGACAACGTTGGTACCTGAGCGAATCATCAATTCTGCAGCAGCGAACTTACTCTTCATGTCGCCAACGGCTGTGCCTGTCAAACCATAAGCCGTCATCAGCTCCTGGGCATTGAAAGGTTGAGCAGGTTTGGCCAGAGTATCAAAGGCTGCCTTGTAGCCATTGGCTACGGTCGCCAAGGATTCAGGGTTGCCTGCGAGACGGCTGGTCGACATGATTTCAGCTGCAGAGATTCCTTTAGCGGCGAGTTCACGTTTTGGCATTGTTGGATCGGGAGCTCCGCCGCCCATCGCGTCGATGGTCGATTTCATATCCGAGATCTGTTGCAAAGATGTTCCATTGACTGCAGTCTGTGGGCCGGGAGCAATCTCTGCACCGACGTTAGCAGCTTTGATCGAACCCGAACCGCCCATGGCAGCAGCCAAGGTCATCACTGGATTGTTGTTGTTCAAGGTGAACTGAGCGGCCTTTGCTGAACCGTGAGCAGCGATGCCGTGAGCAACGCCTACGCTGGCCATGTTTGCCTTGGCAAATGCACCCAGAGTATTGAAGCTGCTATCAACAACCAGACCGTTGCCGAGGTTCAGCATGTTCGCAGCCGTTACGCCGAAGGTTCCGGCGCCGCTGAATGAATCAGCACTGCCGAACAAAGCGTTGCATCCACCAGGCAAGAAACAAACCAGTACCGCTGATTGTGCGGACGTTTGCGCCATAGCTTCCGGAGTAAAGATGCTGGGCATCATTCCGCCGAGGGCGATGGCGCCGGTTGTGCCGGCAGAAAGTTTGAGCAGATCGCGTCGAGTAATAATATTCTTGTGTGACATTTCATGTTCTCCTTAGTAGGCAACGAAGCCAGTCGCCGTTAAAACCGATGCCAGGGTATAAGCCCAGCGCGCCTTGATATCTGTCTCCGCTGCGGTGTCGACCAGCGCGACTTTCTTACAAGCAGCCACTTCTTCGGTCGTTGGCAAGCGATTCCAAGCCTGGCGAGCGAATGATGTACAGTTTGCTGTCGCGTTAGTTTCCGAAGGAGCTTCAGCAAATTTAGCATCAGAACCAGCCAAGGTCAAAGCTGCTTCGTAGGACACTCGAAAGTTTGTGAACAAGACGATAGCGCTGGCTTGTGGCTCTACGTACCAGCGTTCGGGAGCGACCGCGAAGGTTGCTGCATTGGCTGTTAAAGAAGGTGGAACAGCGCCCATAACCCTAGTGAATTCACCAGAGAGAGCTGCATAAGGCTTCACGCGGAAGCGGTCGCCTTCTTTGGGAACTTCCGTGATCCGGCCAGCCACGAGGTTAATATTGCCAAAACCTTTATAAGCCTTGCCGTCTGTCAGAGAACAGGTCAGCATTGTGCTGGCTTTTGGCTCCATTCCGTCTTTGGCTTCGGTGCCCTTTGCGTCTTCGGAAACGGTTGTTGCTGCGCTTATGGCGCCAGCGTGGTGCCGAGGGGCTTTGCCGCAAGCAACCAGACCAACTGCGAGAACGAGTGAGATTCCGTATATCTTTTTCATGAGCATGACTCCCGTTTATTGGCAGTAGGTCGGGTCTTTAGCTACAGCGGCAATTGCCGACTGCATCAGACCAGAAGTTTTGAGAGAATCGATACAACGATCAAAAACGGCAGACTCACAAGCATTTTCATCACGACCGTAGAGGAAGTTGAAAACGTTGCGGCAAGCATTGAAAGCAAATTGTTCTGAATCAGCCATGGCAGTCACGAGTTCTTTGTCATCTTTCAACATCAAGCCACCAAGCACTTCATGCGGCTGGCCATCTGCTGGCGTGAAGGTTACGTTTTGACCTTGACGCTGAACTTTGCTCAGAACTTGTGCGGTTTTATCTAGTGCGTACCAGCCATCGTAGTGGCAAGCTTTACAAGCAGGAGCTGCGCGACCTGTGGCCGACACATCAGCGCCAGGAGCATTGGTTGTAGCAACCAGCTTCAATCCTACTACGTTATTGATCATGCGGTAACCGCTGTTCAATTTAACGCCGGTCAACTCGTTGCCTGCATAGCGCAAGAGCCAAGGCTGACTGCGGAAATAACCTAATCCGTTAGGATCGGCTTGCACGGCAACCGTTTTTGCAGCGCCAGTTCCGGTAGCAACGATATTGTACGGACCTGTATAGAGTTCTTTCCAAGGCTTGTTATTTTGCAAAATATACTTGCTCAAATGATAAGCACCGTCTTCTTCAGACGTCGCGCCAGGCGCATCGTTGGATCGGCTGTTGATGAAGCGAGCGAAGCGCTCTTGAAACGTTGCATTCGTGATGAGAGTCTCAACTTGTGATTGTGGATCAGCATTTCCTGCTAATGCGGCGTCAGGCGACGAGCCGAGGAAGGTAACGGATAAGCGCGTGGCGCAACGTACAGCCTTGCCTGGGTCAGCATCGTTTTGAGCCTGAGCTTTCGTGCCGCTTTGCAGGACGAGTCCCGCGCCTGCTACGGCAAGAGCAAGTCCGAGCCCGCCTATTGTTTTCTGCATGGTTGATGTCATTACGAATCTCCTGATGCCCTAAATTGTTGTGCTCTTGCCCTTGCAGAGCGTATGCCAGAAGTGCTGGTGCATATGATTCGCGCAATATCGATGGGTTAGCAGGTCTATGGGTGATTTCATTGACAGTACAGATGCACAGGTGGAAAGAGAGATTTCCAATTACCCTAGTCATATCAAAGTGATATGGCTGACACCCCGAACTGTCAAGGATTCTGAGCAAAGGTATAACTTGGGAATTTCCCAAAAAATATATAATTTCAGCATCTTACGCCTCATTGCAAGGCTGAAGTCTGATTTTGTTTCAGGAGATCAGGGAGATGCCTTATTCCCAGACTTACCGAGCCGGCTGAATTCAAAGAGCTCCTAGAAAAAAACAAGTCTTACCTTCCGGTCAATAAAAGATGCAAAAAGCTGGATCTGGCAAATGAAATGACAGGCGGCATTTTCGAGCGATATTTGGGATCTACCAAAAATATCCGGAATAGATTGTGCTCCATCCGATACGTTTTTAGAAGTCATGGAACATCCAGTGGTGGGAAAAAACCCTCCAGCTATCCGGTCCTTCTCCGTTTTCGGGGGTTACATGCCTCTTTTTACAATTCTGATGGGGATCCTGCTGATCCAAATGGTGCTGAGCACCAGTCTCTTTTGGGAACGCAAAGGCGGTCGAATCCTGCTTTTGCACGTGATGGTTCAAATGCTTTGCTGGTCTTTCTTTAAGAGGGTTGGTGAACCGTCGACCCTTTTTACCTTCGGGTTCGAACAAACAGCTTTTTGGATCAATGTCTTATTAGGGCTGGTGTGGGTGGATTGGTCCGTTCAAGCTCGGGCCATCAAAATTCTGTTTGCTTTCATTATCTCACTGAGTGCTCTATCCGCGCTGTCCGATCTCTTTATGGTCGAGGCGCCGATGATAATCGGCGGGGCGCAGATTGCCTGCCAAGTCTCGATTGCCGGAATGCTAGCCAAGACCTTACATAAGCATGAAGATATTTCCCTATCGGCTTTTCTAGGTGGCTGGCTGGGACTCCTGGTGATTCATATTTGGACTATGGTGAGCGTCCTCTGGTCTGGTGCGGAAGTGGATCTTTCTTCCCAGTTGATCGGTGCATTTATCGTCAGCCTCGCGGCGTCTTGCCGATTGATATGGCTCGAGATGGTGGAGAGAACGGACGAACTTGAGCAACTCCGCGAGGAAATCGCCGCCCGTGATCAAGACCTATTGCTTAAGCAACAAGACCTTTCCGAGTTGAGCAATCGGTTGGAAGCCCTTCAGAAAGACCTTCGGTCTCTTTCCCGGGATCTCAACCGGAGCCAATCAGAACTTTATCAGCAAGCGAAGACCACCAGCCTAGGCCAATCATCCATCCAAATCAATCAACAGTTACAGGGCATTTTGGTCGGTGGAATGAATCGCCTCCGGCGTTTGATTGTTGGGTTGGAAGATAACGGCCACAAAGATTCAGCTGTATGCCACCAGCTGCATTTGATATTCAATAGTTTGGATCAAGCCTCTCACTTGACCAGCTCCTTGCACAAATTTGGCAATCCCCACAAGGAAGGTCCGGAATCCCTACTTCACGTGCAAACTTGGTTGCAGGAGGTTTTGGTCCTCTGCGAGCAGCGCTTAAAAAAGTCCGAAATCGTTTTGGACATTAAGGACGAAACGGGCAACGTGTGGGTCAAGGGCAGAGTCGCGGATCTCATGCATGCTCTCATGATTTTGGTCAATAATGCCTGTGAAGCCCTGGAATATAGCGATGTGAAGCGAATTACCATCGAATTGAAGCAGGTCGTTCATGACCATCAGGATTGGCTTAAAGTCATAATTAGTGACACCGGACTCGGTATAGCCACAAATATTCGAGAACGTATATTTCAACCATTTTTTTCGACCAAACATCTTGGCCAAGGCAGCGGCCTGGGACTGACCATCGCGTCACGAATCTTTGCTGATCATGGTGGTGGCATCCAGTTGGATGCCGAAGCATTAGCTACAACTTTTGTGGTGCAGTTGCCCTTGCAAATCGAGGCGCCTGCTATGAATAAGCCCTTGTCGTCCTGAGCCAGGGAGTGCTTCAAACAACTCAAGTTAGGCAGCAATCAGACGGCAGAGAATGTAGGAAGAATCATCTTCAGGTGTTGAATTCTTCTTGCCAAGGTGGCCCTCAATTCTTTGATGAATGAGTTCAATACTGATGCCTGGTTGAATGTCATTGGCGATGATCTTTAACTGGCTGCGGTGTCGGCTGTCGGAAAGTTCCAGCAGTCCATCAGTGAAAAGAAATAAAACATCATCGGCGCGGCCTTGCCAAGTATCAGAACCAAATTGAGGATTGTCGTTTATCCCTAGGGGAGAACCTCCCTTCAGAAGATAGTGCTGACCTGCAGAGCCGCTGACTAGAACGGGTGTATGGCCCGCATTGAGATAGTCAATACGATAGGTTTTGAGATCGACAGAGAGCAGAGCCATAGTCGCCATCAATCCAGAATTTTGGGCTGTGCTGCGAACCACAAAATCCAACCGGCTCATCATATGCTGAAGGAGCTCCGGTCCGGACAAAGTTTGCAGAGGTTCGGCTGTAGCTAAACCATAGAATGCGCCATGCAAGGAACCAGTGAGCAGAGCCGATGGCAGGCCATGGCCAGTCACATCTGAAATCGCTAGAATCAGTCGTTCTCGTTGACTTTGATGATGATAGCCTAACCAATCTCCACCGATTTTTGCCGACATCTGGTGGGAGCTGCGAATCTCAAATCGTGTTGTCATGGTATCACTACGAATGAAAGCTTCCTGGACAGCATGGGCATCATCCATGCCTTGCTCCAATTTTTCCCTGGCTTGGTGCTCGGCAGCTCTTTCTTTTTCAGCACTTCTAAATTGGTGACCAACTGCAAGACCGAGCAGGATTGCTTGGATGGCTCCGGATGCCAGCGGAAAGCCAAAGCGTATTGTCTGCTGCCAGAAAGGGTCACGCGCCACCCAAAGATTGGCACTTTGCATAAAAGTTAAGGCACTCGCAATGAGAACGGGAAGCCAAGCTATTGAAAAATAGCGAGCCGGAGCGGAACCCCGACGCCATATGTATAGTCCTAGAAAGTAGTAATAGAATAGGAGAAGCACCGAAAGAATATTGCTCCACTTGACGAGGGTTGGGCTAAAATCAAACAGAATCCACAAACCGAAAGAGAGGCTGCGCAAGGGAATCAGTCGCATCCACCAGTCCAGGCGAGGTGTATACTGGGGAGTTTGTAGGGTGTCGCGCACAAAAATAGCCCCAAACACATGAGCAATTTCTACAAAAAGCATGGGAGCTCGTTCTGACCACCAGGGAAATTGAGGCCAGAAATAGAGAGATGTGACGTGATTATTGGAGAATTGATAGAAGATATGAAAGCTAAGGAGAACCATACTGTAGAACAGAAAATTGCGAAATCGGGTGCGTATATAGATATAGAGGACCAAGACAAAGTTGAACAGCATCACGCCAGCATAAGCTCCTAAGAAGAAGCCTTCGCGCTTTTCAAGTAAACCCAAGCTGAGTGATGTATGGATGTGCGGGTTAAAGTAAAGGGCATACTGCGAGCTGACCCTTACATAAAACGTTGCTGCTGAATCTGGGGCGAGATCCAGGTTCAGTACAGGCGATCGGTGGCTATCAGCCTTGGTTCGAGGAAAGCTGAGTCCTGCTTGCTCTAGTGGTGCCTTCTGATCCTGCCGATATAAAGTCAGGGAACTGAGTAGAGCTCCATCAAATTCCATCCAAAGTCGAATCGATTTTGCTTCGGTATTTGTCAGATGAACCCTGAGCCAAACTGCGCCTTTGTTGTAGCCAAAGCTTAGGGTTTTTTGCGAAATACTTTGAAAATTCTGCAAAACGGCTTCGTCAAATGGCGCAAGGCCCGACGAATCAAACCAAAACTGTAGATTTTCAGGACTGAGTAGCCATTCATCGATGGAATCGGACTGGGCTTGAGATTTTGACGAAAAGCCGGCAAGCCCTCCAAAGAGCAAGAGAAGCAGGTTGATTTTGCTGAGAATCCAAGTCACAGACAAAGGTCCTCCGGTGCCCTTCAACTATCGGGTCTTTTTGCGAAATATTAAGAGTTCGTGCGCTAGGTATTCCGCTGGCCAGCCGGACCGTTAAGCATGCTACACTGATAGGCATCGCTAGAAATCGCCATTTTGGGAAAAGGATGAGCACCGCCTATGGACGAGAGCCAGCCCCTGAGCACCCATAGCAAAATAGCCAGAAATGTGTCGGTTATGAGTCTGTCCGTTGGTCTGACGATGGTGATTGGCTTGGCTCTGCGAATGATCCTGCCGCGCTTGATGGGGCCGGAAAAGATGGGAATTTTCTACTTTGCAGATTCCTTTACCAATATGTTTTTCGCCTTCTTGCCCTTAGGGTTGACGACTTATATCAACCGAACGATTCCTAGCAATCACCGACATGCTCAGGAAATTTTCGGGACGATCCTCGTGGTTGAATTTATAATGGCCGCCTTAATCGGTGGCGCGATGCTGGCGACCTTGGTGTATACAAAGAAATCAATGGAAACAATAACCTGCACAGTTTTCATGGGATTCTACGCAGCGATTTTTCACTTTCAGCGGAATATACTGCAAAAAATATTTATGTCTATCGATCACATGGGCCTCATTTCGATGGTCAATGTAGTCGTAAAAATTCTACTGGTGGTCGGGTGCTTGTTGCTCTTGAAGATTCAGCCATCGGTGGTGTGGATCGCAGCCGTGTATGCAGCTTCAGAATTTTTGGGCCTCATCTATCTGCTCTATAAATCCTTTCAGCATCGATTCTTTGATTCTAAGCCTAGTCTTGATCGATTCAAAGCTATTATGAAAGTGAGTTTGCCTTTTTATCTAGCGGGTGTGTTGACCACGGCCTTCACGGAAATGGACGTCAATATGCTAGCCCAGTTCAGTAACAACACTGAAGTGGGATACTTCGGTGCTGCCTATAAATTAACTGGTGTCTTTATGCTTCTGGTGCCTATTCTACAGAACTCATTCACTCCTTCTCTATCGCAAGCTTGGAGCAAGCAGAATGGTGAATTTCCAATCCTCGTCAAACAGCTCATCAATTTCTTACTGGTCTGCTCTTTGCCTCTCAGTGTGGTTCTTCTGCTCTTTGGCGACTATTTAGCTCGGGCTTTATACGGCGTTGGTTTTGAGCCAAGCTATAAAATTCTATGCTTTCTGACTCCGGTATTGACTATGGTGTATCTGAATACCTTTACCGCCATCAGTGTGCATTTGACCAGTACTGGTGGGCGAATCTCGCAGATCTTTGTTCTTGGCATTCTTATCAATGTCATTCTTGACTATTTACTTATTCCATACGGAATGAAGTTTGGTCCAGGAGGAGCGGGTGTTGCGGTAAGCTTTTGCACCTTCTTGTGCGAGATCTATACTTTCCTGGCGATGTTACGGATTTTTCCCTGTAAGATTTTGGATTTCAAGCTCATCAAAAACTTTTTTGTCATCTTAGCTCCCTGCTGGCTTGCTATGATCTTCTATGACAGCATGGTCGCCCTAAACTTCTGGCAGCGATTGGGTTTGGCCTTTGCTACTCCCTTCTACGGCCTCCTGACTCGACTGGTGACCATGGGCGAGTTGAAAATGTTCATGCAGCTGACGCGGCGAACTCTACGTCGAGGCTAAACCTCTGTCTCCACCTGACATACTCGATCCTAGGAAGCCACCGGGGCCGTCCATCCGTTTTGCCTGAAGAATTGACATTTCCAAGGCTTTTAGGCAGTTTTACGGCCAGACATCCCAATCTCGGTGGAGAGTACTATGCGTTTGCAACGAAGTGTTCGGTGGTTTGGCTTTTGCTGTTCCAGTTTTTTAGTATGCTCTGGATTGTCGCAAGCCGCTGTGGTGTCTGCGCCCTACCCAATAGGGGCCGCTCTCTCCCAGAGCTCCAATGTTGCCCTGCTGGGTCAGGAACAGGTGATTGGGGTGAAGCTGGCCGAGGAGTATTTTAATAGTAAGGGCGGAGTCAACGGGAGTTTGATTCAACTGGTTCTGGAAGATTCCGCGGGCGATGAAGCATCGGCTATCAATGCCTTCAATGCTCTCATGCGAAAGAATGTGCTGGGGATCGTTGGGCCAACTTTATCTCAACAGGCCTTTGCTGCCGATCCTTTGGCTGACAAAGCCAAAATACCCGTGATTGGTCCATCCAATACCGCTAAGGGTATTCCTCAAATCGGCAACTTTGTAGCTCGAGTGTCAGCACCCGTTGCCATTGTTGCTCCTTTTGCCCTGCAGGCGGCTCTGCAAAAGAATCCTAGTCTTAAAACGGTCGCTATTTTGTATGCCCAAAACGATGCGTTTAGCAGCTCCGAATCGCAAACTTTTCAGGAAACAGTCAAAGCTGATAAGCGCCTGAACTTAGTCACAATTCAAAAGTTTCAAACCACCGACAGTGATTTCACCAGCCAAACCAGTGAAGTTTTGAAGGTCAAGCCTGAGCTTGTGATCATTTCAGGATTGGCTGCTGATGGCGGTAACCTTGTTAAGCAATTGCGCCAGCTTGGATATAAAGGTCTAATCGTCGGCGGAAACGGCTTGAATACGCCGAATGTTTTTCCTGTTTGCCAGAAATACTGTGACGGGATTCTTATTGCTCAGGCCTATTCCCCTGAATCTGGCGAAGCGATGAATCGTACCTTGGTCGATCTTTATCAAAAGAAATACAAAAAAAATCCGGGGCAATTCACCGCTCAAGCTTTTACAGGAATGCAAGTGATCGTCGAGGCCCTGCAAAAAATTGATCAGAAAAAGAAGATTTCTAGCTATGAACTGGCCGATTTACGCCAGGAATTGAATAAGCAGATTTTGAGCCAGACCTTTCAGACTGCATTGGGCACGATCAGTTTTGATAAGGAAGGAGAGATCCTGCAAAAATCTTTTTATGTCGCTGAAATAAAAATGGACTCGGATAACAAGAACGGCAAATTCGCCTTCTTGAAATAAATCAGGAGTCGTCCCATGCTGCAAACCCTCCTCAATGGCCTATGCATTGGCTCGGTCTATGCACTCTTTGCTCTGGGCTATGCTCTGGTGTTTTCACTTTTGGGTGTGATTAACTTCGCCCAAGGCGCTGTATTTGCCGTTGGTGCTTATCTTACCTGGAGCCTGAATACTGGGAGTTGGGGTGGGGGCCAAGTCCCTTTGTGGGAAACCAGCTTTCGCTTGTCCTTTGGTCTGTCGCTCGGAATCTCGATGCTTTTCTGTGCCGGACTCAGTGCATTTATCGAAAGGGTGGCCTTCGAACCTTTGCGCCGCCGACGAGCAGAGCCCCTGCTGTATTTGGTATCAAGCCTGGGAGTCGCCATCCTACTGGTGAACGCCTTGCTCCTCATTTACGGCGCTGAAACGCGCAACTTTGATTTGGAAGCGATACCCTTTATTCCCGTGTTGGTGGAGTGGGGTGATATTCGTTTGCGCGGCATCCAAGTTCTCATCCTAGCTGTATCGCTCGCCGTGTTAGCTCTGCTTATTCTGGTCTTTCGCTTCTCGCTCATTGGCAAGGCCCTTAGGGCGGTGGCGGAAAATCCAGCAGTTGCTGGCCTGCTTGGTATTCCGGTGCAACGCTGCATCGTCTATACCTTTGCCTTATCCGGCGCTCTTGCGAGTTTGGCTGGTACCCTGGTCGCGAGCGGATTTAGCATCCCAGGACCTCATTTTGGGCTGCTTTTTGGTCTCAAGGCATTGGCTGTCATCGTTCTAGGGGGAATGGGTGAAATCTCAGGAGCTGTTCTGGGGGGATTGCTGCTCGGACTCTTTGAGGCCTTTGTCCCTGCCGAGTTTTCAGGCTACAAGGAGGCTGTTGCCTTTACCCTGCTGTTTCTTGGTCTCATGATTCGGCCTCAAGGTTTGCTTGGGCGACCGATTCTCGAAAAACTGTGAGATTTGCATGCTGGAAATTGACTCGTTTGTCCTGATCACTATGCTCCAGCAAGCTCTTCTGGGGATCAGTCTCTATGTTCCTCTGATGAGTGGCCAATTGTCCCTCGCTTCACCAGCATTCTATACTATCGGTGGGTACCTCGCGGCCTTGCTTTCTAGCGCTGTCGCGAAAAACTATTTGCCCTCTGGCACGGAAATCTATCCATGGACCTGGTTGCTGGTGGAACTTGCTTTGGCAGCCTTGCTCTGCTTTGTTCTTGCTTACGGTATGGGCCGCCTAGTGTTGAGGCTCCGCGGTATCTATCTGGCCTTGGCGACTCTGGCTCTGGTGGAAATCGTTCGAGTGCTCTGTTTGAACTTAGAGTGGACCGGTGGAGCCATCGGGATCTTTTCTATTCCTCAAATATATGCCGAGCAGCAGTCTTACCTCTGGCTATTTTTTCTGCTTTTTGTTGCCGTTGCGTCAGGCGTTGTGTGCTTGGAACGCAGTGTCCATGGACAAGCTTTTCGCGCGCTTAGGGAAGATGAATTTGCCGGGGCCGCGATGGGTATTGATCCGGCTCGATGCAAGACCTTGGCCTTCGCTTTTGGGGCTGTTATTGCCGGCATCACAGGTGTGGCCAGTGCTCATCTCCTGAATACCTGGAATGCTCGACAAGGTAACTTCGATAGCAGCATCAATCTCCTGGCCTATGTGATGATTGGTGGGCCTTGGTCGGTGTGGGGCGGGGTGCTCGGAGGCATGCTTCTATCAGCGCTGCCCGAACTGCTGAGGCCATTGCAAGACTATCGACTGGTGGTCAATGGCAGTCTCATCGTTCTGGCCAGTCTCTATCTGCCTAAGGGATTAGTTCCGGATCGTTTTTGGCAGCGGTGGATGAAAGATCCTGAACGTGACTTTGATCCTTTGTGGAAGCCGGACCCTTGGAATAGGGTAGGCTCCACAGATGCTACAAAACTGCTGGAAATTAAAGCTTTAACGGTTCGATTTGGTGGACTAGTAGCCGTCAAAGACTTGCAATTTGACTTGCAGAAAGGCGAAATATTCGGTCTGATTGGGCCGAATGGAGCGGGAAAAACCACCGTGTTCAACGTCCTGAGTGGATTTGTCAAGGCATCGGCAGGTCAGGTGCTTTTTGCCAATATCGATATCACGGAGTGGTCGGTTTACCATCGCGCTCGTTTGGGAATCTTGCGCACCTTTCAGAACTTGCGTCTGCTCAGGCAGCAGTCGGTGTTGGATAATATTCTTTCGGCGCGGCATCGTTTTGTGAGCAAAGGTCTCGGTTCATTGGTCCAAGAGCGGCATTCGGCTCGAAAGGAGGCTCTGTACTGGCTACACTTCTGTGGGCTCAAAGGCCAAGCCAGACGTCTCGCGGGCGATTTGAACTATGGTGACCAAAGGCGGCTGGAAATGGCTCGAGCCTTGATGGCCCATCCCGAAATTCTTCTGCTCGATGAACCCGTGGCTGGAATGAATCTCAAAGAAAAATCAGGCATGCAGCAGCTTATTTTGCAGCTACGTGATGAGTTCGGTATTACAGTGGTCTTGATCGAGCATCATGTTCCTTTGGTTCTGGGGCTTTGTGATCGGATCGCAGTCCTTAATTTTGGTCAACTCATTGCTCTAGGATCTCCGGCAGAAATTCAAAATCATCCGGCTGTGCGCGCGGCCTATTTGGGTGATGATAAGGAGCTTGGATGAAGGAGATCTTGCTCGATGTTCGCGGGCTTTCCGTTCACTACGGCGGTATCCAGGCCTTAAACGATGTTCATATGTCGTTGCATTGCGGGGAAATTGTCAGTTTGATCGGCGCTAATGGAGCGGGTAAGACCAGTTTCTTACGAGCGCTTTCTGGTCTGGTGAAAAGTAAGGCTGAGGTCTTGAGTTTTGTGGGTGAGAATTTGGGCAAGTATGATGCTGCTCGGCGGGTGCGATTGGGCCTCGGCCATTCACCGGAAGGACGGCTGGTCTTGGCTAGGCAGACCGTAGAAGATAATCTGCAGCTGGGTGCCTGGGTTCAAAGACACCACGCGGACGCTTGCCGAGCCTCCTTGAGTGAAGTCTACCAGTTGTTCCCAAGGCTAAAGGAGCGACGCTTGCAATCAGCTGGCACTCTCTCGGGTGGGGAACAGCAGATGCTCGCTATCGGACGCGCTCTGATGGCTAAACCCAAACTTTTACTGTTGGACGAACCGAGTTTGGGGTTAGCGCCTCTGCTTGTGGCAGAGATTTTTGATCGCATGCGATTTTTGAATGAGCAAGGGATGGCCCTGCTCCTGGTCGAGCAAAACGCTCATCTGGCTCTGCGTCTCGCGCAGCGAGCCTATGTCTTGGAAAGTGGAAGTATTGTACTGGAGGGTGAAGCTCAAGCTCTCCTGCATGATGCACGGGTGCAGTCAGCTTATCTGGGAACGTGAAAGCTCGATCAAAGGGAAACAATGCCCTCGATGGCGCCGGCTTTTTGATAGACGACAATGATGTCATCAGAACCTTGCATTTTAGCTTTAAGGCTGATCGAAATATATTTACCGGTACGGGAAAGCTTCTGCTCGATCAAGCCGGTTGGCAAGACCTCCAAGAGTTGGTCTTTTTTAGCCAAAGGTACAATAAATTTGAAGAGATAGAGCGAAGGCCAACTGTGAACGCTGTCTAGTCTTATCTTGAGTTGTTCATAAAAGCTCATAAAAACAGCCTCTTACCTTATTCTTTGGTCGGCATCGAGGACATTCTATGTCCCAGAATCCAAGCACCGGGCGCAGTGTACCGAAAAATAAGGATTCTGCCAAGACATCGCTAAGCTGATTTGTAGATGGAGAGACTCTTGACAACGGCTAGAGTCGCGCCTTGCTGATCAGCGACTTAATGAGATTTTTGCTGACGCTGCTGGCCAAGTCCTGAATTACAGAATGGCGAATGGCTTGTTCCCACACAGGCTCGAAATCAAACTTGGCTTCGGCTTTGTATTGGGCCAGAAGTGTATCCATCACCTGAAACAGTTCCATACGTCTCTGCTCTGGCAATTCCATAAAAGCGTCGTGCAAGACATTGAGGAGTATCTGTCCGGATGCAGCAGATCCACTCTCCAATTTGTCTTTGATGGCATTTTGGGCAAGTTGCTTTGCGGAACCAAACCAGGATCCAATTTTTTCCATAGCTGACCTCCATGGGAGTGCCTATGCATAAATGTACGGTAGAAACGATAAAAGTTGAAATGGAGAATCTATCTGTTCACAAAAATGTTTATAATTAGGTGCTTAGCGTCCAAGCGGAGCAGTTTTATGCTGGTCGGCCAAAGACCGATCCACGGTGAACGTTAACGGCTTTTTATCGTCATTGCCTGGTGATCTTTCTGGGCATGGAGCGTTATTCCCCGCAGAGATCGAGGTCCGTTCTCCGAACTTACCAAGAAAAGCGCTGGATCTGCTGAAGCCAACGCTTTTGTCGATATCGACGGAAGTCAGTCATCGCGCTTCATCTGATCCGCTTGACATTGAGGCTAGGCCTATTCATAAAAAGACTAACCGCAAAGCCTTTGGAAAGATGAAACGCATGTCGGGCAGATCGAGACAACTCTTGAAGGAGAATTCTATGCAATTAGGTCTGATCGTTCCGCCTTTGGTTTTAGGTTCCCTACTCATCGCGCCCGTGGCGCAGTCGAGTTTCTATCCGCCTGACTATGTTGTGTCTGAAACTTGTCAGCAGCAAGGCCCCGTAGAATTGTGTGCTTTGAATCGGCTCTATAGCCATTATCCTCGACTACGGATTACCTATCGAGGTGCCCTCATCGAACAAAACTGGGGTCGTATCTCAGCTTTTGTGCAATTGAACGGACGCGCTCATAGCTTTCGTATGAGCAATGGCAACTATGCTGAATCCCTGACAGTGGGTGGTCCTAGCGCTGTTCGCATCTGCAAAGCTGGGGTTCCCGGGGCCAACGAAGAGGATCTGCCGCCTCACAGTCGAAGCTGCCAGCACACCCTGGAACCAGCAGGTTCGGTGCTATGGGAGGCCGACGAAGTGCCTCCGGACGAATTGGATCTGTTCTTTTTCGCCAAGAATGGAACCAATGCGAATGCTTGGGATGTGCAGTTGGCTTTTGTGAGCGACCAAGGTCAGTGGGACAGCCTCGTTGGTCAAAATTACCGTTTCCGCTTTGAGTAAATCTTCGCTGGGGCAAGGGACGATGAAAATTCGAGATTGCCCCGGTCATATGCCTTTTCAGGCTGCACCAGCAGTCCTAGCTGAGTTCGATCCTTCCCACACATACACGCGAAGAGCCGTGTCATCGTCTCGGACGCGAATCTGTCTTTCGGCCAACTCTATACAGTAGAATTCTTTTTTAAGATCAGAACTTAGACTGACGTAAACCTGCTCTTGCAGAATGATGTAATCGGATTTTTCAGGAGTGAAAAGGTACTTTCGAAGTTGTTCGTAGCGAGTGGCGAGGACGATGGCGGGGCCGTACAGGTCGTATTCCTTGGTTCCAGTTTTGGGATAAAAGGCTTCAATAGCACCTTGAGCCAGTCCTATGGCGCAATAGATCGGTGTTGGGTATTGGAAGCCCTTCTCTACCTCATCAAATGTTTCAATTAACTTTATAGCCAATCGAACACTGGCATCAGCCACATTTTCAGGTCCTGGGCTGGCAAAAGGAAATCCTACCGAGCACAAAAATCCATCGCCTAACACCTTGATACGGTAAGCATCTGCCGTGAGAGACTGGGAGTCGTAACGTTGGGTCATAGTAGCAACACAGCGTTCAATAGCCGTTTCTATGAAATCTTTGACTTCTGCGTGCTGGATCTTGGAGCTGCCAATGATATCGAAGGACAAAACATGGGCTTCGGCTTTA
Organism: Oligoflexus sp.; assembly: GCA_041736645.1. Lineage (GTDB taxonomy): Bacteria > Bdellovibrionota_B > Oligoflexia > Oligoflexales > Oligoflexaceae > Oligoflexus. The sequence goes on along the minus strand of JBGSTF010000056.1, from coordinate 2,004 downwards.
CCGGTTGGCATCGTCTCTTCCAGTGTTGAGCCCTCTCTAATACGCTGCAGTTGATGCGGATAAACAATTTTCTGCAGTTGCAGCAGGACATGATCATTTTCACGTTGCTGTTCAGCGAATTTAGAATTCAGTTTGAGGGAAGTCGCTATCGAAAAGAGGATAACTTCAATCGTCGAGCCGATAAGATGCACATCTCTGCCCCAAAGGCTTTCGATTTGAATAACACCTAACACTGAAAGAACAAAGTAGTTGGAACAACTACACATGATCGTGTAACCGATGAGAATCAGATGATAGAGTCCACCATGTTTTATGGAATACCAGAGGGAGGTGGCAATAAGAATCAAGGCACCGAGCGCGATCATGATGGTTGCATAGATAAATCCAAATCGGGCTCCGAGTAAAATGAGCGGGATCTCAAGTATGACCAGAACAAAAGAAATTAGGAATAATTTGTAAAGTCGAGGCTTGGTCGCTTTGAGCTCATAAAAACTTGCGAAGAAGACTCCGATGAGGAGTTGGGTGAAAGACCCGGCTATTTGCGTTACCAAGGTCCAGCTCTCAAAATAGTACTGGCCACCGCGATAGCCAAAGAGTTCGGCTGTGAGACTTCGCATGGACTCAATGAAGACGATATTGACGAAGATAAAGGTGCCGTATATCAAGAAAACCCTATTGTGCTCGCGATTCATAAATAGAAAGAACAGGCACATAATGCCAAGTATGCCCAGGCAAATGCCGCGCAACGCTCCGACCAAAAAAGATTCTCGATGGTATTCTGCACTCGGCCACACAAGGTAGGCGGCGTTACCGACACCAAATCGATTGACAGAAGCTGGGCTGGTGGTTTTACCAAAAGCATAGACTCGATGAGGTCCGAGACTCAGATCGATGTCCGCGACAGCTGTGTCGTTTTCATAAAAGACTGGCACAGGGTGAAGCTCACCGTTCGCAAAGGTGGCCATACCTTGAATGAAGCCATTGGCTGAGAAGGAATAGAGTCCTGGTTTATGCACATCAAGATCGTAGGCTGTAATGAGACAACCCATAAAGCCTCGACTGTTGATGCTGGAGGTCACCTCCAGCTCGGCATCAATTCGCGCTTTGTGATCCCTATCAAGTGGCAATGAACAGCTTGGATCGAGGAGATAAAGCACGCGGTAGGAAAAGTCATCGGTTATGGTTTCTTTGCCGAAGTAGCCGAACCCCATTTTGGATCCAAACAAGCAGAATAGACCGATCCCTATTGAGATCAGCCCAGCTCTTGTTGTTGCAATCCACCCTAAAACCCGCAAGACTTTTCCGCCTTCTATTGGTTCTCTGTTCTTTCGGTATGGGAACGGAAATATTGCCAGGCAATGATTGCCGTGTCATGCCATAGCAAGGTCTTTCAGAATTCAAAGAAGCGAGATGAGGACCAAATCATAGCAAAATGAGTAAAATTGCGAAGGGGGGGCCTTGCTAGGATTGCTGAAAGGCTAGGTTGGCTGCGCTTGCTGTCCGAACCTGTTGTCGGTTACAATTCTGGTATCTGCATGTCCTCTTTAGTACTTAGGAATCACTGGTGGCAAACGCAAATCTTGAGTCTTTTGCAGCAGAGTTGCAGCACACATTTTTAACTGAAGCCGAAGAGCTGCTGAGCGATATAGAGTCAGCGATTATCGCCCTGGAAGCCGATCCACAAAACCTAGCCAAAATTAGCAAAATTTTTCGCTGCGTGCATACCATCAAAGGTTCGGCATCCATAGCAGGTTTTCCTCAATTGGCGCGCTTTGCCCATAGTGCCGAGGCGCTCCTGTCTGAAATTCGTGACGGCAAAGTCAAGATCGAAGGCGAGATTGTTGACATCCTATTGGCGAGCAATGATGCTCTGCAAGCCTACATCAATGGGCTTCGGATCGATCCCGATGTCTTGATTGATACGCTGAAGGTTGAAGCGGATATCCAAAAGGCTCTAGGCATGAAGCCCGCAGTCACTGAGGCAGTTCAGAGGCCGATTCAGCC